>NZ_NFJP01000037.1 GCF_002159915.1 Gordonibacter sp. An230
CCAGAAGCTCGATGACCTCTTTCAGCTGCGCGGCGGCCAGCTACGGCACGGCCGACGCGCCCGCCGCGCAGCTGAAAGAGGTCATCGAGCTTCTGGCGGCGGCGAGGGCTTCAAGTTGGAGATGAAACTCGTGGCGCGCAAGCCCGCCCCCCCCGGGGCGGGGCGGCGCTTTTTGCCATATGGGTCGGTGTGTGGTACAAAGGCGGGATGTGACTGGCGGTGAAGGGAGACGGGGCGCATGGCAGAAAGCGCGCAAGGACGGCGCGAGCGGTCGCTCGTGGAGGCGGTCGAGCGGTTCGCGCCGCTGCGGCGCTTGGGCTGGGCGTTCCTTTTGGCCTGGGTGTTCTGCGTGTTCTACACCAATGCGGTGAGCGGCTACACCGGAGCGGAGGCCTCGTCGCTGGCGGGCGGCGGCGCGGGCTGGGACCTGTTCTTCACGGGGCTGCCCGTGTCCATGTCGGTGGTCATGCTCGTGCTCATCGTAGTGATGGAGAAGCGCTTGGGCTCGCCCACTCAGCATGCGGCGCTGTTCTGGATCGCGCCGCTGGCCACGGCGGTCTCAACGCCGCTTCTGTTCTGCGAGCTGCCCGACTTCGGCGCCACGGCGGCGCTGTTCGTGGTGGGCGCGGTGCTCACGGGATTCGGCAGCGGCTTCATGTGGGTGATGTGGGGCGAGTACTACGCGAAGGTCACGCAGGAGGAAGTGGAGTTTTTGGCGCCCGCGTCGGCGGTGGCGGCCGCCGTGCTCGTGCTGATGGTCTCGGCGATGCAGGGCTGGATGGCGCTCGTGGTGGTGACGGCGTTTCCTCTGATGTCGGGCTTGTGCCTGCTGCTATCGTGGCGCGATGCGCAGGCGCGCGACGCCACTGCCGAGTATCGTGGCGCCGCCGAGCAGCGCGCGTTCGCCGAGGCGCACGACAGCGCTCGCAAGGGGCTGCCGCGCGTGCTGAAGTCGATGGGGCGCGCCGGGTTCGGCATCCTCGCGGCATGCCTGTTCGTGTGCGTGGAGGGATCGTTCTGGTCGGAGGCGTCGGGGCGCGACGCGACAGCCTCCCAGGTGACGCTCGTTATGAGTATCGTGTTCATGCTGATGGTAGGCTTGTCGGCTACGGCTGGGCCGCGCCGTGTGTCGCTGTCGTTCCTGTACCGGTGGATGTGCCCGGCGCTCGTGGTGGGTTTTGCGGCGTTCATCGTGCTGGGGGAGAGCGCCGGCGCGTACGTCGCCTACGTGGTGGCCATTGCCGCGCGCTTCGCGTTCTGCCTGATCACGCAGATGTACTTCGCACGTTATGCCGTGCAGGGGGCGGCCACTCCTGTGCAATCGTACGGTTTGGGATGGATCTTCGTGCATCTCGGTGATCTGCTGGGCGTGGTGGCGCTCGTGCTGGTCGAGCCCGGTGTGGCGGAGGGGGCCTTTTCGCTCGAGCAGGTGGCTGCCGTGTCCATTACGCTGCTGGTGAGCGCGACCATGTTCGTGCTCAGCGATGGCCGTGCGTTTGCGTTCGGCGCGGCGGGCAATGAGGATGTCGCACTGCGCGATGCCAGGTCAAAGCGGGAGACGATGGAATCGGATGATGGAAGCGTTGACGAGGCGCCCTCCGGTGCCGACGACACCGACGAGCTGACCGCACGCATCCTCGAGCTCGCCCGCCGCGGCGGCCTCACCCCGCGCGAGACCGAGGTGTTCGACCTGCTGGCGCGCGGGCGCTCCATCCCCTATGTGCGCGACGCCCTCGTCATCTCGCGCGAGACGGCCGCCACCCATGCCAAGCACGTGTACGCCAAGCTCGACGTGCACACCCGCCAAGAGCTCATCGATTTGGTGCATTAAAGGGGCGCTTAGAGCAGCGTCGTTTTAGGTTGCTTGCGGTCGGCCGCTTTTTCCGGGGGGGGGTGCTTGAGGATTGCTCGCCGGACGAATTGCTCTTCCCCGATTTCTGCTCGTTTCGGCGCAAAGTCGAGACCGATGCGGGCACGGACTCGCCAGATTTCGGATCGGGATTCGTGCGACCGGGCGAGATTAGGCCGCCTCGTTGGACTCGAGCGCCTTCCAAATGTCGGCGGGGTTTTGCGCGGCGGGTTGGAGCGGCCTTTGCCGACTCCGGTTTGACGGTGGATCATTCGTTGCGTGGACAAAACTCACGGTTTCTCTACCCTCGAATCAAAATAATCAATTATGCGTTCCTTTCATCAGGCATTATGAGAAGCCTGCTGTTGGGACCCTGTTTTCCGGGCAAAATCTGGAGATAGTTCGCCTTTTGTCCATGCTGTTTCCAGTTATATAAAGATTTGAAAGATTGGGAAGGGAAGCTTCGCAGGCAGACGCCCTGCCCCTCTCGAGGAAGGGCAGGCGCGCGGGTTGGCGCGGGCGAGCCTGGCCCTTAGCATAGTTATGCCGAGGGCCAGGCTTTCAAAAGGCAGGACGTGAGAGTTGGCGCTACGCGCTTACGCGACGCCCAAAGCGTGCTTGGCTGCGATGCGGGCGAACGTGGCGGTACGGCCCGCGTTGATGCCCGTGAAGTTGCTCGGATAGTTGTGCGGGTAGAATCCGCCCTGATCGTTTCCGCATACGTAGAGGCCTTCGATTACGCTGCCATCGGTGCGCAGCGGCTGCGAGTTCACGTTGGTGATCACGCCGTGGGTGGTCACGAGCAAAGCTCCGGCGATGCGCGCTGCATAGAAAGGCGGCTCGTCGACGGCGCTCAAGCGGTAGGCCGGCTTGCCGAAATCGGTGTCTTCGCCGGCGGCCACCAGCTCGTTGTAGCGCTCGACATTCGCCTTGAACGTGGCGGTTCGATCTGCGTCGAAGCCCATGGCCTCGGCCAGCTCGTCGAGGGTGTCGCACTTCTTAAGCGCGCCGCTCTCGATCTGCGGGGCAAGCCAGAACGAATCGAGGTGCTCTTTGCTCATGGCCTCGCAGTCGTACACATCGGCGTTGAACGCGGTGCCTGACGGTGCGGGGAACAGGCGGGAGCAACCGCACGTGTCGAACCTCTCGATATCCTCCCAATAGCTGCCGTCCCAAACGATCCAAGAGTAGTGGCCGGGTTGGTTCGCGCCGGCGGCATAGCTCATGGGATAGCACTGGTCTTCGTTCATGAAGCGCTCTCCGTTCGCGTTCACATGGAGGAACGGTTGGCTGCCGGGTAGGAAGATCTCGCCGCCTGCGCGTTCATCCGTGAACTCGAAGCCGTCGGGAAGGATGGCGCGGTTCCAGATCATGCATGCGCCGCCAGCTTCGAGCTCGGCGCCCGCCCATAGCGCCATGCGGATCCCGTCGCCCGTTTCGGTTGTTGCGCTGGTGAGACCGCACCACTTCGAATTGCCGGGGCACAGGTCGTTGAGCATCTCGGTGTTGGCACCGTAGCCGCCAGTGCAGATGATCACGCCGTTTTTGGCGTTCACTTGGATAGTTCCCCTGTCGTCGGATTCGGCGATGACGCCGGTGACCGTGCCGGACTCGTCCTGCACGAGCTGCTGGGCGGGCGTCATGAACAGGATCTCGCCGCCGAGCTCTTGGAACACCTCGTGCATGACCTCGAGATGCATGTACGCTCCGTAATTGGGGCCGTCGGGGTTGTACTCGTTCAGGCAGGGGTTGTAGCACATGGCGGGGTAGTAGGCGTGTTCGTCGTCGGGCTTGTGCCACTCAAATGGGAACAGCATGCCTTTGGGCTCGAGCGTTTCCTTCATCCATTCGATCATTTCGCCGGATTTCTCGGCCCAGGTCTTGTACATGAGCATGTTGGCATCGCCGGCTTGCGTCTGGTTCGCGTGGTTGAGCAACGTGGGGACGTCCTCGCGATGGTCGGGCTCGAGTGCCGAGTTGAGCGCGCCGATGGCTTCGCGCGCCATGGCGATCGCACCGCCCTTCTCGAGCACGATGACCTTCGCACCGTTCTGGGCGGCCGTCGTGGCGGCAACGAGGCCGCCGTTGCCGGCCCCTACCACCACGAGGTCGGCTTCGAGCGTTTCGGCGATGTCGGTGGGCATCTCGGGCTTGTCGCGCCAGCTTGATTGCGTGGTGGCGTTCTGCTTGCCCGTCTTGCCGCCCTCGGACGCAGTCTGCGGCGCGCATCCTGCGAGCGCTCCGGCTGCGGCAAGCGCACCTGTGGCGGTGATCCCCGCCAAGAAATTTCGGCGGCTGATGGCGTTTCCGCCGACGATGTTCTCTCCCATGGTTCCTCCTTCGCTGTGCGGCCGCGCACGACTCATCGGCGCGGTCAGTCCGCATGCGCTCCCTCCGCGCAACTTTGACGGACGTTTCTCATCATAGGGCTACGATGCGGCGCGTGCATCGCGCGGAACCGGGTATACTGCCTGCGTTCAGGCAAAACGCCGAAGATACCCGAAAGTGGGGGAGGCGTGCGGGCACGCGGTGGCTGGGGGATCGCGATTGTGCGGAGGGCTGCGGATGCGGAGAGGGGCGTGTTGCCGCGCGGACGTTGGGTTTCCGGACGCGCAGCGGAAGCGCAGGCGGCTGCCGGAAGCGCAAAGCGGGCCGCGGTGCGGCGATCTTCTCTCGCGAGAGCGTTTTCGACTTGGAAAGGCACAATGCCGTGCCGCGTTTTCGAGAGGTCGGACTGCGTTGTCGGTCCGATCCCGCGTTTGTGGCTCCTTTCGCATTCGGATACTTCTTGGGCCGTGCGCTCGAAGCCCGGAGCTTCCTCGCGAGGCCGGACGGCGCGACCGCTCGCTCGCGGTCGCCCCTCGTTGCTCGCGTGCTGGACTTCCTCGCGAGGTCGGGCAGCGACGAGACGAACGGGCCCGTGTTTTCTGCGCTGTCCCCTTACCGTCTCTCGTGTCTGTCAGCTGCGCGTGGTGGACGAAGGATGCTATCATGATGCCTCATGAGGAGGGTGAGGAGAAAGGACGGGCTAGCATGGAGCGAACGGACGAACGGTACGGGCGCTATGTGTCCATCCTCGAAGAGGAACTGGTGGCGGCGATGGGATGCACGGAGCCCATCGCCATCGCGCTGGCGGCGGCGCGGGCGCGCGAGCTGCTGGGCGCCGAACCCGCCCGCGTGCAGGTGGCGGCCAGCGGCAGCATCATCAAGAACGCGAAGAGCGTGGTGGTGCCCCACACGGGCGGCCTCAAGGGCATCGAGGCCGCGGCGGTGGCCGGCATCGTGGCGGGGGAGGCCGACCGCAGTCTGGAAGTGATTGCCGACGTGTCGCCGGCCGACGTGGGGAAGATCGTCGCCTACCTGGAAGGCACGCCCATCGCGGTTGAGCGCGCGGACTCGGACCTCGACTTCGACATCGTCGTGCAGGTGTTCGCGGAGGATGCCGAGGGGGCGGGGGCCGCGGCGGAGGGCGCCGTCGTGCGCCCCGGCGCGGCGGATGCGGGCGCCCCGGCGCGCAGCGCGCTCGTGCGCATCGCCGACTTCCACACGAACATCGTGCGCGAGGAGCGCGACGGCGAGGTGCTGCGCGACGCCGCTCCTGCCTCCGAGGGCGGCGAGGCCGAGGGCATGACCGACCGCGGCGTGCTCTCGATGGCCGGCATCTGGGACTTCGCCATGACGGTGGACCTGGACGACGTGCGCGGGCTGCTGGAGCGGCAGGTCGCCTGCAACGCGGCGGTTGCCGACGAGGGGCTGGCCGGCGATTGGGGCGCGAACATCGGCAGCGTCATGCTGGGCGCTTACGGCGACGACGTGAAAGTGCGCGCCTGCGCCTGCGCCGCCGCGGCGTCGGACGCGCGCATGAGCGGCTGCGAGCTGCCGGTGGTCATCAACTCGGGCAGCGGCAACCAGGGCATCGCCGTGTCGGTGCCGCTCATCGTGTACGCGCGCGAGCTGGGGTCGAGCGACGAGCAGCTCTACCGGGCGCTCGTGCTCTCGAACCTGGTGGCCATCCACCAGAAGACGGGCATCGGGCGCCTGTCAGCCTTTTGCGGCGCGGTGTGCGCGGGCGCGGCGGCGGGCGCGGGCATCGCGTACCTGGATGGCGGCGGCTACAAGGAGGCCTGCCACGCCGTGGTGAACGCGCTCTCCATCGTGGCCGGCATGGTGTGCGACGGCGCGAAGCCCTCGTGCGCCGGCAAGATAGCCTTCTCGGTGAACGCCGGCATCCTCGGTTACGTGATGTACCGCGACGGCCAGCAGTTCTACGGCGGCGACGGCATCGTGAAGAAGGGCGTGGAGAACACCATCGACTCCATCGCCCGCCTCGGCCGCGACGGCATGCGCGCCACCAACGATGAGATCATCAGGATCATGCTGGGAGCGTAGAGGGCTTTTTCGAAATAGTGCATCTTCACTCTTGTCGGGTGTGGGTCGCTTTGCCTTGCGAAGGAGGGGGGAGATGCGGGGAGGGGCTGGTTGCGCCGATGCGCAGGAAGGCGGTTTCTCCTCCGCCGCCTTTCGCTCGCATCGAGCCCTTAATCACAGACGCAAGTGGGGGAAGAGGGCTTTGTGCGCGCGGAGTCTTTCGGGCTCGCGCGTCCGGATCCTGATGTGCGTCGGTGGGCGCGAGCATATAATCGGACACGGTCGTTCTTTTGCTTTAGACGCGGTTCGAAGGGCGGGAGGTTGCGGCAACGGCGAAGATGACATCGGGATACGTGGACTATGTAGGGTTCAAAACTTACTACGAGATCTACGGCGAGCGTACGCTTGGGAAGAAGCCGCTGCTCATTTTGCGCGATGGTCCCGGTGATACGCACAACTACCTCCAAAATTACCGCGACATGGCCGATCTTTACGGTCGCCAGATTGTCTTCTACGATCAGATCGGCTGCGGGGCGTCGAAGATCCCGCATCAGGAAGACGATTTCTATACGTACGACTTGTGGATCGACGAGTTTTACACGGTGCGCGAGGCGCTCGACCTCGATGATATTCACCTGTTCGGAAACTCATGGGGCGGCATGCTGGCCATGATGTGCATGATCAAAAACGACGCAGGTGTGAACTCGATGGTGGTGAACGGATCGCCTGTGAACATCGCCACCTAGCTTTCCGAAGCGAATCGCTTGATCGGATATTTGCTGATCGACATGCAGAGGGCCATTGCCGAGGCTGAGCGCACGGGTGATTACGAGACGCCCGCGGCGAAGGCTGCTTACAGCGAGTATTATCGTCGCCACGTGGTGGGATGCGACCCGTGGCCCGATTACGTCCAACTGGCGATGAGCCCAGAAATGGTGGGCGAGTGCTACTACGTCATGCAGGGCGCAAGCGAGTTCGTGGTGACCGACAAGATGAAGGACTTCGGTATCCGCGCCGATCTGCACAAGATCAGGGTGCCCACGCTCATGCTGTCCGGCACGAACGACGAGGCGACGCTGCTTGTGGCGAAGGAGGGTTACGATCTCATTTCCGGCTGCGAGTGGACGCTCGTGCAGGGTGCGCTCATATCGGCAATGCCACTCATACAGAAGAATACTTGGAGGCTGTGGAGAGCTTCATCTCTCGGTTTGACGAAGGGCGTGGCAGGGTGGTCGACTGACGAATCGAGCGGTCGTTCTGCCACGATGTACGCACGGGGAGGGGCGTTGGCGCCCCTCCTGCGGTGCGGCGGGCGTTTACGGCATGCGAGAAGCGATAGTGTCGATCTTGTCCAAGAGATCTTGCTGAGCGTGCACATCGAGCTTTCGGTAAATGCTCTTGATGTGTGTTTTCGCCGTGTCGGGTGCTATGCACAGCGTTTTCGCCACGTAAGGTGCGTTTCTTCCGCGTGCGAGAATGGAAAGCACCTCTTGTTCTCGCGGGGAGAGTCCTCCTCGCTTTGACAACTCGGCGCATGCGAGGGGCACGTTGTCGTTCGTTTCGAGCGTTTCCTCGTCTGCCACGAGCCATTGGCGAAGGGGTGATCGAGAGCTGCCGAACAGCAAAAGAGCTGCGGCGAAAAACGCAAGGACGAGCGCAAGCGGTACGATCATGCCGCCATTGCGCAGCGGGCTTGCATCGAACCCGCTTGCGACCAAGATGCCTGCCAACTGGGAGGCTTGCATAGCCAAATAGCCGATCGTATAGATGTAGACGATCGGCATGCCGGTTCTGTAAGCAAGGTCCCCCCAGTACACGACCATGAAAAAGTAGAAGAGGGAAAATCCTACGCTGCTTGCGAAAAATGACAGTTGTCGTGATGTCGTTTGTGACATGATGAGCAAAAGCCCGGCAACCACAAGTACGAGAGACGTGGAGTAGATCTGCGCGGCGGTGATGCGCCTGCCGAGCATGAACGAGAACGCAAACGTTGCGATGCCTGCGACGAGGCTTGCGTGTGTGCCGATCGCTCCGATCCAATCCGCGCTCCCGTATCCTTCTCCAAGTTGCGTCACGACCATTTTGGATGCTCCGTACGAAAACCCCACGAGAACGGGTAGGACGAGCAAAGACGCGGAGAAGCGCACTGCGCGCAGGGCGTGTCTCGGCTTTTCGGGGGCTTCGGAGAGTTTGCGCGCTCCGTGGAAGGCGAGAGGGGCGAGCGGAATCGCACAGAAGAGGAGCAAGATACAGAGTCCGACGGTGCCGATATCGCAAGCGAGTAGAACCAGCGTGCTCGATGAGATAAGGGAGTATCCCATGGAAGCGAGCCCGGCGCGCAGCGTCATGCGTGAATACATTTCTCCCCACGCGATCTTCAGCAGGCCGATGGCGATGCCGCCCGCGCTTGCGCCTGCGCCATGGAGGATGGCACTGTGCGTGAGCGTCCCAGTGGCGATGAGGGCAGATCCCATGATTGCCAGCGATTCGGCGATCCCTAGGTACAAGCGGGAGTCGATGGTTTTTGCAAGGCGTCGCGACATCGCAAGTGCGATGGAGAGCCCAACCACGCAAGCGATCAGCGTGATTCCATTCGCGCCACCCAAAGCGGCGGGTAGTGCGCGCATCCCGTCGTTTTGAAGCGAAAGCATTCCAGCTAAGCAAGACCATGCCCATATGCAGGCAAAACTGGTCCAACGCTGCCATCCGAGAAAGAGCTCGCGTTGCGCGGTTTCGATCCAAGATCGGCTAGTTCCCAGCTCCGTCGGTTCCATAGGGTCCCCTTCCCTTTGCCCTCCGTTTGACGTTGCGAGTAGGATACCGCAAACGTATTTGCGTGCAGGGACGATCTCGCTGGTACGGCCGAAGCTCCCGCACGCTTAGGAGGGGCGGCCCCTCCTAAGCGTGGATGGCGATTGAGGCTACGCCCAAGCTTGGGCCGCTGCGGCGTTCTCGCCAGCGATGTGCCCGAGGACAAGGCCGCCGGTGAGCGAGGTGCCTGATCCGGGATAATAGGTTCCGTACCATCCCCCGGAATTCATGCCGCCTGCGTACAGATGCGGGATGACGTTCCCGTTGTTGTCTATGACTTCACAGTTCACGTTGATCTTAAGGCCTCCGAGGCTGCCCAGGTTAGCGGAGACGTTTTGATGCGCGTAGTAAGGGGGCTTGTCAAGTGGGATCAGCTGGGTGTTGCGATGGAATTCAATGTCCTCTCCGGTTTCGGCGATGAAGGCGTTCCATGTCTGGAGCGTGTCTGAGAGCAAGGTCGCTGGGACGTCGATTTTCTCGGCGAGCTCTTCAAGCGTGTCGGCTTTGATTAGATCTCCTTCGGATGCGGCGGCATCGGGGTCGGCCGCCCACGGGCCGACACCTTGCTCCACCATATTTTGGTCCATGATCATCCAGGTGGGCTTGTTGAACTGCATCTCGTTTTGGAAGATGGCCCGGTACTGGTATGCGTATGTGGCGTCTTCGCAAACAAAGCGGCGTCCGATGCCGTTCACCATGAGGCAGGGCATCTGGGCGCGGGTGTTGTCGGTTGCCTGACCGGTTGCCATGTCGTAGTCGATGGTTCCGCCGCAGGTGGAAAGCGCGGCGTTCACTTCGAGCCCCATGCGAATGCCGTCCCCTTGGGCGAGCTCAGAGATGTAGGACTTCTGCGTGGTGAGGTCCCAGTATTGTTGAGCGTTGAACGCGAGGGCGAGCTCTTCGTTACGATCCATGCCTCCAAGCGCAAGCACGACCCCCTTGAGGGCTTTCACGTTGATCGTTTTCTGTCCATCTTCGATCTGGACGCCCACCACGCCCTTTTCGGCATCGTATACGAGGTGTCGGGCTGTGCACTTGAAATTGAACTGTGCGCCAAGTCGTTCCGCTTCAGCGAACTCGGTGTCGGTGAGCACGCCACCTTGACCGCCTTCGCCGCCTCCCTCGTACACATGGATGCGGTCCGCATGCAATCCTTCGGTCACATAGGGGACATGGCAATTGCCGTACACGCGCTTCCAGACAAGCCCGATGCTTTCTAGCCAGTCGATAAGTTCGGGGGCTCGGAAGCATACTGCTGTGACGAGCTCCTCATCGGCGCGACCCTCGGCCTGTTCGATATAGCACTGCGCATGCTTTTCAGGCGTGTCGTCTTGAAAGTTGGTGAGTCGCTTTTGGGCGGTGGTGCCGGCGGCTTGGATGACGCCGCCGGAGAGCGCAGTTGTGCCCCCCGCTTTCGCATCGGCCTCGTACACGAGCACCGATGCTCCGGCTTTGGCTGCAGCGCATGCGGCGGAAAGCCCGGTTCCTCCTGCGCCGAGCACAACCACGTCGGCTTCAGCATCCCATGCTTCCGGCAGGGATCCGATTGAAGCCCGCTCATTGTTTTCTGCCGACGATGGCTCTTTTGGCGCGCATCCTGCGATCCCCATTCCTGCTAAAGCCCCTCCTGCGATAATCGACCCTTTGAGGAAGCTCCTCCGAGACAACTCTTCCATGACTCCTCCTTGCGATGGCGATATGCCGTATGCGGGTGGCATGCTTCGTGCCTCATGCGCGAAGCAGGGTCATTGTGCGCTTCATCGACGGATCTGGCATCGCCATGAGAGTGGGAAAATGCTGCTGGCGGCTACCCTTTTGAGGGTGAGGGACGATGGCTGGGCAGTCAGGGCATGCCTGGCCTGGTCGCGTCGGCTTGTCGCGTGCGAAAGGGATCCCCTTTTTCTGTTTCGCTCGCATGCCAACTCGACGTCTTGAAATGCACGTTGTCATGATGGGCTCGGTCGTTTCATGATTGTGCGGCGTTTGTTCTTCCGCTATTCTCGAACGCAGTGTTTGGGGAGCTGCTTCGCTTAGGTTGTTGAGCGCGTCGGGGATGATGTTTTCGGGCTTCTTCGGATCCTCGGCGAACAGGCGTCGGCCTTCGCGCGTGATTTCGCTGCGGTTGCGGGTGTCGTCGATGGATGTGCCCATAACTCACGACTGCTCTAGGGCAGCGACGGACGCGAAGTCGTGCATCAGTGCTAGGTCGTGTTTATTCCAATCGGGGAATAAATCGGCGAATAGTTCTTCAGATGGTTGCCGCAGGTGCCGATGGTGAGATTCAGGACAATCCGGTGCGCGAGCATTGCCTTGTTGCGAATGGGACGGGACGAACAGCGGCTCAAAACGTGGCTGGCGATTGTGATGTAGTCGCTGGTGAGATGGAGCTCGCATTTGTTGTGCGAGGGGAATCCGGCAGCTTGTCAGAAGCTTTCTTAACGCAGGCGGACGGGCGTGCTCTCACCATCGACGAGCATGCGGTCGAGCTGCCGAGTGGCAAGAAAGGGCTCTTTCCGGGGACGGCGAGGATCTGCGCGATGCCCGATCCGCGTCGCTTGCCGTCTCCATGCGTAAACGCTTGTTAACGACGGGGTGCGGGCGACTTTCGTTGGGAATCTTCGTTATGTGGGTCGACAGGGCGATACCAAGCGGTGCCAGCCAGTTGTCGCAAGGGTTGTTTTCTGCATGGCGTACTTTTATCTTTGTTTGCGCGTCGACAAGTGGGAGCCTGGCTTGCTCTGCTTCTGGGGTGGAGGTGCAAGTCTAGGCGGCAACGGTTCCTCGAACCATCTGCATGCGAAAGGCTCGTATACAGCGAAATCATCGAGGTTCGCGCCCGGAGTGTGGAGCGTAAACGTGCCGATGTATTCGCAGCTGAGTCTCGCAGGCATGCTGAGCCGTTCGGAAAGCGGTGCTCTCAGGTGATGCGAGATCTCCTGGTGCGTACGTCCCTCGGGGGACGATGCCCTTAAAGCCCCTTGAGTTCGTGCCATCGAAAGACCTGCTTCTTAGCGGAAGCGAAGCGACGGGGATCGGGGCGAACGTCCGCCAGGTACTGCTGATCGTGCGAGAGCGCCGCCTCTTGCCCCATGCGCTTGAGGGTGCCAGCGTTCTCGAATTCGCCGCTGAAGAAGCGGAAGACGTCGAGGGCGTTCATGCAAGCCCCTTTTGATCGCGGCAAGGTCGAGCCCGATGCCGTCCGCGATGCTGAGTGCTTGCCCGATGTCCACATCGTTTTTCCCTTGCCCCGGTTCGTTCACGAAGCGTACGCCGCACTGGTTGAATGCGGCTGCTGCCTGGCCTGAGCGCGGCCTCCTCTAATGGGAGAATGTCTACGAAATGGTGCAGAATTTTCCCGAACGGCACTAGCTCTTTTGTCAAAGCTACCTCTCGCCGCTCTCCCGCTCCAACAGATCGATCAACTCCTGCTGCGAATGCACCTCGGTTTTGCGGTAAATGCTCTTGACGTGGCTTTTCACCGTCTCGTCGCCGATGACCAGCTCCTCGCGGATGTAGGCGCGGTTGCGCCCCTTCGCCAGCAGGAAGAACACCTCGATCTCGCGCGGAGACAGGCGGCAGCGCCGCGCCAGGCGCGTGCCCGCCTTCTCGAAGTCGGATGCGGCGTCGGCCTCCTCCATGGGCTTCACGAACCCCCAGCCGGTGCTCGCCGATCCGCCTCCCATGGCGAACAGCGCGATGATGAGGATGACGAACACGATGCCGGCCGACAGCATGGCCAGCCCGAGGTCGCTGTGCACCACGGTGAGCGCGAGCGCGGCCGCCACCGATCCGACGAACTGCCCCAGCTGGATGCACAGCAGGCCCCAGCCCACCACCCAGCCGGTCGGCACGTCGCCGCGCGAGGCGAGCACGGGCCACAGCGCCCACAGCACGATGTAGAAGTACTGGTAGCCGAACTGGTGCACCGCGGTGCCGATGACGTTCCACGGCTCGTGCAGCGGCAGGAACAGGAACCCGGCCGCCATGAGCGGCAGCGCGATCTGGTACGTCAGGTGGTCGAAGTCCATCTTGTACACGCTCATCGTGACGAACACGGCAAGCGCGCCGCCCGCTATGGCGATGATGTTCAGCTGGTCGCGCACGCCGATCCAGTTGTCGCCCACCGGCGCGACGAGTCCCTTCATCGCGCCGAACGACACCCCGAAGAACACGGCGATGACCATCATGCGCACGGGCGGCTTCTCCTGCACGCGCACGTTGCGCAGCGCCCGCGGCGGTCGCGGGACGCTGCGTTTGAAATGGACGAAGCAGCCCATGCTGACGAGGGGAAGCAGCGCCACTGCGAGCTGTGCCGCATCGACGGGTAGCAGCCGCACGAGCAGGTACGCCGCCGCGGCTATGAGCAGCGAGGCCACGTTGTAGCGCACCGTGCGCTGCGACCCCAGCGAAGCCAGCAGCTCGGCCCACAGCACCACGACGATGCCGCTGCCGACGCCGGTCAGAAGCGATCCTGCGAGATAGACGGCCGACGCCCCGCCGCCCACCGCGACGAGCGCCGGGTGCGATACGGCCACGGTGCCCAGCGCGGTGAGCACGGCGGCCAGCGGCGGCAAGGCCTTCACGTCCGAAAGCGGGTTCCTCACATAGGAAAGCAGCAGCAAAAACGCGATGGTCACGACGTTCGCCAGAAGCGACGTCACCCATAGAGGCTCGAGCGCGATGCCCGCAAGCCCGGCCGAGGCGTCGGCGGTGGACGCGAAACTGAGCGAGGTTCCCTCGTCGTAGAACAGCGCGCTCCAGAACACGCACCAGATCCACGTCCAATGCGCCGCGAACCCCAACAAGTCGGGCGTGCGCCACAGCTCCTTGCGCAACGATGGTGTCATCCGCTTCCTCCCCTGCATGCGTCGAGCGTCCGAAACGCGCGTCGTGCGCGGATGGGCGCATCCCATGGCGATCCCCGTCGGAGATTATACGCGAGGACATCACCTTTTGCCGCCCCTTCTGAGCAAAACCATCCCCCGGCTAGGGGGAAATCCGAAGGGGAGGGGAAGTTCCCCCGGCTGACGGGATGATGGCCTGCGCGATTGGGCGTATGGTCGTTGCGGCGCGGCAGCAAGGGTCGCGAAGAGCGAACAACGGAGGAGGGGACCATGGAAGAGCAGAAGAAACAGGGTCTTTCGCGCAGAGCGTTTTTGGGTTTGGGCGGAACGGCGCTTGCGGGCGCGGCGGTTGCCGGGTTGGCGGGCTGCGCGCCGCGGAGCGCCGGCGAGGCGGGCACGGCGTCCTCGGCGGACGGCGCTGCGGGCGGGGCGCCCATGGCCGACAGCGGTGCGTCGGCTGGCCCCGACGTTGCGGGCCTGCACAGCTGGGAGATCGCTCCCGAGGCCATCCCGGCCGACAAGATCACGGGCACGGAAGAGTGCGACGTGTTGGTTGTTGGCGCGGGCCTCGGCGGTTGCTGCGCCACCATTGCAGCGCTCGAAGAGGGCGCGAAGGTCATCACCATCGACAAGAACCCCGAAACGGTGGTCGCGCGCGGCGTGCACATCGCCGGCTTCCATACCAAGGTCCAGCAGAAGCTGGCGGGCGAGGGCCTGGTGGAGGAGCCCGACTACAACAACGTGGTGCGCCGCTGGATCAACTGGGCGCAGGGCCGCGTGAAGGAGCCCCTGCTGTGGGAGTTCGCGCACAAGAGCGGCGCGTGCTTCGACTGGCTCTACGACCTGGCCACGAAGAAGGGCCTCGAGGCGCTTCTGTGGGACGGCTACTACAAGGGCCCCGACTACACCGAGTACCCGGTCACGCACATCTTCTACCAGGCCGATAAGTACGAGGAGACTGTGAACTTCACGTTCTACCAGGGCTCCGGCGTGGGCGACGTGTACGGCAACGCGGTGCTGGTGCCGGCGCTGTACGAAACCATCGCCGACATGGGCGGCGAGATCCGCTGGGAGACGAAGAGCGAGCAGCTCGTGCGCGAGGGCGACGGCCCCGTGACGGGCGCTGTCGTATCCACCGGCAAGGACGAGTACACGCAGATCAACGCCAAGTCGGTCATCATCGCATCCGGCGACTACGCGGCCGACAACGAGATGTTCCAGTACTACTCGCCCATGACGGCCTACGCCATGGACGGCCGTTTCTACAATCCGCCCGACTGCGACACCGGCGACATGCACAAGCAGGCCATCTGGGTCGGCGGCGCCATGCAGAAGTCCGAGCCGCACGCGGCGGTCATGCACCTGGACTTCGGCGCGGCCAGCTACGGCTTTTTGCACGTGAACTGGGAGGGCAAGCGCTTCAAGAACGAGGACGTGAACACCCAGTCCAAGAGCGTGACGAAGGCCCTCCAGACGAAGAAGGACGCCTGGACCATCTACGACTCCCATGGCCTGGAGCAGGTGAAGGCCCAGATGGACGCCGGTTTGGGCGGCGGCCTGCAGTGGGGCCAGCTCACCCAGCCCGTGGGCGGCGAGTACAACTTGGAGGCGCAGAAGAAGGTGCTGGAAGGCGAGCTGGAGAGCGGCCAGACGGTCGAGGCGGACACGCTCGAGGAGCTGGCTGAGAAGATGGGCGTGCCGCCCGAGAACCTCGTGGCCACGGTCGAGCGCTACAACGAGCTGTGCGATCTGGGCAAGGACCTCGACTTCGGCAAGCGCCCCGAGGTCATGGGCAAGGTGCAGGATCCGCCGTTTTACGCTGGCAAGCTGGTGGCGAGCTTGCTCACCATGTGCGGCGGTTTGCGTCAGAACGTCGACTGCCAGGTGCTCGACGCCGAGGACCAGCCCATCGAGGGCCTGTACGTGTGCGGCTCGGCCGCCGGCGAGTTCTTCGGCGCGGGCGACTATCCCACCTACGTGCCGGGCATCGGCCACGGCCGCTGCGTGACGTTCGGCCGCATCGCGGGCATCAACGCCGCCGGCGGCGATGCCGACGCGAAGATACCCAGCCTCGATATCTAGGCCGTTCCGTTCCGGACGTCGCTCCGGCAACTCCGGGCTTTCTCTGCGAGGCCGTCGTCCCCTCCCTTCCGGGGGCGGCGGCCCCTTTGCGGGGTCGGCAGGGCGGCGAAGGGTCGGGCGGACGGGCGGGGGGCGGGGCAAGCGCCCCGTCCCCCGCCCGTCTGACGATCATGCCCCGATGCCTTCCGAGCGGGGCGTCGATTCCGCCCTCTCGCCTCCTCGTTCTCACGCCTCGCCGACGATCGCGGACAGAAAGTCGCTCGGGGCGATGGAGCACGTGCGCACGCCGTCGCGCAACTTGATGCGGTCGATTTTGAGCTTGAGGGCTCCTGCGGACTCGAGGTCGATGGAAGAGAAGTGCGAAAGCGCGAGGGTGCGCTCGGCCTTTCCGACGAGCGCATAGACGCGCCGCGCGTCCACGGCGTGCATCTTCTTCTGCTTGTCGAGGGTTGTGACCGTGGTGTCGAAGTAGTCTCGGCAAGGGATGAACCCGTTCACGAATCCGACGATCACGAGCGTTTCAGGCGAGAGTCCGACGGTCAGATCGTACGGGACGACGGCGACGGCGCTCTCGTCGGCGAGGATGGGGGCGCACAGGCGCTCCCTCGCTCGGCGGACCATGGACGAGGCGTCGTTCGCGTTGTCGGATGTGCGGTCGTCTGCGAGGCAGAGCCGCGTCACGACGTCTGGCGCGGCAGTGGCGGCTCCATCGGTGACCAGGCGTGCGATCTCGTCAAGCAGCGCCCGCCCCTCCAGCTTCCCGCGTCTTTCGCGTTGCTCGATGCGGGAGATGAGGAAAAGGCCCGAGTGGTATGCGGAGACGACGCGTTGCGCTCCCACGATGCCCGCCGTCTGCGCGCGCCCTTCTCTTCCCGCATCGTCGTTCCGCGCGTTTTCGGCTTCGAAGCCGGCTGCCGTACGGGCGAGGGCGTCGGCAAGGGGGAGCCCTTGTCCGCGGAGGCTGGCGAACGCGCTGCTGTTCAACAGGTGATCGCCGAAACCGCACCAGCAGCGCCAGGCCGTGGCGTCATGCGAGTCGGCGACGAGGGCGAGGGCCGTCAGCATGCGCGCGGGCGCGCAGCGGGAAAGGTCGCGCACGTCGCCCTTCAAGGGCTGCCGAGTCGGCAACGCTTCGGCGCGCATCCCGCGCGCTTCGAGCGCGGCAACCATGTTGCGCGCCCATACATCGTTCGGCACCGCAACCGCCATGCGGGATGTCGATGCGCCTGCACGTGCCGCGTCTGCCAGGTAGGCGGCCGCGCGCGCGAACTCGTCAGCAGGGTCGTTGCTGGCCAGAACGTCGATTCTGCCTTCGCCGCTTGTGTCCGAAACGGCAAGCGCGCGACCTTCGAACGCGGGATCGGCCAGCATGTTCGCCGCAGCGCGGGCCGTCGCTTTGCTGCGAAGGCACGCGTCGAGTTGCACGAGGCTTGCATTCGGATGGCGGTCGGCGAACTCGTCGAGACCGGTTGCGTAGGGGTAGGAGTCGAACACCTGCACGCATGCGTCGGGATTTCCCGCTACGGCGATGGACGTGTCGGCGACCAGCTCGGCCAGCAGCTGAGAGGCGCGGTTGAGGCATTGGTGGTCGTCGACGACGACGTGCGCGAAAAGGTGCGCTGAGCGTGCGGCGTCGCATGAGCGAAGATAGTTGACGGCGAGGTTGGCGGCCTCGGGCTCTATGACGGCGCGCATGAAGCCCAGGCTCTCCTTGAGCAGGCCGTGGAGCTCGGTTTCCTCGCCGGGGAGGAGCCAATCGGGATCGTCGTCGGAAAGCTCGGTCCATGAGCGGTAGAAGAATTTGAGCATCTCGCGCAGGCGTTTCGGCCTGATACCGCTCACTTTCAAGTCTTCGACGAGAAACTTCTCCTCTACTGCGGTCAGCAGGCGGGGGTCGCGGCCCGTGAGGTTTCGCGCCTTTTCGTCCCCCAGCACTTCGAGCGCGAACGCGCGCGGGGTGGTGATGCGCACTTCGTCGGCGGCATCGCCGAGGCGCTCGCGCAGCCGCGCAGCGAATGCTCGAGCCGAAAGCGGCGTGGCGCAGAACGCGACGACGCTGCGCGGGCCGTCGGTCGAGGCGAGGCGGGAAGCTCTTTCAACGAGACGCTCGGTTTTCCCGGTGCCGACGCCGCCGACAATCCGGACGGCTTCGGGCGCGTTGGGTTCGTGTGCCATAAGGACGGTCCTTTCCGGTCGGGTGCTCGGAAGCGGGTGCGCGCCTGTGCGGAAGGCGACGCCTCCTGTTTTGGGGAGGGAGGGGAGGAGGTGCCGCCTCCCGGCGGAAGGCGGCTTGCCCCCAAGCCCTTGCCAAGCCGCCTTCCGCCGGGAGCCGCTCGGTCTCACGAGCGGGTGGATGCCCGCGGTCGCTGCAGCCGCGGCCGCGGGCAGGGGGAGGGGCCTACGGTTTCGCTGCTTCCGTTTCGGAGTCGACGGACGCAGCTGGGGATTCGGGCTTGCCGAGGCGTTTCTTTGGTAGGAGCGGCATGGTTATGGCGTTTGCGGGGCACGCGTCGACGCAAGCGCGGCACTTCGTGCATTCGCTCCATGACGCTTCGGACAGTTGGGGATGGCGCGGATCGATGCCCTCGTCGCACGCGCGTCCGCATAGGCCGCATGCTGCGCTCTTCGACGTTTCGAGGCATTTCGCGTTATCGATGGTGGGCACGAACGTCCGGTTCGCTTTGGCAACGAGGCTCATGAACGCCGAGAGCGGGCATAGCTTGTGACACCATTTCCTGAACGCGAGCACCTCGACGGCGAGCAGCGCCGGCACCACGATAAGCGACCAGGTGACGTCTCCGTGGGCGAACAGGTTGATGACCAGGAGAACGGTTGCGAAGGTCAATCCGATGGGGCACACGAGGCAGAACACCGGGAATCCGAACGCGAACGTTGAGACGAGCGCGCCGCCTAGCACGAAGTGCCGTGCGTCGAGGGCCGCGCCCCGCCTCTTGGCGCAGGAGGAGCATTGGGCGCCGCTCGTCCCGCAAGATGCGGAGAGCGCTTCGCGCTCGGCCGCGGTGAGGGGCTTTGCCGGGGCTTCGGGTTGCGCGTCGGCGTCGGGCCCCGCAGCGCCGTTTCCGTCGGCATCGGAGGTACGTGCGGCCTTCGCCTGCTTTTTCGAGAAGAGCCCGCGCAGCCTCTGCACGAGCGGCACGGGGCACATCCATCCGCAGAACGCCCGTGCGAACACGATGATGAGCAGCACCACGATCACGAGGGATATCACGGCGCGCGGCACCATCGTCTTCGAAGCCAGCATGGTGCCAAGCGCGCCGAGCGGGCAGAGGATCGAGATGTCCCAGACCCCCGGTGCCGACATGGTGCCTATGCCCAGGTTCGTGACGAACCCGATGGCGACGACGATGATGATGGCTGCGGCGACGAGGATGCGCAGCGTTTTCGAGTTCATCTTCATGCGTATTCCTTACCCTTCTGCTTCGTCGAGCGGATGCACGACGATCGCGCGCGCAGTCGCGCCTTCGGAGATCGATCCGTTCTGCAGCGACACGCACACGCTCTCGCACGCGCCGCATCCGTTGCATCTGTCCGTGAGGACCGCGGGGCGGTCGTTCTCGTCGAGCTGCATGGCGTCATAAGGGCAGGCATCGTAGCAGAACCGGCATCCGATCAGCTTGTACGCCAAGCACCAGTCGGTGTTGATGACGGCTTTGCCGATGATGGTGCCTTCGGCCGTGGCTCCGTCCGGCAGCTTCAAGGCCTCGGTGGGGCAGGCTTTCACGCACAAGGGTTGGCCGCCGTTCTCCTCTGTGCACCAATCGCACCAGTTTGAGGAGAAGTCGAACGTGGGCGTGCGCATGTTCAGCACGCCGCTTTCGATGTGCGCGGGGGCGATGACGTCGCGCGGGCAGATTTCGTAGCATTTCTCGCAGCGGATGCAGGCCGACACGAGGCGCTCCTCGTCTTGCCCGCCCGGCGGTCGGATGATCGACTGCGATCCGGCGTACTTGAGCCCGCCGAGCCCCAGCATCACCGCTGCGCCGCCCACGCCCAGGCAAAGCGTGCGCCGCGTCATGCCGATACGCGTTTTGCCCTCTGCGCGCTCCGCAGGGGCATCGGGCGAATCCGTGTGTGTCTCGTCGTTCTTCATTGCTCCTTCTTTCGCTTGCGCCTGGTCTTCGCGGCTTTTTCGACGTTGCCCCTCCTCTTCTATTCCTGTTCTGACAGAATGTCTTCGAGAAACGCCCTGTCGGCAGCCAGGAAGCCTTCCGTCAGGTACGCGAGGCCCCGATAGAGATCGGTGCCCGCGAACCGCTTCATGTCGGCGGTCATCATGGGGACCCAAGCGGCCAGATGGTCGTCGAGGAAATTCTTCTGTGTGGTGAGCAGCGCGATCGCCCCGTCTTCGTCGCCTCGTTCGAGCGCTTCTACTGTGCGGTTGGCGAGGATCTGCTCGAATTCCAGTTCGAGAGCGATATGGTCCTCGCCCTCCTTCCAGCTGTCTTGCTTGTCAAGGCCCTCGGCGCGGTAGATGGCAAGCACCTCGTCGCGCGCCTCCTGCATGAGCAGGCGCTTCTCGGAGGTGTAGACGCTTTCGAAGGGATAGGCGGCCGAAAATGCGTCGATGCCGTGTCCGATGAAGGTGCGCGCGTAATCGACGGCCAGGTCGGTGATGGAATTGGCCCAGACATTGCTCAGGTACTGCGCGATGAGGCGGTATCCTTCATCCACGTCTGCGCGGCCGGTGCGGGCGGGGAAGCGCATTGCGCGCAGCTCCTCAAGCAGGTCCTCGTCGACCTCGACGCGGTACAGCCGGGAAAGCAAGCCGTAAGTTCCAGCTCGCTGCCTGTTGAGTTGGGCGAGGTCTTCCATCGTCGCCTCGTCGGCGGTTTCTGCCGCCTCGGTAATTTCGGGGATGCGTGATTCGGTCATGCCTGCTCCTTCCCATCCGCGTCCTCGGAGGTTTCCGAACCTTTCGCGTGCTCGTCGACGACGTCGGCGAGCATCTCGAGGCCCGCCCGGCCCACTTCGGTTGCGACCCAGGCTTTCTGCCAGGAAAGCGCGTCGCACTTCTCGAGCTTGTCGACGAAATGGGGGGCGTAGAATCGCGGTTTCTGCACGAGGGGGTCGTTGTCGACGGCGGCGTTGATGTCGGGGGTCTTCGCGCCGCCCTCGGCTGAGCACAGCGTGAGGATGCGCTTGTAGATCACCTGGTAGGCGGCATCCCGATCAAGCAGTTCGCGCAGGCGCTCGAGGGGCTTGTCGGCCTCGAGCGCGGCGCGCCCGGCATCGGTGGCGAGCCAGCATATCTCGACGGGTTCGCCGGCTTCGAGGTACTCGACGCCGTCGACCACCACCGTGCGGGGCTCCGCCTCGACATCGTCGGCCGGCTGCCCGTCGGCGGTGACGCGCTCGAGCGCCCCCGCTTTCTCCAGCAAGGCGCACAGGTTGGCGGCGCTGTACACCGAGAAGTTGTTCTGCTGCAGTTCGTCGACAAGCGCGTTCACCTGCGCAACGGGGCGCGGCTCTGAGCATTGCGCCAAGACGGAGAGCATGATCTTGCGCTGCGGCGCCATGGATGCGAGCAGATCGTCGATGCGCTCCTCGGCCGGACGTTCGTCCGCGGGAACGGAGCGCTCGCCGCCCTCTTTCTCATGCGCGAGCGCTTCTTCTACGGAACTTGGCATGGCGGCAAGTCCGTCGGCCGCGCCTTCATCGTCGAAGTCGTCTGCCAGCGGGTCGAACTCGTCAAGCTCCTCGCCGGATGAAAGACTGAATTTCGTGGAATCGTGAGTCATGCTCCGCCCCCTCGTCGGACATCGTTTGCATTGTTGCGATGCGCACAGCATCGTGAACCCCACCCCTGAGGCTCTCGCTTTTGCAAACAACGTCCGCGACCCATGCCTCTTGCATGGCGGCGGACTCCCCGATTTCGCATGATAGGTGCGAGGGGCGAACCTGTCAAGCGCCTATCTTTCGTCGGCGTCGGTTGCAAGGCTCGGCAGGGGGGGGCTGCGCGGCCTGCAGGGCCGGCGGGTTTTCGGCGACGGCCGGAGGATGGGCTTTGTTGACAAGGAGCGGCGCTTGGACGATACTGCGCAGTGGGGTTTGGGGAGAACGAGTGGAGGAAGGGAACTTCTATGGCCGCTTCGGTTCGACCCTCATTGATTTTGCAGATGAATTTGGACGAGAGGGCGTGCTCCGACGAGGTGATCGCCGGAATCAAACGCTCGTATTCCTACGTCGCGCCGGCGATGGTGGTGACGCATGAGCCGGACGAGGGCCCGGCTCGCAACATCATGCGCTTCCGCATTCGCTTGCATAGGCCGTATTGGGACAAGAACGACCCGGCTGCCGAAGAGCTGTGGTCGGGGATGATGCCCACCTGGCTGCGCAACATGTTCTACAAGGTGTCCTCCACCATCGTGGCCGCTGCCAAAATGAGCCGCAGGCAGGGCGATCCCGTGCTCGAGTACGCATGGATCGAGCTGGAGTTCGGCGACAACGCGCTTGTCGCGGTGAAGACGGCCGACGACTCTTCCATTCCCGAAGAGGCGGTGGGCTGGATGGAGCGGGTGCGCGACCTTATGGGAGAGGGCGCGTTCGGCGACGAGCCGCCTGCCTGCGTGAGAATTCCCTCGCTCGCGTCGCTGGAGCGCCAGCGAGCTGCCGCCGCGGCCGAGCTCGAGGCTGCCGCCGCAGCGAAAGCCGATGCGGCCGAGGACGGCGATGCCGAGGCCGTCGATGCCGTCTCCGTTGCCGAGCCGAGGTTCGCCGTCGACTACACGGTGTGGGGCATCGAAGCTGCCGATGGCGGTGCGCGCGAGTTCGATTCCGGCGCGGCGGCGTTTCTTTCGTAGCGTCCGCTTGCGCAAGGCGCCTGGGAAAGGATGTGGACATGTCAGGGGTAACGAGCATCTTCGGACTTCTTGAAAAGCTGCAAAGCGCGGACATCGCCGTGCATCAGAACCGCTGCGCCGTCGTGCGCAATCGCAACGCCACATGCGCGAGGTGCGCGGACGCGTGCACTTCGGGATGCCTCTCCTACGAGGACAACGAGCTTGTCATCGAGCCGGATGCGTGCATAGGCTGCGGCACCTGCGCCACCGTATGCCCCACTTGCGCGCTCGAGGCGCTCAGGCCCAACGACGCCGAGCTTTTCCAGTCGTGCCTGAACGCGTGCGCCGAGGCCGACGGCGAGGTGATCATCGCATGCGAGCAGATCCTCGAGGCTGCGAAGGGCCGCTACGACCCTGAGAAGGTGGTGGGCGTGACGTGCCTGGGCCGCGTGGAGGAGAGCCTGCTGGTCTCGTTGGCCGCAGCGGATGCGCAGCATGTGAGCCTCGTGCGTGCGAAATGCGAGCAGTGCGAGCATGCCGTGGGCGTGGAGACGGCGCGGCTCGTGTGCGGCACGGCGAACACGCTACTGGAGACCTGGCATGCGGCGATGCGCGCCGACGTGGTGGAGAAGTTCCCGTCCGTCGCGCGTTTGGCGGGCGACAAAGGCTACGATGCGAGCAAGCGCGGGTTCTTCTCGGAGATGAGGCACGAGGCTAAAAACGCCGCTGCCGTGACGACGGACTTCGCGGTGAAGGAGGCGCTCGGCGTGCAAGAGCAGCCTGAGCCCAAGTACGTGAAGGTGATGAAAGACGGCACGCTGCCCCACTTCGTGCCCGGCCGACGCGAGAGGCTGCTCGAATCGCTGCGCGATCTGGGAGAGCCCGAGGATGTGATGATCGACACGCGCCTGTGGGGGCACGTGGTCATCGAGCAGGAGGAATGCACGTCGTGCCAGATGTGCGCGACGTTCTGCCCGACGGGGGCGATCTCCAAGTTCAAGGAGGCTGACGGCTCGTTCGGCGTGGAGCACAGCCCGAGCCTCTGCGTGAAGTGCCGCTGCTGCACCGACATCTGCCCGTCGGACGCGCTGTGGCTTTCAGACGAGGTGTTCGCGGTCGACCTGCAGAGCGGTGCGAAGGAGCGCTACGAGATGAAGCCCATGAAGAACCCTCCGGGCAATCCTCATCAGATATGGCACTCCATGCGCGACCTGCTAGGTTGCGACCAGGTGTACGAGCGGTAGGGCACGCGGCGGCGCCGCATGCGGGAAGAGCCCTTTCGCTTCCGACCTCCGCTTTCTGCGGCAAAGCTGGGGGGCGGTGCGCGGAAGTTGCTTGCCGCTCGTCTGTCGCAGTGGGGCAGTGACCGTCGAAACTGCCGGGTGCCTCTCATGCGGTCGCCTCTTGCCCGGGAGGTGGCGCCTTTCCTGGCTCGACTCGCTGGTCGGGCCGGATCGACGGGGCCATTCGGAGAGTTGGGATCGCTCTTTTTTGGGGCTTGTCCGCATATGATTTGACCGCGAGATCTGCGCTATGGCGCATCAGGCCGTGATCGTCGCGGCTTTGCGACGGGAATCGCACGAAGTGGCGCAGATCGCATCTTGTGCATAGATTTTTGCTGCTTTGGAAGGGAGCGAGGGATTTTGCGATCGAGGCAAACATGACCGAACTGGGAAAACGCTTTCGATAGAAAGCGGAAACGCACTTTAATCTATGCACAAAGCGACATCTCTGCCATTTCTTCCGCATGCCTGCGTTGCGCCGTCGTTGGCGCGGGCCGGTTCGGCTTGGCGCTCAAAATCTGTCGACGCTGCGGAGGACCCCTCCGCTCAACGAAGGGTTTTCTGCCTTGCAAGATCACAGGGGCTCAATTCAAAATCGAGCGGTCATGCTTTCGCGCCAATTCCGGCTTGGCTGGAAGTCGCGCGTTTCCCTGCCAAGCGGGGGTTGCCGATGGGCGCCGATACGCGACCGATGTTGGAATGCAGGGGGAGCTTTCGGCTGAGAGGCCAGTTTGGCCAGCTGGAGACAATCTCGCCTGTCCCGTGGCTCGAACTTCCGTTTTTTGAGGGTTTTCAGGCGGCGCGCTGTCGAAGGTCTCAAACGGCCTGCATGGCGGAACGTGCCAAACAACAACGTTGCCAGGATGTTGCCCGCGGTCGCTCCGAGGGCAATGCCGTGCGCTGCTGCGAAGCTGAGCTCCATGCCGAATTAGAAGAGGAGCAGGTCGGAGAGCGTCTCCAACAACGTGCCGCCCGCGCATACGAAAGACGCTCGCACGACGTCTGCGATTGCAACGGGGGCATCGGGAGCGCGGGGTGACCATGCCGAGGGCAGGCCAAAGGGGCTTGCCGTCCTGCCGATGGGCATGAGGGGGGAGGCTTGTCGTTGCGAACGCCTCACGCGAGGCGAGGATCGCGACGACGCAGCGAATCGGCGCGACGATTTCGCATGGATACTCTGTTCGGGGCGTGTTGGTTGCGGGTGAAGGCGGCGGCATGCGTCTTGGGGCGGGTGGCGGCTACGGAGAAGGCGATAAGTAGGGGTCCGACTCGGATGGGCTAATGCCGTCGCCTGCTGCCGTCGCGAGCAAGGCTGATCGTTTGCGGACGCTTGGCCGCCGCCGCAAGCCCCATGGCGTTTGGAATCGTGCGCTATGCGCTTTGCGCCGCTCGATGCTTTGTTGGCGCCGGCGCCGTGGCGTCAACGCCGGAGCGCTGCGCGCAACGTCCCTCGTGCGATTGGCTGCTTACAGGGGGTCGTCCTCGCGCCTCTTGCGCTTTTCGATGAGCGTTTTCGCCTCATCGATGGCCTCGAAGAGGCTCGCGAGGCGCGCTTCGTCGGTGGGCCTGAACACGAGGTACGCTGTGATGCGCGCGTCTTCGCTGGCCAGGGGCACGCATGCTCGCTGTCCCGTCTCGAGCAGCAGACCGATCTGCTTTTGCGTCCTCTTCCAGATGAGCACGCTGCCGTGCAAAGGGGTGCTGAAGAACTCCACGTCGTTGAGGGATGAGACGGGGCGCGTCTTCGGGGCGAAGCCGTGGGCGAGGCACAGCTCTTCGATCTGCTCCCATGCGGGGTTCGTTTTGTCGCTCACGAACTTTACGAGCGTCTCGTTCCTTAGATCCTCCCATTCGATGTGGGCGCGGTGCGCAAGCCCGTGATCCGATCCGACGATGGCCACGAGAGGGTTGGAGACGAATGGCCGAAAGGAGAGCTTTCGTTCCTTGAGCCTCGCGGGGTTCGCGTAATCGATGTACAGGTCGATTTCCCCCCGCTCGAGCGCGTCGAGCGCATCGTGCCCTTCGCTTCGGGCGAAAGCGAGGGATGAGCGATGGGCGTTGCGATGCATCATGGCCGTCATCGACATGAGCGTGGCAACGTCGGCATCGTCGAACCGCCCTCCTATCCTCAAGGGCCGCGCCGTTTTGATCTCATCGAGGGCGAGCTGCATTTTGTCATACTGGTTCACGATGATGCCGCACGTCTCGAAGAAGATCCTCCCTTCCTCCGTAAGCTGAATGCTTTTCCGAGTGCGTTCGACGAGCTTTGCGCCCAATTCCCGCTCGAGCGCGGCGAGGTGCTTGCTGAGTGCGGGCTGGGTCATGTTCAGATCGCACGCGGCTTCTGTGAAGTTCAAGCATTGGGCCAGCGCGAGGAACTCCCTCGCATGCTCGATGTTCATGGCTTTTCCTCCGAGTCCCCTTCCTTCTGCATTTTATCACGGTCGGGTTCGCTGGGCGCATGGCTTCGTCAGCATGCCCGTTTGGCATAGCCCTATGACAGCGAGGCATGTGGACTCGACGAACCGTCATGGCGATTCGCCTGGTCGAGCTCAAACGTTATTTCCCCATCCCTCGGTGCGCTTTCATACTTGGAGCCGTAGGAGGTGCAAGCGCGGGAAGGAGGCAGCGGGATTCGAGCTCGCGCTGCATCGGGAGACAGAGAGGAAGGAGGGGGCATGGGAAAACTCACCATGTCGCGCCGAACGTTCATGGGGCTTGCGGCTGCCACGGCAACGACCGCCGCAGTTGCGCCTTCGGGCCTTGCCGCGGCCGATGCGGCAAACGAGGCGACAGGCGAGGTCAAGCGCATCCGCACCGGGTGCCGTGGCTGTGGCAAGATGGAATGCGGGGTGATTGCGGTCGTGCAGAACGGGCGCGTGATCCGTTTGGAGGGCGATCCCACGGCCTTTCAGTCGATGGGGAATTGCTGCACGAAGTCCCAGGCGGCGGTGCAGGCTGCGTACCATCCTGACCGGCTGCACTATCCGATGAAGCGCACGAATCCGAAAGATGCCGACGATCCTGGCTGGGTGCGCATCGGCTGGGACGAGGCGATATCGACGATCGTGTCGAAGTTTGACGAGCTGCAGGCCAAGTACGGCGGCGAGAGCCTGTTCGGCATGTGCGGCACCTCGCGCGTATGGTGCATGTTCGGGGCGTCGAACGGCATGTACCTGTGGGATTCGCCCAACATCGTGCAGGCGTGGCAGATCTGCAAGGGGCCGCGCCATTTCGGCACGCTCATGTGCTCGAGCTTCGCTGACAGCTGGATGGAGACGGTGGCCCATCCGGACGTGTACGTGGCGTGGGGCGGCGCGTCGGAAATGTCTAACTACGACGATTCGTGCCGCACCACGGTGGACGTGGCCACGCGCGCGAGCACGCACATCTGCGTGGATCCGCGCGAGACGAACATGGGCAAGGAGGCCGACTACCAGCTGCATTTGCGTCCCGGAACCGACGGGGCCATGGCGCTGGCTTGGACGAACGTCATCATCGAGAACGAGCTGTACGACGATCTGTTCACGAAGAAGTGGACGAACGGACCGTTTCTCGTGTGCGAGGACTTAAAGCCGAGCGGATGGACCGAGGCGTCGCCCATCGTCATGACGCCGTTCGAGTTGAGAACCCGCCTGCTCAAGGAGTCCGACCTGGTGGAAGGAGGCAGTCCGAAGCGCTTCATGGTGTGGGACAACCTGGCAGACAAGCTGACGTACTTCGATGCCGAAACGGGTTTTTGGGAAGGCGAGGAGTGGGTTAAGCCTACGGCGGGCAAAGAGGCGCAGCAGGAGAACCTTGCGCCCGGCCTGCACCAAGGATTCGTCATCGATCCCACGCCGTTTAACCCGGAGATCGACCCTGCTCTGTTCGGAGAGTTCGAGGTCACGCTCAAGGACGGCACCGCGCACGTGGTCCGTCCTGTTTTCCAGCTGTACGCCGAACGCGCGGCCGAATACGATCCGGACACCGTCGCCGAGATCACGGGCGTTCCCGCCGACCAGATACGCGAGGCCGCGCTTGCGTACGGAACGCGGCTGCATCCCGAGACGGGTTACGGCAACGGCGGCATCCAGTACATGCTGGCCACCGAGCACGCCAACACCGCCATCCAGAACGTGCGCGCGCTCGACTACCTCACGGCCATCACCGGCAACTACGACACGCCGGCCGGCCAGCGGGCGTCGACGCGCGCTCCCATTGAAGGTGGCCAGATGGGTTTCGCGAACAATGGCTCCGGTGCGCCTATGCTCTCGCCCGGGCAGATGGAGAAGCTGCTCGGCAGCGACGACATACCGCTTCTTCAATGGTGGGGCATGTGGGCCGATGCGACCGCCACGTGGAACGCCGTGCTCACGGGCGAGCCGTATCCGGTGGTGGGTGCGTTCAACTCGTCGGGCAACTTCATGAACCAATGCAACACGGGCATGGCGTGGGAAGCGCTCAAGAAGCTCGAGTTTTACGTGGAGGCGAACCTGTGGCACACGCCGGGCGGCGGCACCTGCGACATCGTGCTGCCTGCGGCTCACTTCCTGGAGCTTTCGAGCCCGCGCTCGTCGCAAGGCGCGTCGGGCGCGATGGGCGCCACGGTGAAGTGCATCGAGCCGCCCGCCGAGGCGAAGTTCGACGGCGAGATCGTCGAGATGCTGTACAAGGAGAAGGGCGTTCCATACAACATCGTTCCCGGCTTTCCGGAATACCCCAGCGTGGAGGAGATGCTCGACATGGCGGTGGCGGGCTTCGAGCCGCAGGGTTGGAAGGCGTTCGAGGAACGGTTCCAAGAGCATGGCTGGTGGGATTGCAAAGAGGTCGAGCCCGAGCTGTGGGGGACGTATCGCCGTTACGAGACGGGCGCGAACCGTGCGCGCAACGCGGGAGGGTTCGTCGGCAGCCAAGGCGACTGGCTCCCCGGGTTCTATACGCCCACCAAGAAGATCGAGATCTGGTCGACGGTCATGGAATCGTTCCATCCCGATGGCCAGTGGAATCTGCCCACCTACACCGAGCCGCCTCACAGCCCGGTGAGCGATCCCGACATGTACGCCGAGTATCCGCTCATCATCACAACGGGGCGCCGCATCCCCGTGTACTTCCATTCCGAGCACCGGCAGCTGCCGTGGTGCCGGGAGCTGTGGCCGGCACCACGCGTGGAGATCAACCCGATCGACGCCGAGCGGTACGGCATCGAGCAGGGGGATTGGGTGTGGATCGAGACGCCGTACGGGAAGATCCGCGAAGTGGCCGATCTGTATTACGGCATCAGGGAGGGGACGATCAACTGCGAGCATCAGTGGTGGTTCCCCGAGCTCGACCAATCCGGCGGCGGGCATGAGCTGTGTGCAGTGAATCACCTGATCGATCCATGGGCGCGCGATCCCCATTGTGGAGCGTCGAATCTGCGTGCGTATCTTGGGAAGATCTACAAGGCAACGCCGGAGAACTCTCCGTTCGGCAACCCGGTGCCGTGCGGCCACAACGGCGTCGAGATCATCCACGACGCGTCCGATCCGCGCTTGAAGGAGTGGCTGCCCGTCTACGAGGGAAGGGAGTGAGGCATGACCCAGTACGCTATCGTCACCGATGTGAATCGGTGCGTCGGTTGCCTCGCATGCTCGGTGGCGTGCAAGGCTGTGAACAGCGTGCCCGTGGGCAGCTTCTGGAACAAGGTGCTGCGCATCGGGCCGAACGCCCCGATCGGCGGGGCGGGCGATCCGTCGTCGTATCTGTATTTCCTCACCGTGCAGTGCCAGCACTGCGCCGACCCCGAGTGCGTGAAGGTGTGCCCCACCGAGGCGAGCCACATCGCCGCCGACGGCACTGTGCAGATCGACAAGTCCAAGTGCATCGGCTGCCAGTTCTGCGCGATGGCCTGCCCCTACAACGTGCGCTACCTCAACGAGGAGGAGGGCGTGGTGGAGAAGTGCACCCTCTGCGAGCAGAAGATCGCCCAGGGCGAGCTCCCGCAGTGCGTGTCGCAGTGCGGCGGCATGGCGCGCTTCTTCGGCGATCTGGAGCAGGGATTGGAGAGCTTCGAAGGCGCCGAGAACGGCGGGGAGCGCATCAGGCTCGGCGAGTTCGCCCTGCCGTTCGACGAGTCCGACGTGCATCATCTGCCGAACGTGGGGAACAACCCGTCGTTTGCGTATATCTTGCGCGGCCACGAATGGATGGGAGGGGAGTAACGTGGAGCTGCAGTGGCCTTTGATCATCTTCACCACGCTGGTGGCGTGGTCGGCTGGCGTGTTCGGCGCCCAGGGGGCGCTCGCGATCGGCGGGCATGCCCGCCGATCGCAGATGCCGCTTTTGGCGACATCGGTCGTTTTGCTGGCCGTGTCGGGCGTTGCGGTGTTCTTCCACCTCGAGCACTGGGAGCGTATCTTCAACGGGTTCGGTCACCTCTCGTCCGGCATCACCCAAGAGTTCATCGTGATTATGGTGTTCGCGGCGGTTGCGGTGACGTACTTTGCGATGCTGCGCCGCTCGGGCGATGGGACGGTGCCGAAGTGGGCGGCCTGGCTCGCGGTTGTCGTCTCGGTGGTGCTGGTTGCGGTCTGCGCCCATTCTTACGTGATGGCAGCGCGTCCCGCATGGGATTCGGTGCTTGAGGTGCTCTCGCTCGTCGGCGCATCCCTGCTCATGGGGCCCGCCATGTGCGGTGCCGTGATGGGGCTGCGCGGCGACGACGCCTCGGCGCTGGGGCTGCCGGCCGTTGCGGCCGCGGCGGCGGGCGCCCTGCTCATCGCCGCCTTCGCCGTCTTCTTACAGGTGTCTGCGGGCTCCTTCGTCGACGTGGGCTATTACTTCGACCCGACCAGTCCAACGGCGGGCATGGCCGGCGCCGCCTCCGTTGCCGCCATCCAAGCGCCCCTGCTGTGGGGCGGGGCCGTTGCCTTGGGCGGGGTAGCGCCCTTTGCGGCCGTGCTGGCCGCATGGCGCTCGGGCTCCTGGAGGCTCTGGGGTCCGGCCGCCGTGGCCTGCGCCCTTGTCGGTGCCGTCTGTCTGCGCGTGGTCTTCTACGAGCTGGGCCTGAGCGTGTTCATGTTCTACTAGGTTCGCTCTCGTCGGCGGCGCTATGGGGGCGGGGGGCGACTCCCGCCTCGCCGGCCGGGAGGGCCATCCCCTCTCGTCGAGCTGTCTCTAAAACACATCT
>NZ_NFJP01000038.1 GCF_002159915.1 Gordonibacter sp. An230
CACGCGATGGGCGTACGCCCCCCCCCGAACCGCGAGCGCAGCGCCATGCCTATCGCCACCGCGAAGGAAACGCCCACCATCGCAGCGCACTCTCGGAAATCGAACTCGAGGGCCGTCGTATAACGCAAGCAGAAGAACCACGTCCAGAACAACGTCTGCACGAAAGCCGCCCCGCCGATCATCTTAGCGCGATCCTGCATGCCCCTCCCTTCGGAGAAGAAGGGTACCATCGTCGACCCATGTGGCAAAGGGGTAAAAAACTCCCCCTCCGTTCGCGCGAATCACCCTCGGTTGCCACTTTCCCCAAGGATGCCGCCGCCCTATGCTCAAACGGGCCTTCGACGAATCGGAGCGCCCGTCGAACGAAGGAGAAAGGGAACCACCATGGCAAAAAAGCCGCTTTCACGACGACAATTCCTAGCGGGCGCGGCCTGCGCGGGCGCCCTCGGAGCCCTGGGGACGACCTCCCTTGCAGGATGCGCGCCGCAGCAATCCAAGAAAGGCGCCGAGGATCAAGCGTCGGAACAAACCTACGACGTGATGACGGCGAAACCGAGCTTCCTGGAAAAGCCGCCGGTGCCGCAGAGCGTCAAGGAGGAGTACGATTGCGACGTGCTGGTCATCGGAACGGGCACGGCTGGAAACCCGGCCGTTCGAGCGGCGGCGGAGGCGGGCGCGAAGGTCATCGGCATCGACAAAGGGACAGACGTGGGCTTCGTTCCCTCCACCCAGGATTTCGGCGTGGTCGGTTCAGCGCTCCAAAAGCAGCTCGGCATCGAATGGGCGCCGAAGAACGAGGTGGTCATGCAGCTCATGAAGGACATGTGCTACCGACCGAACCCGCGACTGCTCAACATGTGGTACGAACGCTCTGGCGAGGCGTTCGACTGGGCCGTCGAAGGCGCCGATTTCCAACTGCTCGAATCCTCCATCGCAGAACCAACGCAGGAGAACTTCATCCGCCCGAAAATGTTTCCCGCCCTCGACGGATACGACCACCGCAGCGAATACTATCCTTATTTCCATGGCACGCTCATGACCCTTCCGAGCGCGCAATGGCTTCTTGAGAACTGCGTCCGCAAAGCGCAGGAGGCGGGCGCCGAGTTCAAATACGAACTGTTCGGCGAGCAGCTCATAACCGACGACGCCGGAGCGGTCGTGGGCGCCTACGCCCGCGACAAGAACGGCGACTACTACAGGTTCAACTGCAAGTCGGTCGTTCTTTGCTGCGGGGATTTCGGAGGCAGCGAGGAGATGATGCGGCATTTCGTGCCCCACGCAGCACAGTTCAACTGCTCTTACACACGCATAGACTGCGAAGGGAACCAGGCCAACACCGGCGACGGGCACCGCATGGCAATGTGGGCGGGAGCGGCCATGGAGCTTGGCCCCTACGCCCCGATGACCCATCATATGGGCGGACCGCTCGGTGTCGATGCGTTCTTGCAGCTCAACCTCGAAGGCGACCGCTTCATGAACGAAGACATACCCGGCCAGAACATCGCCGACCAGCTCTCCCGCCAACCCGGAGGCGTGTCCTGGCAGATCATCGACGACAACTGGCGCGACCAGCTGGAGGTTCAGGGCACCGGCCACGGCTACGTGAACCACTACCTCACCGACGAGGAGGCTGCGCAGATGCCCTGGGTCATGGAGTCGGTGTTCCTCGGCTACGTCACCGACGACGTGTTCCTCAACGGTGACAGCGAGTTCCGCAAAACGGGGGTCACCTGCCAAGCCGACACCATCGAGGAGCTGGCTGAGAAGATGGAGCTTCCCGTCGACAAGGTCAAGGCGTCCGTGGAGCGGTACAACGAATTGTGCGACAAAGGGGTCGACGAGGATTTCGGCAAGGATGCGCGCCGCATGTTCCCCGTGGTGAAGCCGCCGTTTTACGGCGTGAAGTTCGACCAGGCGGGCATGCTCGTATGCTGCGGCGGCATCAAGTGCGATCTTGACATGCACGCGCTCAACGAGAACGACGAGGTCGTCCCCGGCCTGTATGTAGCGGGGAACACCGGCGGCGGGCGATTCCTGGTCGAATACCCGGTAACCGTCGCCGGCATCAGCCTGGGATCGGCTCTCACGTTTGGCAAGCTTGCCGGCGAGAACGCCGCAAAGGGCGTCTAGCCCCGCTTTCCGAGCACCCCTCCTTCTCGGCCGGGCGCCCTGCCAGGGTGCCCGGCCGCACGCTCCGCCCTCACACCACCTGATGCCGCCGGAAAGCGAGGGCGGCGATAGGCACGCATGCGACCAGGACGAGTGCGTACAGGCATGCAAGCGCGCCTATCAGGTCTACGACGAACGGCCCCACCTGGTACGAAACGAGCATCGCGAAAAGCGTCTGGGCGTTGAGCGCGTTGACGGGGAACAGGCACAGCGCGTGCAGGAGCGCTCCATTGCCACCCGCAGGGATCAACCCCGTCAAAAAGACGAGCGCCGCGCAGGCGGCGAAGACGGCCACTTGGGAGCGCAGCTTCGACGAGAGCAGAAGCGTGAGACCAGCGAAGCCGAGCGCCATGAGAAAGCCCAGACCCAAGGTCAGAAACGTCGCCTCTGCCATCGTGAGGCCGTAGGGCATGTCAAGCGACATCACCTGAACCGGCAGGCCTGCGCCCTCGGCCCCGAAGAACGCGAGCGCAACGCCCACGATGACGAGCACCGCTAACGCATAGTAGACGGTCGCGAACAGAAGCGATGCGACGACCTTCGCCGCCACGAGCTTCGAGCGACCGTAACGCGACGAGAGCAGCACGGCGTCGGTGCGATCCTGGTACTCGCCCGAGAAGACGGGCGTCAGCACCACGCAGATGGCGACGAGGGGAAACACGAGGAAGCCCGCGCAATCGAGCACGTCGATCCAACCACCGGCGTAACCGTACGACAAAGGCTCGGACACCGCGTCCTCCTTCGCCGTCCAGTACGCGCGCTCGGCGTCGGAATACTCCCACGTTCCCCCCATGCCGTCGTCGAGCGCGCGCTGCAGCTCGTCGGCGACGGCTTCGTAGAATCCCTCGGCCGTCGCATCGTCCACCTGCGCCGCCGTTTGGCACGGCTCCTGCCCGGGTGCCTTCCACGGCGAAAGCAGGTAGGCGTAGTACGGATCGTAGATGGTCTCGATCTCCTCCGTATCGTACGCCTCGACCATGAGCTCGTACGCCGCTGAATCGCTCAAGCCCTCCACTTCGGAGGGGTCGACCTTCGAGAACGAAAGCTGTCGGTAGGCGGCAATCTCGTCCCGCACGCGCTCGACCGTCAGCACGCCTTCGTGCGCGTCGTCCTGCGCTTTGCGCTCGGCGATGGCCGCAGTGCCGCCCAGAACCTCCCCGAGACTCGATTCCGTTTTTGTCTGCACGACGTTGAGCGCCATGATGCCGCAGAGCAGTATCAGGATGCCCGCGCTCACCACTTGGGACGTGCGCCGCGCAAGCAGCTTCTTGAACTCGAACTTCATCAGATCAAACATGGTGCATTCCCTCTCCCGCCAGTTGAATGGAAATCAGAGAGAAGCGTCGAGGTACCCGGGATCGCCCCGTTTCGCGCCCGAGCGCGCTTCGCGCGCGCCGAACAAGCCGGCGGCTTGCCCTGCGCCGCGCTACGCGCCCGAGCGCGCGCTTTGCGCAACTTCGCCACGACGAAGCAAGAAAGGAGCGAGACCGAATACAACGACCCTTCACAGCGCCAGCATGCTCCGCTGTCCGTCAGGGCAGCACGGCCCCTTGCTCCTCGTTGCGAAACACGTACAGGTACAAATCCTCGAGCGTGGGCTCGAGCGGGTGCGCGCCGGGCGCCGGGCGCTCGTCGGCCACCACGCGCACGACCGCGTGGCCGTCGGCGGCGTAGTGGACGTTGCTCACGCAGCTCGCGGCCGCAAGCTGGTCGGCCTGCCGCGCGTCCACGTGGCACTCCCACACCTTCCCCGCCACGGTGGCCACCACCTCGGTCGGCGCGCCGCGCATGACGAACGCGCCCGCGCGCATGACCAGTATCTCGTCGGCGATGTACTCCACGTCCGACACGATGTGCGTGGACAGGATGACGATCTTGTCCTGCGCGAAGCTGGCGATGAGGTTGCGGAACCGCACGCGCTCCTTCGGGTCGAGGCCGGCCGTGGGCTCGTCGAGCACGAGGACGGCCGGGTCGTTCAGCACCGCCTGCGCGATGCCGAGGCGCTGCTTCATGCCGCCGGAGAACGTGCGGATCTTGCGGCCCGCCACGTCGGCGAGCCCCACCGTCTCCAGCAGCTCGAGCGAGCGGCGGCGCGCCGCGCGGCGGTCGATGCCCTTGAGCGCGGCCAGGTAGCACATGAAGTCGAGCGCCGTGAAGTCGGGGTAGTAGCCGAAGTCCTGCGGCAGGTAGCCCAACCGCGCGCGGTACCCGTCGCCGAGCGCGCGCACGTCCCGGCCGTCGAAGCGGATCTCGCCGGAGGTGGGGCGCAGCACGTCGCACACCATGCGCATGAGGGTGGTCTTGCCCGCGCCGTTCGCGCCCAGAAGGCCGTACACGCCGGGCTCGAGGGTCGCCGACACGCGGTCGACCGCGATCTTCGACCCGAACTGCTTGCTCAGCCGGTCAATGGTCAGTTCCATGAGGGTTTGCTCCTTCATCATCGTTGGTTCACGGCGGCCGCAAGCATGTCCAGGCCGCCCGCTATGCCCCCAAGCCAGGCGCGCGCCTCGCGGAAGGCCCACACAAGCGAGCCCGCCGCAACAAGCGCCCAGGCCCAGGCCGACCCCTGGGCGTAGGCGAGCGGCACGAGCGTGAACAGCGCGTAGGCGGCGGCCGCCACGAGCAGCGTCCACGCGCAGGCGAGTGGAAGCGCCTGTGACGGCGCGCAGCGGCGCACCAGCAGCAGCGCGCCCGCGCACGAGAGGAAGTAGGGGGCGCACGCGTGCACGAGCGAGGCGAACAGGTCGGTACCCAGCATGACCGGCGCGGCGAGCGCGATGGCCGTGACCGTCACCACGTCGGCGCAGCCCAGCACGACGAGCCGCGCGAGCGCGACCGCCCGGCAGTCGAAGCGGCAGGCGTACTCGAGCTCGGCCACGCGGTGGGAGGCGCTCGACAGCAGGTCGGGCAGGCCCACGAGCACCGTCGCCGCCGCCAGCACGCCCGACGCGAGCGGGAAGCCGCTCGGCGCATCGCCCGCGAGCAGGCACGCCGCTGCCATCGCCGCCACGAGCGCGAGCTGCGCCGCCCACACGCGCGGATGGATGAAGCGCGCCTGCACGGCCACGAACGAGGCGAACGTCGCACCGTGACCGCACACGCCCGCACCGACCGCATCCCTGCTCGCGTCCGCCGGGCGCTCCGTCGCCGCCGCGCGCACGGCCTTGAGGGTTGCCGCCTTCGCAGCCGCGTCCGGCGCGCCGCGCTCGGCGCGGTAGTGCGCGCCGAGCAGCCGCCCGACATCTCTCTTGCTCGTTGGACTCATGCCCCGCTCCTTCCTTCCAATCCGCGCCGGAGCTCCACCAGCGCCCGGTTCAACCGCCGGTTCACCGCAAAGCGCGACACGCCTAGGACCTGCGCGATCTCGCCCACCTTGAAGCCCTGGTCGAAACGCAGCTCCACCACCTCGCGCAGCTCGGGATCGAGCGCCCCGATCAGCACGCCCACCTCGCTGCCCGCGCACGCGGTCGCCGGGTCGGCGCCGGGCGAGCGGTCGGGCACGTCCACATCAAGCGGCACGGCGGGCGGGCGCTTAGCGCGCGATGCGTCGATGCAGAGGTTGCGCGCGATGGTGAGCAGGTACGCGAGCGGCTTGCCCTCGACCGGCGAGCGCCCGCTGCGCACGAAGCGCAGAAACGCCTCCTGCGCTACGTCCGGCGCCTCGTCGTACGATGGCGCGTGCCGCCGGCAGTACGCCAGCACATCGTCGTAATGCTCCTCGACCAGACGATCGAACGCCTCGCCGTCCCGCAGCCTGCCTCTCACGTCCCGCTTCACCTCCTCTGCCCTCTATAACGAATCCCTGGCGCGATCGGTGCGGCCGCACCGGAAAAACCTTTGGAAATTTCCTTGACCCTCACGCCACGTGAGGCCGTAGCATGGGCGCACGCGCTCGATGACGAATGCGCGCACCCGCGAGAAAGGAACCCCATGGACGTGCGATCCGTGCGCTCGGACCAAGCATACCGCGCCATGATCGCCGCGCCGCCCGAGAAGCGCGCCGACCTGTACCGCCACGAGCTCATGGCCCCCTTCAAGGAGAAGTGGGACTGCTACTGCGTGCCGCTCAAAGCCGCGCAGCCCGGCGGCTACGACGTGGTCATGGCCAGCGAGATGCTCGGCATCCTGCCGCCCATGCGCGTGGACGGCAGTTGGGCCGAAGCCGTGAGCCTCATCGGCGACGACGCCTTCTGGGACGCATGCCAACGCGCCGTCGAGCGCTCTCTCGCACGCTTCGGCGAGCGCGGCATCGAACTTCCGCGGAAGGACTACCGCTTCACCGTGCTGTTGGCGAACCCGGACAACCCCGTGGTACGGGCGAGCGAAAGCTACTGCGGCGACGGGGGCATCCCCGGCAGCATCTTCGCCTGGCTCGTGCCGGGCGGGCGCACGATGCGCCGCCTGCCCGCAGCGCTCGCGCACGAGGCGAACCACAACGTGCGCTTCCAGTTCGTGAGGTGGCGAAACGACATCACGCTCGGCGAGATGCTGGTGAGCGAGGGGCTGGCCGAGAACTTCGCCGTGGAGCTGTTCGGCGAGGAGCTGGCGGGACCGTGGGTCGCGCGCACCACGCCCGACCTGCTCGAGCAGGTGAAGCCGCTCGTGCACACAGGTTTGGGGGGCGCAAGGCCTGGCCGAGCTTTCCGCCTACCTCTACGGCGACGAGACGGCCGCGCTCATGGGCTACCCCACGCGCGGCGTGCCTTACTGCGCCGGTTACGCGTGCGGGTACCACCTGGTCAGGCGCTTCCTCGACGAGACGGGCACCGATATCGCCGACGCCACCCTCCTCCCCGCCGCCGACATCCTCGACACCGTGCAAAGCTTTTGGGAGTGAACGCGTTCTGCCGCAAAGTCCTCGAGTTTTGCACCCTTGCGTAACTGGAACGGCCCTGAAACTGCAATGTACGCGAGTTATGCACCCTTTCCGCGCATCCAGTCAGGAATCGCGCGAATCGCGACCTGGGCTTTTACGGTCAACGACGCTTTTCTCAAAGCAAAATCCCCCCGCTAAGGCTCGCGCAAGGGTGCATAACTCGACGACATTGCATTTTCAGGCCGATTTCTCATGCACGGGCTCAACGCGCAGGCCGCGCGTGAGGAACGGCGGAAAGTCGCCGTAGGCCCCCGGCGGCAGCGGACGGGGATCGGCCGCCTCGTAGTTCGGCGCGGGAGCGGCCGCGACGCCCGCGAACCGCACCGGCACGCCGGGCGAGGTGTAGAAGCTTTGGCCTTTCTGGATATGGAAGTGCAGGTGCGGCTCGGAGCTGTTGCCAGAGCTGCCGCAGAGCCCAACGCGCTGCCCGCGCCTCACTTCCTGGCCGGCCTCGACCAGCACGCCGCCCGGCATCAGATGGCACAGGCACGAGAACTCGCCGTGTGCATGCTCGACGAGCACGAAGTTGCCGCGGATGTCGTCCCCGCCGCAGCACACCGCGCCGTCGAGCGCGATCGGCGCGTCGGGGCACGACGCGCCCGCTTCGACCACCACGCCGTCGGCAGGCGCGAGAACGGGCAGACCGTAGCAATAGTACGAGGCGGGGTCGGCCGGATCGGCGTCGGGGCGGCAGCTGCGCCCTTCGTCATCGAGTATCACAAAGTCGTAGGCATAGCGTTGGGTGAGCACGTCCCACGAATGCGACGTCTCCTCCTCCACCCCGCCGTTGAGCACGGTCCACGCCCCTTCGAACGGCAGCGCGTACTCGACCCGCGAGGCCCCGGTCAGCTTGTCGGGCTCCTTGCCGTCGTAGCGGACGGCCATGACCATGAGCCCGCCTATCTGCTTAGCGATCTGCCGATACAGCGCGAGCTTCCCCATGCCGCCCTCCGCCTACTGCGGACGGTAGACGGCGCAGTTGTTCGGAGTCTCGTACATCTCCACCTGGGACACGGGAAGGCCCTGCTCCACCAGGCGGTCGCAGAAATAGCGTGCCAGGTTCTCCGCCGTGGTGCGGAAGGGCAGCACGGTCAAACTGAACCCCTCGGCCTCGAGCGCCGCCAGCGTCGCCGGGGCGAGCGAGCCCTCCTCCACGAGGAAGGTGTGGTCGAGCGCCTCGGCCAGCTCGCGCACCGCGCGCTTGAACACGCCGAAGTCGAGCACCATGCCCTTCATCGTGCCCTCGGTTTGCAGGTCGTCCACCGCAAGGCGCACCACCGCGCGCCAACGGTGGCCGTGCAGGTTCTCGCACTTGCCGTAGTAATCGGTGAGAAAATGGGCCGAATCGAAGCTGGCCTCAGTCTTCAGTCCATACATGATGCGCTCCTTCGCCTCGCCGTGACGTTCGCCGCCATGATAGCACGGGAACCGACGCACAACCGCCTTGGGATCGGCGCGCCAAGCAACCCGCGCAACCGGGTGTCTCAAGGAGAACGCCGGCTCGCGTGGTTGCCGGCCCGCTCCTCGCCAGCCTTTCCTCGGGTTTGGGGCCTCTTGGATGCACCGTTTTGGCCGCTGTGAAGGATTTTCGAGGGGTCGAATGCGTCCTCGCCCTCCGAACGATACGATCCTCGCGCATTTCCCCTGATCGCCGTCAGCAAGTTTTCGCCAAGCCGCGGAAAAGAGCTTCAGAGCGGCCAAAACTGTGCAATTGAAGGCTCGGAAACGGAAGGCTCCGACACAGCCATGTTCGACAACTGGCTCCAACGTGATCGGAGACCGGGAAAACCGAGCCCCCTCGACAAGCGCAAGGCCGACCCCCGAGGACTCGTCCCCGATCAAGGGGCCGACCTCCACCCGCCCCCCCAAGGGCGCAAGGCCGGCTTCCGAGGGTCCGCGTCGGATGGGGTCGTTGAGCCCCGTCTCCGGAAGACGGCCTCGCGGCATGCCAATCCCGACCCATCGGCGGACAAGCACCCTCTCTCTCCGCCAGACAGCGGAAAGAGAGGGGAGGGTTCCTGCCCGAGCCCCTCCGTCACTTCAACGGGTCAGCACCTTCGCGCCCGCACCATGACCGCCCGATGCGGCCGCAGCTTGGCAGCGAGCGCGTCCGCGCCGTCGGCGCACGCCACGTCGCCTGCCCCCACGAGCTGCTCGAGCTCGCTGCGCGAAAGGCCCAGCTTGGCACGCAGCACCGCGGCGAGCCGGATGCCCGAGAGCCCTTCGGCATGGATCTCCACCCGGCAGTCCTCGTCGCCGGGCAGCTCGCCCTCGACGGCGAAGTCCACCGGACCCCGCCGCGCGCCGTTGCCTTTCAGCAGGCCCGCGTCGAGGGCGCACTCGAGGGCCAAGCCCGGGTCGTTGCCCATGAAGCGCTCGAGCAGCTCGCGGCCGACGCCGCCCGGCCGCCCGCGGCTGACCACCGCGCAATTCCACACGCTGCCGCACGAGACGCACCGGTAGATGAGCCATACGTCCAGACGCTTCTTCTGGGCGTTCACGCGGAACCGACCCGTCGATTCGAACCTTGCCTCAGCACCGCAGGCGCCGCACGGACGCAAAGCGGCCGGCGCGGAGGTCGCCCCCACGCGCCACTGTATCGTTTTCATAATGTTCGCTGCCTTCCTTTGCGTTCTGAATAGGTGCAATAAGGAAGGCGAGCGCAGGCGGCACCACGCCGTTGTTCAGCTTTTTCATAAAGGAAACCTCTTCGTTTGATCGATCGTTCCGCCGGATGAGCCCATCACGAAGCGGCCGCGCGCGAACGCGGCGACGGATAGGCGGGATGAGTCGCGTGATCTACCGGTTGGGAGGAACGGTCATGGAAAGAGGCCTTTCAAGAGGATGACGGGCGCCACAGCCCGGGCGGCCATGGTACCAAAGAGGCCGTTGCCGCGTCAACACGACAGCCGACAACGCCAACCCGCTGCCGGCCGGGCCCTGCGGGCCGGCAAGAGGGCCGCCCTGCGTCAATCGCAGCGGAACAAGTTCGAGAGCCACTCGCATCTGCGATTTCGACCCTCGCTTATCGTCTGCGGCAGCGGTATACTGCTTCAGTTCCACCAACCCCGAGAAAGGAGCACCTCTGTGAAGACGCTCGCCAAGATCAGCGACTTCACGGGAAAGTACATGGCGATCATCGCGCTTGCCGTCGCGATCGTCGCCCTGGTCTTTCCCGGCCCCGTATCATCCGTCGTCAAAACAAGCTATGTGAACATCCTTTTGGGCATCGTGATGTTCGGCATGGGCATGACCCTCAAGCTGGCCGACTTCAAGGTGGTGTTCACGAAGCCGAAGGCCGTCATCGTGGGAATCTTGTCCCAATTCGTCATCATGCCAGTGCTGGCGTTTCTGCTCACGGCGGTGTTCCAGCTGCCCGCCGAGCTGGCCGTGGGCGTGATCCTCGTGGGGTCGTGTCCAGGCGGCACCAGTTCCAACGTCATGACCTACCTCGCGAAGGGCGACGTGGCGCTGTCGGTGGGCATGACCGCTTGCACCACCATCATGGCACCCGTCGTCACGCCGCTTTTGGTGCTGCTGTTCGCCGGGCAGACCGTGGACGTGGATGTTCTCGAAATGTTCCTGTCCATCGTGCAGGTGGTGCTCGTACCCATTGCGGCGGGCTTTCTCATCAACTACTTCTTCGAGAAGGTGGCCGCGGCATGCGCGAGCGTTTTGCCGCTCGTGTCGGTGGTGGGCATCTCCCTCATCATCATGGCCGTGGTCGCCGCCAACCAGGCGAAACTGCTTACCGTAGGGCCGCTCATCATCCTCGTGGTCATGCTCCACAACGTTTTGGGCTACGCGCTCGGGTATCTGGTCGGACGCGTCCTGCGCCTGACCAAGGAGCAGATGCGCACGCTGTCCATCGAGGTGGGCATGCAGAACTCCGGACTCGCCAGCTCGCTTGCCACCGTGCACTTCGCAAGCATGCCGCTGGCCGCGGTGCCTGGCGCCGTGTTCAGCGTGTGGCACAACATCTCGGGCGCAGTGTACGCGAACATCCTCGCGCGCTCGGCCGGCAAAGATGCCGGCGAAGCCGAGGGCGAAGGGGAAGCCGAGCAGGCTGCCGCGTAGCGTACGGCATCGAATTCGCGCGAGGGGCGCGGGCTTCGGCTCGCGCCCCTTTTCATGCTGCAGCGCCTCACATGCGGGCAACGAGCGCCGCCATGGCGGCTGCCAGCACGCCGACGGCCGCCAGCGGCAACGCGCCGTCCACGAACGAGGGCATCGGCGACAGGCGGAAGTACAGCACGTAGCACACGAGGCAACCGGCAAACAGCACCGCGACGGCCACGGCGAGCACCGCGGCGAGCCCTGGCCCCACCGCGCCGGCACCCGCAAGCGCGTTCACCACGGCCAGCTCGAGCGCAGCCCACAGCACGAACAGCAGAAGCTCGATGGTCACGGGCCGTTGGAAGAAGCGCGTCGTGACGTACGCCAGCGCGAAGTACGCGACGACCCCGCCCACCGCGAACGCCCAACCGGGAACGACACTGCCCGCCGATGCGCCCGTGAGCGCGCCCAATCCCATACCGATAAGCACGACGGCCGCTATCCCGAACAGCACCGCGCCCACGATGCACCCCACGCCCGCCGCGTACAGCGCGCCCGTCGCCTTCGGCAGGGCCGGGTTGAAGAACATCCACCACCAAGCCAGGTACAGCGCGGCGCACACCGCCAGGCACACGTGCCCGCCCGTCAGCGTCGCGGGCACGGTCGCGTTCATCTCGGGCATGTCGACGCTCCTTTCCAGCTCGCGCTGCATACGGTCGGAAACGAGCGTAGCGCCGCAAACCTCGTTTGCACAGGAGAGCCGACGAACGGTGAGGCATCCGTCATCGATGCGCCGCGCGAAGCAGTCACTCCCGGTCGATGCGCTCGATCTTGAAGACGACGGGGCGCGTGCCGTCGTTGCAGCAGGCGATCATCATGCGCTCGTCGTTCGTCCAGCCGCGCATGACGGAGCCGCCCTGAAGCGCCGTGTAAATGTAGCGGCTGATGCAGTCCCATGCCTCTGAGCATGGGAACTTCGGGGTGAGGTCGCACCCGAAATGCCAGAAGTCGTCGCGCTCGGTGTTGCGCTCGAACAGGAACTCCTGCCCCGGCTGGAAGCAGGGGCACGCGCCCGACCTTGGGTCGGCGAGGTAGCGCTCCTGCAAGTCGGGGAACACCTTCGTCTCGAGCACCGTGACCTTGCATGCATGTTCCATAGGGAACCGCCTTTCGCCTCGTTGTCCTCAGATCATCAGTATACCTTGCAGCCGATCGACGGCGGCGCGTCGCGGCAGATTACGGCCTTTTAAAAAGCGTGGACGACCTGGCCTGCCTCCTGCAATTTCGGAAATGGCTCCTGCTCCTGGTACGATTTTCGATGTACGAACTTACCGTTCTGTTTGCTCTCACCGTGCAGAAAACCCCAGCTCACGTTTCACGTTACCATCGCCCAATAGTACATCGGAAAATATTTGCCAGAAACTTGTAGGTTCATCGAAATCAACCTTCGACACCACCTATTGCAGAAGCGAATCTCCAAGATTGAAACGCAGACAGGACAGGGTTGCCCCTCTCGCAGCGCTTTGCCAAGGCCATGCGCCACCTCCGGAAAGCGTGCGCCCTGGATGAGCAGCGCCGACGTTGCGCTTCTATGCGTAACGCCTGTCGCCGCGACAATGCTCAGCGCATAACCCCCCTTCTGTTTCGGACGGCCTACGCCGACAGAAGTCCGGAATCCCCATGGACGAGAGACACCAGTTGCTGTCGCGATGCGACACCGCACTTCCCATATATATGTTTCAAGTGGGTCTTCACCGTGTTGTACGAGATACCCAGCAACCGGTGGATCGCCATCCCGTCGCGTCCCTGCAAGAGCAGCGCAAGCACGTCTCGCTCGCGAGGCGTCAAACCGTACGCAGCGGCCGCTTCGTCCACCGCGTTCCGTGCGAAACCGCCTCCGCACATCGTGAGAGCGTCCATAAAGGATCCCTTTCCGTCACCCGTCAAATCGGAAGAGCCTGACCGCCGAGACGGATCGGGCCAAGGTTGCAAAGGAAGCGCGAGGGAGGGAATGCTTCCTTACGAATTGTCAAGATTACTCCCAGGCGTCGAGGGCCGCGGCTTTCTCGCCTATGACCATTCCCAACGTCGTGCACGACCCGATGCCCACGCCCACCATGTAATGGTTGCCCACGATGGAACGAGTGACGATCTCGCCCGCCGCGAACAAGCGGCCGCCGCCAATCGGCTGCTCTTCGTACTGCCCGAGCACCTGGCAATCGCCGTTGATCATGAAGCCGGTGCACGGCGTGTACAGCAGGTGGGGGAAGCTTGCGTACGCGTAGAAGGGAGCTTGATCGAGCGCCACCGGTGCAGGCGTGCCGGCGCCGTTCCATTGCTTGCGTCCGAAGAGTGTGTCGCCGCCGTTCGCGATGTCCTCGTTATACTTGGCTAACGTGGCGGGAAGATCGGGCGCATTGATGGCCTCGGCCAGCTCCTCGATGGTGTCTGCCTTGATGAAGTACGACTCGTTCTCCGGGTAGATGCCGTTGTTGGGTCCGTTCTCCACCGCGCGGTCGTAGGCCGCCTGGTCGAACACCTGCCACGTCTGGAACTTCTCGTTGCCTTCCTGAGCCGACTTTTGAACCAGGGCGCGCGTGCGCGCGTTGGTCCAATACTGCCCGTCGTCGAAGAACCGATTGCCGGACAGGTCGGTCACGATGGCACCGAAGTGGCACATCTCCGTGTAAGCCTTGCCATCCTCAGAATCGCCCTCGCACGCGTAAATGCATTCGCGGCCCCACATGGCGCCGCCTAGGCTCATGAGCGACAGATGTCCGAGTCCCGTCAGCCCCTGGCCGGTGAACAGCGGTATCTTGCTGAAGCCCATCGCGCACTCCTCGACGAGTTCCACGTTGCGAAGGAACGATCCAGTGCACATGAGCACGGCCTTCTTCGCCTTGAACGCGATCTCCTTCGAGCCGCTCTGGGCTATGGCGCCCAGAACCGTTCCGGCGCCGTCGTACACGAGCTTGGTGAACTCGGTCTCGAAGCGGTAGTCCGCTCCGGCCTTCTTGCCGGAGTCGGTCAGCAGCTGCAGCATCTTCGCGTTGTCGACCACATGGCAGCGCAGCAGCGAGTGCCCTACCTGCACATACGGGTCAGGGAACTCCAATCCCAGCTCCTTGAGCAGCTGGTATCCGCGCGCGCTGTTCTCGGCGTACGTGCGGATGGCGTCCTCGCGGTTGGCCTGGATGATATTGCCGTCCGAGTTGCCGTTGGCGATCGCGTCCTCCAAGAACTTCTCGACCGAGTCCTCGATGCCGAGCGCTTTCTGCTCATCGGAGCCCACCACGCAGAAGTTGCCTTTGCAGATAGACGTCGCATTGAAGTTGTTCGACGTCTGCGAGTCGAGCACGATAACGCTTGCGCCCGCTTTCGCCGCAGCCAGAGCCGCTGAAGTGCCTGCACCGCCGGCTCCAAGCACCAGAACATCGCACTCCTCATCCCACTTCGCCGGCACGTTGCCGCCCGTCCCGCCCTCGCCGGCGGTAAGCGCAACGGACGCGCCCCCGTCAGCGCTTTTCGACGTGCACCCTGCCAAGCCGATACCCGCTGCCATGGCGGCCAAGCCTGCCGTGGTCAGAAAGCCCCTGCGCGACATATCCTTCTTCATACTCTCCTCCTTGTCCAGGCCGCCCTCGCGACCCTCGTCGATTCGGACAAGAAGAGCATACCGAGCCGCCTCCGGCTCCGGAACAGACGGAACAAGCTGGTCGTCATAACCAATCGTTATGGCCCTCGGCGCAGTTTAAAACACGGAGTGCTCCCAAGCGAACAGGTTCCCCCGATTCGCCTCGACCCACCTAAGCGCGAACGACCGGAACGCCTCCGCATCGTCGTCCAGCGTCTCCCCCTTGCGCTTCACTAGGTAGATGTCGTACGAACACGCGTCGCTTTCAAACGGCACTGCCACCACACGTTCCGCAGCCCTCATGAACGACGAGTAGTCGGTCGTGATGCTCACGGCCTGTCCAGCCGCTACCAACTGGCTGCCGGTGAAGCCCTCGATCAGCTCGATCAAGCGCTCGGGCTCGGCACCAGCCTCGGCAAGCCATCGCAAGTTGTTGCGGTACGGCACATAGTCCCGCGAGAGCAACGCCACGGAGCGACCGTCCAGGTCGGCGTGCGTCACGAACTCTCGCTGCGCCAGAGGATCGGCAGCGTTCACCTCGAGCACATGCCGATGCCGGCTGAACGGCCACGCGTCGTACCTCCCCCGGTCGATCGGCCCGGCCAGAAAGCCGATGTCGACGGCACCGGAAGCCAAGAGCTCCTCGACGCGCCGATCGCTGCTCTCCTCGATGGTCAGCTTGACGTCGGGATGCTCGCGTTCGAAGTCGTCGTTGAACTTAAGGCCCACGTACAATGTCACGCCCACGGTCGAAGCCACCGCCAGCTTGCGTTTCCCCGCCAACTCCACGGCATCCTTCTCGATAGCATCTAGAAGCACGTTCAGCTTGTCCACCTTCGCGTACAGCGCCTCCGCGTATGCTGTGGGAGTCACTCCTTTGGTCGTGCGCTCGAACAACGCGCAGCCGAACTCCGTCTCCAGTCGCGCGATGGTCTTTGAAAGACCAGGCTGCGTGATGTAAAGCTGCGCGGCCGCCTTCGTGATGCTGCCGGCCTCGTACACGGCCTTAAACGCCATCAGGCTCTTCGTGTCCATCAACGCCTCCCTGACCACGCCGTCGGTTCCCCTTGCGCGATTGTATCAGATCGCGGGCAGGCAAGCGGCCGAGCCGAACGGCACCCAGCTTTGGCGCGGCGCCGTCGCAGAAACGACATTTGGAAGCGCGCCTCGCCTGGCGTACAATCGACCCAGCAAAAAACGCATCGCGACGGAAAGGTTTCCAGCATGGTGGACACAGCAAGCAGCATCGAGCTCGGCTTCATCGGGTTCGGCAACATGGCCCAGGCGATGGCGCAGGGCCTCGTGAATTCGGGCGCGCTTCCGGGCGGGCGCATCCACGCGTGCGCCGGGCACTTCGACAAGCTGCAGGCCACGGCCGAGAAGCTCGGCGTGAACGCGCATCGCGAGGCGGCCGAGGTGGTGGAGGCCAGCGACTTCGTCGTCCTCGCAGTGAAGCCCTACCTCATCGAGCAGGTGGTGGAGCCGGTGCGCGACCTGCTTGCCGGCAAAGCCGTGATCTCGGTGGCCGCCGGGCGCGACTTCGCGTTCTACGAGAGCATCCTCGCCCCCGGCACGCACCACCTCAGCACCATCCCCAACACGCCCATCGCCGTGGGCGCGGGCGTCGTGGCCTGCGAGCAGCGCCACTCGCTCACCGACGAGCAGCTGGGCGCGTTCGTGAACCTGTTCGGCCAGATCGCCCTCATCGAGTGGGTGGACGGCAAGCTCTTGTCCACGGCCAGCTCCGTCGCCGGCTGCGGCCCTGCGTTCGCCGCGATATTCCTTGAAGCGCTCGGCGACGCGGGCGTGAAGCACTGCCTTCCGCGCGCGACCGCGTACCGCCTGGCCGCCCAGATGATGATGGGCACGGCCAAGCTGCATCTAGAGACCGGCGAGCATCCCGGCGCGATGAAGGACGCCGTGTGCTCGCCGGGCGGCACCACCATCAAGGGCGTGGCCGCGCTCGAGAAGGACGGCTTCCGCGGCTGCGTGATCGACGCCATCGACGCCATCCAGGGCGCGTAGGATCGCACGCCGGATCGATCCGAAGGGGCGCGACATGACGCTCGAAAACAAGCCCGGGGTCACCGACGCTGCAGAATTGGCAAGAGCCGAAGAGCTGTTCAGTAAAAAGCGAGCGCTTGGGCTGTTCGAAGACGGCATTCTCGAAAATCTGCAGCCGGAACCGCCGAATACCTGACGGCCATTTATCGACATCTTTTCCAAGACGTCGACGGCTTCGCCGGCGAGCCCCGAGACGCGAACAGAGCGAAAGGGACGTTCAGGTTCGCGCCTCTCATGCACCTCGAAGCGTCCTTGGAGCACGCTCTCGATGCCTCAATCATCGTTTGTCGAAATCGTCGAGAAGTACGTGGAGATGAGCATCGCGCATCCCTTCCGTGAGGGTAACGGCCGCAGCATGCGGACATGGCTCGACCTCATCTTGAAAGGGGAGCTTGGCCTGGTCGTCGATTGGAGCATGGTCGATAAAGAAGATCATCTCCTGGCGATGGGGCGAAACCTTGTTAAGGATATCGAGATCAAGCACGTCCTCAAGCAAGCGCTCACCGACAAGGTGGATGATCGTGACGCGTACACGAAGGGAATCGACGCCAGCTGCTACCACGAGGGCTATACCGTGCACAAAACGGCGGAGTTGCAGCGCATCGCTTCAAGAACGTTGTCGCCCGAAACGGTCGGTTTTCGGCTCGATTCCGACCGTTTCGGGCGACAATCCCACAGGGAAGGGGGTCGCCGCAGCTCGACCTGCGGCGACCCCTCGTCGCATCGTTGCGCCGCGCTTAGAAGCCGAACATCGCCGTCGTCAGGTAGCGCTCGCCGGTGTCAGGGAGGATCACCACGATGGTCTTGCCCTCGTTCTCGGGACGCTCGGCCACCTGGCGCGCGGCGGCCACGGCCGCGCCCGACGAGATGCCCACGAGCAGGCCCTCCTTCGCCGCCAGCTCGCGGCCCGTCGCGAAAGCGTCCTCGTCGGCGATGGCGATCACCTCGTCGTACACCGCCGTGTCCAGCGTGTCGGGCACGAAGCCCGCGCCGATGCCCTGGATCTTGTGCGCGCCCGCGCGCCCCTCGCTCAAAACCGGCGACGCGACCGGCTCCACGGCCACCACCTGCACGTCGGGATTCATGCGCTTCAGGTAGGCGCCCGTGCCGCTCACCGTGCCGCCCGTGCCCACGCCCGCCACGAAGACGTCCACGTCCCCGCCGGTGGCTTCCCAGATCTCGGGACCCGTGGTGGCCTCGTGCACGGCCGGGTTCGCCGGATTCGTGAACTGCCCGACGATGAACGAGTTGGGAATCTCGGCGGCCAGCTCGTCGGCGCGCGCGATGGCGCCCTTCATGCCCAGAGCGCCGTCGGTCAGCACGAGCTCGGCGCCGTAGGCCTTCATGAGGTTGCGACGCTCGACGGACATCGTCTCGGGCATGGCGATGATGAGGCGCATGCCGCGCGCGGCGGCGAGGGCGGCCAAGCCGATACCGGTGTTGCCCGAGGTGGGCTCGATGAGCACCGTGTCCTCGTCGATCACGCCGCGCGCGAGCGCGTCGTCGATCATCGCCTTCGCGATGCGGTCCTTGATGGAGCCGGCCGGGTTGAACGACTCCACCTTGCCCACGATGCGGGCTTTCAAGCCGTGGTTCTTCTCATAGTTCGCGAGCTCGACGAGCGGGGTGTTGCCGATGAGCTCCGCTACACTTGCATATACGGTCATGATGCGCCTGCTTTCCATCTTCCGACCGCGCCTCTCCGGCTGCGGCCGGCGCCCGCTCCGCGGGCCTCCTGTGTATCGCGCTAAATCCTACTAAATTGATATATTTTAGTCAACGCAGCGACGAGAAGAGCACGCCCACGCCATGCGCGGAAGAGTCCGCCCGTCCCCTCCGCCCGCCCCCTCCAAGCAGAGATCGCAAGCGCGCAACCGCACGCCTCACAACGCCGTGCCCACCTTCGGCGTGTAGAACCCGCTCATGTCGACACCTTCGAGTTCGAGCAGCTTCTTCTTCGTGGCGATGCCGCCGCCGAAGCCGGTGAGATTGCCGCTTGCGCCCATCACACGATGGCAGGGCACGATGACGCACAGCGGATTGCGCCCCACCGCGCCGCCCACCGCCTGAGCCGACATGCGCCCGCCCGATTCGGTGGCCATCCGCTTCGCGATCTGTCCATACGTCACCGTCTGCCCGTAGGGTATCTCCGTCAGGATATCCCACACGCGGCGCTGGAAGACGCTGCCACGCGCGGACAGCGCAAGCTCTGTCGGCAGGGGACGCTCTCCGGCGAAATAGCGGTCGAGCCAGCAGCGCGCTTGGCCGAAAATCGGCAAGTCATCCTCCCGCTCCATGGCTTCATGGATGCCATAGCCAAAAAAGCGATCGTTTTCGAACCAGCACCCAACCAGCGCCTCGCCATCGCTCGCCAGCGTCAACACGCCGATCAGCCCCGTATCGTATTCAGTGCAGTACATCATGAAGCAGCTCCTTTCGCCTCGTCTGCAAGACGGCTCCACGCGCGCAGGGGTCGCAGAGTGTGCCATGGGCGCCAATGCTCCACGAGCGCCATGCGCTCCTGCGCATCGTTGCTGGAAAGCGCGTTGCCTATCTCGGCCGTCGCCTCACAGAGCATGCGATTCTCGCATCGGCGCACGCTCGACAGGCGATGCGGCAACAGATGCCGGCAAGGAACGCGCCGACGAACGCCCGGTCGTCGAAACGCGCCCCTCGACCTGCACGCCGCATGCAGCGTACGCTTGCGCGATCCAGGATGGCTGAGATCCTGACGCACTGCGCGTTTCTGCGCCTGCGTCACGAAGCCTCCTCCTTGCCGTCGACCCTCTTGCGCAGGGTGCATCGTCGCTCGCCTCAGTCCAGCGCGAACCCCGCGCTCAAGCGAGCGGTTTTCGGACATCGATTCGGCGTGACCGCGATTCGGACGTGCGCGCGAGGAAGGCGCTGCGCGAGAAAGAGGATCGAACGCCGCCCAAGCCGACAACGCGCACACAGCCGCCCTCACTCCTCCTCCGCCCGCTGCTCGGCCAACAGGAGATCCACCATGCGACCATAGCTGCGCATGCCGTCGGTTTGGTCGTTCGCCTTCAAGTAGGCGTCGTTGGCGGCGTTGGAGACGTCTTGGACCGGACCCTCGTACTTCGCCCAGTGCTCCGCGCGCTGAGCGAGGTCGCGCTGCACCGCCGCTGACAACCCCGAGGCGATCGCATTCGCCGATTCCAAGTCGACCTTCCTGAGCGCGCTCAGGGCGTTGTCGTACGCAAGCATGAGCCCGCTGTAACGCATGAGCGCATCGTCCGACTCCTTGCACGCCAGGTAGGCTATGAAGTTCGCCTCGTCCTCGCGCATGAAGCCGTACTGGTGCGCCAGCTCGTGCGCCATGGCCCAGGGGATCGCGAACGACGGGTTGTCCACGTTGACGTTCGACTCCATCGTGAAGGGGAAGAACGCGCCGCCGATGTTCGCGTACGACATCAACTTGGATGCGAGCACCGGCTTCGGCGGCGAGTACAGCGGACGCTCAAGCACCGGGTACTGCTCGGCCAGCTTCCGCATGGCTTCGACCGACTCCTGCGCGTAGCGCTCGAACTGGCCCGGCTCGACCTCGAACAGGTCCGCGTCGTCGCCCAGCAGCGCCCGGGCTTGCCCCAGCTCGTCGGCAAGCGCCGCGGTAAGCGACACGAGTTCCTCTTGGCGCTGCGCCGAATCGGCGTCTGCCCCCTCCACATCGTAACCGGCATGCTCGGCAAAGGTGTAGCGGTGGTAGTTCAGCCCGCACAAAGCCGTGAACAGGAAGAACGCAACGCAGACGATGGCCAGCGCCCCCATCGCGCCGCGATATGCCGCCATGCCGCGCTCGCCCGTGCGCACGATGACCGCGCGAATCGAGCACGCAAGGTAGGCGAGGCAGAACAGCAGGAACGCCGCCGCAACCCATTCGGCAACCGAGAAGCTTGCGAGCGAGGGCAAAAAGCCCACGACGCTCGACAGCGCCGGGTACACCGCGCTCGCGTACCATTCGGCCGCGTCGGGGTTCGCCCGCGCCGCCATCGTCGCCCCGAGCGCGACGGCCCCGAGCGGGATGAGCAGCATCCGCTTGAGCAAGAATCTCCGCATGCCGCGTTTCGGACGATCGCCGATGTCGTCGCTCATTCCGGATCCGCGCCCTCCAGCGCTTCCTCGATCCACCTGCCAACACGGGGGTAATCCTCGACGGCGGTTTTGTACACTGCCTCGAACGACAAGGTGAAGTAGCCGTGCGCATACACGTCGCGCGTTTTCGCCGCGTACTTGAGCTCGCTGCCCGGATTCTCGCTATAGAACTCGTCGCTGAGCCGCTTCGCCAGCTCGCCGATGTTGATAGAGGTCATGGCAGCTGCGCGCTCCATGGTTTCGTCGGCGAGAAATGCCCGCTGATCCACTCCATCGAGCAGACGCCCGAGGTAGCGGATCTCGGTCGCGATCTTCTTCAATATACGCCGATCAGCCTCTTTCATACAGCGGGATCACCTCCTCGATCACGAGAAGGGAGTCATCGGGAACGGGATCTTGCACGACATCGACCGATGCCTCGAGATGCTGTTCCATCGAGGAAAGAACCTTTGCAAGGGTGAAAAGGCTCACGACCGCCGAGGTGAACGACACGAGGAGATCGATGTCGGAGGCCGAATTCGCCGTCCCTTTCGCATAGCTTCCGAACAGCGAGACCTTCCGAATCTTGTTCGGCTCTTCAACCTGCTCGTTGTAGGTTCGGGCCGCTTCCGCAACCCTGTCTCGCAACTCGTCCAGCGCATACGGCGGCATAGCTTCACCTCGCTTTTCCGATCGGCACCTGGTGCACAGTATACTGCATACGCATACCGGTTCTGCCCCGCGCGCCTCCTACAGATCGTCCACCAACGCGCTCGACTTCGCGTAGGCGGTCGAGCGCGCCTCGAAGAAGTCGGTCTTGATCATGTTCGCGTTCGAGAACTGGCTCACCCAGGACATGCTTTCCGGCTCGCGATCATGGCCTTCGTACAGAGGCTCGAAGCCCAGCTGGGTGCAGCGCAAGTTCCCCAGATATTGGATGTAGTCGGTGACCATCTGCTTGTTGAGGCCGGCCACCTCGTCGCCGATGGCGTAGTGGCCCCAGCGAATCTCCTGCTCGCAGCCTTCCTTGATCATCGCGCGGTACCCCTCCACCAGTTCGGGCGTGAACAGCTGCGGCTCCTCCTCCTTGAGCTCTAGGAGGATGCTGCGGAACAGCCACAGGTGGGTGTTCTCGTCGCGGTTGATGTAGCGGATCTCCTGCACCGACCCGGGCATGAGGTTGTTGCGCCCCAGGTTGTAGAAGAACATGAAGCCGCTGTAGAAGTACACGCCCTCCAGGATGTAGTTCGCCACGAGCACGCGCGCGAGCGCCTCGGGGCTCTTGTCGTCTTGGAACTCGTTGTAGAGGTTCCCGATGAACTCGTTGCGCGCCAGCAGATGCTCGTCCTCTTTCCACTGGTACAGCACGTCGTTGCGCTCCTGCGGTTCGCAGATGGTGTCGAGCATGTAGCTGTAGCTCTGGCTGTGCACCGCCTCCTGGAACGTTTGGACGGCAAGGCACAAGTTCACCTCGTTGGCGGTGATGTACTCGCCCACGTTGGGCAGGTTCGCCGTCTGCAAGCTGTCGAGGAAAATCAAAAACGACAGGATCTTGTCGTAGGCGCGCCGCTCGGGCGCGGGCAACTTGCGGTAGTCCTTGATGTCCACGCCGAGGTTGATCTCCTCGGGTATCCAGAAGTTGTTCATGGCCTGGCGATACCAGTCGCTCACCCACTCGTACTTCATATTGTTGAAGTCGTTGAGGTTCGTCGTGTTGCCCCCGATCATCCGCCGGTCGAGCACATCGGTATCCCCCAGCGGGTTGAACAGGGGCTTCTTCTTCAGTTCAGACATGGCGAGCTCTCTCCTTCCATGCACCCGCAGGGCGCATATTGAAACGCGCAGGTTGGCGTAGCAAGTCAGCGAAGGGCGTCATGGTCCCGAGATCGTGGGGAGGGCGGGGCATGGCGTACTTCGGTACGCGAGCCCTCGGCCTCGCCGCGAGATCGGGCGCCAGGGCGCCCCGCAGCGTCGGCAGGTTCCGGCGGCCGGCAGGCCGACGGAACCATCACGAAGCGCAAGCTTCACATTCCTCCACTTCCAAGCTCTTCGAGCGGACGTAGTAGATGGTTTTCACGCCTTCTTCCCAGGCCAGCAGGTACAGGTCGAGCACGCGGCGAAACGTGTACTCGTTCGTGATGTACAGGTTCATGCTCTGCGCCTGGTCGATGTGGCGCTGCCGCACGCCGCAGGCGCGCACCGACCACGATTGGTCGATGAGGTGGGCGTTCTTGTAGTACCAGAACGTGTCCATCGACAGCTCGGGCGCCACGCGCGGCATGAGGCCGTTCTTCTTCTCCTCGAGGAAGTACCGGCTCATGACGGGGTCGAGCCCCGCCGTGGTGCCGGCGATGATGCTCGTGGAGCTGGTGGGGGCGACGGCCAGCAGGTAGCCGTTGCGCAGGCCGCGGGTGGCCACGTCGCGCGCGAGCTCTTCCCAGCGGCCTTCCACCAGGCCGCGGTCGCGGAAATACTCGCCCGTCTGCCAGCCGCTGCCCTCGAAGAACGCGTAGGCGCCCTTCTCCCGCGCGATGGCGCATGACGCGCGCACCGCCGCATAATGCACGTCGCCGAACACGCGCTCGGCAAACGCGAGGTGCTCGTCGCTCTCCCACTTGATGCCGCGCTTCGCCAGCATGTGGTGGTACCCGCTCACGCCCAGGCCGATGGGCCGGTACTGCCGGTTGTTGATCTGAGCGTACGGCACGGGGAAGAAGTTGAGGTCGATGACGTTGTCGAGCGCGCGCACCGCGCTTTCGGTGACGTGCGCCAGCTCCTGCGGGTCGTCCACGTCGATGTGGCCGAGCGACAGGCTGGCCAGGTTGCACACCACGAACGCGCCCGGCTTCGTCACGGTGACCACAACCTGCTCGCCGTCGACGTCCTCGATGCGCTGCTCCACCTGCTCGATGGCGCCCATGTTCTGCGCGATCTCGGTGCATAGGTTGCTGCAGTAGATGACGCCCTGGTGCTTGTTCGGGTTCGCCCGGTTCACCGTGTCGCGGTTGAACGTGAACGGCGTGCCCGTTTCCACCGCGCTCTTGATGATGAGGCGAATGACGTCCTTGATGGGGATGACGCGCTTCTTGATGCGCGTATCGGCCACGCATTCGAGGTACTTCCGCGTCCATTCCTCGCCGAAACAGTCCTCGAGCGCGTAGCCCTTCACCGTGGCGATCTCGTGCGGGCACATGAGATACCAGTCGCCCTCGATGTTGTCGCGCGCCTGCTGCCAGAAGTAATCGGGGTAGCAGACGGCGGGGAACACGTCGTGCGCTTTCATGCGGTCATCGCCGTTGTTCGTGCGCAGCGCGAGGAATTCGGGCAGGTCGCGATGCCACGCGTCCAGGTACACCGCCACGGCGCCCTGCCGCATGCCCAACTGATCGACCGCCACGGCCGTGTCGTTCGCAAGGCGAATCCAGCGGATGACGCCGCCGGCCGCCCCGTCGAACCCGCGGATGGCGCTGCCCGACGCGCGCACCTTGCCGAAGTACAGGCCCATGCCGCCGCCGTACTTGCTCACCTTCGCGAAGTTGTCGATGCTGCGGTAGATGCCGTCCAGGCTGTCGGGCACCGTGTCGATGAAGCACGACGACAGCTGATGGAACGGCTTGCGCGCGTTCGACAGCGTGGGCGTGGCCATGGTCACTTTGAGCAGGCTCAGCATGTCGTAGAAGCGGCGCACCCACCCCAGGCGCTCGGCCGGGTCCTCCTCCATGGCGAGGTGCAGCGCGATGCCGAGGAACATCTCCTGCGGCGACTCGAGCGGCGCGCCCTGGTGCGTGCGGATGACGTAGCGGTCGAGCAGCAGCTGCAGACCCGCATAGGTGAACAGGTTGTTGCGGGCGGGGTCGAGGAAGGAGGCGGCCTCGCTCAGCTCGGCGGGCGTGTAGTGCTGCAAGATGTAGTCGCCGTAGAGGCCCTCTTCGGTGAGGAAGGCCACCTTCTGCGCGAACGTCTCGATATGGCGGGCGGTCATGCGCTCGTCAAGGGCGCGGTCGAACTGCACCATGAGCAGGCGCGCGGCGATGATCTCCCAGCGCGGCGCCTCCTGGGTGGTCAGTTCGACGGCCGCCTTGATGAGCATGGCCAGCTTCTGGTCGTCGGTGGCGTCGGGCTTCGCGAACGACTGGAACTTGTGGTGTAGGTGCGCAAGCTCGTACTCCTCGCCGGCGAACTCCTTCTGCACGGCGGCCAGCACGCCCGGCAGCGCGGCGATGCCGGGCAGCTGCGCGCACAGGCGCTCGCGGGCGGCGCGCTTGCGGGCGCGGTCCTCGCGGTACAGGATGTAGCTTTTGAGCTCCTGGTAGTGGTTCGCCTCCATGAGCGCACGCTCGACGAGGTCCTGCACGTCCTCGACCGCGACGGCGCCGCCGTTTTGCGCCGCCGCTTCGGACATCGCGCGCTCGATGCCGGCGATCAGGCGATCGGCTTCGTTGTCGGCCAGGTGCGTGCCCACGCTGGAGAATGCGGCGCCCATGGCGCGTTTGATCTTGTCGGCGACGTACGGCTCCGTCGTCCCGTTGCGTTTGGAAATCTGCATGTTGGTCTTCGTCCTTCGTCCTTTGGCCGCGGTGCGCTTTGCGGATGGTCATCGTAACACAATATGGTAGCGAAATTACAACATATTGGGGAACGGAGCATGACGAACACCACATCGACGAACCGCGCCAAACGAAACCCGGAGCGCACCGCGCCGAAGAGAAGCAGGTGTTTCACCTTCCTATGTGATGCGCAATGGAGCCCTTTACGTTAAGCTGGGATCGGCGCGAACTCATGCTCGCCGGATTCCGAGCCGGACCCTTCTGGTCAGACGTCTCGGAAGACCCCGATCCGTCAGGCGGGCCTTCCGAAACGTCCGAGCAATCCGCACACAGCGATCTAACCCAGCCTCTGCCAACGGCAGTTTGGCAGAGAGGTGATTTCCGCTGTGAACCAAAATCGACACGAACCCGCGTTCGCCGAATCGCCCCTCGAAACCTCCGATCAGGTGCTCCAGGGGGGGCTTCCTGCTTGTCGGCTGGAACCTCCGAAGCGATGGCGAAGCCCTGCACGACGAGCCGACCTGGCCCATGTCAATCCTGGTTAACAGCGGAAGGTGATCGTCCATGTTAAACCAGGATTGACACGAACCCATGTTCTTCCAGTTCTGAGCCAGACCCCTCCGGTCGGGCGCCCCGCAAGGCCCCCGTCTGGTGGATAGGGGGCTTCCGAGGCGTCTGGGCGATCCGCGCGCGGCGGGACCGATCTGGCCTGCATCAATCTTGGTTTAACAGTGGAAGGCGATCCCCTTAGCACAAAATGACGGTTAAGAACGATTTTCCTGCTTCCTAGAGGAGCGTTTTCGGAGAAACACCAGGTCGCGAAATTCGATCTGATCGAAAAATCGTTCTTAACCGTCATTTTGTGCTAGAGCTTTCATTGCCCTATGGTAAACGAAGATTGGCATGGGCCGGATCGACCCGCCGAGCAAGGCCCCGCCAACCCCTCGGAAGGCCCCGCCCGTTGGACGAAGGGGGCTTCCGAGGGGTCCGGTCTAAGGAAGCTCGGCTCGATATCAGGCGAATGTGGGCTCGCATCGATCCCGGCTCGACACGGACATCGCGTCGAAATGGCGCAGATCGCGTCTTGTGCATAGGGCACCGAGCGCCTTCCCGCCCCAACGGAAGCGTTTCCCCAGGTCGGGATTCCCGCCGAGATCGTCGCCGACCCCTCGGGGCGCTTTTTCGGAGGAGAACCTATGCCCAAGGGGCGATCTCTGCCGTTTCGGGCCGAACTCTGCGTCAAGCCGGAATCGGCAGAAGCCGGGTCGGCCCGCCGAGCGAGGTCCACCGGCGCTTCGGAAGACCCTCTCGCCCAACAGGCGAAGCCTTGCACGACGAGCCGACCCGGCTTCTGCCGACGACAGTTCAACAGAGACATGGAACCCGCGATGGCAAAAAATCACCGAAATCGGAAGGTTCGACCCCCTCGCTGCGGTATCCGAAGAGGTTTCTCTTCGCGAAAGGCCAGGTCGCTCCACAGGGGATTCTGCGGCGGTTGGGCGAGCCTTCCGATTTCGGTGATTTCTCGCCACGATGGCAGGATCGCGCGATCTCAAAGGGGGAATTGGCACGGACGTCTCGCGAAGCACCCGGCCAACGACCTCCGACGAACCGCAGATACCGCGCTGCATCCCGCAGCAACGCCCCGCATGTCCGCGAGAAGCCGGCACCGCGCGCTCCCCGATCATCCCGCACGCCTCGCATCCTCGGAGCAGTCGTCCGCGCGCACTCCGTCGTCCGATGCCCGACCCCTCTCCACACGCACCGCACTCCCGATGTCCCACGCGTCTCGGTGCCCGAAGCTCAACCGAAAGAGGAAGAAGGGCTCGAGCGTTTCCCGGTCGCCACGGCGAACCGCGCCGCCAAAGATGGGAGCGCGCTGACGGATGGAGAAGCCGACCCGCGCCCCGGATGAGAATGTCTGCCTGTTTCTCGATTGACCATCCCACGATGCCCGTCAGTCCCCGCACCTCCCACCCTCCCACAC
>NZ_NFJP01000039.1 GCF_002159915.1 Gordonibacter sp. An230
GGGCGGCCTCACCGTCTACGGGTGCGACGCCGCCCTGCGCTCCCTCGGGCTGCCGCCCCTGGCGAGGTGGGCCGAGGAACCTTAATACATGGGCGTGCCGTATCCCATGATCGAAGCGCTGCCGACATCGTAGGCGTTCCTCCTGCACGCATCGCCCGAGTTCCCCTCGATGGTCTCCACTGTGCGCCCGTCGCAGGATTCCACGATTCCCACGTGGTCGGACGTTCCGTCGCCCTCCCAGTCGAAGAACACGATGTCGCCAGGCTGGGGCTCTTCGCCGCCCGCTCTCCACAGCCCGGCGTCCTTGAACCACTGCACGCCCGTGGGGCAGTAGGAGAACTTGGGGACGGCGCCCGATTCGATCAGCCCGCACTCGTTCGCGCACCAGCTGACGAAGCAGGCACACCACTCCACACGGCTGCCGAACCCGTACCACGACCAGTACGGCTGGCCGCCGACGTTGCCGATCTGGCTCGCGGCAACCTCCACAATCTCGCCCGAGTCGCCCGCCACGCCGTGCAGGACAGTTCGCCACGCCGCGTCGTAGCGCTCATCGAGGAGCTCCGACAGTATCTCGCGCTGCTCGGTATCGAAGCCGTACGCGTCCGCCATCTCGTCGGCCGTCCTGCTCGTGAGGGTGATCCTCAGCACTTTCACGGTGCCGGTCTCCCCGGCGTCGCCCTCCTCGTTTCCGACTTCCGTGACCTGCCGCTCCTCCAAACTGACCTCGATGGAATTCATGTCCCAGAACACGCTCCGGAGCGAATCCATCCGGGCGTCGTCCAAGGTGATGACGTCTCGCGGGTCGGAGGGGTCGGCGGCGACCTTCACGGCGAACACGGCGAGAACGTCCCTCCACGGGGTCGTGCTCCCCGACAGAGCCACCTCGTCATGCGCCTCGGAAGCCTTCTTCTGCTCGATGCGCGCCTCGTGCTCGGCATCGAGCGCGGCCACCGCCTCGCGCAGCGTCGGGTTGCCGTCGCCCATGTCGCCTCCCGAGAAGAAGATGCCGAATGCCGAGGCGGCCACGAGTCCGACGAGGCAGATGACCACCACCGCGACTGCGGCCACGGCGCCCAGACTGCCCAGCGCGGCGATGCCCGCGCGGGCCTGGAGCGCCGCCATCCTCGCGAACCGCGTCGCCGCGGCCCGCGATGCCCGGGCCGTTCGGCGCGACGTCCGCGCGGCCTGGTGCGCCGAGCCGGCCGTCCTTGCCCGAGCAGCCCCCTGTGCGCGGCTGCGCACGCTGGAGCGGGCCGCTTCCGCCGCCCGCCTTCCCATGCGGGCCTCGCTGCGGCGGCGGATGTCGCGTATCGGCGCTTCGCGCTCGGTCTCGTCCCTGCTGCTCTTGCTCCGTCCTGCGCCCATGCCCGCGCGGCACTCCATCGCCGTCCTGCGCCCTGGAGCCCTCCCGAACGCGCGAACACCTTTCCGCAGGGTTCTTGCGCCGAGCTGCGCGATGCGATCCGATTCCCTCTGGGCGGCCGACCATTCTCCCTCCGTCTCTTCGCCGGATCCGCGGCTCCCGACGACGCCCTTCGTGGTAACGGATGCCTGCCTCACGGCCTGTCCGAGCAGGACCCCTCGGTCAAGCTCCTTTATCCCCCTCGTGGCGGCGCGCTTCTTGATGTCGGTCGGCAAATCCCGCTCCTTCCCTCACTCTCCTGGCTTGGTGGTCATCAGCCGGTAGAGCTCCGTGTCCTTCGGGAACCGGTTCACGAACGGCACCAGCGCGCTGCCGTAGCGGAGCAGACCGCAGCCCGCATCGGCGTTGGTGATGTAGCCCATCTGCTCGCGGCTGATGCTGAGGAGCTTGCCCAGCTTCTCGCGGTCGGCCGCCGCCTGGTTGAGCATCACGATGAACTCCGAGTTCGACAGCATCGTGGAGGCAAGCACCGAGTCGAGCAGGTACTCCACGTTCTGCGTGATGGCAGTGGGGAACGCGTTGCGCTTGCGGAAGCGCCGCCACGCGCTGTTGAAGAACGCACCCGAGTACTCGTTCTCGAATACGACGTGGAACTCGTCGATAACGATGTGCGTGCGCTTGCCCGCGCGCCAGTTGTCGGTGACGCGGTTGATCATGGCGTCGGTGATGACGAGCAGCCCCATGGTCTTCAGCTGCCGTCCGAGCTCCATGATGTCGTACACGAGCAGGCGGCTCCTCGTGTCTACGTTGGTGGGGTGGGCGAACGCGTCCAGCGTGCCCGAGGTGAACAGCTCCAGCGACAGCGCGAGCTCGCGCGCCTCGTCCTCCGGCTGCGCGAGCAGCTTGTCCCGGAGGTGGACGAGCGTCGGCGGCTCACCGCCGCACAGGTAGTCGGCGTACACGGCGGAGGTACAGCGGTCGACGATGGACTTGGCTTGTGGCCCGAGCCCCCGACGGTCGAGCTGCTCGAACAGGGAGAGGACGAACTCGCTCTTGTCGGCCACCGGGTTGCCTCCCTCGCCGTAGCCCTCCACCATGTCCATCGCGTTGATGTGATGAGGGCTGCCCGCAGCTATGCGCACCACCTCGCCGCCAAGGGCCTCGACGAGGCTCGCGTACTCTCGCTCCGGGTCGCAGATGATGATGTCGTCGTCGGTGGAGAGCGCCAGCATGGCTATGAGCTCCTTGGTCGAGAAGCTCTTGCCGGATCCCGGCACGCCCAGGATGAAAGCGTTGGGGTTCAGCAGCCTGGACTTGTCGCAGAGGATGGGGTTGCGGGAGATGGCGTTCTCGCCGAACCACACCCCGCCCTCGTCCATGATCTCCTGCACGCGGAACGGCATGAGCACCGCCAGGCTCTCCGTGGTGAGCGTCCGCACCGCGTCTATTCTGCGCAGCCCTATTGGCAGCGCGGTGGACAGCCCGTCGAGCTGCTGGAAGCGGAGCACCGCCAGGCGGCACAGGTGCTTGCGCGCGCAGGACAGCAGCGCCTCCGTGTCGGCATCGAGCTGCTCGGGGGTATCCGCGAAATGGGCGAGCGTGACCGTGGCGAGCATCATGCGCTGGTCGCGCGACACCAGGTCGTCGAGGAATTCCCGGCTCTCCTTGCGCTGCTGCTCCATGTCGTAAGGGACGACCACGTTGAAGTTCATGTTCGCGTTCTGCCGCCTCGTCCAGTTGGTTATGTTGGTCTCCACGCCGAGCAGCCGCTTCTCCACCTCCCTCACCGCCTCGTCCGTGGGCACGGGCGACACGTCGATGGAGAGCGCCAGCGGGCGCTTAAGGTCGGTGAGCTCGGACACGAAACCGTCGTCGATATATGAGGCGTAGTCAGCAAGGTAGAGCACGCGCGCCCACCGTCCGCCTACCTGGAGGCGGTCCGAACGGACCCCCACGCCTTCCGGCGCGACGGCATCCTTGAACGAATGGCCCCTCCGCATGCTGGAGCGCATGTCGAAGGCGAACTCCCCGTCGCCCCGGTAGAAGCCATGGAGCAGCCGCAGCTTGTCCTCCGCCCGCAGCTCGTCGCAGCGGGCCCCGAGGCGGGCGAGGTGCGACCCCATCTCTGCGGATGCGCGGTTGAAGTACGCGCGCGCCTCCTGGACGCCCTTGCGCTCGACCGCAGCGGTCACGTAAATCTCCCGCACCACGGCGTCGGCACCGGTCGCCTTCTCCACGAGCATGCCGTTGATCTCGTCCCTGTAGCGGTCGAGGCCGTCGTCCTTGCGGGGGATCAGCGCGCTCCGCCCGAACGCCTCGGCGTCGAGCCTGCGCACCGCGACGGTGATCTTCGTCTGGGCGTCGGAGTCGAACGAGTTGAGCAGTCCTGAGTAGTCGAGGAACATCGCTTCCTTGTCCTCCTTGGACGCGGCGGCGTAGTTCACGTCGCTCACCCTCCACGTCTTGGCGAATCGGCGGTCGTCGGTGAGGAACACGCCGTCGGGCCACACGCGGCGCACGGGCACGGCGTCCTGGGAGGTGCGGGGCGGCTTGAATCGGGCTCCCTTGCCCTTGCGGAGCCTCGTGGAGACGTTAGGCACGGCCGCCTCCCTTCCCGCCGCGGGCGCGCCGGCGCCCAGCGCCCGCGGCGCCGGCGTAGAGGTTCCGGGGCCTCGAGGGGAGCTCCCTCGGGGTGAGGAGCTCCGACTTGACCCACGCCCACGCCGCGCGCTCCGCCGTCATCCCATGCCAGGTGACGAATCCCAGCGCCGCGAACGGCGCGGCGCCCAGCACGCAGATCCAGGAGAGCGTCTCCAGCCCCAGCCAGGGCGACAGGCCGAAATACAGCCCGACTGCGGTGGCGCACGCCAGGACGGCGAACGCGCACTGCCGCAGCGAGAGGCCGAAGAACACCCCCTCCGTGTAATCCCGTATCTCCCGGTTGACCTTCACTTCCATGCGAGTCTCCTTTCATCGGCATAGTGATATAATGCGAACAGTTGTACGTACATGTGAAAGAAGGAGGCTTTCCCTCACATGAAGCTTTCTTTTGAGATTCCAAACGACGCAGACGGGTTCTCCCCTGCTCAGTGCCCGTTATGCAGCGAAAGGTTTGCTATCGACCCCGTTGAGGCAGAAAGCGAATCGGTTCTCGAGATCAGATGCCCAAAATGCGGAATGGCATCTGATACCTTCATCCCAGAAGAAATCGAGGAAGCCATTGAGGCGCGAATCGGCAATGCCGTTATAGACGCAATAAACAAAGAGATGAAAAAAGCCGAAAGAAGAAGCCGGGGCAAAGCTGTGCGTTTCAGGGCGAACGAAATCAAGTCGAAGCCCGAACCGAAGATTATCCCTGAAATAAGCGATCTTGATGTCGTTTTGTGCGCGCATTGCCGCAGACGTTCAAAGGTGTCCGCGTCCCTGTCGTTCTCAGCATGGACATGTCCGTATTGCGGGGTGACCAATTTCAATGAGCAATGATACGACCTTGAGAAAGACACTTTTCCTCTTTCATGCGCAGGCGAGCCGATTCATGAGATCGACGTCCGGCCAGTTTAAGGAAAACCTTGCGACATTCCTCAGGTTCCTTGAGGAAGAGCCCATGATCTGCGAGTACGTTAATGGCTGCCTGGATATTTCGACGATGAGCGAAGCCGATGCCGAATCCATGGTAGATCGTGCAAGGCAAAGCGCATGGTCGCCGTTCGAAGTGGTCGGAGGGACCACCGAAGACGAAGTTGCCAGGATACTGTTTATTCTTCGCGACATGAGGCGAAGGGGGATCGATGGCGCCGATCTTTTCTTCTACAGGTACGGACACGGCTCGAGGAAATACGATGTCATGGTGGGAAACTTCCTTAAAGAAGTCGCTTTCCTCCTTATCGAACATATCGAGAACCACCTAAAGATGAAGGGGATCGAGATGGGTTTAGACCAGAAAGGCCAGCAAATCGTCACCGTCGAGGGGTCAAGCGACGTGCAGATAGTGGCGGCATCAGGATCGGCGTCAATTACCGGCAACCAGTCGTTCGTATCGTCCAATCCTGAAATCGAAAACGAAATTGCCGCTCTGCGGGAAATCGCCATGTCTCTTGCCGAGGAGGACAAGGGGATGGTTCTTTACAACGTACAAGTGCTAGAGGAGCAGGCGAAGTCGGGGCATCCTGTAAAGGCTGCAGTTGCAACGGCTCTCGGTGCGATTAAGAAAGTAGGCTCCGCTTGTGCCTCCAGCGCACAGGTTCTTGCCCTCGTTGATAGGATAGAGGAGTTTTTCAGCCCCTTTTTCTAAGCCTCTCACAGCCCCATCATCTCCCGCACCACGCGGTCGGCCATCCTGACCATGCCCGTGAGCACCAGCATGTTGAACACGAGTTCGCCGACGTAGGACCACACCTGGGTCACCACGGGCGCCTCGGCGTCCACCACGGGGGGCGCCGAGGCGAACAGCGAGAAGATCACGCAGGCGAGCAGGATGACCGCGCCCTCCAGGCATACCGCCCCGTAGCTCTTGAGGAATGCCTTGCCGACGGACTGGCTCGGCTCCCCGGCGAAGGTGGACAGGGGTATCGGCGCGAGCGCGGTGTACATATATATCTTGAAGAACCTGCCGTAGACCGACAGGATCATGACGAACGAGAGCACCGTGATGAACAGGCCGCCGAGCAGCGTGACCGCCCAGAGCGGTATGGAGTTGAGGAAGTCCACTCCTTCGATGGCTTCTATCATCTCGGGCGGCAGCGCGCTCGGAGACGTCGAGGAGAACCCCACGGCGTCCATCATCGACGCTATGAGACCCTGCACCACGTCGAGGAACGCCATCATGAGCTCCAGCCCGTACACGACGGCTGCGTGGGCCAGCACGAACCTCACGAAGAGCTTCAGCACGACTTCAGGGCGCTTGACCTCGGTGAAGGAGCCGCAGGTCTTCACGAGGCCCGACAGGAAGAACAGGACGAGCAGCGCGATTCCCACCGCCTGCACGGCGCCGTGGATGGAGAGGATCGCGTCCCAGATCCCTCCGCCCTTGAACTCGGAGGGAGCCGCGGTGAGCAGTCCCACTATCTCGCCCATCTTCTCGTTCCATGTGTCGAGCGCGCCCTGGAGGTTGTGCACTATCCAGTTGTCGGATTCCAAGCTGCGGCCTCCTTTCGGGACGTTGCGTTTCGAGTTACCCCACGATCAGGTCGAGGATTTCCTTGGCGAACGTGATGATCACGCCGCCCGCGAGCGTAAGGAATCCGTTCGCGCGCTGGGAGGGGTCGTGGCTTTTGAGGGACAGCCCGACCTGCACCACCCCGAACCCGAGCAGGATGAGGCCTATGGCCCTGATGAGGCCGAATATGAACGTGGATAGGTTCTCCACTGCGGCGAGGGGGTCGGTGACTGCGAACGCCGCGCCCGCGGGGACGAGTGCGAGCAACGAGACGGACCAGACGACGAGTGCCGCGCGAGCGAGCAGCCGCGTCCTTCCCGCGCGCGCGGCTGCCGGCTTTTCTTCTCTTTCCATAGGCTATTCTCCTTCCTTTGCTCCCGCCGCCTCGGCGGCGAGAAGCTCTTCCGTTTCGGTCTCGTCGAGGACGACGGCGCCTCCGGTCGACTGGAGGACGGGTGCGGCGGGGGCCGGAGGGGCGCCCGCCGCCACGCTGGCGGTCGCCCTGTCGCACCTTCCGTGCTCGTAGGGGGCCGCCCCTCCGGCGGCGGTGAGGCGCGCGTTGGGGTGGCGCGATATGTCCAGCTTGAAGTCGAGCATGGGACGCTCGCCGCGCACGAACAGCAGCGCGCGGGAGTTGTCGAGCATGCGCACCTCGTCGGAGGTCATGAGCTCGCGGCCCGCGATCTGCTGGTTGGTGGACCAGCTGCCGCCCCGTCCGGTGCTCTTCGCGTGCGTGTCCAGGTCTATGGTCTCCTTGCCCAGCAGCTCGCTTACGTACTTGTGGGTGGACTGCTCGTTTCCGCCCAGGTACAGGAACTCGTCGCAGTTGCCCACGATGGACTCCCACTGCTTGTCGAACAGCGCCTTGATCTGGGCCATGTTCTGGATGATGATCGACGCCGACACGCCGCGGCCGCGCATGGTGGACAGTATCTTCTCGAAGTCGTCGGGCAGGCTCACGTTGGCGAACTCATCCATCAGGAAGTGCACGTGGACGGGCAGCTGGCCGCCGTACTTGCCGTCGGCGAGCGCGAACAGCTGCTGGAACAGCTGGGTGTAGAGCATTGACACGATGAAGTTGAAGCTGGTGTCGTTGTCGGGTATCACCGCGAACAGGGCCGCCTTCCGCTCGCCGAGCGAGGGCAGGTCGAGCTCGTCGGCGGCGGTGAGCGACGCCAGGCCGTCGAGGTTGAACTTCTCGAGCCTCGAGGCGAGCGTCACCTGGATGGATTTGAGGGTCTTAGCCGATCCCGACCGGTAGCTACGGTAGTACTTCAGCGCGATGTGGCCGGGGTCCCTCATCTCCAGCCGGTCGAACAGCTCGTCGAGGACGGACGCGTAATCGTCGTCGTCCTCGCGCACCTCGCCCGCGCGCAGCATCTCCATGAGGGTGGCGTAGTTCTGCTCCTCGGGCGGGGCCTCGTGCTTCAGGTAGAGCAGCAACGCCAGGTGCAGCATGCCCGCGGCCGTGTCCCAGAAGGGGTCCTGGCTCTGCGAGCCCTTCGGCGTGGTCGCCTTGAACAGGTTGGTGTTGAGCCGCTGGGCGTCGGCGTCGTCGCGCACGTAGGCGAGCGGGTTGTAGCAGTGCGACCTGCCCATGTCCACGAGGTCGAGCACCCTCACCTCGAAGCCCTTGGCCTCGAGCAGGCCGCCCACGGTGCGCACGATCTCGCCCTTGGGGTCGAGCACCACCATCGACACGTTTCCCTGCGCGGCGTTGGGCAGGCAGAACCCGCGCGTCTTGCCCGCGCCGGAGCCGCCCACCACGAGCGTGTTCATGGACCTGCGGTGCGCGTGCGTGTCGTAGCTCATGCGGAAGCTGCGGGTGAGCAGCTTGTCGCCGGAGGGGTCGCGCCCGCGGTATCGCCGGGCTATGGCGCGCGGGTCCCCCCACTCGGCGCTGCCGTGCTCCTCGCCGGGACGCAGGTTTCTCCTGGTGAGCAGATACGCCCCCGCGCACGCCGCGTAGACGGCGGCGAACAGGGCGGCGCAGCGCGCGCTGCCCGGGACGAGCCCGGCCGAAAGCGGGTCGGCGAGGGACGCCGCGAGCGCGGGGAGCGAGAGCCCGCCTTCGAGCGCGGGCGCGACGACGAGGCCGGCCAAGGCGGCGAGGGGCGTGCCCGCCGCCCAGGCGGCGACCTTCCCCGCCGAGGGCCGCCTCATCGCGCGTCCGATCTCTCGCGGCCCCGCTCGGGCGGGGCCATCCTGTCGGACAGGTCGCGCGCGGCCCTGCCGATCTCGTCGAGCGCGGCCCGCACCTCCCGCGCATCCGCCCCCGGCGGGGCGGGGGGCGCCAAGGCGGCGGGCTCGCCGAGGCCGAGGCGCCGGGCGACGATGTTCGCGGCCAGGTCCGCCTGCGCCGCGCGGGCGTCCCGGTCGTAGCCCTCTCCGCCTCGGGCCATGGCCGCATGCGCCGCCTCCGTCGTGAGCGCGCGGAGCAGCTGCGGCTCGTCGAGGCCTCGCTGCACCCGGATGACGCCGGCGGCGTGGTCGTATTCCGCGGAGGGCCCGCCGAGATCGTCCGAGGGCTCTATCCTGGCGGGAGGGTGGGATACGAGGGAGGCGAGCGCGGCGTGGGGGTCGGCTTTGCGCGGCAGGCGGGCGCGCGCGGTCGTCTGCGAGACGTCGAACACCTTGCGCACGTCGTACAGGACTCCGATGCTCCCGTCGTCGCGCACGTACTCCTTCGTGGGCTCTATGATGTGGATGGCCTTCTCCCCGCGTTTCACCGCCGCGCCCAGTCTCCGCCAGTGGTCGGCGGTGCCGACGCGCGTCGCGCCCGGCATCCTGTCGGCTATGAGCAGGATGTTGGTCGCGGAATGGTGCGGGAGCGCCGCGGCGACGCGCAGGTACGATTCGAGCGCGGCCGGGTCGGAGTTCGCCCGGAGGGCGGCGGCGTCCGCCCGCGCGAACGCCTCCTGCCGCTCCTGCCGCTTCCGCTCCGCCCACGCCCGCTTGTCGAAGGGCTGGGCCCCCGGCGGGCCCTCCGCCCGCGTCCCCATCATCTCGTAGATGTCGCTTTCCATGGGCTACCTTCCTTTCTCCGCTGCGCGCGGCCTCGCCCCGCGCCCGCCCGCCGGCGCCTTCCTGCCGGCGGCGATGGACGCCATCTCGGCCCTGACCGACGGCTTCCCCCCGTTGCGGGGGATCGGTTCACCAGCCCCTCCTGATGGCCGACTTCTCCCGGATGTAGGCTCTGACCGAGTCCCTTTCCCCGGGCGGTCTGCTAAAGGGGCGCCGCCCTCCTTCGCCGGAGGGGCGAGCAGGTCCTCGAGAGAGGGGGCGTCCGTGGCCCGATGAGGGCTCGGCACCTCCGGCTCGGGCGCGCTCTCCGAAGGTTCCCCGGGGCCGTTCCGGCTTCCTGGCCCCCTCGGGGGCGCGTCGCGGGCGACGCGGGCGAACCCGTGCCGCTCGGCTATGCGGTTCACCTTGCTCGCGTCCTCGGCCCGCACCAGCAGGTCGACCGATTCGGAATCGTCCTTCTGCTTGACGACGGTGTACACGATGCCGTAGCGGCGCGCCTCCCGGGCGAAGGTGCCCAGGTCGGCGCGCCGTATCGGGAACACGCGCAGCTCCTTGCCCGACCGGAGGAGCGCGGCGAGCCGCGCCTTGCCGCGCGTCTTCTGGCTGCTCGCCATCGCGGCCGCCAGCATCGCGGCGGCGTCCCTAGCGCCCGCTCCCGTGATGCGCAGCGCCACCTCGGCGCCTTGGAGGGTCATGCGCACGATCTGGTCAGCGGCTTCGCTCGATGCGTCCATGCTCTGTCTCCTTCCTTTCCGTTTCGTCCCGCCCGCCGCGCTCGACCTCCGCGATGCGCCGCGCGAGCCCCGGGCCCCTTTCGCGGATGCCGTCGCAGAGCCCCAGGTCCCGCCTGATGCCCTTCAGCTCCGCGGCGATTTCCGCGATCCGCGGGTTCGGCGCCGCCGGCTCTCCCCGCGCCCTGCGGAGGCGCCTCGCCTCGTTTCGCAGCGCGCGCCGTTCGCCGTCCAGGGCCGCCATGCGCTCTTTGAGCGCCTCTTCGTGGGCGAGTAGCTGCCCCTCCGTCTCGATCCCGTTTTGCGTGAGCAGCGCCAGCTCTCGCGAGATCGCGTCGAGGTTGCGGAGGTCCTCGCGCAGCAGGAAGTGCATGCGGGGGCCGCCCGCGCCCTGGCGGCGCGGAGCGTTGAGCATCGCCATGTAGCGCCGGTACAGGCTCACGAGGGAGCGGGCCGGGACGGGCGTGGGCTTCGCACGGGTCGGTCTGGGTCTGCCCACTGGCAGGCGGGGGCGGGCGCTCGAGAGGATGCGCGCGGATATGCCTTCGTAGGAATACCCGTCCCCGAAGTTGCGGCGCAGGCGTACGAAGCGCTCCTTGCCGGGCGGGCGCACGGAGATGTCCTTGCCCGTCTTCACCTCGTAGCCCATCGCCCGCAGGTTCGCGTAGAACTGGCGCATGGTGGACGCGCGCGCCACGGCCTCGTCCGCGTCGGCCTTCACGAGGGAGCGCCACGTCGGCCTGCCGTCGCGCTCGGCGCGCCACTCCGCGTAGTGCCTCGACCTCCCCGGCTCCGGGCGGTCGACCACCGACAGGCCGCGCCCCCGGCACAGCCTGTCGGACGCGCCGCGCATGGCCCGGTAGCAGGCGGTATCGCGGTGGAGGCGCCTGCCGTCGGCGAAGGAGACGGAGTTGATGACGAAGTGGTTGTGCAGATGCGCCTTGTCCAGGTGCGTGGCCACCACCACCTCGAACCGCGCGCCCCACAGTTCCCGCGCGAGCGCCACCCCGATTTCGTGCGCGGTCTCGGGGTCCGCCTCGCCGGGCGCGAACGCCTGGTAGCCGTGGAACGCGACGATGCCGCCCTCCTTGCCGTACTGCCGCTTGGTGGCGTTCATCTCGGCGAGCGCCGTCTCGGGCAGGCAGTTGACGCCGGAGACGTAGCGCTGCTCCTCGGTCTTGCCGGGGTCCGCGGCGTAGAGGATCGCGGCGCCAACGCCCTGGCGTTCCCACTCGTCGGGCGCGCCCTCGGTCTTGGCCGGGTTCTCCGCGTAGCCCAGCACGCGGGCGAGCCGCCCCTCCACCTTCCATATCGAAGTGACGGCCAATTCAGCCCCTCCTTCCCGGCTCCTTGACCGCCGCAGCTATCTCGGCGAGCGCGGCCTCCAGCTTCCGCGCCTCGGCGTCGTAGCGCGCGGCGTCCACGACGTTCAGGACATGCGCCTTGCGGGCTATCTGGTTGAGGTTGCTCCCTATCGCATGCAGCTCGCGCGCCATCGCCAGGTAGTCGGGCGGGGGCTTGGGCTTCGGCTCGATGCCGCCTATGAGCGCCCGCAGGTATGCCTCCTGCGACCAGCCCGCCGCCCCCGCGGCCGCCTTCAGCCGGGCCAGCTCGTCCTCGGTGAGCCTCACCGTCGCCTTCCGCGTCCGTCTTTCCACGGGACCGCCTCCTCTGCGGGGGTTGCAGGGGATCCCCCTGCCTCGGCCGAATGCCAGCATTCGGCGTTGCTTGCTGGTACGTGGCGGCGTTCCGCCGCAGGGGCGGCGGGCTCCGCGACCCGCCGAGAGAGGGGCCTCACCTCGCCCTGCCCGCATCGGCCCTCGCCCCGCGCGAGTACCTCGTCGTCAGGAACTCGTTCACGTCCTTCCCCGCAGGCGGGTGCGCGATCCGCGCGGGGACCCCCCGCGCCTCCAGCGCGCGTGCGACCGCCGTCGCCGCCGATTTGCCGGCGTCGTCGTTGTCGAGGTGCAGCCTGACTTCGCGAACGTCTCCGCCATGGTCGTCGAGGTATTGCCTGAGCGGGGCAGGCAGGCCCGGCCCGCCGTCCGCCGAGCGCGGCACCGCCACCCCGCCGAGAGACAGCATCGCCCGCCCGCGCCACTCGCCGCCCTCGATCTCCACGATGGTGGCGAAGCTGAGGGCGTCGATGGCCGACTCGAACACGTGGAGCCGCCCGTCGGGCCTGCCGCCAGGGAGGCTGAAGGCGAAGCGCTTGTCGGAGCCGGGCGCCTCGCCCTTGTAGCTTCCCCTGCACGAGCGCAGCGCCGCGTAGCGCGGGGCGCCGGAAGGGTCGCGCCCGACGAACACGGCGTGGGGCGACCCTTTTCGCAACGTGCCGTAGACGTCGCCGCGACTCATGAGTTCGGCCGCGACGCTTTCGGATACGCCTCTCGACCGCAGGTAGCGCGCCGCCTCGTCGTCCGCGCAGCGGCGCGGCAGGCGGAACGGCTGGCGTCCGGGCGGGGCGGCGCGCTCGGGAGGCTCGCGGAGCCGCGCGGGCGAGATGGCCGGGCTCCCTTCGAGCAGATGCTCGGCCGCGTCGAGGAAGGACATCCCGCGCACCTTGACGAGGAAGTCGAGCGCGCTCCTGCCGCCGATCCCGCGGCTCCACCAGTACCACTTGCCGTTCGAGATTTTCAGGCTGTCGTGCTCCTTTGTGCAGAAGGCGGCAGGCGACACCCGCACGAGTTCGTCGGGCTCGCGCTCCCTGAGGTAGGTGAGGAGGTCTATCCGCTTGATTTCGGAGACGACCTCGGGAGGTATATATGGCATGATGAACTCCTAAAAGCTTCTTCGGAAAGGAGGAGGTACGGATGACGACTTCGGTCGAATGGGATTATTTCCTGTCAATCGAGGAGGACTTCATTAGGACGATTCCCTTCGTTGAGCCTCGCGAAGGAAACTTCGACACCTATTCAACGCAATATGCGAAGATTCTCCTTGCGGCCGCTTCCGAAACGGATACGGTGCTGAAGCGACTGTGCAAGACGATCGATCCCAGCTGTAGGAAAAAGAGTGAGCAGGGCTATCGCGAGTTCTTGGTGAAGGGGAAAAGAGTTCCGCTCTTAAACGCCAAAGCGAAGTCTTTGCGTTTTGGCCTGTCCTCCACGCCTTGGGCAAGCTATGATTTCGACAATCCTCAGACTCCCGAATGGTGGACCGCATACAACAAGGTCAAGCATCATTTGGACGAAGGTTTCCGCAGGGCAACGCTTCGAAATACTTTCGATGCGATATGCGGCCTTTTTGTATCGCTGCTGTTTCTGTATGAAACGGAGGGGCTTCTCCAACTATCCCCCGCACCTCGGCTTCTCGATGTTGAGGAGGGGTTCAGGGCAAAGAGGACCCGCTTGATAAGCACCGAAGAAACGGCATTGTTGCTCATTGCAAATCTTCCAGATGACCGACGTAAATTATTCGAGGACGCCTTCTCTGGCCCATCCTAAAGCCCCCTCTATCCGCCGCCCGATCCATGCGATGACCGGGACTGCCATGGAGTTGCCCAAGGCCTTGTAGCGCTGGGTGTCGGGGGCTGGTTTGCCTCGGTATTCCACGTCGGTCCACCCGTCGGGGAAACCTTGGAGCCTCTCGCATTCGACCGGCGTCAGCCGTCTCACGGCAGGCCCCTGCATCACGTGGCTCGCCTGCTTCGTCCCGGGCTGCGCGGCGAGCGCGCCCACGTGGTCGCCCGACTCGCCGACCAGCCTCACCTCGTCGCGGACGTTCTGGGAGAATGCGGCGACGGGTCCGATGTTCGCCGGCGACCCGCCTACTTTCAGCGCCCCCGCGAGCTCGATGTCGCACGAGGCGTTGGCCGAGTCGCCGGAGAGGCACGCCATCGGCGGCCCCTTCGCGGAGCACGCCGTCATGCACCCGCACAGCTCCTCCGACGCCGACGCGTTGGGGTTCGTCGAGGCGATTCCCAGCACCCTGGGTTCGGTCGCCCCGCCGGGAATGGCGACGGCGTGGCGGTCCGCGGCGGTGAGCGTGTACATCCCCGATTCGTCGGGATCGCAGAACCCGGCGCCGTTGCCCCCGGCGGTATCGCTGCGGTCTATGACGTTGCCCACGATCCCGAAGCACACCGCCGGGCAGCGGCCCGCGGTCACGGTCGGCGAGCGCTCGTCGGAGTATCCCACCCCCTTCGCGGCTGCGGAGGCGTTGAACTTGAAGCCTGCCGCTCCAGCGCCCCCTCCAGCTGCGCGGGCAAGGGCCGCCCTCTTTTCCTTGCTCGACGGAGTATCCCAGCGCAGGCCCTCGCGCTCAAATAGTATTTCGCAGGCACGGGCCGCGTCTCCAAGCACTCCGACAAGAAAGACACGCTCGCGTCTTTGGGCCAGGCCGAAAAACTGCGCGTCCAGAATTCTCCACGCCAAACCGTACCCGACCTCATCCATCTCCCTGAGCAGGAGTCCGAAAGCCTTCCCGCCCTCGCACGAGAGCGCTCCCGGCACGTTCTCCCACACGAAGCATCGAGGACGGATCTCACGTACAGCCCGAATGTACTCGAGCATGAGGCCGGATTCGCCCGAGAGCCCCGTCCGGCTTCCGGCGACGGAGAAGCTTTGGCAGGGGCTCCCCCCGATGACGACGTCCGTTTTCCCATGCAGCTCCTTCCAATCGACTTCGCGTATATCGCCCAGGTTGGGCACGTGCGGGAAACGCGCCGAGAGCACCGCGCGGCAGAAGGGGTCGATCTCGCTGAAGGCGACCGCCTCCCACCCGAGCGGGCCCCATGCGCAGCTGGCGGCCTCGATCCCCGAGAACAGGCTCACGTACCTCATAGCCCCGCCGCCCTTCGCAGGGGGACCTCGCGCTCGCACACCTCCACGATGTGCTGGCACAGCTCGTCGGGTATCCGGCCGCGCTCCCTCGCGTTCGCCAGCCCCTGCGTGCCCGTCTTCGACCCGCGCGGGGCCGGCTCGTGGCAGGGTGCGCCGTTCCTGCAGGGCGGGCGGAAGGCCGGGTCGGAGGCGTTGGTGAAGATGTCGGTCGGCTTCATCACGCGCGCGCCGTACTGGCAGTAGGTGACGGTGTGGCGCGGGACGATCGCCATCATGTCCTGCTTGCGCAGGCCCGCCCGGGGGTTCTCGATGAAGTAGAGCGCCGGGCGCAGGTCGCGGATGAGGCGGAGCATGGCGAGGTCAACTCGGTCGCATTTGAGGGCGTATTCGCTCACCGCGTCCAAGTTGCCCGTGTTGGCGTTTTTCCTCCTGTGGCGGGAGATTCCCGCCATGGAGAAGGTTGCGCAGTCCGGCGACGCCCAGATCACGTCCGGGGCGCCGAACATCCATATGACGTCTCGCGGCTTCAGGAACTCGATGTCGGCGTGCAGGTCGGCGGGAAGCGACTCGTCCCACTCCACCGAGAAGACCTCGTGGCCGCGCGCCTCGAAAGCCTTGCCGATGGAGCGCGTGCCGCTGAAAAGTTCAAGGACCTTCATAGGGCTCCTTCGCATATAAAGGAAGCGCCCCGGCTGTGCCGCGGGCGCTTCCTGTCCTGATTTATTCGGTTGTTTCTGGAGGGGCTACTGGTAATGCCCCTTGCAGGAGACGATGAGCAGCGCATCGCCCTCGATCTTGTAGACCAGCCTGTTCGCGGCGTCTATGCGCACGCTGGACAGCCCGAAGCGGCTGTGCTTCAGGCGCTCGGCCTTGCCCATGGGGGCGGAGCCGGGCTCGCCGGCGCTCCGCTCGATGTCCTTGATGAGCTTGTTGATCCGCTTCAGTGTCTTCCTGTCCTGGGACTGCCACCATACGTAGTCGTCCCAGGCGGGATCGCTCCAGACCTTCCTCATCTACGCCTCGACCAGCTCGTGCTCGGACGCGTTGCCCTCGAGCATGGACAGGTAGATCGAATCCATCTTGGCCGCGAACTCGCGCTCGGTGGGGACGGGCGCCGTCACGGCGAAGGGGAACCCGCGGTGCGCCACGAACTGCCGCGCGAACACGTTGAACACCGCCGTGGGAGTGAGGCCGATGTCGGAGGACACCTCCTCCAGCTCGCGCTTGAGGTCGGAGTCGAGCCTGATGTTGAGCGTGCTTGTCGCCATGATGCCTCCCAATGAGAAACCTTCCTTTCCGATGATTGTACATCAATGCTATACAATATGCACCTGAATTGCACCTTATGTGGCGCAAAATGATTATCTATCTCTCCATAAGGAGCTCCTTCTCGACGGGCCTTCCATCTTCGCCGCCATCGCAGAGCAGCTCGGGGCCTCCCTTCCCCATGTCGAGGAGGGCGTCGAGCTCGGCGAGGCGGGCGGACTTCTCCCTCAGCCGCTCTTCATGGGGGAACGGCTTCGAGGCCTCCTCCCGGGCCGCGGCGAGCTGCCTCCTCGCCTCGTCGGCCTTCGCGCGGCAGTCCTCCAGCTCGCGCGGGATCCTCGCCATCGCGTTGTCGATCCTCGTTACGATTCCGGAGGGGTCGGATCCCATGGCGCACCTGTGGCGCGCGTCGCCGACGATGACGACCTCGAACGCGGCGTCGACGCGGTTGAAGTAGAGCTCGAGCGAGAACCCGCGGTACGCGCCCAGGGGCTCGCTCCGAGCGTCCGCCGCCAGGCCGCATGCGGCGATGATCGCCTCGCCTGCTGCGGCGCGCCCGCTTTGCACCGTTCCGCGGACCTCCATGAGGAACGCTTCCTTCGCGGGCGGCGGGTTGGCCCGCGCCCTCTCCGCGTCGGCCTCCAGCTTCTCGGCCTGCGACGCGAGGGCCGCTATCCGCTCCGGGTACTCCCTCGCCGCCTTGTCCTCCAGCGCGTATCTCTGGGCGAGGTGGTCCGCCTTCAGCACCCTCAGGCGGGACACCTCCACCTCGAGGTCCATCCTCTCCTTTATGAGCGGGTTTCCCGTGGCGAGCGCCTTCAGCTCGGCGTAGGAGAGCGCCGCCTCATCCACGTCGGACGCCGACCTCACGGGCGACTTCGAGGTCATGACCTGCCCGATGAAGCGCTGCTTGCCCTCGACCACCTGGTACAGGTACGCATCGAAGGTGCCCTCGGTCACGTAGCGGTACGCTTCGACCTCCTCGTTCATGTTCCCCTGGCGCTCGATGCGGCCGAGCCGCTGCTGGAGGTCGGCCGGCCGCCACGGGCAGTCGAGGTCGTGAATCGCGACAAGCCGTCGCTGCACGTTGGTCCCCGCGCCCATCTTCTGCGTCGAGCCCATGAGGATGCGCACCGCCCCGGAGTTCACCCTGCCGAAGAGCGCCAGCTTCTTCGCCTCGGTGTCGGCGTCGTGGATGAAGGCGATCTCATCATCGGGCACGCCCCGCTCCACGAGCTTGCGCCTCAGGTCGTCGTACACGCTGAACCCCGCGCCGCCCTTCGGTGTTGACAGGTCGCAGAACACGAGCTGGGTGAGGCGCTCGTTCGCTCCGTCGCGCCAGATGCGCAGGACGTTCTCCACGCAGGCGTTGACCTTGCTGCCCGCGAAATCGGGCAGGTCCGGGTCTTGGAGCCTCTGGTCAAGGGCGATCTTGCGCCCGTCGTTGGTTATGAGCAGCATGTTGTCCTTCTCGGCGGGTACGCGCCCGGCCCTCACCGCGTCGGCGCGCTCCGCGAGCCCCGCCACCAGCTCGCGCTGGATCGGCGACGGCTGGACGGCCACGCTGCGCAGGCGCACCCTCGGGACGGGCAGCTCCAGCATGTCTGCCGTCTGCACGTCGGCGACCTGCTTGAACGTCGCCATGAGCTCGGGCAGGTTGTAGAAGCGCGAGAACCGCGTCTTCTGGCGGTAGCCGGTGCCTTCCGGGGCCAGCTCCAGCGCCGTCACCGTCTCGCCGAACGTCGAGGCCCAGCAGTCGAAGTGGGACAGCCCCAGCCGTTCCAGCTCGCCGTACTGGAGGTAACGCTGCATCGTGTAGAGCTCCGCCATGGAGTTCGACACCGGGGTGCCCGTGGCGAACACGGTGCCGCGCCCGCCGGTCTGCCGGTCGAGGATGCGGCACTTCATGAACAGGTCGGAGGACTTCTTGGCCTCGCTCTGGGCGATGCCGCCGACGTTGCGCATCTTGGTGTGGAAGAAAAGGTTCTTGTAGTAGTGGGCCTCGTCGACGAAGATCCGGTCGACGCCCAGTTCCTCGAAGGTGAGCACGTCGTCCTTGTCCGACTGGTCTGCCAGCTTGGCGAGCCTGGCCTCCAGCCGCTTCTTGGTCGCCTCCATCTGCTTTACGCCGAAGCGCTCGCCCCTCTGCGCCTTGAGGTCGGAGATCCCGTCGGCTATCTCGGCTATCTGCTCCTCGATGAACGCCCGCTGGCGATCCACCGAGACCGGTATCTTCTCGAACTGCGTGTGCCCGATGATCACGCCGTCCCAGTCGCCCGACGCGATGCGCGCGCAGAACCGCTTGCGGTTCTGCCTTTCGAAGTCGCGCTTCGTCGCCACGAGCAGGTTCGCCGCCGGGTAGAGGCGCATCCATTCCGAGGCCCATTGCCCGGTGAGGTGGTTCGGCACGACGAACGTCGGCTTGCTGCACAGCCCCATGCGGCGAAGCTCCATCGCCGCCGCGGCCATGGTGAACGTCTTCCCCGCGCCCACTTCGTGGGCGAGGAGCGCGTTGCCGCCGTAGAGGATGCGCGCAACGGCGTTCCTCTGATGCGGCCTCAGCTCGATCTCGGGGTTCATCCCGGGGAACCGGAGATGCGACCCGTCGAACTCGCGCGGCCTCGTCGAGTTGAACCTCTCGTTGTAGACGGCCGTCAGCCGTTCGCGGCGGGCCGCGTCGGAGAAGACCCATTCCTTGAAGGCGGACTTGATAGCGTCCTGCTTGGCGAGCGCCACCGCGGTCTCCTTCCTGTTGAGCACCGCCTTCTTCCTGCCGTTCTCGTCCTCCGTGTAGTCGACCACGCGCGCGTCCTTCAGGTTGAGGGTCTCCTCGATGATCTGGTAGGCGCTCATGCGGCGGGTGCCGTAGGTCGACAGCGCCCGCACGTTGGAGCCGTCGCGTCCCTTGCCCTCGATCCGCCACTGCGCCGTGACGGCCGAGTACCGCACCGCGATGCGCTCGCGCACCCAGTAGGGCGGCTCCAGGAGCTCGATGATGAAGTCCCGCACGTCGTCGGGCGGGATCCACGTCGCGCCGAGGCGCACGCCGATGTCCGCTGGCCCGATGTCGGGCGGCAGGGCGGCGCGCAGCGCCTCGGCGTTGCCCGCGAAGGCGGGATCCGCGGCGGCCGCGGCCTCGGCGACGCGCAGCTTCGCGCGTACGTTGCCGGACAGGTACTCGTCGGCGGGCTGCCATTCGGGCTCCCCCGGGGCGGCGTCAGGCGCGCGAAATATCTGGCCTGCGAGCCCCGCAGCCACCTCGTCCTCCGAGACCCCCGTGAGCCGCGCCATATAGGGCAGGTCGACCTTCCCTCTCTCCGACAGGGACGCCGCCAGCGCCTCCTGGGGCGTGTCCGCGCTCTCCACGGGCACGTTCGGCCTGATGGTTCTCTTCCGCAGGATGTCGGCCTTCCTGAGGAGGCCGCCGTCCTCGTCGAGCACCTCGAGCGCGCACAGCAGCGGGTAGGATGAGTCCTGCTTGAAGGCCGCCGCGTTCGCGCGGGAGCTCAGAAGGCCGTGCTTCGCGGTGTAGGCGTCGTAGAGGCCGTTCAGACGGGCGCGCGCCTCCTCTATCTCGGACTCCGGGGCGTCGTCGCTCTCGAGCCCGATGAGGCGCCGCGCGCAGTCGCGAACGCCCATCATGCCGCGGATCCTCTCGGCGGCCGTCTTCGAGGGCGTCTGGGGATGCATGCGCGTCCCCATGCGGAAGTAGACGGTGCCGCCCTCCTCCGCATACGACCAGTCGCGCACGCGCGGGTCGGCGGGGACCGAGCCGTCCGAGGGGGCCGGCTCGGGCACGGCGAGGGTTGGTATGCTGGCCGCTATCCTGCCGAGGGCTTCGCGCAAATCGGCCTCTAGGTCGCTCCCTGGCCTCTCCCGGCATTCGACGTCGGCCCTGCCGTAGGCGTTTCTCGTCGCGGCGAGCTCGCCCAGGACCATCTCGGGATGGGAGACGAAGTAGGAGCTCACCTCCACGCCCGTCTCGGTGCGCTCTGTGTGCACCCACTCCGGATCGCAGGCCTCGGGCCTCGCGCGCTTCTGCATCACCACCACGTCCGCGGTGACTTCGGTGTGCGGGGCGAACGCCGTGCTCGGCAGGCGCACCGCGCCCAGGAGCTCGGCCCTTTCCGCAAGCCTCCTGCGGGCGGTGCCGCTCTTCTTGTCCAGAGTGCCCTTCGAGGTGACGAACGCCACCACGCCGCCCGGCCTCACCAGGTCGAGCGCGCGGGCGAAGAAGTTGTCGTGGACGAGCAGCCCCTCGCCCCTGTGGCGCGGGTCGTCCACCTGGTAGCTCCCGAAGGGGACGTTGCCGACCGCCACGTCGAACGAGTCGTCCGCAAGGTCGGCGCCCTCGAACCCGCAGTTGCGGATGTCGGAGCCGGGGTTGAGCGCTCGGGCGATGCGCGCGGTGAGGGGGTCGAGCTCCACGCCGACGAGCCGGCTTCCCGCGAGCGATTCCGGCATGCCCCTGAAGAACGCCCCCGTGCCGCACGACGGCTCGAGCACGCTGCCCCCCGCGAAGCCCATGGCCTCTATCGCCTCCCATATCGGGCGGACGATTCCGGGCGGCGTGTAGAAGGCGGTGAGGGTGGACGCCCTCGCGGCGGACCACTCCTCGCCGGTCAGCAGCGCCCTCAGCCGTTCGCGTTCGGCCGGCCATTTGGTCGACGATTCGTCGAACACGTCGGCGAGGCCGCCCCATCCGACGTAGCCCGCGAGCGCCGCGAGCTCCCCCGGGCCGGCGTCTCCGCCCCCTTCCTCGACGCGCAGAAGGGTCTCGATGGCGAGGATGTTTGCGCGCAGGCGCTCGAGCGGAGGCTCGCGCCGTCGGTTGGCGGCGCGGTCGGCCTCCGGGAAGAGGATGGGGAGCTGTCCCTGCTCGGCGGGTTTCTGCCCTGGAACGGGGGAAGCGGGCGAACCGCCCGCTTCCCCCGTTGCCCTTTCGCTGCCGCCCGCCGACGGCGGTTCCTGTCCTAGGCGAAGACCAGCTCGCGGATCGCCGTCGAGCGCGCCTCCTCCCGGATCGCGCCCATCTTCGCCGCCCAGCCCATCGGGTCGGCCGACTTCATGGCCTCGTCCACTCCCTGGCTCGCCGCCATGCGCGCCGTCAGGTCGTCCGCCATCTCCTGCGCCAGCCTCTCCGTCTCGGCCAGATGGCTCGTCAGCGCCCCGTCGGCCAGCAGGCTCGCCCGGAGGGCCGGTTTGCGTGCCTTCAGGTGCTCGTCTCTCATCGCCGCGAACGGACCCAGGGCCGCCTGGCTCTCCTCCGTCGTCAGGCGCGGGACCGTCGTTCCGTCCCTCTCCTCGTAGGAAAGCTTCATCCTCGCTCCTTTCTGCCGGTTCAGGATTCGGATTATCCCCGGAGGGCGCATCCGGCGCAAATGTGCGATTCGCGCGGGGGCCGCGTGCGGCGGCGAGCTCCCGCAGCGCCGTTTCGGCGGCGTCCGACACGGCGCACCCCAGGACGCTCATCGAGTGCGTCGTGTCGAACAGGCGGAGCGCGCCTTCCATGCGAGGAGATGCGGGGAGGATCCCCTCCAGGCCGCACCTCGCCGCTATCTCGTACCCCGCCGACGCCGCAGCCAGCTCCATGAACAGGGCCTCGGCCTCGGAGGACGGCAGCCCCTCGAGTCCGCTGCCCCTGCGCGCCTCCCCAAGGGACTCGAGGTGCGGCGCGGCGGCCGGCTCCAGGATGGCCGCCGCGGCATCGAGGATGGCCCCGGCGGCCCCCGATCCGCTCCCGGTGCCGAACGCGCTTCGAAGCGCCTCCTCGATGGCGGGCTCGTCTTCCGGCCCGGGGCTCCAGAGGTTCAGGGGCCGGGCGCCTTCGCCGGCGGCCGTGTCCGACACGTCGAAGTAGTAGCGCAGCTTGCCCGTGCCCGGCTCTCCGAAGACCGCGATGCCCACGGAGCCCCGCCGCACCCTGCGGCCGAACACCTTGTTCCATCGCTCCAGCTCGAGCACCGCGACCGCATCGGGCCTCTGCGCGTAGACGAGGACCTGTTCGGGGAAGGTCAGCTTGTAGTTGCGGCCCGCCGATGCCAGGAAGGCCCTCCACTCCTCGGGGCTCGCGCTCAAGCTGGAGAGCGTTTCGCGGTACAGCTCTTGGATGGTCGGATACGTGCTCGCCAATGCGCCGCCTCCTTCGGGTGCGTTTGTTCGGTTCGCAGGGATGCCCCGCCTTGCCGCTCGGGGTAGAATCCGGGAGCCCGCCGTTCCGAGGGAGGTTCCCATGAGGTTGAAGCTCGTTTTGAAGGTTCTCGTCGCCGTGGTCGCGGTCGCGCTGGCGGCCTACGTCTGTCTCGTCGCGTTCGGGGTGTACACCGCGCTCGACAGCGCCACGGCGGGATACTCCGCCCGCTAACGGGCTATGTAAGGAGCGGGGGGACCCGCTCCCGGCTTGCGATGGGCTAGCGCTCCTCGCCGCCTTCGGTGCCTTCGAGGTACTCCTCGTCCTTCTTGCGTGCGCGCCTCATGGCGATCGCCAGGCATCCGAGGCCCGCCGCCGCCACGACCGCGGTCGCCGCCGCGAGCGGCGCGAGGTCCACGCCGGTCTTGTCGAACGGCTCGCCCTTGCCTTCGGGGACTGCGGAGGCGGCGTCCGCCATGGATACCGTCTGCACTTCGCCGACGGACCCGATTTCGAACTCGATGTCAGCCGCCAGGTCGTAGCCCTCGGGCGCGCTGGCCTCGTGCAGGGTGTACGAGCCAGGCTCGAGCTTCTCGATGCGGTGGGGCTCATCCCCAGACACCCATTCGGCCACGACGTTCCCGCTCTCGTCGAGCAGCTGCATGGACGCGCCGAGCAGGAGGTCTCCCGTGCCGGCGTCGATCTTCTCGAAATCGACCTTCGTATAATCGTCCTCCATGGTCACCTTCTGGGCGACCTGGCCCGACACGACCTCGAACTCGACGTCGTTCGCCACCAGGTAGCCCTCCGGGGCGATTTCCTCGTGCAGGGTGTAGGAGCCCTCGTCGAGCACGATCTCATGGGGTTCGTCCGAGGAGACCCACTCCTCGACCACGTTGCCGCCGGGGTCGATCACCTGGAGCGTGGCGCCCGGAAGCTCCTCGCCCGTGGCTATGTCCGTCTTGGAGAGGGACACGTGCGGCTTGTCCGCGTTCGTGAGAGTGCCCAGGTCGACGGTCGCGCCGTCGCGGTACACGCTCACCTCGAAGGCGGGGATGAGCTCTCGGTCGGAGTTGGCCTCGCAGGGCTGCTCCTCAACGATATAGGTATCGTAGGGCAGCGCTCCCAGTCCGTCGTCGGGGTCGCCCCCGCCGAACCAAACGCCCGATTCGGAGGTGCCGCCGTTGGTGTCGGCGGTGTGGGGGTTCCACGATGCCGCCGTGGAGGCATATCCGTTCGAATCCGTGACGATGACGTGGCTCTCTCCCGTGGCGGCGCTCGTGATGGAGAACGGGATGCCCGCCATGCGGGCCTGGTCGCCCTCGCTCACTTTCACGAGCTCGAGGTCGCCGCGGACCACCTGCTCGGTGAGCTCGTCGGCCACCTCGTACTCGAAAACCGCCGATTCGCTGCCCGCCATGTCCGCCGTGACGGTGATCTCGTGGGCCTGCGGGTCGGGAAGGTAGCCCTCAGGGGCCTTCGTCTCCTTGATGGTGACGGTTCCGAGCGGGATGCCCTCGAACACGAGCTCGGAGTTCTCCACGACGCCTGCGACGGTCACTTGCTCCCCGCCGTAGAGGTACGTCGCCTCGTATTCCGCGCCGTCGAGGGACGCGCCGCCTTGGGGATCGGGCAGCAGGGTCTCAGCGTCCTTCTTGACGAGCGTGAGGTCCACCGTCACGGGCGCGTCGGCCGCGTCGACGTGTGCGTCCTCGCCCGATATCGTCACGGCGAACTCCTCTTGGGAAAGGGCGTAGCCGTCGGGGGCGCTGATCTCGCGGACGGTGTAGTCGCCGCTGGGCAGCTTCTCGGAGGTCTGCCCGTGCCCCGCCTCGTCGGTGGTGAACTGGGCGACAAGCTCGCCGCCCTGGTACACGCCGTACACCGCCCCCGCGAGGGTGTATTCCTCGTTGCCGTCCGTCACGGCGACGTCTGCGCTGGTCTTGTCGAGCGTGATGTGGCCGCCTTCGGAAAGCCCGCGGTACACGACGAAGCTGGCATACGCCTTCCCATGGCCGCCGTTGATGCCCCACATGTAGTCGAACCGGCAGTTGCCCGTCCCGAATCCCTCGTACCAGGCGTGGTACACGGTTGCGCCCTCCCCAGCGATTGCGCAGTGGACGGTCGCCCCGGACGAGTTAGAGAACACGATCACGTCTCCGGGCTTCACCGTCCCCGCGTCGAAGGCGGAGTTGTAGTCGCCTGCGGACGAGCCTCGGAACACCTCGTGGGACCCGCAGAACTGGGCGATGGCGTCCGTTCCGCAGTTGCCGGGGCTTCCTCCAGGCCATCCCAGCCCGTACACGTTGGCGATGACCCATCCCACGAAGCCCGAGCAGTCCCAGCCCGACGTGTCCTTCCCGCCCCAAACGTAGGGCGTGCCCATCAGGCCCTCTATCTCTCCTTTCACCTCCTCCCAGGTTGCGTCGCTGAGCGATTCGTCGGCCGCGTATGCGACGTCCGCGCGGGACGAGAACCCCGCGAAGACCGCGGTTGCGACGAGGATGGCCGCGAGCATGCAGCGGAGGACCCTGCCCGCCGCCCGGTCGTTCGTCGTCTGTGCTTTCATGCGTTTCTCCTTGCGTTGTCGGTTGGCGCTGCGTGTTGGATGCTCTGCTTCGCCTACATCTCTGACCTCCCTTCTCCCGGCGCCCGTCAGCTTTCCGAAGGCTGGGCGTACACGAGGGTCCGCTCGTTGGCGTACGTCGTGTACGAGCAGGTGACGAAAACGAAGAGCTGGGACGCCTTGTCGTTGTTCGCGATTTGGACGTCGCATTCCGAGAACCGCTGCTCGTACCAGGCGCGCATCTCTTCGGGCGACGAGAAGTCGGTTCGTTTGAGGGCGGAGGACCCGTCCACCACATCGGCGGCGGACACCTCGAGCTCCACCACTCCCTGGAGGGTGGCGAGCGTGATGGTCGGATGGGAACGTGCGAACGCCTCGTCGGAGTAGCGGGCGAAGTCGGCGAACACAGTCGTGGCCCCGAAGCCCATGTTGTGGCCGAACACCACCGTGCATGCCCCCTCGAATCCGTCGCACGCCGCGTCTACGTAGGGGCATCCGTACGGGTTCCACGAGCGGTAGGCGTCGTGGTCGAGGTAGTACGTGGGATCGTCGTCCGGGGCCTGCGCCACGGCGTAGTCGATGGCGGTTCCGTCCACGCTGACCCAGCCGATGATGTCGGGGTTGGCGCTGCGCCAGTACTCCCAGTCGACTGCATCGGGCTCTTCGTCCGCACCCGCCGAAGAACCAGCCCCTTCTCCTGCTGCGGCCAGGGTTTCGTCGGGTTGCCCTCTGGGGTTCGGAACAACGGACGAGGCGCTTCCGCCCGCCAATGCCAGGAACGCCGCCATGCCCCCGCAGAGCACGAGGAGCGCGAGTCCGACTGCGAGCCAGCACGCCGCGCGCCTCTTCGGTTTCCTACGCTCTCGGTTCGTCATTTTTCCTCCGGAAAACGGGGAAGCGGCTCCGCGAGCCGCTTCCTTGGTTCCAACTCTGTTCTGTGGCTTTTCTTCCGTGGGGCTACCCATCCTTTCTTCGGCTGGTAATCCTCGCGGGAAGGGGGTGGGGTGTGGGG
>NZ_NFJP01000004.1 GCF_002159915.1 Gordonibacter sp. An230
GATGGTGCCCTGCGCGAGGAAGCCCACCTCGCCCGCCACCTTGCGGGCCTCCTCCTCGAACACGCGGATGAACTCGGCGCCGATGATCTTGCGCTTCGCCTCGGGCTCGGCCACGCCGTCGAGCAGGTCGAGAAAGCGGTCGGTGGCGTCCACGTACACGAGGTTCGCGTCGAGTTGGTTCTGGAACACGTCCACCACCTGCTCGCTCTCGCCCTTGCGCATAAGGCCGTGGTTCACGTGCACGCAGACGAGCTGCTTGCCGATGGCCTTGATCAGCAGCGCCGCCACCACGGACGAGTCCACACCGCCGGAGAGCGCCAACAGCACCTTCTGGTCGCCCACCTGTGCGCGCACGGCCTCCACCTGTTCGTCGATGAACGCGCGCGCCAGCTCAGGCGTGGTGATTCGCTCCATGTCCTCGGGACGCTTGTTGAGATCCATGCGGTGTCCTCCTTGCAGTCGGTATTGCCTTGAGGGAATTATACGTGAAATGATGTGCGTGCGCAGGCAGGTCGTTCGTTCATTTGGGAAGTCGTTCGGCATCCCATCCCGAGGAGGCGCGCCTCGTGGATGGGGAAACGCTTTCGAGCGCAGCGGTGACGTCCGAGGCTTCCCGTCGGCTCGATCACGAAGGCGATTCACGTGGTGCGGGGAAGCCCTGCGCGCTGCGAGCTTTCGGCACCGAACGCTTTCGCCGAGCATAGCTTGCGTCAGCGTGCGCCGGTGGCTGCCGAAGCGCCCCACGAGACAAGGGCGCCCCGATCCCAGACAGCGAAGCCCTTGAAACGCTGCTGCTGTCGAATGCGTGGGCGAAGGGTCTTCGGATGCCGTGCGCGCGCCTGTGTGCTACCATGGGCGGCATGCGTTCACCGCTTCTGAAATACGCGCTGGCCGTCTTCCTTGGCGGGGCCAGCTACGGCGCCATGGGCACGGTGGCCAAAAGCGCGTTCGCCGCCGGCTTCGCGTGGCCTCAGACGGTCATGAGCCAGGCGCTGTTCGGCACGCTGCTCTTCGGCCTCGCGTTCGCGGTCGAGGCCGCGCGCAACAAGGGCGCGGTGCCAATGAACGCTCGCAGGCTGCTCAAGCTCGCGGGCACCGGCATGGTCACGGCCACCACGGGCGTGCTGTACAGCATCGCGCTCTCGAAGCTGCCGGTGGCGGTGGCCATCACGCTTTTGTTCCAGTTCACGTGGATCGGCATCGTCATCCAGGTGGTCGCCACGCGCAAGCCGCCCCATGCGGCCCAGGTGACGGCCGCGGTCGTCATCATGGCGGGCACGGTGCTCGCGAGCGGCCTGCTTTCCTCCGATGTGGACTTCGCGTCGTTCGATCCGGTTGGCATCGCGTGCGCGCTGCTCTCGGCGGTGTCGTGTGCGGCGTTCATGTACCTGTCGGGCCACGTGGAGAACGACATGCCGTCCTTCCAGCGCGGGTTCTTCATCTGCCTGGGGTCGCTTGTCGTGGGCGTCGTCGTATGCCCAGGCTACTTCCCATCGGGCGTGCTTTTCCAGGGCATCGCGGGCTACGGAGTGCTGCTGGCCGTGACGGTGCTGTTCGTGCCGGTCCTCCTGTTTGGCATCGGCACACCGAAGCTGCCGGTTGGCGTGTCCACCATCCTCGCGGCCTCGGAGTTGCCGTGCGGCATCCTCGTGTCGATCATCGTGCTGGGGGAGGGCATCGGTGCCGTGCAGGCTGCGGGCGTGGTCGCCATTCTGGCCGGCGTCGTGATCGCGCAAGGGCCCACGATGCGCGTACGCCCTCATCGGCGTTCGGAGGGGGAACGCGTTCAGTAGCCCATCTCGTGCAGGCGATCGTCGTCGATGCCGAAGTAGTGGCCGATCTCGTGCACCACCGTCTTGCCGATCTCCTCCACCAGTTCGGCACGCGAGCTGAAGCAGCGCTCATGCGGTCCTTTGAATACGGTGATCACGTCGGGCAGGCCGCCGTCGTAGCCGTCGGCGCGGTCGGAAAGGGACACGCCGTCGTACAGCCCCAGGAGCTCGTCGCCCTGCACCGACGCGCCTAGGCAGTCGGGTTCATCCATAATTTCGAAATGATAGTCGTCGGGCTCGTCCTCCACCACGACCGCCACGTTCTCGAGCGCCCCGAGGAACCTCTCGGGGATGCCTGCCAGGGCCTCTTCGACCGCAGCCTCGAACTCCTCGTCCGTCATGCGGGGCATATCCGCCTCCTTCGCCGCCGCCGTCTTCCACTGACACGAGTATAGCGGAAGGCGCGGGGGAAGCGGGCGCGGCATCCTTTTTCTTTGTCGTCATCCTGAGCGGGCGCTGCGAGCCGAAGGAGCCCATGCGGCGTCAGCTGCGACCTTTCCGGCTGTCGCCGCGCGGGCTTCTTCGATTTCGTGCTCGGTGGCTCTCCGCTCAGGATGCGAACGGTCACGCGTCCGCTGCTTTTTACTGTGTATCACACACTAATGTGTAATCTATGGTATAGTGCACAACGCATGGTAAGCGACGAAGAGGGGAGGGGGCGTATGGAGCGGGACGACATCGTGTCGAGCATGGTGTTGGAGTTGCGCCGCGGCACGCTGGTCATGCTGGCGCTCAGCCGGTTGCGCGAGCCGGCGTACGGCTATGCGTTGGTGAAATCGCTCGCCGACCACGGCATCCCCATCGAGGCGAACACTCTCTACCCGCTCATGCGGCGCCTCGAGGCCCAGGGGCTGCTGGAAAGCGAATGGGACCACGGCGGCTCGAAGCCGCGCAAGTACTACCGCACCACGCCCGAGGGGTTGCACGTTCTGCGCGCGGTCGAGGAGCAGTGGCGCGTGCTCTGCGAAGGCGTGAACGGCCTTCTGCGGGCCGATGGCGAGACAGTCGGCGAGTCTTGTGCGGATGCAGCCGAACAGGGGAAGGACGACGAAGATGCCCTACGATAACGACCTTGTGGAACGCTATCTCTACGCCGTCACGCGCCGACTGCCCGCCAAGCAGCGCGCCGACGTGGCTGAGGAGCTGCGCACGCTCATCTCCGATATGCTGGACGAGCGGTGCGGCGCCCTGCCGCCCACGCAGAAGGACGTGCGCGTCGTGCTCACCGAGCTGGGCACGCCCGGCGAGATGGTGCGAAAGTACACCGCCGACGAGGATGCGTGCCTCATCGGCCAGCCGTACTACGCGCAGTACCTGTTCGTGCTCAAGATCGTGCTCGCATGCGTCGTCGGCGGCATCACGCTGTCCTCGGCGCTGACCGTGGTCACTGGCAGAGGCGGCGACGGTCTTGAGGAAGGGCTCGGATGGCTCGGCTCGATCATAGCGGCTTCGTCGTTCGCTTTCACGTTCGTCACAGTGCTGTTCGCCGTGTTCCATCGCAAGGGCGTCCGGGTGGAGGTCATGGGCTCGCTCGACGACCTGCCGCCGGTCCCGCGCGGAAAAAGCTCCACGCGCGGCGAGGCGGTGGCCGGCATCGTGTTCTCCATCGCGTTCGCGGTTGTCTTTCTGCTGTTTCCCAACATCTTGAACGCGCTCTGCCGCCGCGCGGATGGCGCGCCCTTCGATCTCTTCGATGTCGAGGCCATCCGCGCATCGGCTTGGATCCTTGTGGCGTGGGTGTTGGTGAGCGTGGCAGGCGAGAGCTTCAAGCTGGTGGAGGGACGCTACACCAAGCGCGTCTTCATCGTGTCGCTCGTCGCCAACGTGGCGGCCGCCGCGCTCGCGGTCTTCTGGCTCGCGAACTACCAGATAGTCGACTCCCAAGCCATCGTGCAGGCTTTCGCCTCGACGGTCGAGGCGCCGGAGGGGGCCCTTTTCCAGGTGCTGTCGAACGTGCAGCCGGCGTTCTGCGGGATCGTCGTGCTGTCGCTCGCCATCGACACGGTGGGCGTCGCCGCGAAGACGTTCAAGGCGCGGTGAGGCGTAAACCGCTCTGAGGGGATTTTGCGCCGCAGTGCGCCTATGGGTAAGCGGATCGGCGAGGTGATCGTTTCCGAGACTGCCATCGTGCGGCGCAAGAGCAGAAGACGGCGCGAGCGCTCGCGCGTGCGGGGCGCGCCGTGCGATTCGCCAAGAAGAGCGAGGGCCCCAATGCGGCCTCTGCCGATGTTCCGATCGACAGGGCGCCTTGGGAGATGAAGGCGCCGGCTTCAGGAGGACTCAGAATGGTTGAGCGGAGGCCCGGTCGCGCAGCGCGCCAACCTTCGAACGTCATCTTCGGCTCGCAGCTCATGAAGGGTGTTTCCAGTGCGGGCATCGAGCGGAAGCTGCGCATGCGGTCGTCTGGGCTGAGAGGGGCGTCCCGCATGGTTTTCGTGAACCGCCGTTGATAGTAAGCAGGGTCGCGGACGGTAAGCAAAGCCGTGGATAGAGCGCACGTTGCCAAACATCAAAGCGGTATGCATAGTACCACTCCGGGCGTTTTCTTTCTCTCGAAGCCTTTTTTGCGGGATTCTGCTTTCCGCTCCGGCATTGGGGCTGTGATCGGTGCCGCCGACGGGTGCGTGCGCGTATTCCGGCATGCGCTGCACAAAAACCCGCGACGTGAATGGAGGAGGCTGTGGAACGAAAGACCTGGCTCTCGGCGACCTGCGGAAACGCCGCCCATCTCGTGCGGCCGGGAAGCAGAGAGCGCGGAAGCGACCGGGACGGCCCCGCCGTATCTTTCACTTCGCTTGTTTTTGTGCAATGGAAGCGGACTTTCGTGCGCGTCGCCGCGAGGCGAGCCTGCCTGCGGGAAACCGGACATCGGGAAGGGGCGTTCCATGCGGCGGAATTCGCATCCTGCGCCCACAATGCGAACAAGTGTGCTATGCTTTTCCGAAAGGATGGCCGATCGAGGGAAGGGAGACCGCGACGCAGGATCGCTCGACACTGAAGCTGCGCGACTACCAGCAGGAGTGCGTCGAGGTGTGCGACGCCCTGCCTCCGGGCTCCTACCTCGTGCAGATGGCCACCGGGCTGGGCAAGACGGTCACGTTCGCGCGGCTCGCTCGACGCGGGCGGGTGCTCGTGCTGGCGCACCGCAAGGAGATCCTCGAGCAGGCGCAGTCCTACTACGACGTGCCCGTGGGCATCGAGATGGCCGAGCGCGCGAGCGCGGGCGAGCCGGTGGTGGCGGCGTCGGTGGCGTCGCTCGTGCGCCGGCTCGACCGCTTCGCGCCCGATGACTTCGACCTTGTCATCACCGATGAGGCTCACCATGCGGTGGCGCCGTCGTATCGCAAGATATACGACTATTTCAAGCCGCGTCTGCACTTGGGGTTCACGGCCACACCGAACCGCGGCGACAAGGTGCGCCTGTCGGACGTGTATGAGCGCATCGTGTTTGCTCGCGACCTCAAATGGGGCATCGACCAGGGGCATCTGGCCGATATCGACTGCCGTCAGGTCACGGTGGACTACGACGCGCGCAAGATCAAGACAAGCCGCAACTCAACGACCGGCCAACAAGACTTCCGGCTGCGCGATCTGGACGAGGCCCTCAACACGCCCGAGACGAACGACCAGATAGCGGCCGCGTACCGCCGCTACGCGCAAGGGCAGACGCTCGTGTTCGCCGCCAGCGTCGACCACGCCTACGAGCTCGCGCGGCTCATCGACGGCGCTCGGGTGGTGGAGGCGAACACGAGCCCCGAGGAACGCGAGCGGCTGATCTCGGGCTTCGGGCGCGGGGAGTTCCCGTGCCTCGTCAACAACCTCGTGCTCACCGAGGGCACCGACATCCCGGGCATCGAGACGGTGCTCATCGCGCGTCCGACCAAGAATCCGACGCTCTACACGCAGATGGTGGGCCGCGGGCTCAGGCGCGGGCCCGGCAAGGAGAGCGTGCGCCTCGTGGACTGCGTGGGCATCACCTACGACAGCGGTCTGTGCGCCGCGCCCACGCTTCTGGGCCTCGATCCGGAGAAAGTGCTCGCGCGCTACCGGCGACAGGCTGTCGAGGGTCCGCTCAGCACGATGGAGGAGCGCTTCCTCTCCTTCGATGAGACGCCGCTGTCCTGGGCGCTTCGCGCGAAGCGGGTGGACGTGCTCGGACGCGACGAGGGGTGGGACCTCCACGACGTCAACTGGGTGCAGCTGGGCGACGGGTCGCTCACCATCTCCACCGAGCGCGTCGTGTTGCGCATCGCGCCGGTCGACCTCGTGGGCGCGTCGGTGCTGGAGATCGTCGACCGCAAGACGGGGCTCGTCCTGTCCGCGAGCGAGCGCGAGCCGCTGCAGCGGCTGCTCGACGCCGCTCACGAGCGTCTCTCGCGCAAAGCCGCCGACCAGCGGCAGCTGTGGGATCGCAAGAGCGCCGACAGATGGGGGAGCCGTCCGGCCTCGCCCAAGCAGATCGCGCTCATCGAGAAGCTGTGCGCGGAGGCGGAGCTTTCCGACCTCTACGACGGCCTCGACGGCGAGCTGACGAAGGCCCAGGCCGGCCAGCTGATCACACATCTGATCGAGCGCTCGAAGAGCGAGCGCGCCGCGAAGGCGCGCAAGGGGAGGGCCGACGCCCGGCAGCGCCGCGACATCGAGCGCCTGCACCGCCAGGGCCGCGTGCCCGACTACGTCTTCCGCGCCATCCGCTTCGACGAGCTGGATGGCTACACCGCCTGGCGCATCGTCAAAGCCGCCGAGGAGGACGCTTGGGACGCATAAGGTCGAGAGGGGCGCGCCCGTTGTCATCCTGAGCGGAGCGAACGCAGCGAGCGGAGTCGAAGGATCCCGTGCGGCGTCAGCAGTAGCGTTCGCAGCTATCGCCGCACGGGATCCTTCGACTCGCTTCGCTCGCTCATGATGACAACGGGGGAGCTTCACTCTCTTGGATAAAAAACGCCCGCTGCCCGCTTGTTGCAGCGGGCAGCGTTCCTTCGTTCTCCTAGATCGCGTCGGTCCTCAAGGCTTCCACGATGCTGCCGGCGCGGGTGCGGACGAGCGCGTAGGCCACGCTCATGGCGAGCACCGCCAGCACCACGCCCACGGCGGCGCCCACGTAGGGCCACGGCAGCGAGAACGCCCTGCCCGCGAACGCGAGCGACGTGGCCTGGAAGAGCGCCCACGCCACCGCCGTCGCCGCCACGAGGCCGATCGCCAGGCCGCGCGCGGCGTAGCTCGCGCACTCGTAGGCGAGCATGCGGGCGAACGCGCGGCCGCCCATGCCCATCGACTTCAGCACCGCGAACTCCCGCGTGCGCAGGATGATGCTGTTCGCCAGCGTGTTGAACACGTTCGCCACCGCGATGAGCGCCATGATCACGGAGAAGCAGATCACGAACAGCTGGATGGCCTGCGTCATCAGGCGGTTCTGACGCGCGCTCTCCGCGAGGTCGGTCACGTACAGGGAGACGCCGTCGAGGCCCTTCCCGAGCGCCTCGAGCTCCTCGGCGGCCTTCGCGTGGTCGGCCGCCTTGAAGGAGAAGCTCGCGAACGAGTAGGTGAACGGGCTCGTGAAACGGTCGTCCTCGGGAGCGGCCGCCGCGCTCTCGGGCAGCACGAGCGCAGGGAACTGGCTGCTCGCGGCCAAGGCGTTCAAAGCATCGGGCTCCCCTTCGGTGAGCGCGCCCACCTCGATCCCGACGCTCGTCGCGACGTCGTCGAGGGGGAGGAGCTCGATGCGCTCGGGGTCCTCGATGTCGAGGTAGCCCGCCACCAGCCCGCCGTCGGGCCCCTCCCGCACGCCCAGCGTCGAGAAGCCCTCGCGCCCTTCGATGGCGAACAGGTCCACGTCGCCCGCGGCGGCGAAGGGGGCGGTCGAGACGTAGGTGCCGTCCATGAGCGTGCCCTGGAACGCGTTCAGGCCGATGGCACGCGGGTTGTCGGGGTCGCAGAACGCCGCCTCGTCCTGGCCGAGCTCCGCCACGAGCGAGCGCCACGAGGCGTCGTCGAGGTAGAACAGCGCCACGGAGCCAAGATAGTCGCCCTGCGCGTTGAAGCTCGGGGCGCTGTACGCGCCGTTGCTCTCGGCGTCGATGCGCTCGCGCGCCGCCTTCGCCTCGGGCGAGATCATGCCCGCGGGAATGACGGCCTCGGCCTGGCCCTGGCACGTGGAGCCGAGGAACTCGAGCCCTTCGACGGCGCGCGCCTGCTCGAGGAACCGGTCGAGCTCCTGGGCGTAGGAGTGCAAATCGACGGTCGACCCCTGCTCGTAGGAGTCCATGTGCGCCGACACCGTGACGTCGGCCCCGCTACCTGCGCCGCCGCGCCCAGCCCTGTCGGCGATGGGCGCCAGGGCATCCGCCAGGCTGCCGGTGGCCACGATGAGCACGACGCTCACCGCAAGAGACGCCACCACGGTGCGCCCGCGCGAAGCGGAGCGCGAGAGGTTGCGGTGCGCCACGAACCCGGGCACGCCGAAGAGCTTCCCGCGCCAGCCGAGCTTGACGGCGGCGCCCGCCCCGGCCGCGCCGCGCCGCGCCGCGCGCCTGGACAGCCGCACGTCCTGCGTCTGCCGTATAGCGTCGACGGCCGACACGCGGCTCGCCCGCAGGGCCGGCACCCAGGCGCTCGCCACGAGGGTGGCCAGCGAGAGCGCGGCAGCCGATGCCAGCACGAGTGGGTCCACGTGCACGGGCACGCCTTCGACCCCGCTCACGAGGGAGGCGAACGCCTCGGAGGACGCCGCGAACGCGCCGGCCGTGCCGGCGACGCCCAGCACGAGCCCGAGCGGCACGCCCACGAGGCCCAGCACCAGCGCCTCCGCGAACACCGTGCGCCGCAGCTGCCGTTTCGACGCGCCGAGCGAGGCCAGCAGGCCGAACTGGCGCGTGCGCTCGGCCACCGAGATGGCGAAGGAGTTGTAGATGAGCGTCACCGACGCCGCCACGATCACCACGGCGAGCACGGCCGCGACCGCCCAGAGCGTGCCCCAGATGGGCCGGCCGTCGGAGATGCCGAGGTACGGGAACAGGTTCCCGTGGTACAGGGTCGCGTCCGATTGGGGAAAGCCCGTCGCCTCCTCGAAAAACGCGCGCATCTCGTCGAAGCTGCCGATGCCCCGCGTCACCACGTACGCGCCCATCGTCGCATCGCCCTCGCCCGCGCCGATGCCCGCAGGGGAGCCGGCGGCGTTGATCGCCACCGACGAAGAGGTGGCCACCGCGTAGTTGTTCGCCAGGAAGGGAGGCTGGCGCTCGTAGAACCCGGTCACGACGAGCGTGCGCGTGCGCGGGTCCTCGATGGACTCCTCGCCGTCGTCGCCGAGGACGCGCACGCCCAGGTCGGCCTCCACGGCCGAGCCCACCGCGATCGGGCCGTCCGAGCGCACGCCGCCGCTGCCGTCGGCGCCGAGCGTCTCGCCCTTGAGGTAGTCGGGCAGGATGACCTCGTCCGCGGTCTGCGGCATGCCGCCCTCCACAAGCTCGGGCATGAGCGCGTACGGCGCGCCCATCGGCTCGTCCGACCCCTTCGCCACGGTGGGCATGCTCTTCAGCGTGAAGAAGTCGCCCAGGTTGCGTGCATCCTCCTCCGACAGTGCCGCCGTGCCGCCCTTCGTGAACGTCATGAGGTCGCTCACCTGGTCGCTGTCCGCAAGCGCGTCGACGGCGGTCGCGGACAGCTCCGAGGAGAACACGTGCCACGACCCCTCGGTGGCCATGGTGCGCTCCATAAGCGCCGCCTGCATGCTGCCCACGCTCGTGAGCACGGCGGCCAGAAGCGCAGTGGACAGCGCGATGCCCGCCACGGTGACGGCGGTGCGCACGCGGTTCTTCGCGAGGGAGCGCAGCGTGAAGCGCGTGAAGATGCCCATGCTAGCGCCGCCTCTCGTCGGAGGCCACGCGCCCGTCCTCGATGGCGATGACGCGGTCGGCCGCGCATGCGATGTCCTCGTCGTGCGTGATGACGACGAGCGTCTGGTCGAAATGGCGGTTCGAGTCGCGCAGCAGGCCCATGATCTCGCTGGAGTTCCGCGAGTCGAGGTTGCCGGTGGGCTCGTCGGCCAGCACCACGGCCGGCGCGTTCATGAGGGCGCGCCCGATGGCAACGCGCTGCTGCTGGCCGCCGGAGAGCTGGTTGGGCAGGAAGCCCTCGTGGCCGCGCAGCCCTAAGGCCTCGACGAGGGTGCGCAGGCGATCCTCGTTCACCTTGCGCCCGTCCATGAGCACGGGCAGCGTCATGTTCTCCACCACGTTGAGCACGGGGATGAGGTTGTAGAACTGGTAGACCAGCCCCACCTCGCGGCGGCGCAGCACCGCGAGCTCCTCGTCGGAGCGCGCGTACACGTCGGCGCCGGCCAGGCGCACGGTGCCCGACGTGGGGCGGTCGACGCCGCCCATGAGGTGCAGAAGCGTCGACTTGCCGGAGCCCGACGAGCCCACGATGGCCACGAACTCGCCCTGCGCGATGGAGAGCGACACGCCGTCGAGGGCCTTGAGCGCCGTCGCGCCCTGCCCGTACACCTTCGTCAGCCGCTCGGTGGTGAGGATGTCCATAGGTTTTCGCCTTTCGCTCGATTCTCTACGAACAGTGTCCCATCGCGCGGTTGCGGCGGCGTGAACCCCGCATTACGAAATCGTCATCTTGGGCGCGCTCACACCACGACCTTGGGAAACGCGAAGTCGAAGCGCGCGCCGCCGGTCGCGCGGTCGTTGCTGGCGCGCAGCGTGCCGCCTTGGGCGACGACGAGCGAGCGGGCGAGCGAGAGCCCGATGCCGAAGCCCTCCGACCCCGCCCCGCGGTAGAAGCGCTCGAACAGGCGCGGCAGGTCCTCGGGCGCGATGCCGGGCCCCGTGTCCGTGACGCGCAGGCGCAGCGCCACGGCGTCCTCCGACGCGCTCACGCGCACGACGCCGCCGGCGGGCGTGTGCTCGAGGCAGTTCTTCAGCACGTTGCCGAGCGCCTCGGCCGACCACGCGGCGTCGCCCGTGAACGACGCGCCCGGCTCCACGTCCACCTCGCAGGCCACGCCGCGCAGGTCGAACGCGCCGGCCAGCGGGGCCATCGCGTCGCGCACGAGGCGCTCCACGTCCACGGACGCGGCCTGCACGCGGATGGCCCCCGCGTCGGCCTTCGCCAGCTTGAGGAGCGTCGTCACGAGCCAGCCCACGCGCTCCACGAGCACCTCCAGCTCGCGCAGGGCGCGCGTGCGCTCGGCCTCGCTTTCGGCCTCCTCGATGGCGGGTACCAGCAGGCCGATGGCCGTGAGTGGCGTTCTGATCTGGTGCGACACGTCGGCCAGCGCGTCGGCCAGCGCGCTTTTCTCCTGCCCGAGGCGCTCGGTGGCGCCAAAGAGCGCGGCGGTCATCTTCGCCAGCTCGTTCTTGAGCACGGCCACGTCGCCCTCGCGATAGTCCGAGAAGTCGATGCGCCGCCCGCCGTGCAGCACCGCGTCCACCTCCTCGGCGAGGCGCGCGATCTCGCGATGGCGGCGCTCCGTGAACAGGGCGAAGAGCCCGCAGGCGATGGCGAGCGAGCAGAGGGCGGCGATCCCCGCGCCCGGTCCCGCCAGCGCGAAGGCGAGCGCGGCGGCCGCGCCGAGGGCCCCCGCCATCAGGGCGAGCTCGACGGCGAAGGAGCGGTTGCGCAGGACGCTCATCGCGCGCCGCCTTCCGCTGCGGGGCCCGCCTTGTACCCGAGGCCGCGCACCGTGAGCACGAGCCTCGGGTCGGCCGGGTCGTCCTCGATCTTGTCGCGCAGGCGCTTGACGTACACGTTGAGGGTGTTGTCGCTCACGTACTCGCCGGCGCTGTCCCAGATGGCGTTGCGCGCGTGCTCGCGCGTGACCAGGCGCCCCTGGCTCTGTGCGAAGAGCAATAGCAGCCGGTACTCGAGCGCGGTCAGCTGCACCTCGCGGCCCGCCTTGCGCACTGTGGCCGCCGCCGGGTCCACCTCCACGTCGCCCAGGCGCAGCGCCGCCGACGCGCCCGACGTGCGGCGCAGCACGCTCTTGATGCGCGAGAGCAGCTCGCGGGCGCGGAAGGGCTTGGCGATGTAGTCGTCGGCGCCCATGTCGAGTCCCGCCACCGTGCTGAACTCGTCGTCGGAGGCGGTGAGGAAGATGACGGCGGGCGCGGGGTCGGCCCCTTTCGCCGCCGCGCACACCGCGAACCCGTTGCCCTGCGCGAGCGCCACGTCCACGAGCGCCAGGTCGAAGCGCTCAGCGCCCAAGAGCGCCACCGCGTCGTCTTGGCGGCTCGCGTGCCGCGTCTCGTAGCCCTCGCGCCGCAGCAGATCCGTCAAACTGCCCACGATGGCCGCATCGTCCTCCACGATGAGTATGCGCATGGCGATCCTTCCCTCGGTTCGCCGCCTATGGTAGCAGATCGGGGGCGGTGGGGGACGGGGCGCTTGCGAAGGGCGGAACGCTCAAAGGCGGCGTCTGGCCGTCCGGTCGATCGTCTTGAGGGCGAGGCGGGCGAGCGCTGCGCCGAGCGCCGCGAAGCAGAGGTAGAAGATCAGGTTCCCCGCATCGGAGGCCCCGCCCGCGTCGACGAGGGCGACCACGACGACGGCGAACAGCGCGGAGGCGGCGAACGCCGCAAGGCAGGCGGGCGTGAGCGGAAGGTGCTGCCACAGGGCGTTGGCCAGAAGGAAGCTCAGCGCCGCGAACGCGCCGAGGCGCGCGGGAAGCGCAAGGGCGTCGAAGGCAAGCGGGATGGCCGCGGCGCATGCCGCCGCGAGCAGCCAGCGCGCGACCACGACGAGCGCGCGTCCCGCCCGCAGGGGCGGAGGCCCGTCGTCATGCCGTCCGATGTCGCGCGCGTCGCTCATAAGGCCCCAGCGTAGCGCCCCTCCGCGCATGCAGGGCGGTCGGCTCTGGAACGCAAGGCGCCCGTCACCGCGTCGAATACCGGTCGCCATGCGCGTGCCGCGGACGCGGCGATGGTATCATGGACCCAGGCCGTCCGCGACCGGGTTTGGGGCGCAGACGGGGATGGCTTCGGAAGGAGAGGGCATGGACGCAGGGCGCATCCTCGTCGTGGAAGACGATCCGGACATCAACGCGCTTCTGGCGCGCATCGCGACGCGCGAAGGGTTCGAGGCGGTTTCGGCCTTCTCAGGCACCGAGGCGCTTCTACGCATGGAGCGCGCGCCGTTCGACCTCGTCCTGCTCGACATGATGCTGCCGGGCATGGACGGGCCGGCGATCATCGGGCGCATGCGCGAAGCGGGCGCGCGCACGCCCGTCGTGGTGGTGTCGGCGAAGGCGGGCGCCTCCGACAAGGTGGCCGCGCTCAAGCTGGGCGCCGACGACTACGTGACGAAGCCCTTCGACCCCGACGAGGTGGCCGCGCGGATCCATGCGGTGCTCAGGCGCGCGCAGGGCGCCTCGGCAACATTGGGCGCGGACGTCGGCGAAGAGGTGCTTGTCCATCGGGGTCTGCGCCTCGACGCCGCGCGCCGCTGCGTGACGCTCGACGGCGTCGAGGTGGCCCTGACCGTCCGCGAGTTCGACATACTCCACGTGCTCATGCGCGCGCCCGACCGGGTGTTCTCGCGCGAGCGCCTCTACGAGCTGGTGTGGAGGTGCGGCTACTACGGCGAGGAGAACGCCGTCAACGTGCACGTGAGCAACATCCGCAAGAAGCTTTCGGCCGCCGGCGCGCAGGACGAGTACGTGAAGACCGTCTGGGGCATCGGTTTCAAGCTGGCATGAGCGCTCGGAGCGCCCCTCCGAGCGCCATGCGGTTCGCCCTCTGGCGTGGAACCCGCGTTGGGGCGTCCGCCTTGCATCGACTTACCCGCGCGGAGCGGCCGCCGTGTTTGAGAAAACGATGGGCGCGCACCGCACCCGTGCGAGAAGGCGGCCTTCGGCATGCGGCAGGGCAGCCATTCGAGGAGCGTCTTTATTCTTTCCTTAGGATTTCTTGAGGACTTATTTCAAGAGGGTCGGCTATCGTCTTTTCCGCAACGTGCGAATAGGAGGAAAGGAGGCGCTTCCTTATGGAGGCGGTTATCGAAGCAAGGGGCCTGAAGAAACGCTATGGTTCCGTTGCCGCCCTCGACGACGTGAGCCTCGCGGTGCGCCGCGGAACGGTGCTCGGGGTCGTGGGCGACAACGGGGCGGGCAAGTCCACCCTGTTCAAAATCTTGTGCGGCCTGGCATTCCCCACGCAGGGGGAGGTACGGCTGTTCGGCGAACACGACGCGCGAGCCGTCGAGCGGCGGCGTTCGCGCATCGGCGCGCTGATCGAGCAGCCCGGATTCTACCCTCGCTTGAGCGTGGAGAAGAACCTCGAGTGCTGCCGTATCCGAAAAGGCGTGCCGGGGGAGGGCAAAACGGATGCGCTTTTGGAAGCGGTGGGGTTGGCGCAGGCGGCAAAGCGTCGCGCAGGGGATCTGTCCATGGGCATGAGGCAGCGCCTCGGGCTGGCGATGGCCCTCATGGGAGAGCCCGAGGTGCTCGTCTTGGACGAGCCGACGAACGGACTCGACCCGAGCGGCATCGCCGAGGTGCGAACCCTGCTCGAGAGGCTCAATCGCGAGCGAGGCGTGACCGTGGTGACGTCAAGCCACCATCTCGCAGAACTCGAGCACGTGGCGACCGAGTACGCGTTTTTGCGGCGGGGGCGTCTGCTCGAGCAGGTGAGTGCCGAGACGCTGCGCGCGCGATGCGCCGATTGCATCGATATCGCCGTGTCGGACCCCTCGCGCTACGCCGTGCTGCTCGAACGGGAGTGCGTGCATGATCGCTACCAGGTGCTGCCCGACGCCACGGTACGCATCCTCAGTCCGCAGCATCCCATCGAGGCTTACAGCGGTCTTGCGAGCGCGCACGGCCTGGGCATCTTTCGACTCGAGCGGCGCCGAATGACGCTCGAGCAGTATTATTTCGATCTGAAGGAAAAGGGGGCCGCATGATGTTGAACTACGTGAAAAGCGAATGGTACCGCATTGTCCACGGCCATGAGTTCTACATGTTCACCGGCCTGTTATGCGCGCTCGGCTTGGCGGGCAACCTGCTGTTGTTTGGCATGGGCGCGTTCGATCCGGGCTTCCCGTATGCGACCGTGCGATTCTCCCTGAGCAACGTCGTCTCCGCTTTGAGCCTTACGTTCTTCGTGGCGGGTCTGCTCGTGTGGGACTTGTTCTCCAGCGAGGGTAAGGACGGCACCTTCAAGAACGCTGTTGCGCATGGTTTGTCACGGCGCGACCTGTTTTTGGGCAAATGCCTCGTGTCCACGGTGTTGGGCCTGATCAGCATAGCGGCATTCCTCATCGTGTTCATCGGCAGCGCGTTTGCGCTCTTGGAGGGGCCGGGGCTTGAGCCGACGAGCTATTTGCTGCAGGGCATCGCAGCGACGCTTCCGTTCTCCGTCGCGTGCGTCGTGCTCGTCGTTGCCGTGTGCGCGACGCTGCCGGCGTCGGGGGCGGGTTTCTTCGTGTTTCTCTTGGTCGTCTACTTCGTCCCCGCGCTGTTCGACGGCATCGGTCGCTTCGTCGAGCCAGTTGCCGCCGTGGCCGCTTGGATGCCCGCGAACTTCTTCTCAAGCGAGGTGCTCATCAACCAGAGCGGTGCCGCCGAGTTTTTATGGAGCACCCCTTCGGGTTTGGCGAAGTGCCTCGTCACGGGATTCGCGGGGATCGTCGCGTTCGGCGCTTGGGGCCTGTGGCGGGCAGAGAAGACGGAGCTGTAGCGGAAGAAAGGAAGGAGGTGCGGATGGAGGCGATCCTCGCAGTGCTTCTCGCCCTCGCGCTCTCGGCGGCGGCGCTCCTCGCCGCGCGCCTCGCGCTGCTCAAGTGCTCGATCCGGCAGACGAGCGCCGAGCTTGCCGAGATCGCGGAGCGCATCGAGGACAACCGCATGGCGCGGTTGCCGCAGCCCTGCGCCGAGCTGGAGGGGCTTCTCGAGGCCGTCAACCGGGTGCTCGAGGCCGCGCAAGAGCGGCAAGTCGAGTGCGCGCGGCAAGAGGATCGGCTGAAGTCCCAGGTGGAAAGCTTGAGCCACGACCTGAGGACGCCGCTCACCGCCATGGTGGGCTACCTGGCGCTCATGGATGGGGACGCGCTTGACGACGATGCGCGCGCCTCTCTCGACACCGTCCGGCGCAAGACCGCCGCGCTGCAGCGCCTCGTCGCGCAGTTCTACGAGCTGTCGCAGGCGCGCGGGGGCGATGCGCGCCTCGAGATCGGGGAGATGGACGTCTGCCGCGCTGTGCGCGAAGCGCTCTCCGAGCGCCACCGGCTCCTCTCCGAGCGCGGGCTCGACGTGCGGGTCGACCTCCCCGCGCGCCCGGTCTTCGCACTGGCCGACCCCTCAGCGCTCGAGCGCGTGCTAGAGAACCTGCTGGGCAACGTCGGCGCCTACGCGAAAGGGTCGTTCGAGGCGGCCGTGTCCGTGCGCGGGGACGGCCGCGTGGTCGTGACGATGGCCAACGATGCCGACGAGCTTTCGGAGAGCGAGATGGAAAGGCTGTTCGAACCGTTCTTCACGGCGGATGCCGCGCGCGGAGGCGAGAGCTCGGGGCTGGGATTGGCCATCGCGCGCTCGCTTTCCGAGCTCATGGGCGCCTCGCTCGATGCGACAGCCCAGCGCCGCGACGGCGCGTTCTGGCTGCGCTTCGACCTCGTGTTGGAACCCGGTCGCCCCTGCGCGATGCGGATGGGGGCGAGCGCGGCGTCGTGCGAAAACTGACGAGGCCGACGAGCGACGCCGATCCTGCTTTGCGGCCTCGCCGTCCTGAATGACGGGAATCGACGTCCTCAGGATTCCGCGTTCGCCTTCTTCGAGCGTCGTCTCTCAAAGCGCCTGCCCTCATGCAGCCTGCACTCTGCCAAGCCTCTGAGAGCTCGCACGTATGCGGAGCTCTCTTCCCGCTTCGGCGCTTCGCTTCCATCTGCGATGAGCGCCTAGGTGCGACTGCGCTCGGCGCGCCGAGCGCAGTCGCACCTAGCTGGGAGGGTCGTCCGATTGCGGCTACTTCTTCACGTTCATCGCCCTCATGGCGTTCAAGATGGCGATCACGGCCACGCCCACGTCGGCGAACACAGCGAGCCACATGTTCGCGATGCCCACCGCCGCCAGGATCAGCACGAGGAACTTCACGCCGAGGGCGAACACGATGTTCTGCCACACGATGCCCATGGTTTTGCGGGCGATGCCGATCGCCCGCGCGATGTTGGACGGCTTGTCGTCCATGAGCACCACGTCGGCCGCCTCGATGGCCGCGTCCGAGCCCATCGCGCCCATGGCGATGCCGATGTCGGCGCGGGTGAGCACTGGGGCGTCGTTGATGCCGTCGCCCACGAAGGCCAGCTTGCCCTTGCCGGTTCCGTGCGCATGCGTCTCCTCGAGCAGCTTCTCCACTTCCGCGACCTTGTCTTGGGGCAGAAGCTGCGTGCGGAACTCGTTGATGCCCAGCTCCTTCGCCACGGCTGCGGCCACGTCGGCGCGGTCGCCCGTCAGCATGACGGTCTTCTTCACGCCGGCCGCGCGCAAGGCGGCGACGGCTTCGGCCGCGTCGGGCTTGATGACGTCGGCGATGACGATGTGGCCGATGTACTCGCCGTCCAGCGACACGTGCAGGATGGTGCCGGTCAGCTCGCAGTCGCGGCAGTCCACGCCGCACGCGCTCATGAGCTTGTCGTTGCCCACGTACACCACGTGCTCGTCGATGCGCGCCCGCACGCCGTGGCCGCTCTGCTCCTGCACGTCGTCGATGCGCTGCTGGTCGATGGGCCCCGAGTAGGCCGCGCGCACCGACAGCGCGATCGGATGGTTCGAGTACGCCTCGGCGTGCGCCGCGATGGACAGCAGCCGGTCGGGGTCGATGCCGGAGGCGGGGTGCACGGCCACCACGTTGAACGAGCCGTCGGTGAGCGTGCCGGTCTTGTCGAACACGACGGTCTCGGCTCGGCTCAGCGTCTCCAGGTAGTTGCTGCCCTTCACGAGGATGCCGAGGCGCGAGGCGCCGCCGATGCCGCCGAAGAACGACAGGGGCACGCTGATGACGAGCGCGCAGGGGCACGACACCACGAGGAAGATCAGCCCGCGCTGCACCCAGTCGGACCAGCCGCCGCCCAGCAGAAGCGGCGGCATGATGGCCAAGAGCGCCGCGATGCCGACGACCGCCGGGGTGTAGTAGCGCGCGAAGCGGGTGATGAAGTTCTCGGTCTTGGCCTTCTTCTCGGCCGCGTTCTCCACGAGCTCGAGGATGCGGCTCACGGTGGACTCGCGATAAGGCTTGGTCACGCGCACGGTGATGAGGCCGCTCATGTTGACGCAGCCCGAGATGATCTCGTCGCCCTCGCGCACCTCGCGCGGCACCGACTCGCCGGTGAGGGCCGCGGTGTCCAGCTGCGAGGAGCCGCGCACCACCACGCCGTCGAGCGGCACGCGCTCGCCGGCTTTGACGACGATCTCGTCGCCCACGGCCACCTCGTAGGGGTCGACCTGCACGAGCCGCCCGTCGCGCTCCACGTTGGCGAAATCGGGCGCGATGTCCATCATGTCGGCGATCGACTTGCGCGATTTGCCCACGGCGTAGCTTTGGAACAGCTCGCCCACCTGGTAGAACAGCATGACGGCCGCGCCTTCGGCCATGTGCGGGTCGCTGTCGGGGAACAGCACCAGCGCGAACGCGCCGATGGTGGCCACGCTCATGAGGAAGTTCTCGTCGAACACCTGGCCGTGGCCGATGTTCTTCGCCGCGCGCAAAAGCACGTCGTAGCCGGCGATGAGGTAGGGGACGAGGAAGAGCGCGAACTCCACCCAGAGCGCGGCTGTCTCGCTTCCGAGCCACGTGGCGAGCGGCATGAGCTCGGCGATCACGTAGACGACGGCGAACAGCGCGATGGCGAGGACGATGCGGTTCCTCGTTCGTTTCTGTTTCTTGTTCATCGATTTCAACTTTCGGTTCGATCGAGGGCGCGGAACGCCGCCGGAGTGTTTCACGTGAAACATCCGTTCGTGAAAAGTGCGGCGAGCGCGCTCGTGCGCAGGCGCCCCCTCGATGGTCGGTGGGTTAACGCAGGATGACGCAATCCGGCTCGATCTTCGAGCAGGCGCGCTGCGCTTCGTCGAGCACGGCGTCGAAACAGTCGTCGTCGGCCTCGATCACGAGCTTCTGCGTCATGAAGCTGACCGTGGCGCTTTTCACGCCGTCGATGCCCTTGATGGCGTTCTCCATCTTCGCGGCGCAATTCGCGCAATCGAGGTCCTGGAGTTTGAAAGCCTTGCGCATGGTTCTTCCTTTCACGTGCGCCGCTGCCGGCGCTCTCCTGTTTTCGTCTTCCGGGCGAGATGTTTCACGTGAAACATCTGTACGTGTCGGTGGCGCTCGTCATTCGCAGATGTGGGTCATGCCCTGGGCCAGCATGGTGTACACGTGGTCGTCCGACAGCGAGTAGATGACGTTCTTGCCGTCGCGCTGGAACTTGACGAGGCGGGCCTGCTTGAGCGTGCGCAGCTGGTGCGACACGGCGCTCTGCGTGGCGCCGATGATGTCGGCTATGTCGGCCACGCACCGCTCCGTGCCCATGAGGGCGTAGAGGATCTTGATGCGCGTCGTGTCGCCGAACACCTTGAACAGGTCGGCCAGGTCGTAGAGCAGTTCCTCGTCGGGCATGGATTCGATCTCGAAGCGCTCGACAATGCTGGCCGGGCAAGCGCACTCGTCTTCGCGCTCGAGTCCTCGGGCTGCGATGTCCGAGCTCGAACCCGATCGGACCATCTCGTCCTTCTCTTCCATAATCACCTCCAAACATATGAACAACTGTTCATAAGTATAGGAGAGGACGACATGTTGTCAAGGGATCCGGGAGATTTCTATTGAAAACAGGGGAAGCCCAGAGAAGGGGAACCGCCGAGGGGTCGGACGAAAGAGGCACGATCCTTCTGAAGACCGCTTCGACTTGCCTTCCCGCAACGTTGCGGTGGCGTTGCGTTCCTCAAAGCGGGGAAGGACCTGGAGCCGAATGGCGCCCAAATCGCCGGAGCGAAGCGCTACGCTCGAAGCCAGCGACTGAGCGCCCGTGATCCGAAGGCCTTGGGCATCGCAACGGTTTCGGCCGCCTTCTGCAGCAGGACCATGAAGGCGATGCCGCAAGGCTTGTCGTCGCCTCCCCGGCGCAGCGCGTCGCGATGGCTGTCGAGCTCGTCAACGTCGGGCTTTCCGTGCTCCACGTGATGCCGGAGATGCCAGCCGGAAGTTGATGCCGGCAGACCGATCTGCACCGTGCGCGTTTTTGCGCATAAGCGACGCGCTCGTGCGCCAGCCTCTGCGCGTCGCGTTATCTGTTTCCATGTCGACGGCTGTCGACGACATGAGGAAAAGACGTCCCTGTCCGACCGGGCGTCGGCCGGATGCGAGCGGCTGTCCTTTTGGCGGGTAGTCTGGTCGGCGTGCGGTTTGACCGCGCGGGCGCATCAAAGGACGCTGAAGCGTAGTGCCGGTCCGATGTCCGACCGGGCGACGCCTAGAGCGCAGGGCGAAACGCGCTCCTCGTCGAGAAATGGAAGGATGCAGGGTCCCATTCGCCTCATGCTGGGGTGCATGCGCGGGCTTCGCGGTCGCATCCCAATGGGCTGGCAGGGTTCGAATCCGGCAAGGGCAACCCTTTGCGGCTCGCATGCTTCTAAGCGCGACGGGCGCACGCGAATCCGACGAAAAGCGGCAGCATGCGAGTTGTCGACGGAGCGTCTTCCGACGGTCATGCTACTTTCCGTCTGCCGAGAAGCGGTTTGGACAGCTAGGGAACCGCAAGATCAGGCCTGCGGCGCTGACGTGCTCCCTGCCCTTGCTTTATCGTGCGCAGATGCTTCGGTCGAAACAACTGCGCACGACATCGAAACGCCTCGAAGCCATAGGCCGTTTCTCGTTCGCCTGAGGCTCGGTCCTCAGCCCGTCGGCTCGGCTTCGAGGGCGGGCGAGTCAAGGTCGAGGAGCGTCGCGAAATCGCCGACGAGCCACAACGCGGCGCCGTCCGCGCTGAGTGCGAGCGGCATGCGGTCGTGCACCGGCGCGACGACCGTGGAAGGCTCGGTCGTCACGAGCGAAAAACGCCCCGCCTCGTGGATGCCCGCCAGAATAAGCGGCGTGCCGTCCGCGCGGGCAAAAGAGTAGAGGCGGCGCATGGGCTTTCCGGTGCGCGGGCTCGGCACCGTCTCGGTCGCATGGGACTCGAAGAAGCTCCAAGCCGGCACGAGGCAGCGACGGCGCTCGAGAGACACACGCCACATGTTCGAGGAGCTGCCGAGAGCCGTCTCTATGCGCGTGTTGAACACGACCCCTTTTTTCCAGGGGACTTGATATCCCCAGGTCATATCCGCGACGGCAAGCTGCGTTCCAAAGCCTGTCGGCACGATGAGCGTTACCACAGACGAAGGGAAAGCATCGTGTCGAGCCGACGGCCTGTACGAAGTCGGCTCAGACAGGCTCGCTTGGAAGTCGTCGAGAGCGTCAAGAGCGCCGAGCCCTTCGCATGCGTCCCCGCGAGCTTCCAGCGCACGCGCGACTTCGGTCGCGACGCGCGCGACCTCGGCTCGGTCGACCGCGACGAAACGTCTGCACACAGCCAGATCCTTCCGACGATCCCTTTGCCTTTGGGCGCTGCATTGTACCATGAGCCCGATTCGCGCGCTGTCGATTTCCCTTTCGTTGATGAACGGTGCTTGACAATGCCCCGAGGGGGCATATACTGCCATTGACGGGAACATGCCCCGAGGGGGCATATGGTATACAGGAGGACGATATCCATGGAACAGCAAGGCTGCTGCCATCGCAAGGAGACGCCGCGCTCGGCTGCGCTGCAAGATGACCTGCAAAAGCGACTCAACCGAGTCATCGGCCAGCTGAACGGCGTGAAGGGCATGATCGAGGACAACCGCTACTGCGGCGACGTCCTCGTGCAGCTCGCAGCCGCCGAAAGCGCCGTGCACCGCATCTCGGAGATCATGCTGCAAGACCACCTGGAAACCTGCGTAGTCGAGCAGATCCAGCGCGGCAACGTCGAGGTGGTCGACGAGGTCATGCAGCTCCTGCGGAAGTTCTCGCGCTGACTGCGCCCTGCGGTGCCGTAAGGCCCGCCCGCGTACAGCGCGGCCCAACAAGGCCCTCGCCCGCACGCGGGCGCGGGCAAAAGCTCCCATCGACGACGCCCGCCCAAGGCGGGGCGCGGAAAGGAACCCTTGTGAAGAGAACGTTCGACATCACGGGCATGACCTGCGCGGCGTGCTCGGCGCGCGTGGAGAAAGCGGCGCGCGGAGTGGACGGCGTGCGGGACGTGGCCGTGAACCTGCTCAAAAACACCATGGAGGTCGATCTTGACGATGTCCCCGGAGCCGTGGACGCTGTCGAGCGCGCTGTGGAAAAAGCGGGCTACGGCGCGTTCGCACGGCCCGAACAGAAAAGTTCGGCATCGACGGGGCGCTCGGTGCAAACGCGTCCTGTGGCCGACGCTGCGGCCGAGGCCAAACGCGTGCGCACGCGCCTTATCGTGTCCGCCGTCTTCACCGTGCCTTTGTTCTACCTGTCCATGGGCCATATGTTCGGCTGGCCTTTGCCGGGCTTCTTCTTGGGCGAGGCGAACGTCATGCCCTTCGCCCTCACGCAGTTCCTGCTGCTTCTGCCCGTGGTCTTCGCGAACTTCAAGTCCTTCCGCGTGGGCTTCAAGACGCTCGCCCACGGCGCGCCGAACATGGACTCGCTCATCGCGCTCGGGTCGGCGGCGTCGACGCTCTACGGCGTCTACGCGCTTTACAAGATAGGCTACGCGCTCGGCGCGGGCGACGTCCATGCCGCGCATACGGCCGCGATGGACCTCTACTTCGAATCGGCCGCCATGATCCTCACGCTCATCACGCTCGGCAAGTACTTCGAGGCGCGCGCGAAGGGCAAGACGACCGATGCCATCGCCAAGCTCATGGACCTCGCCCCCAAGGAGGCGACCCGCCTCGTCGAGGGCCGCGAGGAGCGCATCGGCATCGACGAGGTGCGCGAGGGCGACATCCTCGCGGTGCGTGCCGGCGAGAGCGTGCCGGCGGACGGCACGCTCATCGAGGGCGCGGGAACCGTTGACGAATCGGTGGTGACCGGCGAGAGCGTGCCGGTGGACAAGCGTCCGGGCGACCGGGTGACGGGCGCCACCGTCAACCGCACGGGCTGGTTCGCCATGCGCGCCGACCGCGTGGGGGACGACACGACGCTCGCCGGTATCATCCGCCTCGTCGACGAGGCCACCTCCACCAAAGCCCCGGTGGAGAAGCTCGCCGACCGCATATCGGGCGTGTTCGTACCCGCGGTCATCGCCGTCGCGCTCGTCACGTTCGCCGCATGGACGCTCGGCGCGGGCGCGTCGCTCGAAACGGCGCTCTCGCACGCCGTGAGCGTGCTCGTCATCTCATGTCCGTGCGCGCTCGGGCTGGCCACGCCCACCGCCATCATGGTGGGCACCGGGCGCGGGGCGCAAAGCGGCATCCTCGTGAAATCCGCCGAAGCCCTTGAGACCGCCCACGCCGTGAAGACCGTCGTGCTCGACAAGACGGGGACGGTGACCGAGGGCGCGCCGAGCGTGACCGACGTCGCCGCAGCTCCCGGCGTCGGCGAGGAACGCCTGCTCGAGGCCGCCGTGTCCATCGAAGGGAAGTCCGAGCATCCGCTCGCGCGCGCCGTCGTCGAGCACGCCCGCGCCCGAGGCGCGCACCCGCTCATCGTCGAGGGGTTCTCGCAGGTGCCGGGAGAGGGCGTTGAGGCGCTCGTGGACGACCGGCCCACCATCGCCGGCAACCTGCGCATGATGGAGGCGCGCGGAGTGGATGTGGGCGATCTTGCGCGAAGGGCGCGCCGCTTCGCCGACGAAGGCAAGACGCCGCTGTTCTTCGCGCAAGACGGCCAAGCGCTCGGCGTGATGGCCGTGGCGGACACCGTGAAGCCCACGAGCGCCGCCGCCTTGCGCGAGCTTTCCGCCATGGGCGTGCGCACGGTCATGCTCACCGGCGACAACGAGCGCACCGCCGCCGCCATCCAACGCGAGGTGGGGGCCGACGAGGTGGTGGCCGGTGTGCTTCCCGAAGGCAAGGAGCGCGAGATCCGCCGCCTGGCCGAGAAGGGGGCGGTGGCCATGGTGGGCGACGGCATCAACGACGCGCCCGCCCTCGCCCGCGCCGACGTCGGCATCGCCATCGGCGCGGGCACCGACATCGCCATCGAGAGCGCCGACGTCGTGCTCATGAGAAGCGACCTTATGGACGTGCCTGCCGCCGTCCAGCTTTCGCGCGCCACGATGCGCACCATCAAGCAGAACCTGTTCTGGGCGCTCGTGTACAACGCCGTGTGCATCCCCGTGGCCGCCGGCGCGCTCTCAAGCTGGGGCGTGAACCTGAACCCCATGATCGCCGCGGCGGCCATGAGCTTGAGCTCGGTGTGCGTAGTGGCCAACGCCCTGCGGCTGCGCGGATGGCGTCCCCGCTTCGCGGCGGGCGAGGGCGCCATCCGTCCCGTCGAGGGGCCGCGCTCTGCGGAAAGCGCGCCTCGCGGAGGGGGCGAAGCATCCGACGGAGCGGGAAGGGAAACGGAGAAGGGCGTGAAAACGCCGAAGGGAAAGGAGACGACCATGGAGAAGACCCTGCACGTGGAGGGCATGATGTGCCAGCATTGCGTCGCGCACGTGAAGAAGGCCCTCGAAGAGGTGGACGGCGTCGAAGAGGCGGTCGTGGACCTCGGCGCGGGCACCGCCACCGCGAAGATGAGCCGGGACGTGCCCGAAGAGACCCTTGTCGCCGCCATCGCGGAGGCGGGCTATGCGGTGAAGTGAGCGCGGCGCGTCCTCGTCTTTGACTCGCGGCGGCCAAGACGCACAACGGCTTCGTGAGGCAGGAGCGCGAGGCGCCGCTCGACCAGGAGCGCCTTCCGGAACGCGAAGGCGCTCCTCGCAGAAACGAGCGTTTTTTCTCGGCAAGCTTCGCGCTTCAGACGTCCGCGAGCGACGAGGCGCTCGTGACGTTCGCCCAGGGTGCCACTACGAACGCGTTCGCGGCTCGCAGGGTTCAAACGCGCGACTTCTTCCGGGCGAGAATCGCAAAAGGACGAGCATCGTTGCGGGAAAAGGATCGATGCGCGAGCTCAGAACGGGAATCCTCAGCAGCCTGTCACGATCTCGCGTAACGCGGCGATAAGCTTCTCGTTGTCCTCGCGTGTGCGGACGGCCACGCAGAAATAGCGTCCGTTTGAGAGTCCCGGCGTCCCCTCGAGCTTGCGGATGAGGAAGCCTGCCAGCCGCAGCCGCGCAGCCAGCTCCTCGACGCTGCGAACGCCCAGGGAGAGTTCCGGCCCTTCGTCGAACGAGCACATGACGTAGTTCGCCTCGGCAGGAAAGATATCGATGCCCGGAACGAGGTTCAGCATGCACTGCAGCCAGGGGATCTCGCTATCCAAAAACTCGCGCGTGCGCTCGAGGTGCTCCGCTTCGGACAGGGAGAGCTCGCCAAGAACCTCGGCGAACATGGGCACGCCAGAGCTGTCGTAGAAGCGCGCGATCTGCGCGATGGTGTCGGGATGCGCGATGCAGTAGCTGACGGGGACGCCCGGCATGGCGAACGGCTCGCAGAACGATCTCACGACTACGAGGTTGCGGTGCTCTGACACGAGGCCCGCCATGCTCTCGCCGCCCAATGTCAGCTCGATGGAGCGCTCGTCGACGACCACCCAGTTGCAAGCGTCCAGGTAGGCGCGCAAGGTGGGTTCGGGCAGGAGGCGGCTCGTCGGGTAGCCCGGGTTGGCCAGCACGGCCGCGTCGAAGCGGGCTCCGCAGCGCTCCGCCGCCGTTGGATCGGGGACGACGAATCCGCCAGGACCCGCGATCTCCACGACGCGGTGTCCTGCGTTGCCGGCCGCCAGCGCGTATTCCGCCGGGCCCGGAACGGCCACGCCCACGGTGCAGGGCCGATAGGTCTGCGCGACGGCGCGCACCATGTCGCCCACGGTGGATCCGACGAGAAAGGAGCCGACGGGAAGGCCGAACTTGCGCGCGAGCGCGCCGCGCAGCGCATGCGCCTCGCGATCAGGAGGGTAGTTCAGCTCGCCGGCGGCCAGAGCATCCTTCATGGCGCGTATGAACGACGGGGGAGTGCCGAGAGGGTTCGCAGTTCCCGAGAAATCGATCCAGTTCATTTCCGTGCGGAGCTCGTAAGGCGGCGGGAGCAGCTGCTCCGGCAAGGCGGTCACGCACTCGCGAACTCCGGACTGCGCATGGGTCGGATGCGGCGCCATCGTCTCTCCTTTCGACGGTCCTTCGCGTGCCGCCGACGGGCATGCAGCGCAAGCCCGAGGGACGTTTCAGCCGGCTGTTGTCGTGCGGTCGCGCCCTCCTGCCCCCCGATGGGTCAAGGGATGAATATCCTAGCACAAATCGGCGACGCGCGGGCGCGGCGTGCTAGACTTATGCGCGACATGAGACGGGAATCCCCACATACCGCCAGCAAAGCGCCGGTCGGCCCAGAGGGCGGCTCGGCGCGCGAAGCCGTCGGCGCAGATGTCGCTGCATTCACTGAGCGAGGCGCTCTCCCGCTTCCGCCTTGGGAGGGTCCGGCCATCCTGCTCGTGGATCTCGATGCGTTCTTCGCCTCGGTCGAGCAGCTCGATCATCCCGCTTGGCGCGGCAAGCCCGTCATCGTGGGGGGCGATCCCGACAAGCGCGGGGTTGTGTCGACGGCATCTTACGAGGCGCGCCCTTACGGCGTGCGCAGCGCCATGCCCTCGTCCACCGCATACCGCCTGTGCCCCCACGCCATCTGGACGCGCGGGAGGTTCGACCGTTACCGCGAGATGTCGAACGCCATCATGGACATCCTGCGCGTTGAGACGCCGTACGTGCAGCAGGTGAGCATCGACGAGGCGTTTCTGGATGTGTCGCCCACACCGGTGAACCGCGAGCACCCCGTGCGCGTCGCGCAGCGAGTCCAGCAGCGTATCGAGGAGATGGGCGTCACGTGCTCCATCGGCGTGGGAACGTCGAAGACCATCGCGAAGATCGCCTCGGACATGGACAAGCCGCGCGGACTGACCGTGGTGTATCCGGGAGGAGAGCGGGACTTCCTCGCGCCCCTCCCCGTCCGCACGATGAGCGGCATCGGGGCCGCGGCCGAGGAGAAACTGCGCTCTTGCGGAATCCGCACGCTCGGCGAGCTCGCCGACGCGGACGAGGGCATGCTGTTGCGCGTCTTCGGCAAGAACGGCCATGTCATGCACGTGCGGGCGAACGGCGGAGACGACGCGCCCGTCGCGCAGGACGACTCGGTGAAGTCGGTGTCCAACGAGATGACGTTCGCAGTGGACCTCACCGAGCGCGAAGAGGTTGAGGGCGCCATCGCCACCATAGCGGCGAAGGTGGGGCGTCGCCTGCGCCGCAAGGGCCTGCGCGGCCGCACGATCAGCCTGCGTGTGCGCTACGACGACCGAAGCGTGCGGTCGGTGCAGCGTCAGCTGGCGACGCCCAGCGACGACGAATTCGCCTACACGCCGCTTCTGTACCGCATGATGGACGAGCTGTGGCGACCCGGCATGCCCGTGCGCCTCATCGGCGTGGGGATGACGGGGTTCGAAGACGGCGAGGGTGTGCAGGAGAGCTTGTTCGACCTCGCTGAAGCCGCGCCGAGCGAGGACGACGTGCGGCCGTCCATCCCGGATGCACGCAAGCGCCGCGGCCTCATCGAGGCCACCGACCTCGTGAAGGACAAGTTCGGTGAGTCCGCCGTCCGCTTCGGACGCGAGCTTCGCGGCGAGGAGAACACCACCGGATCCGCCAGCAAGAACCCGGCGGACTACAAATAGCCCCGTCTCACGCGAGGGCGAAGGAGTCAGCGAACCCCCAAAACGCAAAGCGTCCCGAACACGGCAGCAGCGACAGCTGCGAATGCAAGAACCAGAGCCAAGACGAGCCATCGCCCATACATTTCGCCATCCCGGTTCTTCCGTCTGTCGGGAATGTGGATGTCGATCTGGATGTCGGAAACGACATCCAGCACGTTCGGAAGCCCTACCTTTCGCTCGCGAGGAAGAACAGCGCCATCGTGCCGGGGCCGGAGTGGGCGCCGATGACGGGATCCACGTAGTTGATGACGACCTCCTTCACGCCGAAGCGGCTCTTCACCTGCTCGGCCACGTATTCGGCGTCCTCTACGCAGTCCCCGTGGGTGATGAACACCGTCTGCTCGCCGATGGGAGCGCACGCCGTCTTCTCCATGTGATCCACCAGCGCGTTGAGCGACTTCCTACGTCCGCGGACCTTCTCCATCGGGATGAGATGCCCTTCGTCGTCCACGTGCATGACCGGCTTGATGTTGAGCATCGTGCCCGCCCACGCGCTCGTGCGCGACACGCGCCCTCCGCGGAACAGGAACATGAGGTCGTCCACCGTGAACCAATGGGCCAGATGCAGCTTGTTGGCCTCCACCCAGTCGCGCACCTCGTCGATGGACGCGCCCGCGCGCGCCCTCTGCACGGCGTGCCACACGAGCAGCCCCTGCCCACCCGAGGCCGCGAGCGTGTCCACCGCGCGCACCTTGCGGTCAGGGAACTCGGCGGCCAGCTGCTTCGTCAGAAGCTCTACGGCCTCGTAGGTGCCCGACAGCCCGCTGGAAAAGCCGAGGTACAGCACGTCGCGGCTCTGCTCCAAGAGCCCGCGCATGAGGGCCTCGGCCTCGGCGAGATTCGGCAGCGAGGTGGTGATGACCTTGCCCTCGCGCATCATCGTGTAGAACTGCGCCAGATCGGTGTGCTCGCCTTTGAGGTAGCTTTGGTACTGCTCGCCGTCCACCATGAAGGTGAGCGGCAGGATGTGCAGACCGAACTCGTCGATCATCTCCTCTTTGAGGTTGCTGCTGGAATCGGTGACGATTTCGAAGTCCATCGGGGCCTCCCGTGCATTCCCGCGGCCCTCGCCCCACATGCGCGGCCGCGCTTTTCCTTACCGGATGAAATATAGCACACAATGCATGCAGCACGTGCGGCCGTTGTCGACGCGTTCGCCCGCAATGGACCCTTCGCCACGGAGACGCTGGGTTTGTCGCAGACGTTCTGCGATGTCGCTCTGCGGCTCTCAAGCGTTGAAGAGCCTGCCGCGCCCGTGCCGTCCCCGATGCGAGAACCCTCGTTTTGCAAACGCCTGCCGTCTTCGACGTCGCTTTGAACTCTGTCGTTTCCCTTTGCGAGGTCGCCTCCCTGCGAGACGGCGCGGCCCATAGGCCCCTTTTTCTCGTCTTCCCTTCGCCGCGCCTCCGAAAGCTCGAAGCCGTCCGCCAAGCGGGGCTCTCGCCGACAGGGTCGCTCCCCCTGCCTCTCGACCACGTGTCGGATTTTCTCGCAGTCCTTCTCCGCTCGCATCAGAACCGTTGCGGTCGTTTTGCCTTTCCCCGCTTGGGAAACGCCCCTCTTTGCTCTCCGCCCCTTTGCGCAGGCATCGATCCCGCTCTCTCTCGCGGCTCGCACGGAAGCCCCAGCTTTAAAAAACCGAAGAGCACGCCGACGAAGCAAAGACCCGTAACTCGCACGGGAACGCCGAAACCGCCCAGAATGGCAAGTTTTTTCGTTTTTGGGAACGGAAGGGGAGGGAAGTCGTTTTTTCACCTGGGGTTTTCCCGCCGCGATTCGTAAAACGGTCGGACGTGGTCGGGAATTGCTCGCAAAAGCGAAAAAACTTGCACAACCTACCCGTTTTGTCGCGCGCGTTGGAGCAGTCCGGCATCGACGAAACCGCTTCGCGGCGGAGCCTCCTTCCTTTTTTCCGCGCCGGACCCTTTCGCGGCCCCCTGCGGTTTTCTTGCGACGCGTCCGCCGCGGCGGTGGAACAGTGGGCAGTTTTTCCCTATACTGTCCAAGTTTGACGAACGAAGAACCGCCGGCGCCGAAGCGCGGCGGTGTCGGGCGCCAAGGCGTTCAGGCACGAGGAAAGGCACGTCCCAGTGGGCAACACGTACAAGAACACGATGAACCTTCCCAAAACCGACTTCGCGATGCGGGCGAACCTGCCCGAGAACGAGCCGAAGCGGCTGGCGAAGTGGGAGGAAGAGCAGATCTACGAACAGGTGCTCGAGAAGAACAAGGACGGCAAGCCGCACATCCTGCACGACGGCCCGCCCTACGCCAACGGCCCCATCCACATCGGGCACGCCTTCAACAAGATCCTCAAGGACTTCGTGAACAAGTCCTATGCGCAGCGCGGCTACTTCACGCCGTACGTGCCCGGCTGGGACTGCCATGGTCAGCCCATCGAGCACATGGTGGAGAAGACGCTCGGCCCCGAGAAGATGGCGAAGATCGACCAGCCCACGCTGCGCCGGCTCTGCCGCGAGTGGGCCGAGAAGTACGTAGACGTGCAGCGCGAGGGCTTCAAGCGCCTCGGCGTGAACGCCGACTGGGATCATCCCTACCTCACGTTCACCCCCAACTACGAGGCCGGCAACGTCGAGGTGTTCAAGAAGATGTACCTCGACGGCTCGGTGTACCGCGGCCGCAAGCCCATCCACTGGTGCAAGCGCTGCCACACCGCGCTCGCCGAGGCCGAGATCGAGTATTCGGACGAGGAGTCGCCGTCCATCTTCGTGCGCTTCAAGCTGGACGCGATGCCCGGCGTGTTCGAGGCTGCGGGCGCGACCGGCAGCGCCTACGTGCTCATTTGGACCACGACGCCCTGGACGCTGCCGGCCAACACGGCCGTGTCGCTGGCCCCCGACGCCGACTACGTCATGGTGGTCGCCGACGGAGCGAACATGATCTTCGCCCGCGAGCTGGTGGAGCAGGTGGCCGAGATCGCGGGCTGGCAGTCCTACGACCTCGTGCGCGGCGAGAGCGGCGAGCCCGTCGCGCTCAAGGGCCGCGAGCTCACCGGCCTCACCTACACGTGCCCCGTCCGCCAGGACCTCAAGGGCACCGTCATCTACGGCGACCACGTCACGCTCGACTCGGGCACGGGCGCGGTGCACACGGCTCCCGGCCACGGCCAGGACGACTATCTGGTGGCGCTGGAGTTCGACGTGCCGCTGCTCATGCCGGTGGACGACAACGGCGTGCTCACCGACGAGGCCGGCCCCTTCGCGGGCCTCGACGTGGACGAGGCGAACCCGGCCATCATCGCATGGCTGCGCGAGCGCGGCACGCTCGTGGCCGAGAAGAAGATCGTGCACAGCTACCCGCACTGCTGGCGCTGCCACGAGCCGGTCATCTTCCGCGCCACCGACCAGTGGTTCGTGTCGATGGGCAAGAACAGCCTGCGCGAGAACGCGCTGCGCGCCATCGAGAACGACGTGGAATGGATTCCCGCGTGGGCGTCGAATCGCATCGGCTCCATGGTGGCCGACCGTCCCGACTGGTGCATCTCGCGCCAGCGCAGCTGGGGCGTGCCCATCCCCGTGTTCAAGTGCGCCAAGTGCGGCAACACGGTGGCAAACGAGCGGACGTTCGACGCGGTGATCGACCTGTTCTACAAAGAAGGTGCCGACGCGTGGTTTACGCGCGAGCCGTCCGAGTACCTGCCGCGCGGCGTGAAGTGCGAGACCTGCGGCTGCTCCGAGCTCGTCCCCGAGAAGGACATCCTCGACGTGTGGTGGGAGAGCGGCGTGTCGCACACCTCCGTGCTCAGGCATCGCGAGGCCGAGGGGCTGCGCTTCCCAGCCGATATGTACCTGGAGGGCTCAGACCAGCACCGCGGATGGTTCCAGTCGTCGCTCCTCACTAGCATAGGCGCCTACGGCGTGCCGCCGTACAAGTCCGTCATGCACTGCGGCTTCACGGTTGACGAACAGGGACGCAAGATGTCGAAGTCGCTCGGCAACGGCGTGGACCCGGCCGAGGTGGCGAACACCTACGGAGCCGACGTGCTGCGCCTGTGGGTGGCGAGCGTGGACTACTCGCAGGACGTGAGCATCTCCGACGGGATCTTGAAGCAGGTGTCGGACGCCTACCGGCGCTTCCGCAACACGTTCCGCTTCCTGCTGGGCAGCTTGGACGACTTCTCCGACGAGCTGATCGCGAAGTCGTGGGACGACCTCGAGCCCATCGACCGCGCCATGATGGCGAAGACCCACGCGCTGCTCGTCGAGGTCGAAGCCGCCTACGACGCCTGCCGTTTCAACGCGGTGTACCGCGCCGCCTACGACTTCGTGAACGACCTGTCGTCCGTCTACATGGACGTGGCGAAGGACCGCCTGTACTCCGAAGCGCCGGACAGCCCGCGTCGGCGCGCCGTGCAGACGGTGCTCATGAACATCCTCGAGGTGCTCGTGCGCATCCTCGCGCCCGTGCTCTCCTTCACCACCGACGAGGTGTGGGAGCACTACCCCGAGGCCATGCGCGGCAAGCCCGGCCGTCCGAGCAGCGTGCAGCTGGCCGGCTGGCCTTCCCGCACGGACTTCGCACCCGCCCTGCCTGCCGACGTGCAGGCCGAGATCGACGCGTTCGCCCCGGCGCTCGAAGCGCGGGAAGTCGTGACCAAGGCCCTCGAGGACGCGCGCGCCTCGAAGCTGATCAACAAGAGCCAGGAAGCGGCGGTCGTCCTCACGGCGCCCGCCGACCAGCTTGCGACCCTCGAGGCGTTCGGCGCCGACGCGCTCGCCGAGCTGTTCATCGTCTCCGGCGTGGACTTCGCCGAAGGCGAGGAGCTTTCCGCGGCCATCCGCCCCGCCGACGGCGAGAAGTGCCCGCGCTGCTGGAACTTCCGCGCGCTCGGCGGCAACCCGAACCATCCGGACGTCTGCGAACGCTGCGGCGACGCGCTCGACGCCATCGGATTTTCGGAGGAGGGGTAGGCCCTTGGACGAGCAGACGAACGCGCCCGGACGCGACCCTTCCACCGACCTCGACGCCGCAGCGGGTGACCTCGAGCCGCGTTCGAGCCGTCCGGGCCGTGCGCGCTCCGCGATCCTGTTCGTCCTCGTCGCGGCGGCATGGTTCGCCCTCGACGTCGCGACGAAGGGCTGGGTGTCGGGAGGCTGGCAGGAGGGCGACGTCGTCACGGGCCCCATCCTCGGCCTCGTGCGCTTCCACCTCGTGCACAACACGGGCATGGCGTGGGGCATGTTCGGCGATTCGACGTTCGCGCTCGGCGTGCTGTCGCTTGCCGTGTGCGCCGCCGCGACCGCCTACCTCTTCGCGTTCTCGAAGAGGCCCAACGCGCTCGAGACGACAGGCGTCGCGCTCGTGGTGGCGGGAGGGCTCGGCAACGCGCTCGACCGGTTCACGCTCGGCTACGTGGTGGACTTCATCGAGCCCGTGTTCATCGACTTCCCCGTGTTCAACGTGGCCGACATCGGCGTGACGTGCGGGTTCGCGATCTTCCTTGCGGGCATGGCGTTCGCATGGCGCCGTGAGGACCGCGCCCTTGCGGCGGCTCCGACAGACGGCGAAGGGGCCGGCCCCCGATGACGCGCTTGCTCTCCCACACCGTCTGCGCCGACGACGCGGGGCAGCGCCTCGACGCGCTTCTGGCCGCCCGCGGCCTCTACCCGAGCCGCAGCGCTGCCGCGCGCGCCGTGGAGGAGGGCGCCGTGTGCGTGAACGGCGCGACCGTGACGAAGCGGCACGCCGTGTCCGCGGGCGACACGATCGTCTACGAGGCACCCGACGAGCCCGCCCGCGGCCCCGTGGCAGGCCAGCCCATCGATCTGGACGTCCGCTTCGAGGACGAGCACCTCATCGTGCTGTCGAAGCAGGCGGGGCTCGTGTGCCACCCCTCCGCCGACCACTGCGACGGCACGCTCGTGAACGCGCTCGTGCACCGCTGCGGAGCCGACCACCTGTGCAACGTGCAGGGCGAGGACGACCGCCTCGGCATCGTGCACCGCCTCGACCGCGACACGACGGGCCTCATGCTGGCCGCGAAGGACGACGCGACCGGCTACGCCCTCATGGCCGATATCCGCGACCGCGCGGTGGACAGGCGCTACCTCGCGCTCGTGCACGGCGTCGTCGCGCACGACACGGGCATGGTCGACGCCCCCATCGCGCGCAGCGCGCACGACCGCACGCGCATGGCCGTGCGCGACGTCCCCTCGGCCCGCGAGGCCGTCACCACGTTCCGCGTGCTCGAGCGCTTCGAGCACGGCGCGCGCGACGACGGCTACACGCTCGTGGACTGCAAGCTGTTCACGGGGCGCACGCACCAGATCCGCGTCCACATGCAGTACGCGCGCCACCCGCTCGTGGGCGATCCCGTGTACGTCGCGCACGCCCCGAAGGACCCTTCCGCAAGCCTCGGCCTTAAGCGGCAGTTCCTCCACTCGTTCAGGCTCTCCTTCGAGCATCCTCTGACCGGAGAAGAGCTGGACTTCAAGGACGCGCTGCCGTGCGACCTCGCCCAGGTCCTCGAAGGGCTCGCGCCGCGCAGCCTGGGCCGCACCGAGGCGGGGGAGGAGGTCGCCGCCTCGCTCGCAACCGCACCGCGCCCGCTGCTGTGAGCGGTCCCGAAGCCTTTGGCCAAAAGACGGCATCCAACCCGCACCGGGCCGAGGCGGAGGCTGCCGGGCGCACGGACAAGGCCGCTCATCTGGTTTTTTCGCTTCTTTCCGTTCTTTCGACGTTCGTCGGCCCCGTGCAAGCGCGATGGGCTACACTGTAGCGGGTTTTAAAGGGTGGGGACGCGTCCCGCCACGGGTTTTTCTCGAGAAGGTGATCGATCGTGCCAGAAGGCAACCGCTGCGGGGTGCTGCTCGTGAACACGGGCACGCCGACCGAGCCGACGCCGCGCGCCGTGCGCAAATACCTCGCGCGCTTTTTGTCGGATCCGCGCATCGCGCCGATGAACCGGCTGGGATGGTGGTTCGTGCTCCATCTGTTCATCCTGCCGAAGCGCGCCCGCGCCTCTGCGGAGAAGTACCGCGCCATCTGGACCGCCGAGGGATCCCCGTTCGACGTGGCGCACCGAAAGCTCGAAAGCGGTCTGCAGAGGACGTTCGACGACGAGGGCTTGGACGTCATGGTGCGCTGCGCCATGAGCTACGGCGAGCCCACGATCTTGGACAGCGTGCGAGTCCTCAAAGACGCCGGTTGCGAGCGGCTCGTGGTGCTGCCGCTCTACCCGCAAAGCGCCTACTCCACCACAGGCGCCGTCTCCGACGGCGTAAAGCGCGCGCTCAGAAAGGCCCGGTGGGACGTCCCCTGCGACATCATCGACAACTACCACGACGATCCCACCTACATCCGCGCCATCGCCGCCTCCATCGAGCATGCGGGATTTCAACCGGACGCGGACGACAAGGTGCTGTTCTCGTTCCACTCCATCCCGCTCGCCGACATTGAGACGGGCGACACCTACGAGCTGCAGACGGGCGCTTCGAGCCTGGCCGTCGCCGGAGAGCTCGGCATCGACCGCAACCGCTGGACCATCGGCTACCAATGCCGCTTCGACAAGGGGCGTGAATGGCTCTCGCCCTTCACGCGCGACGTGCTCGCACGCTGGGCCGAAGCGGGTGTGGGACGCGTGTTCTTCGTGTGCCCGAACTTCGCCGTCGACTGCCTCGAGACGCTCTACGACATCGAGTACGAGCTCAAACCGCACTACTTCGATTGTCTGAGGAAAGCGGGGCAGACGCCCGACGCGCGCTCGTTTCTCTACGTTCCGTGCCTTGACCGCAGCCGCGCGCACCTCAAGGTGCTTGCCGACGTGCTGCATCCGTATCTGAAGGAGGTCCGACATGGGTAACGCCGATGCCGCAGCCGCCGGAGGCAAAACCGTCCTTTTGGGCGTGACCGGCTGCATCGCCGCCTACAAATCCTGCGAGATCGTGCGCGCGCTCCAAAAGGCGGGGGTGCACGTGAAGGTGGTCATGACCGAGCACGCGACCGAGTTCGTGGGCCCGACGACCTTCCGCGCCCTCACGCACGAGAAGGTGGCCGTGGGCCTGTTCGACGATCCGGAGGACCCTATCCACCACGTCTCGCTCGCCCAAGAGGCCGATGCCTTCCTCATCGCGCCGTGCACCGCGAACGTCATCGCCAAGATCGCCAACGGCATCGCCGACGACCTGCTCACCACGACGGCGCTCGCCACCACGGCGCCGCTTATCATCGCGCCGGCCATGAACGTCAACATGTACGACAACGGCGCGACGCGCTACAACATCGGCAAGCTCCACATCCGCGGCGCGCGCATCGTCGAGGCAGGCGACGGCTACCTGGCTTGCGGCGACGTGGGCAAAGGCCGCCTCGCGGACATAGGGGACATCGTGGATGCCACCCTCGACGAGCTCGGCGTGCGCCGCGACCTCGATGGCCGGCGCGTCATGGTGACCGCCGGCCCCACTGTCGAGCCCATCGATCCGGTGCGCTACATCTCGAACCACTCGTCGGGCAAGACCGGCTACGCCATCGCGCGCGCGGCCGCCCTGCGCGGCGCCGACGTGACGCTCGTGTCCGGCCCCGTGTCGCTGCCCGCACCCGAAGGCGTGCGCGTCGTTCGGGTGCGCACGGCCCGCGAGATGCTCGCAGCCGCCGAGGAGGCGTTCCGCGACGCCGACATCGCCGTGTTCGCCGCAGCCGTGGCCGACATGCGTCCGCGCGCCGTTTCCAACCGCAAGCTCAAGAAGGGTCGCGATGGCGACGAACTCGGCGCCATCGAGCTCGTCGAGAACCCCGACATCCTGGCCACGCTCGCCGCGCGCAAGGACCGCCAGGTGGTGGTGGGGTTCGCCGCCGAGACGAACGACGTGGTGCCCAACGCCGAGGCGAAGCTCGCCGCGAAGCGCGCCGACTTCGTGGTGGCCAACCAGGTGGGGGAGGGCATGGCCTTCGGCACCGACGACAACGCCGTGTGGTTCGTGGACGCCGAGGAGGTCGAGGAGCTGCCCCGCATGCCCAAAAGCCGCCTCGCCGACGAGATCCTCGACAAAGCCGTCCAGTTTTTGAGGTGAGACGAATCCGTCTGCCCGCTATGGCGGGCAGACGGAAGGTGGACGACGCGAAGGGGCGGGATCCCAAGCCCGCGCCCCTTCGCGTCGTCATGCGGCCCGCGTTGCGCAAGGGAGGGGAAAGCGGGCCGGATCGCCGAGACGGATGCGTTACGAAGCCGCCTGCTCGCAGCACTTCGCCACGGCCGTGAGGAATCCTTGCGAGGTGCGCGTGGCACCCGCCACCGTGTCGACGTCGTCGACGCTTTGCGCTTCGATCACGGCCGGGATGAGCACACTTTCCATGGCCGCCACGCCCACATAGGAGGTCTCGAGCTCGCTCTCCTGGTCGATGGAGGCTATCTTGCCGCCCGACACCGTTACCGTCACGGCGATGTCGCTGAACATACCGAACTGCGTGTCGGTGTACTCGCCGTCCTTGAGCTCGCCTTCGGGCATGCCCCACGTGCGCTCGGGCTTCGACTCGCTCGTATCGCCTTCCAACGTCACGGCACCCGCCTTGCCGTCGCCGATGTACTCTGCGGCAGACCTGGCTGCGAAGCGTCCCGAGTTGATGTTGTTCGCGTTCGTGCCGCCCGGCACGTTGATGGTGTAGATGTTGGGCCATAGATCGGCCGAGTCCACGCCGGCGGAGTAGAGGCCCGCCACCGGCGCGCCGGCCTTGTCGACGACTTCCATCTTGCGGTTCGTGCGGATGCCGCCGAAGGTGACCATCACCGACTGGGGCATGTAGCTGAAGTAGAACGGCGGGTTCTCCAGCTTCTGCAGGTACTCCTTCGGCTTGCCGAAGTACGCGTCGCGGCCCTGCTCGCACATCTCGCAGTAAGCGTCGATGGACTCCTTCACCGTGTCGAAATCGAGCTCGAGGGCGTCGCATGCCTTCTTCGCCAGTTCATCGAGCGTGTCAGCGCTGAAGAAGTCGTTGTGCGGGTTCTGCTCGATGCGCTCGGCGAGCTCGGCCTGCGTCTCCTCCCAGGAGATGCGCGGCGCGATCATGCCGTCGTAGGCGTCCTTGAACACCTTCGCGTCGTAGATGGAGTAGAGCTTTCGATGGACGAGCGAGGGGATCATGTCGCTCATCCAGTTCTCGACGCCCGCCGACTCCGCGCAGAAGCGCTGCCCGTCCTCGTTGATCCACATGGCGCAGGGATTGTGGCCGGCCACCACCAATCCGTCGCCTCGCCCGTACGTGCCGTACTCGCCGCCCGGCTTGCCCGACACGGTGAGCTGCATGAGGCCCGACATGCGCGGAATGTCGCTTGCGCCGCCAGCCTCGAGCGCCATGCGCACCCCGTCGCCGTCGTAGCCGTACAGGAAGCGCTCGACGTTGGCCGTGTCGGAGAAGCCGCCTTCCTGCAGATACTCGTCGTTGTTGGCGAAACCGCCCGTGGCCAGCACGACGGCCTTCGCGTTCACCTGGACGTAGTCGCCGTTGAGCTTCTGGGCGTACACGCCCGCCACCGCGCCCGCGTCGTCGACGATGAGCTCCACCGCCGGGCAGTTCATGAGGAACTCGACGCCCAGGTCCTTCGCCGTCTTCGTCATGGCGGGGGAGAAGTCGTCGTGCGCGCGGTTCTCGCCGAACCAGTGGAACGTCTCGAACTTGCCGCCGTGGTAGTCGTCCACGACGCCGGTGAAGTTCACGCCGCAGTCCTTGAGCCACGAGATGTTCTCGCCCGAAGCCTGCACGAGGTCGAACCATTTGAGGCCGTTCGCGCGGTTGTGCGAGTACTCCATCTCCGTGGAGATGATGTCGGCCGGCTCGATCGAGATGCCCGCCTCCTGCTGCATCTCCGAGTTGACGGCGAACACGCCTTCGGTGCCGATGCCGCCGCCTCCCGTGCCGCCTTGCTTCTCGAGCACGACTACGCCCAATCCTCGCTGAGCGGCGTCGACCGCCGCCGAAAGCCCCGAGTTGCCCGCGCCGCACACGCAGAGGTCGCATGCGTACGTGGCAACCGCATTCTTCGACGCGCCCTTGGACGCGGTGCCGTCCTTCGCGGAGTCGTCTCTGCCGTTGCCGCCCGCGTCTTGCGATCCTCCGGCCGGCGCGCAGCCCGCCAGGCTCGCGCCCGCGGCGAGTCCTGCGACGCCCGCCATGCCGAGGAAGCTCCTTCTCGTCAGTTCCATGATGCCCTCCTTCGCGATTCCCTTCGTGCCCGGGCCGGTCGGCTCCCGACTGCCCGATGCTCGCGATTTTAGACAGGGCCCTCCGGACGGCCTAGTACCCGTCGAAGGTGAATTTCTCACGCCTCCACTCGAAAATTACCCGCTGCGGGTAAGGAAGAAGGACGTGCAACGCGGTATGATCGGCGTACCGCACGGGGAGCGGACGAAAGGGGAGGGCATGTCCAAGCGAACAAAAGTCGGAGCGAACAGGCGCTCGCGCGCCGTCGAAGCGGCGGGAGAGGCCGTGGTGTACAGCGCGGGACATGCCCGCGGCATCTTGCTGGCGCTGGCGGGCATGGCGTTGCAGTGGGGCTTCCTCCATTCGGTCACATTCTTGGAGACGGTGCTGGGCGCTCAAGCGGAGGTGGAACCCGGGAGCGCCTGGCTCGTCAACTCGGTGTGTACGCTATCGGTTTTCCTGACGACGTTCCTGTCGTCGCGAAGGCTCGCCCCGCTCATGGAGCATCGGGGCGTCATCGTGTTCGCGACCGTCTCGCTCGCCGCGGGCGTGGCCCTGCTCGTGGTCGGCAACCTGGCTTTGCGCTCTCCGGCGTGCAACTACCTGGGAAACGCGTCCGTTGCATTTGGGGCCGCGCCGATGATCGTCATGTGGGGCGAGTTGTACAAGTACCTCAATCCCAAAGGCGAGCAGCTGCTCGTGACGCTGGCAGCGGCGGCCTTGGCCGTGGCGCTCTACCTGGTGGAGACGCTGCTGCCCTTGGCGCTGTCGGCGACGGTGTTCGCCCTGCTGCCCTTTGCATCGCTCGGTTGCATCTTGCACGCTCGCGACCTGTTGAAAGAGTCGTCGAACACGTGGCGGGCCCGCACTGTGGCGAAGCGGAAGTCGCCCGCGCTGCTCTTCGTCTGCATCGCCGTGTTCTCCATCCCTTACAACTACCTGCGCAACACCGCCGGCTTGCAGGATGTGCTCGCCAGCGCCACCACCTGGCCCGCCGTGCTCGCCGTGGCCGCAGTGGCCCTCGTCGCCATCGCGTTGGCGGAGTCGGTCGCGGAGCGGCGCAACGTGCTTCTCGTGCCCGGCTTCGTGCTCTTCCTTCTGAGCGCCGCCATGCTCGCGCACCTGCTGGGCGATGGAGGAATCGCGTTCGCGGTGCCGAGTTTTCTGTACACGGGCTACTATCTGTTCCTCGCCATGGTGTACCTCGCCCTCGGGCCCATCGCCGCCGCCACCGGTGAAAACCCCACGCGCCTGTTCTCGGGGGCGATGCTCGCAAACGTCGCCGGCCTCCTGTCGGGCTCGGCGATGGGCGGCATGGAACGCTTGTTCGGCCCTCAAACGTCTGCCCTGGCCGTGCTCGGCGTCACGTACGCGCTGTTCACTCTGGGGATCATGCTGCTCAGCAACCGTTCCTACAGCCTGTTTCGCATAAACTGTCTTGACGAGGAAGAGTACTCGTTCGAGTATCTTGCGCCGCTTGCCCCTTTCGGACGCCACGAGGCGTTCGGCGATGGAGGCGATAGCGGGGAATCCGACGAAGGACGGACGAGGTCGCTGCTTCAAGCCATCGCGCGGCAGTGCGAGACGGCAAGCGAGCGGTACGGCTTGAGCGCGCGCGAAAAGGAAGTGCTCGTCGAGCTGGTGCGCGGCAGGACCATCGCCTCCATCGCCGAACGCCTCGTGGTGTCCGAAAACACCATCAAGGCGCACACGAAGTCCGTGTACCGAAAGATCGGCGTGCACACCCGCGAGGAACTGCTTCAAAGCGTGGAGGAGGCGGACGGGGAAATCCGCTCAAAATAGCATCTTGCAAAACGGTTGGGTTACGGTTATTATAATCTGCGCTGTTTGAGAGGCTTTCAGCCGATCAAATGCGATAACGGGTTGTGGCGCAGTTTGGTAGCGCACTTGACTGGGGGTCAAGGGGTCGCAGGTTCAAATCCTGTCAACCCGACCAGCAAAACTAGCAGGTCGGAAGCTGAAAACGCTTCCGACCTGCTTTGCTTTTCGGGGTAATTGCGAAGTGGCGTTGTCTAATTATTGTCTAATGGTCGAACGGCTTGCGTTTATCGATAAACGGCGGAGGTCGCAAACCTAAATCGCTCTGAATGCCAATTTGTCCTTGCTTATGCTCGTCGTCCGGTATGTTCGATACGGAGTTTGCGGCAGATACCCAATCTCACTTGCCATGGAGACAGATGGTCTGCTCTAATCGATTAAAGCATGGAGACAGTGGGATATGTCGGGAAAACGCCAAGCTTCTCGTCTGATACGAATATGCAAAAGCGAGCTATGGGAAATCGCCGAAGATCATGATGCGAGGCAGCCGAACCTTGTTCTTAGAAATCGATGAGGTCTTTAACTTTCGCATCCAGAGCCTTGGCTATGCGATGAAGAACCACAATGCTTATGTTGCATTTTCCCAATTCAATGCGTGAGATGTACGCCTTGCCCTTCGAGCTGCCGATCATCAGCGCGAGCTTATCCTGCGATAAACGTTGCGCTAGGCGGCGCTCTCGTATGCGCGAGCCAAGCATCTTTAAGAAGTCTTCATCCATAGGGATACGATATGCGCTACAATCTTTAGGAGGTAGACGTATTAATCTACTTTGAAACGGAGGAGCCATGATAGGAGCGGAAGAGGAGTCTGTGACCAAGGATGCTTCTGAAGTTGTTGAGGCGTGCGACGGATGCGAGCAAGAAAGCGTCGGAGTGCGCTTCGAGGCCCGCAAGCGTCCCGCGTTCCTGACATGCGCATGGTGGACTAAGCGCCGCGCCGCCATCGCCATCGTGTGCGCCGCCGTGCTGGTCGCAGCGGTGGGGGCGGGGGTCTGGCTGGCCTCCTCCCAGCCCCAGGAGACGGGCGGTTCCGGCCCCTCGTCCACGTCCCAGGAGGCGGATGCCGTCCTGGCCCGGGTCGAGGCGACGGTCAAGGCCGAAGGCGCGGGTCCCGAGTCCACCAAGGCCGTGGCGGAGGTGCTGGGGAAGGACGGCCTGGCGGTGATCGGGGCGGTGGAGGTCGCCCCCAACGAGGCCGCGCCCATAGGGGAGCTGCCCGAGGGGCCGTACTCCCTGCGGGTGGTCCAGGCCCCGGTGAACGGGGACGGCTCCACCTACAGGCTGCCCGAGCAGCCGACGGCGTTCGAGGTCGGGCCGGATGGGCGATCCGTGGCGGTGTCGGAGGATCTGGAGCCTCTGGCCGTGGAGGACATGACCAAGGAGCAGCTGGAGGCCGCAGCCGACGAGCTTGAGGAGGCGGGCAAGGAGGGCGCCCAGTCCGTGCGGGAGGAGGCGGTCGGCCGACCCTCCGTGCCGGGCAGCGCCGGCGAGGTGACGTCCGAACCATCCGCCCCCAGCGTGGAGAACCCGTCGAACCCCAACGGCGGGGGGACCTCCACCGCGCCGTCCGACCCTCCCTCCAAGCCCGACGAGGGACCCTCCACCCCGTCCCACGCCCATAGCTGGGTGGCCCAGACCGAGACGGTGCACCACGAGGCGGAGTACAAGACCGTGCACCACGACGCCGTGTACGACACGATCCACCATGATGCGGTGAAAGAGGGGCGGATCGTGTGTAATGGATGTGGAAGTATGTTCCCAGATGCTGCATCTTATACCCAACATAGCAAAGATGCGATCATTAATAATACTATATGTGCGACGGCTGGTGCTCATAATACCAGCGTTGTAGTGCAGGAAGCCTGGGACGAAACCGTGCTGGTGAGCGAGGCGTGGGATGAGCAGGTGCTTGTCAAAGACGCCTGGGACGAGACGGTCGTCACCGGGTACAAGTGCTCCGGCTGCGGGGCGACCAAGTAGGGGACGAAGACGGCTTCGACAGGAGGATGGCATGATGGCTGGAACCGCCGCAAGGACCGACGGATGCTGCGGGCGCAACCCCATGGGCCGGGTGCGCACCGACGAGGAGCTGCTGGAGTTCGCCGGACGGCTGTCCGGCAACGTCCTGCGCGACAGGGGCGACGCGCGGCTGGCCGAGAGCTGCCGCAGGCTCCTGGTGGCGTCGGCGGCGCTTCTGAGGGACTGGTTCGAGGAGGAGAGCTACTCGCCCTGCGGGATGGTCGCGGTGATATCGATGGGCCTCATGAGGGGCAAGTACGACAGCGACGCCGACTTCATGTCCAGGAGCACCCCGCTCGACCTGCTGTTCCGCCAGATAGAGCGCGGGGAGAAGTACGCGCGGGGCGAGGACGGCGAGTGGGGCTGGCGCAAGACGAGGCTGCGGCGCAACTACGACGGGGCGCGGCCCGCCGAGACGGGCGGCATGCCCTGGGGCACCGACGTTGCCTCGGCCTTCTACGCCGCATGGCGCGCGTCTGCCGAGCCGGCGGTGCTGGAGGAGTCGATCGGCGCGTGCATAGGGGAGGTTTCGGGGCTGGGCATGCGCCACGCCGCGTAAAGCTTCGGAGCGGCGCCCTCGGCAGCCACGCCGCCCGCCGAGGGCGCCGATGGCGATCCCGCCCGACGGCGGTCATCGCCGCCCGCGCCCCCTCGTCCTCCCGAAGGCGGTCTTCTTCCGCCTCTCCAGATCGTCCATGATCCCATCCAGCCGGTCCATCTGGCGGTCCGCCTTCGCGAGGACGCCCTCCACGCCGCAGGCCGCGTGGGCTTGCCCGACGCGCTGTTCGATCCGGGCCTCCCCGAGAACCGCGCCCGCGACGAGGCGACCGCAATGCCGGGCGGAGGAATGCGGGAGGCGGCCCTCGAATGGAACCTGGAGGAGAGTTTCGACGAGGTGGGGGCGCTCGCCAAAGCGCGGGGGCGCGCCCTGCGCGCGGCGGAGGCGCTGGATTCGGGCCGTGCGGAGGCCGACGACGTGCCGCCGCTGGCGCGGGCCGTCGCGGAGCGGGGGTGGTGCACCGAGGGGAGCTGGCGGACTTCTACCGCCGCTTCGCCGAGAAGGTCCGCCCCATCGCCCTGCTCGACCCCGCTCGGTACGTCGTCAGCTTCTGCGGGCCGTGAAGGGCGCCAGCCGCCGGCGCCCCTGCTGTCCCTCGGGTCGGGACACCGAGGCCACGCGCTTCGCCAACACCTTGCAACCCCCATCCCAACCACGGCCCGGTTCGCCTCGACGTTCCGTGCGGGAGCTTTCGGGGCAACCACGGACGCGAAAGCCCTTCGAACCCCCTTCCCAGCCCCGCAGATCCCGCGGAGGGGTTCCCCGCAGCTCTTCGCCTCGCCGCCTTTAAACGCGCCTCTTTGCCAGGTCGGCATTCGACCGCGCTCCTTCGCGAGCGCTTCGACCAAGGCGGTCGCACTGACGAGAAGGGCTCGTCCGCCTTTCTCGTCGCCATGTCGGCCGTCCGCTTGTCGTTGGCGCGGCTGGACAGTGGAGCCCCTTTCTGCGGCATAGCAGGACGAGCGTGAGAGCCCCTTGACGGAGTGGCTCGCTGTTTGCAAGGGGGTTGGGGGAGGCGAGCCACTCCCGCCAAGGGGCTCTCACTGAGGGAAGGCCGGCGTCGGAGGGGGCTCCGAGCAGTTCAGCCGATGGAAAAGGAAGAGCTGCACCGGTTCGGCCGCGCCGGTCGAAAACGCGGCGCGGCCGAAACCCTAGTAGAGCATGAACACGGAGAGGCCAAGCTCGTAGAAGGCCACACGCAGGCACACGGCGCCGAGGACCGCGCACGCCGCGCCGGCAGAGCCCAGGGCAAGCCAGCTCTTGCCGCCCTTCTTCCTGGCAAGGACCGCGCAGACGACGGGAGCGAGCGCGCCCACGGCCACGATGCCGAGCCAGACCAAGGGCGCCAGATCCCCTGAAAGGACGTTGGTTTCGGCTGCGATGTCGACGAGGGGGCTTGTCGGGGCCGTCGGGTCGAAATGGTACCCAACGTCCTCGAAGGCACCGGAGGAGAATTGCCACACCGCTACGAGAGCGACAGCGGCAACAGCAGAAACGGCCGTCAACGCGGTGGCGAGCAGGCCGCCAATCGCGGATCCGCCACCTTTGGCGGAGAGCATGGCCATGACCGTGAGAGCGCCCGCAGCGCCTCCGCCGAACAGCATGGCGAGGGGCCACGCGAAGGTGTCCCATGCCGGGCGCGCAGCCATCATGTAGCTATGCGCCGACACGACCGCGAGAACCACGCTGACAACGATGGCGGCGACGGCCAGCCACGATGGCACGGTCGCACCGTCCTCGCTCTTGCGCAACATGGCAAAGTACGCCACGGCCACCACCGCGAATACCACGATCACGATCAGCTCCTGCGTGATGCCGGAGGTGATGTGACCGAAGCCGTTGAAAATGCGCTCCCAGTGCTGCAGGTGGAAGAAGACGGCGATGCCGGACACGGCCAACAGGACCACCGAGGTGATGAGCGCGGGCATCTGGATCTCCTTGCCCTCGCCTTTGAGGGCAAGCACGCCCTGGGTTGCGAACACGCCGCAACTCCACGCGAGCAGCACCGTGAAGATAATCAGAGGCCATTGGAGCTCCATGGTTACTCCCTTCCCTGCCAGGTCTTGCCGCGCAAGATGTAAGCGCAGCTCGGCTTGTTGCCCACGTCGGTCAAATGATGCACGTCGGACTCGGTGAACTCGTCGACGAAGTCGGAAAGCCTCACCCTTCCGGCGGTCACGGCCTCGTAAGGCCGCTCCGACCCGTAAGGGAGATCCTCTTCGAGGGCTATCCAGTCCGCTGGCGCCTCGAAAGATTCGATCCCCTCGTCCAAGTCCCCGAACCAGCGGGCACGCCCGCCGCACTGGGCCACGCACTGCGGGAGCTCGCCCTGGGCGACCTTCTGCTCGCAGAGGGTGCACTTCTCCACCACGCCCTCCTCCTCGTTGAGGTAGCGCACGTTGTAGGGGCAGGCCATGGCGCAGAACTGGCAGCCGATGCACTTGGACTTGTCCACCTGCACAGTGCCGTCCTCGAGCTTGCGCGAGGCGCCCGTGGGGCACACCTTCACGCACTCGGGGTCGGCGCAGTGCTGGCAGGTCACCGGCAGGAAGTAGAGCTCGACATCCGGGTTCTGCGCGCCTTCCCACTTCGGATTCGGTCCGATGCGCATAACCTTGTTCCAGTAGTTTCCGATGGGCACGTTGTTCACGACCTTGCACGCCACGCTGCATGCAAGGCATCCGGTGCAGCGGTTCAAGTCGGTGATGATCGCATACCGAGCCATATTATTCCTCCCTTCCCTCGTAGACCGGCAGCCACTCCTTCAGGCGCGGATCGTCGCAGGTGTGAATGATCTCCGTGCCGTCGTCGCCGCACGGCACCGGGTTGCCGAACGGGCTGTTCTCCGGAGTCGCTTTGTAGACTTTCACCGGGTAGGCTCGCAGCTGGCTGGAACCGCATATGGGATCCTGCGCGTCCTTGTTGACAAGACAGTTGATCCCCGAGAGCTTGAAGCCTTTGTCCGCCTGCTCCAACTCCGGATACCACCAGGTGTGCTCGCAGTTGATGACCCCCCTCTTCACTCCGTAGCACAAGTCGGCGGTCTGCCGCACTTTGCCCCACTTCGACTCGATCCAGCACCAGTCGCCCTGTTCGATTTCCAATTCGTACGCATCTTCGGGATTGATCTCCATGCGCGGCACAGGCCACAGCTCGCGGCACCAGGGAAGCTGGCGATGCTCCGAATGGAAGTAGACGGGAATGCGGCGGCCGGTTGTCATGTTGAAGGGGTACTCCTCATAGAGCTCGGGCGTTGACACCGGGGACATCGGCGGCTCCTCGTAATGCGGAAGCTCTTCGCTGTCGATGATGCTTTCGAGTATGGTGGACCAGAATTCCGCCTTCATCGTCGGCGTCTCCATGCCCGGCAGGTTGCCCTCGACCGAGCCGCTGCCCCGCAGGTAGCCCATCTGGTAGCGCCGGTAGGTGCCCCAGCGTTCGGGGTAGAGCTTCTTGGCGTCCCACCAACCGTTCTTCTCGAACTCGTCGACGTACTCCTTCCAGGTCATGCCCATGCTGCTGACCGCGTTGTCGAGGAACGCCTCTATCGGGCGATCCCATGCATCCCCGCCGTCCTTCGTGTCGTAGAAAGGAACGCCGAACCTTTTGTAGATGTTGCACAGGATCTCCGGCTCGAAGCCCGTTTCCGCAGGCGGATCGATGCAGTTGACGTTGGCGCCGACCGCGCCGGACGCGCCTTGGGAGGCGCGCGGGAAGCCGGGGATCTCAAGCCAATGGCGCGTCGGCACCAGGATGTCGGCCAGCTGCGCGCCGGCGATGGGCCAAAGATCGATGTAGAACGTGAACTCCATCTGCTGCAGCGCCTCCCACGCGTAGGCGGCGTTGCTCTGGCACATGAAGTTCGCGGCCGAGCAGACGCAGCCCTTGATGGGGTAGGGCTCTCCCGTGTGGCAGGCGTCCCACACAGACGTCTGGTCCACCCAGTTGTTCCACCATTTCGTCACCGGAAACTTGTCGCCGCCGACGATCTTCGCACGCGTCGTCAGGTTCGGCTCGGTGGAGGGCGGGGTCTTCGCCGGAGCGGCGCAGCCGCCGGCGGCAACCGTCGAGTTCGTCACGCCGCGGTTGCCGCCGGGCGTGTCGTAGTTGTCGGTCATGAACGCAAGGATGTACGCGGTGCGGAAGTTCTGGATGGCACGACCGACCTGCTCGGGGGCTAGCTGAGTGTTCAGGCCGCCGTTTCCGCGACGCGGATCGACGCGCGTCGCCCACGCTTTGCACGCATCGTAGATCGTCTCCGCGGGCACGTCGCAGATCTCGGCCGCCTTCTCCAGGGTCATCTCGTTGACGCACTCGTCCCAGTACTTCTGGAAGACGGGCTTCGCCTTCACGGTCCGTCCGTCCTTGAGCGTCACGTCGAACTCGCCCCAGAGCGCCGGGTCGATGTCGACCGGGAAGGGCATCGGGTCGGGGACCCAGCCTCCGGTCGGCTCGTACTCGAAGCCGGTGGTCGAGATGTCGTGCTCGGTCTGCCCTTCCCACATACCGGCATGCTCGCCCTCCTCGTTCGCATCGAAGTAGGTGAGCCTGTCGTGCAGGTTGTCCCACACCATGAACTTCTTGGGGTCTCCGCCCTCTTTGATGTCGGATTCCTTGAGCAGGCGCGTCTTCACCTCGAACGCAGGGGAGACGTTGCCCGAAACGCCGATCCAGCCGCTCGGCTCAAGCTCCTCGACGTGAAGGAAGGGCGCGTTCGACCAACGTTTCACGAGCAGGTCGTCATAGAGCTCCTCTTCCATCACGATCCTGGTCCACGCCATGAGAAGCGCTCCATCCGTGCCGGGACGCAGCGCCAAATGGTAATCCGCCTCCTTGCCCATGTTCGACTTGCGAGGGTCGACGGAGATGAAGGTCTGGGCACGCGTGAGCGCTTCGACGGTCGTGCGGCACGAGTCGTCGTAGTTCGACTGCGTCTGGTCGGTTCCCCACTGGACCAGAACCTGCGGACGGTCCACCAACGCCTGGAAATGGATGCCGTTCTCGATGGTGAGGGCGCCCGCCTCGCGACGCGGTCCCTTGCAGATCTGCGCGGCGCCGACGTCGTTTATGCCATCGACGAGCTGCATGTAGCCGGGAGCGGACATGCCCCACATGCGGCTCGTTCCGGTCATGAACGTGAACGTGGTGTTGCCGTACTTCTCGTACAGGTTGCTCAGCCCCTGATAGACCGCGTCGTACGCCTCATCCCACGTGATGCGCTGCCAACCGGGATCCCCGCCTTTCGGGTTCGTGCGCTTCATGGGGTATTTCAGGCGGTCTGGATGGTAGGCCGCCTGGATGGAGGCTTGCGATTTGCCGCAGCAGTTGCCGTTCGACTGACGTGCGCTCTCGTCGCCTTCCACCTTGACGGCGCGGCCGTTCTCGACGGTGACCCAGACCCCGCACTCCATCTTGCCGCATCCGCGACACGCGGTGCGGATGCGCTTCACTTCGTTCGAAGATCCCTCCTCCACTTCGGCCAGAGCCTGCAACGGCTCGGATGCGGCGCCCGCCACGGTCGCCGCCGAGGCCGTGATTGCCGCAAGCTGCAAAAAACTCCTTCTCGACATCGTTGTGCTCGGCATGCATTCCTCCTTCTCGTCGTGCTAGACGCAAGCCGCTCTGGACGGCTGTCCTGAGCCAGACGGCCGCAAGGGCGGCTGATGGAGCGAGATTACGCTCGGAACCCCCATCCTGTATGCCATCCCGAGCGCTCTCTTATTGGAAACAGAACGCATGTATGCCATCATGGCGTGCGAGTTTTCCTGTTCGGCACCGTAGGGCGCCTGTTTTCTGTCAGATCAGGGCTGAGTGGGGGTATACTCGACGGTCAAAGGGGATTCTGGCAATCGAAAGCATAGAGGCTTCGTCATCAAGCGAGAGAGAGAAAACGAGGGGGAGGGAGATGTCTGTCGTTTCGGTTCGGGGCAATACGGCGCCCTGCCTCTGCGGCGTCGGGTTCTTTACGGTCTGGCTTTTCATCGCGTACTACAAACCCCTTTTGTACGACCTTCCCACATCTCAGTACGTCTTGACATCGCCCGCCTCGTATGTTTCCGGCGTTGTCGCCGTCGTCCTGCTGCTGGCTCTCGTGTTCGCCCACCTGCCGCTTCAAACGCTTTTGTCGGGACGGAGGGTCTTCTCCCTCTACATGGTCTGTATGACCTTGGTCGCCATCGGCGCGACGGCGGCGGAAAGCGCGCTGCCTCTCGACAGTGGAGGCGGGCTCGTCGTCCGGATCGCCCTGCGCCTCGCGTCGACAGGGCTGCTGCTCGGCTGGTTCAGCGTGTTCTCCCAGGTTTGCACGAGCGATTTTCTGAAGGCCCTTCCCTTTGTCTTGGCGTTCACGTTCCTGCTGTCGGCGATCGCTGCGTCGTTTGTGCCCCAGCACCGCTGGGCCCTGCTCGCCTTGCTCGCCGCGTTCAACTGCCTTGCGACGATCGCAGCCCACGGAAAGCTGCTCACGGGCGTTCCTTCGTCGCCTCGCGCCTCCCGGAGCGCTCTTGCCAAAGCGCTTGCCAGCATTTTCGCGATCAGCCTTTTCGTGGGGATTCTGTGCGGCCTTTCCCGCTTCGTCGATCCCGAAGAAAAGGTGCTTTCCCTGTACAATCTTTTCGCCCTCATGCTGTCGCTCATCCTCGTGGCGCTCGCCATAGCCATCGGCATGCACGAGAAAACGCGAAAGGGGGTTCTGGGATGGTCGCAGCCTCTCGTCCTTTCGCCGCTGGCGATCCTCGCCTTGGCTGCGGCCGTCATAGCCCTCACGCCGGCCAGCGCCACCGTCGCGGCCAACGCTTACTGTCGTTCGAGCATCGAGATCGCGATGCTCGTTTGCTCGCTCGTGGTGTCCCGCGAGCTGGGAAGCCACCCGGTCATGCTGTTCTTGCTCGGACAGGCATCCTTGCTCGTCGGCAACATCCTGGGCGTCCCCATAGCCGTCGCCCTCTCCGATGCCCACGTCGAGAACGCTCTCGTGTTCGGAACGGCGGTGCTGATCGCCGCGTGCGAATCCGTCTTCGTCTTCGTGCTCGTGTTCCTCTCCGCGCGGCGAAATCCCCCATCTGATTCGTCCTCGACAGACATAGTCGCCGCCGAGCCGTTCCAGGAGTCCGTGATCCTGCGATACTCGCAGAAGCTCGGGCTCTCCTCCCAGGAGGCGAAGGTGCTCGCCCTCACCCTACACGGCCGCAACCGGCAAAGGATCGCCGAAGAGATGTACCTCTCCCCTGGGACGGTGAGCTCGTATCTCAGGCGCGTGTACGACAAAGCGGGGGTCAGAACGCGCCAAGAGCTCATCGACCATTACGAGACCTACGCCTGCGAAGCGCATCCGGAAAAAGACGCAGGGGGAAGGGAGCCGTTCGCCGAGCGAGCATGATGAAAGGCGCAGAAGGGTCGCGAAGGATGCGGAGAGAGAAAAAAAAGGAGGGGGATCGCATCCTCCCTCTGCATCCTTCGCTCGACATGCTTTAGACTCCGGCCGTGGCCGACGCGGAGGGCGAGGCCGGCGGCATCCGCACCGCGGGCGCAGCGCGAGAGTCGCGAGCGCATCGGCCCCTTGGCAAAGCATCGGATTCTCCGAGCGCCATCGAGCGTGACGGGTCCCGCATCGCGGAAAGGGCGGGGAGGGGGAGCGGTCCCCCTCCCACCTTCGCGAAACACGTGGGCCACGAAACGTATACGGCGCATCCTTCCGGCGGCTCCAAAAGAAAGGCCTCGCCTATGCTTTCAGCGTCAAGCCCAAGCATCCGGAAAGGAGATCGCCATGAGCATAATCGTATGGATCGTTATCGGAGGGTTGGCAGGCTGGATAGCGAATATGATAATGAAAACCGACGGCAGCCTCGTCAAGAACATCGTGACGGGTATCGTGGGAGCGCTTATCGGCGGTTTTGTCATGAGCATCATCGGGGCGGAAGGGTTCACCGGTTTCAATTTGTGGTCGTTCGTGGTCGCCCTCGTCGGCTCGGTTATCCTCATAGGGGCCATCAACCTGCTCACGGGCAGGCGAGCATAGCGCGAAAGCGCCGTCGTCCGAGACGGAAGGGGCTGGGACGACGGCGCTGCCGTGCTTTTTCAAAGGCCCTTCGCACCTCCTTGCCGCTCTCGCCGAATTCCCGCAAGATGCGGCTCATGCGAGCCATCGCCGCTCCGAAGGCGAGCTCGCGCTCACGGCCGGAGCGTTGCTCCGGCCGTTTTCCATGGGGCGCCGTCCAAAGAGCCCCGAGCATCTTTTTCCGCGAAGGGGCCGCCGCATTCGATGTCCGAAGGGGTTCCGACGAAGAGATCCGCCTCGCTCACGCGGGATCGGCCTCGGCGACTCCAGAAATGCGGGAAAGCTCGACCGACCCGAGGCGCCACTCGCCGCCGCCATTCGCGCCGGCTTGCGGGTTCGCGATTTTATGTTGCCTGTTTATCGAGGCGTTCGTATACTGGCGTTCATGGAGCGCAATGGCAGACACTTTTCCCTTGAGTCCGAAGCGGGTTCGAAACGCGCATCGTCGTACGAGGCCTCGCGCGGCGAAACGCGGCGAAGCGACATCGACCGGATGGGAACCGAAGGCACTTTCAAGCTGCTGCTCGAATTCTCCGTCCCGGCTGTGGCGGGCGTCCTCGTGCAGATGCTCTACAACGTGATAGACGCCGTGTACGTGGGCCACGCAGTGGGCGCTGATGGCTTGGCCGCCACCACGGTGGCGAATCCCACGATGACGGCGCTCGTGGCCGTGGCCATGCTCGTGGGCGTGGGCGGCAACGCGCTCGCGGCCATCAAGCTGGGGGAGCGCAGGAAGGACGTGGCCGAGCGCGTGATGGGCACGAGCCTGGTCCTCTTGCTCGGCGCTGCGGCGCTGCTGTGGGCAGCCGCACCGCTTACCCTCGAGCCCGTTTTGCGCTGCTCTGGCGCCGACGGCGCCGTGCTGCCGCTCGCACTCGACTTCATGGCGGTGATCATCGCAGGCTGCCCTCTTCAGTTCATCTCCTTCGGTATGAACAACTTCATCCGCACGGCGGGAAGGCCCAACCGCGCGCTCGGATCCATGCTCGTCGGAACCGCTTCGAACGTGGTGCTCGGATACCTGTTCATCGTGGTGCTCGACGGCGGTATGCGCGGCGCTGGCCTAGCCACCGTGTGCTCCTGGGGCGTATCGGCGGCGTTCGTCATGCAGTTCTTCCTCAAAAAGGACTCGCCTTTGCCGCTCGTTGGGCCCCTGCGCTCCTTCCGGCCTCGGATGGCCTTGCGCATCTGCGCCCTCGGCATGGCTCCGGCGGTTGCGGAACTCGGCTGGGCCGTCTCGTCGATGATCATCAATAACCTGCTCGTCTCGTACGGCTCGGCGGATGATCTCGGTTCGGACGGGGCGCTCGCCATCATGCGGGTGCTTTCGGCCGTGGGCATGTTCACGTTCATGCCGTCCATGGGCATTGCCATGGGCGCCCAGCCTATCATCGGGTACAACTACGGCGCACGCAGCTTCCGGCGGATGAAGCGCGCCCTCGTGCAGGCAATCGTTCTCGGCGTGGTCGTCACCACGCCCCTGTGGGCCACGGTCGTCTTTGCGCCCGACATGTATGCGCACCTCTTCGGACTGCCGGAGCGGTACCTGGACGAGACGGCGTGGGCCCTCGTGCTATACCTCATGTTCATCCCCATCCTGCCCGTCCAAATCATCGGATCGAACTATTTCGACGCCACAGGGCAGGCGGTCAAGGCCACGGTTCTCACGCTCACGCGCCAGATCCTGTTCCTCATTCCCTTGCTGTTGGTTTGCCCGATCGCGCTTCCGCATCTGCTGCCCGTCACGCCGCTCGAGAGCGTATGGCTCGCTCCATCCCTTTCAGATATCACCTCGACGCTCATCGTCTCAGGATTCCTCGCAGCAGAATGGCGCCGCCTCGGTCGCATCAGGCTCGCTGCGGAATCCGACGAGCGCTCTTCGGGAGAACGCGCCGGCAAACGGTTGCCCTGAGCGGGCGAAAGGCCTTTCGCCCCCTTTTACCGAGCAATATCCCCCGCCTCCCTCCAGCCGCCGGACCGGCCCCTCTTCTCTGATAGAGTACATGAGCGGGCGACGTCTGGTCGCCTTCTGTACATCGGCATCGGATAGGATGAAGGAGGAAGCCCCGTGGCCCTGCTTGGCTTTTTGATCCTCTTCCCGCTTGTCGTGGCGGGCGTGCTGCTCGCGGTGCGCGACAACCGTGCGAGAAACGTCGTCGTCGCGGTCTCCGCACTTGTGGTCGGGGTCGCATCCGTGTGGCTGGTCGTCTCCTACCTGAGCGCTCCATGGATCTCGTTTGACTTCCATTCGCCTGTGGTCGACTACGCCTGCACGATCGTGAGCGTGCTCGTCGCCGCGGCCATCCTGTTCTTCGGCATCCGCTACAAGAACGTGCCGGCCTGCGTGCTCGCCGTTGTGCAAGTGGTTGGCTCGCTTGCGTTCGAGTTCGCCTTCGCCCACAGCTTGCCCGTCGAGCAAGGGCTCTACCTCGATTCTCTGTCGCTGCTCATGGCGTTCATCATCGGTGTCGTCGGATCGGGTATCTGCGTGTACGCCCTCGGGTATATGGAGGATTTCCAAGCCCACGAGCCAGAGGGCGCGAAAGACCGACGCCCGACGTTCTTCGCCCTCATGTTCGCTTTCCTCTCGGCAATGTTCCTCATCGTCTTCTCGAACAACATGGTGTGGCTGTTCACCGGCTGGGAGGTCACCACGGTCTGCTCGTTCCTGCTCATCGGCTACACCCGCACAGAGGAGGCTGTCAGAAACGCCTTTCGCCAGATCATCATGAACCTGATCGGCGGCATCGCCTTCCTCGTCGCCCTGTACGCTTGCGCCATCCAGCTGGGCACGCTGTCGCTGGTCGAGTTTCTCCAAATCGGCATCATGAATCCGGCTCTCGTCGCGCTGCCGGTCACAGCGCTTGCTCTCGCCGGCCTCACGAAGGCCGCCCAGATGCCGTTCCACACGTGGCTGCTCGGCGCCATGGTGGCGCCGACGCCCACCTCGGCGCTTCTGCACTCGTCAACCATGGTGAAAGCCGGCGTGTTCCTGCTCGTGAAACTCTCTCCCATCATGTACGCTGGCGCCTTCGCCTCGCAGGGTGGGCTGCTTGCGGCCATGCCCTCCATCATGACGGTGCTCGTGGGAGGCATCACGTTCGCGCTCTGCTCGTTCATGGCGATCTCCCAGTCGAACGCCAAGCGCGTGCTCGCGTACTCGACCATCGCCAATCTCGGCCTGATCGTCGCCTGCGCCGGCGTCGGCACCCCCGAAGCCGTCTGGGCGGCGGCGTTCCTCATCCTGTTCCATGCCATCGCGAAGTCGCTCCTGTTCCTTTGCGTCGGCACGGCCGAGCACCACATCGGCAGTCGAGACATCGAGGACATGGATCTGCTCTTCGAGCGCATGCCTCGCCTCTCGCGCTTCATGATGCTCGGCATCCTGTGCATGTTCATCGCGCCGTTCGGCATGCTCGTGGCTAAGTGGGCCACCCTCGTTTCCTTCGCCGAGATGGGGCAGGTGATGCTCATCATAGTCCTTGCGTTCGGTTCGGCAGCCACGTTCATGTTCTGGGCGAAATGGCTCGGAAAGCTCTCCGGCATCGCCGCCGCCCGCGAGAACGTGGAGCACGACGTTCACACGAGCGAATGGACGGCGGTCATGGTCATGGCCGTTCTCGTCATACTGTGCTGCGCGGGGCTTCCCGTCATCTCGTGGTTCGCGGTGGAGCCCTACGTTTACAGCGTCTACGGGATGCTCGGGCAGGACATCTCCTTCTCCAACCTGTGGATCTCGTCCGTCCTGTCGATCGCGGTCATCGTTGTGCTGTTCGCGGGCCTCGGTCGCACGAAGGCCCGCAAGGTGGACATCTATCTTGCGGGAGTGAGCCGCGATAACGGTGAGCGCACGTTCCGGAACTCGCTTTCAGGCACCTCGACGGCCTCGGCCCGCAACTGGTACCTCGAGGACGTGTTCGGAGAGCGGCGTATCGCGCCGATCGGAACAGCATGCTGCTCGGCCGTCATCATCGTGGCTCTCGCGGCCGCAGCCGTGTCTGTGCCGGGATTGTTTTAGGAAAGGGTGTGGTACGACATGTCGTTGCTTTCCGTCCTCATCGGCACCCTCGCCTTCGCCGTGTTGGCGCCGGTTCTGGGTTGTCTGCTCGCCGGGCTTGACCGCAAGGTGTCAGCACGCATGCAGGGTCGCGTGGGCCCTCCGCTTTTGCAGCCCTACTACGATGTGCGCAAGCTCATCGAGAAGGACAACGTGTCGGTGAACTCCGCCGAAGGCGCCTACGTCACGTGCGCTCTCGTGTTCACCCTCATCGCCGGCGGCATCTTCTTCAGCGGCGGGAATCTTCTCATGAGCGTGTTCGTCGTCACGCTGTCGGGACTGTTCTTCATCGTGGCTGCATACTCCACACGCTCGCCTTATGCGGAGATCGGCGCGATGCGCGAGACGTTGCAGGTCATGGCGTACGAGCCCATGGTGCTGCTCATGGCCGTGACGTTTTTCATGGCCTCGGGCACTTTCGACGTCGCAGGCGCTTTCGCACTCGGGGCCCCTGCGGTCGTCGTCGCCTGGCCGGCGTTTTTGGGCTTTCTGTTCGTGCTGACCATCAAGCTGCGAAAGTCGCCTTTCGACCTGTCCTATTCGCACCACGCGCACCAGGAGATCGTCAAGGGAATCACCACCGAGATGAGCGGACGCACGCTCGCGAAGGTCGAGGTTATGCACTGGTGCGAAAATATCCTGTTCCTTGGTTGGACGGCCCTGTTCTTCATCTGGGGCTCTCCGGTATCGGCGCTCGTGGCCGTTCTTGTTGCCGTGCTCGTGTACTTCCTGGAAATCTGGATCGACAACAACTTCGCGCGTGTGAAATGGCAGGCGCTGCTCAAATCCGCATGGGTGGTGGCCCTCGTTGCGGGCGGCGTGAACATCGCCGCGCTTGCGTACGCCCCCTACCTGATGTAAACAAAGGAGCTCTCCCATGACGTATGCGACCAAATCACCGTGGGTCATCCATTACGACGCCTCGAGCTGCAACGGCTGCGACATCGAAGTGCTCGCAGCGCTGTGCCCAGGCTACGATGTCGAACGTTTTGGCATCGTGAACACGGGCAATCCCAAGCACGCCGACATATTCCTCGTCACCGGCAGCGTGAACGAGCAGAACATCAAGGTGGTGCAGGAGATATACAACCAGATGGTCGAACCGAAGGTGGTCGTGGCATGCGGCATCTGCGCATGCTCTGGCGGCATCTTCCATGACTGCTACAACGTGATAGGCGGTGTCGACCAGGCCATCCCCGTCGACGTGTATGCGCCGGGCTGCGCCGTGCGCCCCGAAGCCATCATCGACGCGGTGGTCGAGGCGCTCGGCATACTGGAGGAGAAATCGAAGGCCCTGCAGGCGCAGAGGAAGGGGGCGTAGGATATGACGCTGGAAACGGAGTTCGTCCCTCTCTGTATCGAGGAGTTGCCCGCGCTCGCCGCCGAGAAGAAAGCCGAGGGCGCGCGCTTCGTGCAGCTGCTCGCAGTGAACGCCGAGGAGGGCGTCGATCTCATCTACACATTCATGAGAGACGGGGTGCTGACTAACCACGAGATAAAGGGCGTGGGCCCGAGCACGGTGGTGCCCAGCATCACCGATCAGTTCCTAGCGGCGTTCGTGTTCGAGAACGAGGTTCACGACCTGTTCGGCGTAAGCATCTCCGACATCGCCATCGACTTCGGCGGGAACTTCTACGCGCTCGCGCAGAAGGAGCCCATGACCATCATATCGCCCGAGCAGAAGGCGGCACGTGAGAAGGCGAGGAAGCTCGCCGCCGCAAAAGCGGCCAAGGAGCGCCAGCCCGCTGCTCGCGCGGCGCAGGCCGAGTACCTGGCAGGGCATCCTGATGCGCATCCGGGCAAGCCGCGCGGGCCCATCGAGCCCTCAGGGAGCGACGATCTCGACGCGCGCCTGGCCGGCGTCGATCCAGAGAAAGTCGCACGTGTGAAAGCCGCGCTCGCCGCGAAGGCAAAGAAGGCCTCCGAAACTGCCGCAGGGAACGCCGAGCTCGAAAAGAAGCTTGCCGGCATGGATCCCGAGAAAGCCGCCAAAGTGCGAGCCGCCATGGAAGCCAAGGCCAGGCGCGAACCGAGCGCGACCGAAAAGGAAGGTGAGTAGCATGGGGAAGGCGACCGTCATCCCGTTCGGCCCGCAGCACCCGGTGCTGCCCGAACCTTTGCATCTCGATCTCGTGGTCGAGGACGAAACAGTCGTCGAAGCCATCCCGCAGATCGGCTTCGTTCATCGCGGCCTCGAGAAGCTCGTGGAGACGCGCGACTACAACCAGTTCATCTACGTGGCCGAGCGCATCTGCGGCATCTGCGCCTTCGGCCATTCCATGGGCTACGCCGAGACGGTGGAGCGGCTCATGGGCGTCGAGATCCCCGAGCGCGCCGAATGCCTACGCGTCATATGGCATGAGCTGTCCCGCGTGCACTCTCACATCTTGTGGATGGGGCTGGCCGCCGACGCGTTCGGATTCGAGAGCCTGTTCATGCACTGTTGGCGACTGCGCGAGCGCGTGCTCGACATCTTCGAGAAGACCACGGGCGGACGCGTCATCTTCAGCGTCGTGAAGGTGGGCGGCGTGGTCCGCGACATCGACGAGGGCCAGCTCGCCGAGATCAAGCGCGTCCTCGAGGGCATCAAAGACGACTACAGCCAGATCATGAACGCCTTCCTCAAAGACACCTCGGTCAAGAACCGAACCGTGGGCGTGGGCTTCGTCAGCCACGAGGACGCCCTCTCCATGAGCATGGTGGGGCCGTTCGCCCGCGCGTCTAACGTGAATTACGACGTGCGCATGCTCGGCAACGGCGGATACGGACGCCTCTCCGACTTCAAGCCCGTGCTCGACACCCAGGGCGATTGCTACGCTCGCGTCAAAGTGCGCGCCCTCGAAGTCCTGCAGTCCATCGACATCATTGAGGAGATGATCGCGCAGCTTCCCTCCGGAGACATCGCCGTGAGCGTCAAGGGGTCGCCCGCCGACGGTGCCGAGGCGGCCAATCTCGTAGAGCAACCGCGCGGCGAATGCTACTACTACGCGCGCGGAAACGGCACGAAGAACCTCGAGCGCATGCGCATGCGCACCCCCACCTCGCAGAACCTGGCGGGCATGACCACAGCGCTGTCGGGTTGCGACCTGGCCGACGTCAACATGATCGTGCTCACCATCGACCCCTGCATCAGCTGCACGGAAAGGTAGGAGGACCATGGGAGGATTCAAACTCGGGAAGATGACGCTCGGAGGCCTGTTCAAGGAACCCGAGACGATCCAATACCCTTCTCAGACCAAGACGCCTCCGCCTGGGCTCAAAGGCCACGTGAGCAACGACGTGACCGCCTGCATCCTGTGCGGCATCTGCCAAAGGCGCTGCCCTTGCGGGGCGATCGAGGTGGACAAAGCCGCCCGTGCCTGGAAGATCGACCGCTTCCGCTGCGTGCAATGCGGCAGTTGCGTGCGCGAGTGTCCGAAATCCTGCTTGTCCATGGAACCCAGCTACGCGCCCCCGGCCACAAAGAAGCGCACCGACACGTTCGACGTGCCGAAAGCCGAGAAGACAGCTTAGAATCATACAGGGGCCCCGCCTTTCGAGCGGGGCCCCTGCCGTCTGAAACGCCCCCCTCGAGCATGGCCGCGCCAGCAGGGGAGGCCGATGGAGAAGCTGTCGAGCGGCGAAACGGGGCGAATGCGATGGGGAAACCTGCTAGAATGGACGAATAGGCTCGCGCGAAGGCCGGATCCGCGGATCCGGCCTTCGCGCGAGGGCATGCGTGGAAAAGGAGGCTGGTGGACGATGCGCGGCAACGGTTCGAAGGACGGTTCCCAGCAGGTAAGCGACCGCATCCTCACCTTGCCGAACGTCATCTCGGCCGTCAGGCTGTGCCTTGTCCCCGTGTTTCTCGTGCTTTTGCTCGACGGCCACGACCTCGCGGCCACGCTTTTGTTCGCGATCGCCGCAGGCACGGATTGGGTCGACGGCCAGATCGCACGCCGCACGAACGCGGTGTCGCGCCTCGGGCAGCTGCTCGACCCCGCTGTTGACCGCATCCTCATGATAGCCGGGGTGACGGGCTTGTTCTTGGCAGGACGGCTGCCCCTGTGGATCATCTTCGTCGTGCTCGTTCGAGATCTGCTCCTGCTCATAGGGGGCGCTATTGCACTCAAGCGCTACCATGTGCGCGTGCCTGTCGTGTTCCCGGGCAAGGTGGCCACGACGCTGCTGTTCGTCGGATTCGCCGGACTGCTCCTGAACTGGCCGCTCGTGCCGGGCCTCGGCATCGTTGATGCCTCTTGGCTTCCGGGCTTGAACGAGCAAGCGTGCTCGTGGAGCATCTGGTTCGTGTACGCAGGCCTCGCGCTCGCACTTGCCACCACAATCTACTATGCGCGCACGGCCCTCTTGCGCATCCGTGCCGCCCTCCGCTCTGAAGCGGAGGGCTAGAGCCGCACGAAAGGACGGATGGGGCGCCGCCTTGCACCGCAGAACGCTCTTTTGGCGCGTTTTTCGCCCAGTCGGCTCGGCAACCGCTACACTATGCAGCAACGGGCGAGCAGAGTCATCCGCCCGATGTTCGAACGATGAGAGGTGATTTGCGAGGTGTACTACCAGCCAGACATCGAAACCATGCCGCGCGAGCAGCTGCGAGAGCTCCAGCTCGAGCGCATGAAGCAGAGCGTCCGCCACGCCTATGACAACGTGGCGTTCTACCAGCAGTCCTTCAAGGAGGCGGGCGTCACCCCCGACGACCTGCAGACCCTCGAGGACTTGGAGCGCCTCCCGTTCGTCGTGAAGCAGGACATGCGCGACGCCTACCCGTTCGGGCTGTTCGCCGTGGGGCAGAAGGACGTGGCGCGCATCCACGCGTCCTCCGGCACGACGGGCCAGGCCACGGTGGTGGGCCACACGGCGTCCGACCTCAAGAACTGGGGCGACTGCTTCGCCCGCGGCATCGCCATGGTGGGCGGCGACGAGAACTCCACCATCCAGGTGTCCTACGGCTACGGCCTGTTCACAGGCGGCTTGGGCGCGCACGCCGGCGGCGAGGCCATGGGCTGCTCGGTCATCCCCACCTCCTCGGGCAACACGCGCCGCCAGGTGCAGATGATGAAGGACTGCGGCACGGACATCCTGGCCTGCACGCCCTCCTACGCCCTGCTCATCGCGGACACCGCCATCGAGATGGGCTACGACCCGGCCACCGAGTTCAAGATCTCCGGCGGCATCTTCGGCGCCGAGCCTGCGTCGGACAACATGCGCGAGGAGATAGCCTCGAAGCTGGGCATCCAGTACTGCGACGTGTACGGCCTCTCCGAGATCATGGGCCCCGGCGTGGCCATGGAGTGCGCGGAGCGCGCCGGCCTGCACGTGGCCGAGGACCACTTCTACTGCGAGATCCTCGACCCCGAGACGCTTGCGCCCGTGCCCGACGGCGAGTGGGGCGAGCTCGTCATCACCACGCTCACCCGCGAGTGCTGCCCGCTCGTGCGCTACCGCACGCGCGACGTCACCCGCATCATCTCCGAGCCGTGCGCGTGCGGGCGCACGCACCGCAAGATCGACCAGCTGCGCGGCCGCACCGACGACATGCTCATCATCCGCGGCGTGAACGTGTTCCCCTCGCAGATCGAGCAGGTCATCACCGGCTTCCCGGAGATCGCCACGCACTACCAGATCGTCCTCACCACGCGAGGACCCCTCGACCACGTGGAGCTGCAGGTGGAGACGGTCCCCGACTTCCCCATCGACGAGGTGCGCAAGATCGAGGATCTGAAGCGCCGCCTGGGCGTGGAGCTGAAGAGCAACCTGCAGGTATCGGTGGAGGTCAAGATCGTCGAGCCGAAGACCATCGCCCGCAGCGAGGGCAAAGCGAAGCGCGTCATCGACCTGAGGGAGGGAAGGTAGCCCATGATCTCGCAGCTGACCGTGTTCCTGGAGAACGAGAAGGGCCGCCTCGCGGCTGCTTGCCGCGTCGTTTCGGAGGCCGGCATCAACTTGCATGCGCTCAATCTGGCGGATACGGCCGATTTCGGCGTCGCCCGCATGTTGTGCGACACGCCCGAAGCTGCCGCCAAGGCTCTTCGAGAGGCCGGTTACCGTGCAACGGTGACGCCGGTTTTGGCCGTACGCGTGCCGAACGCTCCGGGCGGCTTGGCCTCCTTGCTCGAAAGCCTGGATGACCGGGGCGTCAACGTCGAGTACGGCTACTGCTTCTCAGTGAGCGCGGATTCCGCGATTGACGTTCTTAAGATCGACGGGGGAGAGAGCGTCGAGTCCAAGCTCGCCGAAGCGGGCTTCGAACCCGTTCGGGCCGCGGACCTCTACCGCATTGACTAGCATGCGCGGACATATCGGATCGCCGTCGCGACGCCTATGCGCGAAGACGGTCGGCACGTCCTTTGCAACGTGCGCCCTCGCGCTCGTCCTTGCTTTCTCCCTGTGCCTTCCCCTCTCCCGAAACGCCTTCGCAGACGTGCGCAAGGCCGATGTCGTCTTGGGACAGACCGTCGACGCGAGAGGGCTGTCCGTGGCGCAATGCCCCAGCATCGACGCCGAGTACGCACTCGTGATGGACGAGAACGGCACCGTGTATTTCGAGCGCAACGCCGAAAGCCCCACGCAGATCGCCTCCATCACCAAGATCATGACCGCCGTCGTGGCGCTCGACGCGGTGGATGCGGGCGAAACGTCGCTCGACGCGCCTGTCTTCGTGTCCGAAGCCGCTGCGGCAGTGGGGGAGTCGTCGGCAGGGCTGCAGGCTGGAGACGTCATGGATCTGGAAACGGCGCTCAAGGCGCTGCTCGTGCCGTCCGGAAACGATGCGGCCGTAGCCATCGCCGAAGCGGTGGGAGGCGGCGTGGAGCCGTTCGTCGAGCGGATGAACGCGAAAGCGGCGGAGCTTGGCTGCACCGACACCGTCTATGAGAATCCTCACGGACTTGATTACGACCAGTATGCAGGCGATCTTCACAGCACGGCGGCGGACGTGGCAACCGTGGTCCGCCATGCGATGAAAAACGACCTGTTCCGCTCCATCGTGGCTGGCGGCAGCACCGACATCGCTGTGACGCGCGGCGGTGCGGAAACGACTATCCATCTGGAGTCCACCGATGGCTTCCTCGACGTTTACGAGCACGCCATCGGCGTCAAGACCGGCTTTACCGCCCTGGCAGGCCCTTCGTTCGCAGGCGCCGCCGACAACGGTGATCGCGAGCTGTACGCCATCGTCATCCATTCGTCCTCGGAGGCTCAGCGTTTCGAGGACGCCAAAACACTGTGCGAGTGGGTTTACGGGCACCTTGTATCCTATCCTTTGGCCAACAGCCCCGAGACGACGATGTATGAAGGCATGGAGGTTCCCGTCGTCGCCAAGGTTGCCCATGAGGGTTGGATCGACAAGACCGTGAACGCAACGCTGTCCGACCCGAGCGCGTCGATCGACATCTTCGACCTCAACGGCAACGTGAGCCAGACCACGTCCTTCGAGAAGCTCGACGGTGACGTGCGCGCAGGCGACAAGGTGGGCACGATCACGTTCAAGCAACGCAACGAGGAGATCGCCACGCTCGACCTCGTTGCGTGCGAAGATCTCGACGCGCCCGACTTCTTCGAAGGCGTGGGCATCTGGTGGGACCGGTTGTTCCGCGGCTTCTCGGGCCAGCCCCAGTCAGCTCAGTCCGTCACGTTGAACGAGACACCGCTCGTCATCGACAAGACCGCCGAATGAGCGGCCCCAAGAGAGGATACGCCATGACCACGCTCTGCCCCGTATGCAACAATACAGTCGATCCCGACGCCGCCGTCTGTCCTCAGTGCGGTTTCAAGCTGCTCGGCGCAACGCAGCGCTTCGAACCCGTAGCGCTCGAAGACGCCCCGCCTTCCGTGGACGCTGCACCGCAGGCGCGCGCCGTTCTCCACGTGGTGCGCGGTCCGTCCTCCGGCGTGACGTTCCAGCTCGGCGACGCTCCTCTGTCCATCGGACGCAGCCCGCAATGCGATGTGTTCCTGAACGACATGACCGTGTCGCGCTCTCATGCCACGGTGGAGCCCGACGAGGGCGGTTACGTCATTCGCGACGACAACTCCTTCAACGGCGTATGGGTGAACAACGACAGCGTTGAGAGCCGAAAGCTCGCATCCGGCGACATCGTCCAGATCGGAGCGTTCTGCCTCGTCTACAAAGAGGAATGAGGGGTTGCGCCGCAAGGACGCGACGCCTTTGCGGCGCACTTTGCCGTACAATAGCCTTCGGGTCAGCATTCAAGGAAGGTTCGCCTATGGAACTGTTGTCGGGTAACGAAGCCATCGCCCAAGGAGCATGGGAGGCCGGAGCGCGTATCGCAACGGCGTACCCGGGCACGCCGTCCACCGAGACCATGGAGGCGTTCGCATGCAAAGACGGCGTGTACGCGGAGTGGTGCGTGAACGAGAAGGTGGCTGCGGAAGTGGGTCTGGGGGCCTCCGCTGCAGGCGCGCGTGTGCTGTCGACGATGAAGCATGTCGGAGTGAACGTGGCGGCCGATCCGCTCTTCACCGCAGCGTACACGGGCGTTGGGGGAGGGTTCGTGATCCTGGCTGCGGACGATCCGGGCATGTACTCGTCGCAGAACGAGCAGGACTCCCACTGGTACGCCCGCGCGGCGCACATCCCCATGCTCGAGCCCGCCGACTCGGCTGAGGCGCTGCGCTTCGCACGCGAGGCCTACGAGTTGTCCGAGCGCTTCGACGTGCCGGTGCTCATCCGTTCCACAGTGCGCGTGTCCCACACGAAGACACCGGTCGAGCCGGGGGAGCGGACCGAGGTTCAAGCCAAGCCCTACGAAAGCGATCCGGCGAAGTGGGTCATGATGCCCGCATTCGCAAAGCCTCGTCGCAAAACGCAGCTCGAACGCATCGACGCGCTGCGTTCCTGGGTTGAGGAATGCCCTTACAACGAGGTCGTGGGCAGGGGAGACGACATAGGTGTCGTGTGCGCGGGAGCGACTTTCCAGCACGTGGCCGAAGCGCTTCCGGAGGCGAGCGTGTTCAAGCTCGGGTGCACCTGGCCCTTGCCGGCCGAGCGCTTGCGCGCCTTCGCCGCGAGCGTGAAAGCCCTCTACGTGGTGGAAGAGGCCTCTGAGTACCTTTCTGAGAGCGTGCGCGCTTTGGGCATCGAACTGGCCCCGTTCCCTGGCGAGATGCCGCGCGATGGCGAACTCAGCCCAGGTCTTGTGCGCGCGGCATTCGGCTTGGAACGGCCTGCGCATCTGCCAGCGCCAGACAACGTGCCCGGACGGCCTCCGGCTTTGTGCGCGGGCTGTCCGCATCGCCTCGTGTTCAAGGAGCTCTCTCGTATGAAGGCCGTGGTGACGGGCGACATCGGCTGCTACACGCTCGGCGCGCTGCCGCCGCTCTCGGCCATGGACACGTGCGTGGACATGGGCGCTTCGGTATCCATGTCTCATGGATTTGAACTGGCTTGGTCAAACGTCGAGCATCGCCCCGTCGTGGGCGTCATTGGCGATTCGACATTCGCCCACTCGGGTCTGTCGGCGCTCATCTCCACCGTGTACAACAAAGGCGGCGGCACCGTGTGCGTGCTTGACAACCGTACGACGGCCATGACCGGCCGCCAAGGCAACCCCTTCAATGGAGAGACTTTGCAGAAGCGACCCTCGCGCGAGCTCGATCTCGAGGGCATCGTGCGCGCCGTTGGCGTGGAGGATGTGCGCACCGTCGATCCTAACGACGCGCTGGCCACCCGGCGCGCGCTCAAGGAGGCCGTAGCCAACCCGGAACTCTCGGTGCTCGTGTTCCGCAGCCCCTGCGTGCTCATCGACCGCGTGAGGAAGCCCGCCTTCGCCGTGACCGATGCGTGCACCGCCTGCGGCGTGTGCTCGACGCTCGGCTGCCCGGCCATCGCCAAGGACGCCGAGGGCCATGCGCTCATCGACCCCGTGCAGTGCATCGGCTGCGGCCAGTGCGCCCAGTATTGCGCGTTCAAGGCCATCGTGCAGCCTGACGCGCCGTCGGAAGGAGGCTCCCATGGGTAGCGCGACCACCGTGCTCCTCTGCGGCGTCGGCGGGCAGGGCACCATCCTCGCCGCCGACCTCTTGGCCCATACAGCCCTCGAGTCGGGGTACGACGCGAAAGTGTCCGAAATCCATGGCATGTCCCAACGCGGCGGAGCGGTGACCACCGTCGTGCGCTTCGGGCAAGAACCCGTGCTCTCCATGGTGAGCGATCCCGGACGGGCCGACTGCGTCGTGTCGTTCGAGACCACCGAGGCCCTGCGCAACCTGGCCAACGTGCGCGAGGGCGGCTATCTCCTGGTGGCTGATGAGTCCATTCAGCCGCTGCCTGTGCTCATCGGGCGCGCGGCCATGCCCGAGCATCCGCAGGAGACGCTCGCGGCGGCCGGAGCCACGCTCATTCCCGCCGGCGAGATAGCCCGCGAGGTGGGCAGCCCGAAGTCAGTGAACGTGGTGCTGCTGGGGGCGCTCGCCACGCGCCTGGCCTTCCCGCAAAATGCCTGGGAACGCGTGATCGCGCGACGCGTGCCGACCCGAACTGTGGAGGCCAATGTGGCCGCGTTCCGAGCAGGGTTCGATTTCGCCCGCGCAGCCGAAGAAGCGGAGAGGGGAAACGCGTCATGAGCGTTCAGCAGATCAGCGTCTTTTTGGAGAGCCGTCCTGGGCACTTGCGCCGCGTGCTCGACGCATTCGAGGATTCGCACGTGAACGTGCGCGGCTACAGCGCGTCTGACACGGGCGACTACGGCATCGTGCGCTTCGTGGTGGACGACCCCGCCCGCGCGCTCGAGGTGCTGGCCGACATGGGCGCGGCAGCTACAGCTGCCGATGTGCTGTGCCTGCGCCTGAACGACGAGCCTGGCGAGCTTGCGCGCGTCATGGGGGTTATGGCCGACTGCGACATCAACGTGACGTACAGCTATTCGCTCATCTCCACGTTCATCGTGCTCTCAGTGAAGGATATCGCTCGAGCGGAGGAGCTTTTGGCCGCCCAGCCGGTGGAGCTCGTGCGCAAAGCCGACCTTGCTGCGCCGCTTGCGGACCGAAGGGCGTGAGCGTCGTGACCGACGTCACTGTGAAAGGCGCGGCGTTGGCCGCCGCCGCGGCAGGCGACTTCTCAGGCCTGCCCATCCACAACCCCTCCATCGAGTGCGCCTCGCGCGAACGCATCCGCGCCATCCAGCTGGAGAAGCTGATCGCGCAGGTGGCCTGGACCTACGAGCGCGTGCCATGGTACCGAGCCCGCATGGAAGAGCGGGGCGTGTCGCCCGCCGACATCCGCACGCTCGAAGACGTGCGCAAGCTGCCGTTCACGGACAAGTCCGCCCTGCGCGACACGTTCCCTTACGGCCTGTTCGCCGTGCCGCTTTCCGAGGTGGCGGAGCTGCATGCCTCCTCGGGCACCACGGGCAAGCCCATCGTGGTGGGCTACAACGCCCACGACATGGACATGTGGGCCGACTGCATCATGCGCCTCGTGCAGATGGCCGGCGTCGTGCCGGGCGACCGCGCGCAGATGGCGTTCGGCTACGGCATGTTCACCGGCGGCTTCGGCCTGCACTACGGGCTGCAGAGGCTCGGATGCATGATGATTCCCGCAGGCTCGGGCAACACCGAGCGCCATATCGCCATGATCGAGGATTACGGCACCACGGTGCTCGTCGCCACGCCGTCCTACGCCCTGCACATGTGCGAGGTGGGGGAGAAGATGGGCTTCGACTGGGAGAAGTCGACGCTGCGCGTAGGGCTCTTCGGCGGCGAGCCGTGCCCTCCGGGCCTCAAGGCCGAGATCGAGGCTCGCATGCACATCGTGTGCACGGACAACTACGGCCTGACCGAGGTTATGGGTCCGGGCGTGTCGGGCGAGTGCCTCGCCTCGCGCGACACGCAGCACATCGCCGAGGACCACTTCCTCTGGGAGGTCGTCGACCCCGACACCGGCGAGCCGGTGGCGGAAGGCGAGATGGGCGAGCTCGTTCTCACGCCTCTCGGAAAGCAGGCTATCCCTGTGCTGCGCTATCGCACGCACGACCTGACCCGCGTGGTCACGGAGCCCTGCGCGTGCGGCCGCACCACGGCGCGCATGCAGAAAGTGCGGGCGCGCTCGGACGACATGCTCATCATCCGCGGCACGAACGTGTTCCCCTCCCAGGTGGAAGACGTGCTGGCCGGTATCGACGGCGTCACGCCGCACTACCGCATCGTCGTGGACAACGAAGGCGGCCTCGACCGTATGACCGTGCACGCGGAGCTCAAGCCCGAGGCGTTCTCGGACTCGTTCGAGGACATGGAGAACCTGCGCCGCTCCATCGAGGAGAGGCTCAAGGGCATGCTCCTCGTGGGCGTGCGCGTGAAGCTCGTCGAGCCCGGCGGCATTGAGCGCTCGCTCGGCAAGACCAAGCATGTCGAGGATCTGCGGAAGTAGTTCTAGTCGGGGCCGCGCATGCTGAGGCCCCGACAGCAGCGGCGGCCCTACCGTCGATTTTGACGAGCGTCCTGCTGCAAAACTCCCGATTTCGGCGCTTCGCTTTCCAGGTCGACGAGCCATGCAAGCCATCACCTGGGCACATGCGGGCGAGCTCGTTCGAATCGACCATCTCGCGTTCGAGATACCGCCAAAATCGAAGGTTTTGCAGCAGCTGGCACCGCTATGCGCTCCTACGGGAGGGCGATCGGCGATTGCGCATCGACAGGAGGAGGACCGATGGGCGCAATTCCTTCGCATACCGACATTGTCGGCCGGTTCGCGCCGTCTCCGACGGGGCGGATGCACGCAGGCAACGTGTTCGCGGCGCTCGTGGCGTGGCTCGTGGCGAAATCGCAGGGCGGAAAGATCGTGCTGCGCATCGAGGATCTCGATGCCGAGCGCTCGAAGCCCGCATACGCAGATGCAGTGCGACGCGACTTTGAAGCGCTCGGGCTTCTCTGGGATGAGGGTCCGTACTTCCAGCACGACCGCACGGAGGCCTATCGCGCGGCCTTCGACGAGCTGCGCGCCCGCGACCTTGTCTACCCCTGTTTCTGCACGCGCGCCGACCTGCATGCGACCTCGGCGCCGCACCGCGGTGAGAAACCGGTGTACCCGGGCACCTGCCGCAACCTGAGCGACGAAGAGCGGATGGCTCGCGCACGAGAGCGCACGCCTGCACAACGCCTGATGGTGCCCGACGAGCGCATCGCCTTCATCGATCAGGTGCAGGGGCCTTACGAACAGAACCTCGCCTCCGACTGCGGCGACTTCCTCGTGAAGCGTTCGGACGGCGCCTTCGCCTACCAGCTAGCCGTCGTCGTGGACGATGCGGCCCAAGGCATCACGTCGGTAGTGCGCGGCGTTGACCTCCTATGTTCGACGCCGCAGCAGCTCTACCTGCAAAGGCTGCTCGGCCTGCCGCATCCGACCTATGCGCATATCCCTCTTCTTGTCGCCGAACGCGACCGCCGGCTCTCGAAGCGCGATCACGACGCCGCACTCGACGCGCTGATCGAGCGCTTCAAGACGCCTGCTGGCGTCATCGGACATATCGCCGGCATCACAGGCCTCGCGCCCACCTGCGATCCCGTTACCCCCGAGGAGCTGTTGCGGTCATTCGACCTCGCCGCCCTTCACGCGACCTTTCCCGACCTCGTTCAGCTGCAGTGGCGCTAGGCTTCGAATCGAGCGGCTGCCATGGCTTTTCTTCCCCGCATCTCCATCCCAACCGCCTCCATCAAGTGAAAGAGCGCGGAAAAGAGGCGACGCGACCAGCCTCGGCCGTCGCCTCATGAGAAGGCGCGCCAAGCCCTCTGTCTTCGATACGCTCCCGGCATGTCCCTTACGCGAGGGCGGCGAGCATGCCGACAGCGATAACGGCGACGATAACGGCGACCACGAACACGATGGTTCGCGTATGCAAGTGGTCGAGACGCGCTGTGCGGGCGCGTCTCGAAACGGCATCCTCCACCCCTTCCGGACGGTTGGGTCGCTGCACGACGAAGAACCAAGCGAGCGCCACGACAAACGCGAGGAACGCGGCATTGTTGGCCATCGTCGCGATCGATGCGAGGTCGTGCGCGCCAGCGAGCCTTGCTGCCAGGAACAGCACGAGCGTGGCCATGAGCGCGCAGCACACGGCGAGCACGACGGCCATGCGTCGCCCAAGTGCCCGACATGACGATGCGTCCTCTTCCGAACAGGACGCATCGTCCACGAGCAAGGCGAGCCATGAACCGCGCCAGAGCATAACGCCCATGATCGCGAACACGGCCAAAACGATGAGCGTTGCCGCAAAAGCGGCGACGGTTGCTTCCATGGAGACTCCTTCGCGTCAGGGTACGAGCACGGCACCGCCAGCCAAGATGGCGGCAGCATAGAACGCTCCGAGGGCGACGTTCACGCCGCATACCTGCGCCATGGCGCCTATGCGCGAGATAGGTGCAAGCGGATTGGACAAAAGCGCCTTGAACAGGGGGTAAGCCGCCATCAGCATGAATGGCAGCACCACGACTCCGCCCGGGAAAAACGCAATCACGAGCACGATGATGGCAGACACCCATGCGTACACCGCGCCGTGGTACAGCCGTCGTGTGCGCGCGCGGCCAAGCAGCACGGGCAACGTTCGGCGGCCCGACTCCGTGTCCTTCTCGATGTCGCATGCGTTGTTCGTGAGCATGATGAGCCCCACGCCGATGATGGTGGGCACGGCCCACAAGAGCGCACGCAGATCGAAGGAGCCGGTCAGAGCTTGATAGCACGCGAGCGGAATGAGACCGCCCATCACGAACCCGCTCGCAAGCTCGCCGACGGGCAGATAGGAAAGCGGCGTCTTGCCGGCAGAGTACAACACGACGACGACTGCACCGGCACCGCCTATGGCAAGCGGGATCCAGCCGGCGACCCAAACGACGTAGGCTCCTATAACGAACGCTGCGGCCAAGAACCCGACAGCGAGGACGAGCGCCGAACGCGGGTTCACGTTGTTGTAAACGAGCACGGCATCGGCGGGGTCAACGTTGTCGTCGAGCGAGTCGGAGCCCTTCACGTAGTCGTAGTAGTCGTTGAACGTGTTCACAGCCGACTGCATGAGCACGCAGATGACGAGCAACGCGCACGTCATCATCACCGACACGGAAGGCATACGCGCAAGGGCGGCGGCGGTCGCCACGAGAGCGGGCAGGATTGCCGCCGGCCAAGTATGCGGCGCCGCAAGCTGAACGGCCATGCGAACCGTGAGGCGAGAGCGGGCGCTTTCCTCCCCGTTCCCCTTTCCGTTCGCCCCTTCCGAGCCAAAGGCCCCTCCGACCCCGTCGACAGAACCATGCGCCCCTGCGCTCATCCTTCGCTTCCTTTCCCTTGCCCATAACGCGCCCGCACGCGCGGCAACCTCGGCCGCGACGTGGGCTTGAACCGTCTGATCGCTTCATTTTTGAGAATGCCGCCGAGCGCGGCGACGGTCTGCCATACGAACCGCTTCGTCTCGGGGTCGAGCTGCGTAGCCGATCCGAGCAACTGGCGAGCGTTGGCGAACAGCTTGTCTTGGAACTCGCCCCAAGAAACCGCCTCCGTGGAGGAGAGCAGCTCGAACACGGTGTCGACGAACCGTTCGCGCTCATCGGGAGTCCTTCCGCGCAGCCAAGCGTCGAGAGCCGCGTCGAACACCACAGCTGACGGGTTGAGCGCATCCTGGTATACGAAGTCTTGGCCCGCGGTCTGCCAGGTGAACGGCTCGTGCTGGAACACCGACAGCGCCGAAGACGCCACGACGCGATAATCGGCCCTCCGCTCGAGAATCATGCCGAACGCCGAGGACTCCGGCACCGTTTTATGCAGGAGCAGGCAGAAGCGCTCCTCGTCGATGCGCGGCGAGGGATCCTCCAAAAACGAAGGGCCGTCGTGGTTGAATACGCCAGCGATGCGGTCGAAGACGGACTCGTCCACAGTGAGCGCTGCGTACTCGGCGAGGTTGCCTCCCTTGGAATGCCCACCTAGGAGAAGGGTCCCGTCCACTGCAGACGCCACGCCCGAAACGTAGGCCGCAGCAGCTCGCTGAGAGGGAACGACCCGCTTGAAGCACAGGTTGAAATCTTCCTTCCAACCGGTGAAGCTCCCGTCGGTGCCACGGAAGGCCAGGTAAGACGCTTCTCCTTCGGAGGTGGGAAAGGACAGCGTCACCGCACTGAACTGCTTCTCCACTGTCTCGGACACCTCGTTGGCGTAGAAGGAGGCGCGCACGTCGCGCATACGGCGGCTCGACGACAGCGCGCGCAGGAATGCGACCGTGCCTTTTGCGTCCTCCATCCAACTGCCGAAGGTGAGCGCGTTCCAGTCCGTGAGCATTGCCACGTCATGGAGCAGCATGCGCTCGGAAGGGGAGGAGGGCAGGCAGGGAGCCATCTCGTAATTGAGGTAGGCGAGCGTCGAGAACACGAGCGAGTCCACCGGATTAAACGGTGATTCCGCGAAGGTTCGCTGCTCCTTGGCCATATACGCTACGATGTTGCTCATACCTGTATTGTAGCCGATCAGATGGGACGGAACTCAAGACCATGCGGGTTTGCACGCCAATCACCATACGGTATGCCGAAACGGACATGATGGGCATCGTCTACCATGCGAACTATTTGCTGTACTTCGAGGATGCGCGCACCGCGTTTCTTGAAGCCATCGGGTTTCCCTACAAGCGCATCGAGGAAGCAGGGTTCGTATCGCCAGTGGTGGACCTCTCGATATCCTTCGGAGAGCCCTTGCGCTATGGAGACGCTGTCATGGTGCGCACGCGTGTCGTGTCCTCGCGTCCGACGAGGACTGTCTACGCCTACGAGGTGTTCAAGCAGGGGCAGGATCCCGACGCAGCTCGACCCTGCTGCACCGGAGAAAGCACCCACTGCCTCGTGGATGCGAAGACGTTCAAACCCGTGAGCGTGAAACGGGCGCTGCCCGAGCTCTACGAGCGCTACGCCGAGGCTCTCGAGCCGGCGGAAGGGGATCGCGCGCCTCGCGGCAGCAAGCAGGAGAGGGGAGATGAATGATGAGCAAGCCATTCCGCATCATGTTCGTCTGCCACGGCAACATTTGCCGTTCCCCCATGGCCGAATTCGTGATGAAAGATCTCGCGCGCAAGCAGGGGATGGAGCAAGCGCTTCTCGTGGCGTCGGCTGCTACGCACGATGACGAGATAGGAAGCCCCGTCCATCCTGAAACGCAACGCATGCTCGCCTCAGCTGGCATCTCCTGCGACGGCAAGAGAGCGCGCCGGCTCAGTCGTGCGGATGCGGAGAAATGGGACTTGTTCGTGGTTATGGACGAGGCCAATCTGCGCGATACACGTCGCCAGCTTGGACGCAAGGTTGAAGGCCGCTGCGCGAAGCTGCTCGAATTCGCTGGTTCCGAACGCGATGTGGCCGACCCTTGGTACACCGGGGATTTCGAGACGACCTACGACGACGTCGTGGCCGGCTGCACAGGGCTTTTGTCCTGGATTCGCGCCGGAACGCGCTGCTGAGGCCAAGAGCATGGATTACGCCATCCTCGACTTCGTCCAGGAGCACGTGCGCTCGCCCGCGCTCGATGCCGCTATGCTGTTTGCTACGCACCTTGGCGACATCGCCCTCGTATGGCTCGCCGCTTCGGCCGCACTCATCGTGCAACCGAAGCGGCGAGCTTGGGGCATTGCCATGCTCGTTGCGGTGGCGGTGACGGCAGCGGTGGGAATGCTCGTCTTGAAACCTTTGTTTGGACGCGTACGGCCCTTCGAAGCGCTTGAATTCTCCGGATTGCTCATTCCAGCGCCATCGGGAAGCTCGTTTCCGTCGAATCATTCGATGGTGTCCTTCGCTGCCGCAACGGTGGTGTGCTGCCTGCCGAAAGACGGTCCGGGCGTGCGCATAGCAAAGGCGCTCGCCGTTCTGATCGCTGCGCTCATCGCACTTTCTCGCATCTACCTTTACGTGCATTACCCGTCCGACATCCTTGCCGGCGCCATCCTCGGCGTCTGTTTCGGCTTGCTGTCCGTAGGGCTCGTCAAAAGGCTCTGGCCCAAAGCCTTCTTACAAAGCTAGATCTTCTCTTATTGCGCGCGACGAAAAGAGGCTGTTGCGAATGAGGCGGGGAAGGACGAGAGGACCGGTCGTACGACCGGTCCTCTCGTCCTCGCGATGGCTTTAGGACGGCATTCGGACAGCCGACCTTTTCGCACCTACTCCGAGAACAGCGCAGTAGAAAGAGACTTCTCGGATTCGGGAGTGATTGTCCACATGTTTCCATCGAGCTGGAACTCCAGATTGATGGGTGCGGTTTCAGCAACCGGGATGCTCTCGAGGGTCTCCATCATGACTTGACCGATTCGGTCATTGCGTTCGTACGGAGAGAGGTCCATCAGGGAATCGTCGTTCGCCATCTCTTCGTACGCCGCCTCAAGCGTCTCGGCGAAAACGCTGGTGCTTTTGCAGGTGAGCACGACGACGGCCGTCGCCTTATTGCCTTCGACCGTCACGGAGTCGATCCGATAGTCGAACCCATCCAGATAGGTGGACGCGAAGTCTTTTGGATCGACACCGTACATGGTCAATTGGATCATTTCAGCATTAGTGGAAAGTTGGTCCAAAAGACTGTCGTCAAGGCGCTTCAGACTCTCAAGCTCTTCGGTCACCCCCTCACGTACGATCTCTTCCGAATTGCTCTGCGAGCAACCGGCAAGCGTTAACCCTCCGAACGAAACCAGGGCCGCCGTCATCAAAGCAGCAAGCACCCTCTTGTTCGCCACCATCGCATCTCCTTCTCTAGTGGATATACAGCGCCCTATATTGTAACTTAAAAAACATCATTTTACCACCCGTTCGAGTTTCTGCTTTTCGTCCGCTGGTCTACCCGAAAAGATTCGCACTGCATAGCCAAAAGCGACCGGAAGAAAGACCGCGCGAATTCGCGCAGCGCCTGTCGAAGGGCACTTCGCTCAGGAATTCGATAACGCGCAAGCAGCTACAATTTGCGCGCAAGTCATGCTTCGCTTCGCCGACCGGTTAGACAGGCGCCGCCGGAAGAATCGCTGAAACAGGAGGGAACTCGATCGCGCGGCATTCGAAGAGCGGTCGCGAAGCCATACTTGCGACGCGCAGGAGCCAACTAAGCGGATGATCGATTGAGCAGTTACTCCGCAAAGGACGTGACCGTCCCGTCGCGTCATGGATTTTGCATCCGCGCAACGAGAACATGAACGTCAATAGCCGAAATTCGCAAAACCGATCACGACCGCGAAGCGCACCACGCAGGAGGCAGTCGCAGCGGTTTAAGCTCCCTTCGCGCAATCCATACAAAGCTACGCTCAGGTGATGCAGGTAGAGTCTTTTGCGAAAACGGCTCAACCTGCATTCAAGTTTACATAAGATATATTATCAATAATCTTGAAACCCAAAGAGGTGGAGGTCGTTCGGCACCGAGGATGCCCGCATGGCGTGCGCATCCAGGAAACGGACAAGCGGGCTCTCGATTCAGTGCGCGTAGCGCTATCCCCAGGTCGAATTCGGTTCAATCACGCCTTCGGCACCGCTTCCCACGGCAAATCCCAGCTCACCGGTCTCTACCATCTGAATGATCTCGGGAAGCAAGGTGAAGAATGCCACTGCATTCAGTGCGAAAGCCACGGCGCACACGACCAGACCGACCATGCTTGATCGCCGCAATCTTGCCGCCACCGCGGAAAGCCGTGTGTTCCCAGCAGCCAATCTCCCGAACCTCCAAAGTGCGATAACGGCGCACACAACACCCGTCGCACTCAACGGCATGCCTCCGATAAAGACGGATACGGGACCGGCAATGCTCGCCACCGTGGCAAGCGTGCGCGCGCTTTTGAAATCGGATACCTCCTGTGGATTCGGCAGCGATGCTGACGAGCCTTCGGAATCGCTCCGCACGCCAAGATCAAGATCGCGTTCCTGTCCATCTTCGGGTTCTCGAGGCGGCTCAGAAGAAGCATTTCGACCTACCATCATTACCAGCACCTTTCATTTGCCCATTCTAAGCTTTTGATCAGCTATTTTACCAACAAGGCTCGGAGAGCCGTTCTAAGGCCCCGTTTTGCCTTCGGACGACCTCTGACACCTGGAATCCGGGGTTTTCGCATGCCGTCACGACCAAGTTGTGGCCCGCAAAACGTCTTTCGGTCCTCAATTCGCGGACAGAAGACCGGCTTCGGCCGAACGAAGCCGCTTGAGGCATTCTTCGAGTCCGGAAACTTGGCACTCGAGCGCCGCCTCCTGCGCGCGTACGATGGGCAATCGTTCGTCGGACGAAGCGATGCCGCGCCGCTGAAGCCGAACGTAGTACTGGATGCCCTCAATGGACAACCCGCTTTTGCGCAGCGCGTCAACGAAACGAAGCTGGGCAACGTCCGCATGAGAGAACGAACGAACGCCGCGTCGGTCGCGTGCGAGCCCGGGAAAGAATCCGCACCTATCATAGTACCTGATAGTAAACGCGGATATGCCCGTCAAATCGGCTACCTCAGCGATACCGAGGCATGGAAGCTCGTTTGCGCCAGCATGTTCCGCAAACATGTACGATCCTTCTCCTTCCATAGGCGCCTCTCCCATCAATTAGAGTAACTCTAATTGATGGGAGAGGCGGCCTCAAAGACCCACACCGCTGCTTCCGAAGCCCCCAGATCCTCGATCAGTGTCAGGGAGTTCGTCGACCGCCTCGAAAGACAACGGCGGCACCGGCATAATCACAAGCTGGGCGATGCGATCTCCCCGCTTCACAAAGAACTCCTCATGTGGATCGAGATTCACGAGCACGGCGCATATTTCGCCGCGATAGTCACTGTCTATGAGGCCGGGAGCGTTCACCAGCGAGACACCGTGCTTGACGGCGAGACCGCTGCGCGGAAGCACGAAGCCGGCGTACCCCCGCGGCAGGGCAAGAGCCACGCCACACGGAACGAGCCTGCGTTCAAACGGCCGCAGCACCTCATCGCGCGTTGATCGCAGATCGACCCCGGCGTCGCCCGCATAGGCGTAAGTCGGGAGAGGCAGGTCAGGGTCGAGGGCGCGAAGCGGCACACGTACCGGCGTCGTCATCGCAGCCCCTCGAGCGCCGCGGCAAATTCCTCGACGTTCTGGAAATCCTTGTACACGCTTGCGAAACGGACATAGGCCACGTCATCGAGCTTAGCGAGCCTCACAAGCGCCATGTCGCCAAGTTCCTTCGACCCGATCTCCGTCTTAGACGCATTGCGAAGCTCGGACTCGATGCTGTCGATGAGCGCCCCGATCTGCTCAGGTGAGATTGGACGCTTCGCGCACGCCATCAGAAGCCCGCGCATCAGCTTCTGCCGATCATACGCCTCGGACGACCCATCCCGTTTGATCACGATGAGAGGATTCTCACCCAAGCGCTCATACGTGGTGAAGCGCCTTCCGCATTCAAGGCACTCTCGTCGGCGGCGAATAGCCGTACCGTCTTCGGAAGGACGGGAGTCCACGACCTTGGAATCGGGATTCCCGCAGGAGGGGCAGCGCATAGAGGCTCCTTCAATCGATTTTCATTCAGGTTAGCATACAAGATATTGTGGTTCAATCAACCGTTGGGAATCACCAGAATTGCTCCCGCTCACTTCGATGCGGAAGCTGACCGGAAGTGGCCAGGAAGGAGCACTCGCGTCTTGAAAAGGAGTCGATGCCGATATGCCGAACACGGTAGCGAAAGAAGCTCTTGGATTCTTGCGCCCCAGTAAACGCCAGTTGTCGCTGCGTCAGATCATGTTTGCGAAAAGGAACGAAACGCGTAGGAGCGAAGTCTCCGAGCGATTAAATCGAGAAGCGTAAAAACCCTTCTCGCGCGCACTTCAGCTGAGAAGGCAGAAGACCAAAAGAGTCGAGTCCGTTTTGGCAGAGCAGCGATATGCGAACCCCTCAAAAAGTCGCAATGATAGCGACTAGCGATGACGCGGCGCAAACTCCGCCGACCACCACAGCCTGCCAGGGCTCGACGAATCCGTACGCCGCGCCCCGTGCGCTGCCGTCGCGCAGGGCGCGAACCATTTCGGTTTCGCACAGAAGACCCCGTATGCGCCTTAACGACCCGGCCAAACGATGCGATTCGCAAGCGATGCCCTGTGCACGCCAGCCGGGAAACGCGACAACGGCCCCTGTTCGCGGAGAAAACCCGAGGGTTTCCGACTTCAAAGCAGACGAACTCCAGGCAAAGCACCTCTCCTCGAAATTCTTCATTTTTCTCCCTCTTTCCTCTTGCGTAGAACCTTTGTTCGCATATATAATAGAACGAACAAAAGTTCATGTCAATACAAATCGATACATTTGTTCGCTTAAAGGAAAGGACGGGGAATGTCCGAGAAAGTGACGAAACGACAGCAGGCCGTGCTTGACTGCATCGAGGAGTGCATTCGGGAAAAGGGCTATGGTCCGACGGTGCGCGAAGTCTGCCAAACCCTGGGCCTCTCCTCCCCTTCAACGGTGCATGTGCATCTCAAAGCCCTCGAACAGAAGGGGCTCATCAAGCGTGATCCTCTCAAGTCGCGCTCCATTGCGCTCACCTACCCTCTTGAAGATGCGGCGCTTGCCACAAACGTAGTGCAACCAAGCTTCAACAAGATCGTGAACGTGCCGCTCGTGGGCAATGTGGCAGCTGGATCCCCTATCCTTGCCGAGGAGAACATCACCGACACGATATCGCTTCCCACCGACATCGTGGGCGACTCCCCTTCGTTTTTGCTCTCCGTACGTGGCGAAAGCATGATCGAAGCGGGCATCAACGATGGGGACTATGTCGTGGTGAAAGAGCAGCCGGTGGCGAACAACGGGGACATCGTCGTGGCTATCATAGACGATGGAGCGACGGTCAAGCGTTTCTACAAGGAAAGCGACCATATTCGCCTTCAGCCCGAGAACTCCTCCATGGAGCCCATCATCACAACGGACTGCTCCATCGCAGGAAAGGTGGTCGCAGTTTTCCGCCGTCTGTAGCCCGCGCAGTCTCTCGCACGAAGTCTGGCCACGCAGCTTTCGACAGCGGATCGGATCGATCCCCAGCGAAAGGACGATGGGCATGTCAGGCGCATTGAAGCTCGCAGAAGGCTGCCCGTGCTTTCCGCAATCGCACGGGCGCCTACTGGCTTGCATCCGTTCAGAGCGGATCGTTCCAAACGTCGGCGCGGCCAAACAGGTCGTGCAGCCTGGCGAGAACCTCTTGACGAGGCCGTTTCCGACGTCTGTCCATCAGGAATCGAGCGAGGCAATTCTGATAGCTGGGGAGGAGTCTAAGGCTCGATCATCCCGATTAAGCCCGACCCCACGCTGCTTGTAAGATCCATTCCGCATGCGGTGCTTTATCATAGCGTCCGTCCGCAAAAACCGTTTCCGCCCAGGATGGGCAGCCAATACGCCCCCCCCCCCAAAAAAAAAAAGATCAAAGAGGATGCGGCAAAGGGGGCTTCAGCCCTCCCCTTTTTCTTTCCCTCCTCGGTTATAGGGCGGCCATTTCCAGTCGCTCCATGCTCTTCCAACAGCACGGAGCGACCGTCGATCAGTCGTCACTAGTCGCGAAAGGACGGAACGCCTCCGCGAACGAAGGCGCGGCGAGCATGACGAGATGCGTGCCTTCCTCCTCATGCACTTCGGACAGGATTCTGCATCGTTCATGGGCGAGCGAGACGAGGTCGCCCCTTTTGTACGGCACGAGCACGTCGAGCCGTTCATCGCTCGCCGACGCCACGCGCGCGATATGCTCGATAAGCGTGTCGACGCCCTCCCCTGTCGCCGCCGACACGAACTGAGCTTGCGCGTAGCGCGCCCTGAGAGCGGCCATATCCTCCTCTTCGAGAAGGTCGCACTTGTTGAATACGAGCACCCGGCGAAGATCCTGCGCGCCGATCTGCCCGAGCACCTCCTCGACGGCGGTTATCTGCTCGCAGCGTTCCTCAGCAGAAGCATCCACCACTTGCAGCACAAGATCGGCTCCCGTGATCTCGTCGAGCGTTGATTTGAACGCCTCCACGAGCGTAGTTGGCAGTTTCTGGATGAAACCGACCGTATCGGTGATCGTGATCTCCCGGCCCTCAGGCAGCTCGAACCGACGTGTGGTTGAGTCAAGCGTGGCAAACAACTTGTCGTATGCGAGGACATCTGCGTTCGTCAATCGATTGAGCAGGCTCGACTTTCCCGCGTTCGTATAACCGGCCAACGCGACCTTGAACATGCCGCTTTCGTAACGGCATTCGCGCTGCACTGCGCGCACCTCGGAAAGGTGCGCGAGTTCGCGCTTGATGGAGGTGATCCGCTTGCGCACCATGCGACGATCGACCTCGAGCTGGCTCTCGCCCTCGCCAAAACGCGATCCCACGCCGCCTCCCATGCGGTTTGAGGCAAGGTGGGCCCACATGCCTCTGAGCCGTGGAAGAAGGTACTCGTTCTGGGCAAGCCGCACCTGCAAGCGACCCTCCTTGCTGGTTGCGTGAAGTCCGAATATGTCGAGGATGAGGGCGGTACGATCGATGACCTTAACATCGCGTCCTACCGTTTTCTCGAGATTCGCCTGCTGCGACGGGGTAAGCTCGTCATCGAGCACGACAAGATCGGCCGCGTGGGCGCGAGCGAGCTCGGCCACCTCCTCGGCTTTTCCGGCGCCGATGAAGGTCTTGGGATTCGGAGCCTCGAGCCTTTGAGAGGTCACCGCCACCACGTCCGCTCCGGCGGTGTCCACAAGGCGCTCGAGCTCGGCGAGCGAGGATGAAAGCGGCCATGCCGCACCCGGTCGGTCAATCCCAACGAGCACGGCGCGCTCGCGACGCTCTTCGGAAACGGTCATGGCGCCACGAGCGATAGCAGATTCGAATTCGGACATAAGACATCCTTTCCCTGATGCAACCGAAACGGCCGAAAACGACAAAGCACGATATTGAAAAGGTTGCCTCGGCTGCATGGACACCCCCGTCCGACGACGAGGGCGCAAACGCTTTGAAGCGCTCGCACATCATAGCATATCGACATCGCGCGGGCGCATTGGCGCCGCTTCGCAGAGGGCGCTCTGTTAACGGACGGCATCTCCTCTAAGCGCTTCGAGGGCCCGCTCGAGAAGGGCGTCCGAATCGCCGTCGTTCGCGTTGATCCAGCGGATGCGGGCATCTTTGCGAAACCACGTGCGCTGACGCTTGGCGTAGCGACGTGTGGCCGTCTTGATCTGCTCGACCGCCTGGGAAAACGACACCTTCCCGTCAAGCGCAGACGCAATCTCCTTGTATCCAATTGCCTGAGGGGCGGTGACGCCCTCGCGAAACCCCCTTGCGAGCAATCCGGCGACCTCGTCGACGAGTCCTGCCGCCATCATGGCATCCACCCGTGCATCGATGCGATCCTTCAGCAAGGAGGGATCCACCGCCAAACCAACGAACAAGGCAGGGACGACCTGAGGGATCGTTGCAAGCCGCGCCCGTTGCTCCGCATAGGAGCCCCCCGCCTCCAAAAGCTCGAGCGCGCGGGCGACGCGCTTCACGTCGCCCGCGGGAATGAGGGCCGCGCTCGCCGGGTCGCGATCTGAGAGCATTCGCCAAAGCGCTGCGGACCCTTCCCGTTCGACTATGCGCGCGCATCGCTCGCGAACGGCATTGCCCACCTGCTCACCTGCAGGAAACTCATAGCCATCGATGGCGGCGCGAACGTAGAACCCCGTGCCCCCGGCCAACACGACGCGCCTCCCACGCGCATCGATGTTCTGAAAACACTTTCGCGCATAGCGCTGGAACAGCGCAGCCGAAAACGGTTGCCCAGGATCGACGAGGTCGAGGCCATGATGGGGCACGAGCCTATCAGAAAATGGGATTTTACCCGTGCCGATGTCCATGCCCCGATACACCTGCATCGAGTCGGCACTCACCACCTCACCGCCCAATGCGAGCGCGATGGCCTGAGCAAGGTCGGTCTTGCCCGACGCCGTCGGACCGACCACACACACCACGGGAGCCCGCAGCATCATCGCAGCGGGATCAGCGACCATTCACGACCTCTCCTGACAGGTACCATGTCTTCGCCTCGTCGATGCGCACAGACACGATGGAGCCGGCGAGCGCCCTCGCCGTCGTCCCCGGGGGCACGGGGGCATGGACGGTCTGATTCTTAGGGCTCTTTCCTGCGAGCAACCCTTCGTCGCGCTTCGACGCGCCTTCGACGAGCACATTCACAATAGCGCCCAGATCGGCCTGGTTCGCCTCGAACGCACGCGATTGAACGAGGTTCACAAGACGGTCGAAACGTCCTTGCACGACCTCATGCGGTACCGCGTCCTCCATCTTCGCCGCCGGAGTTCCCTCGCGCTTCGAGTAGATGAACGTGAACACCTGATGGTAGCCGACCTCGTCCACAAGTCGAAACGTGTCCTCGAAATCTTTGTCCGTCTCTCCTGGGAATCCCACGATGACGTCGGTGGACAAGGCGATATCAGGACACGCCTCGCGCAGCTTCCTCACGAGCTCGAGGTAGTGAGCCCGGGTGTAGCGGCGGTTCATGGCCGCCAGCACCGCATCGGAGCCCGACTGCACGGGCAGGTGCAACGCCGGCATGAGGGAGCGAAGAGAGGAGAACCGCTCGATCACCCCGTCGGTGAGATCCTTCGGGTGGCTTGTGGCGAATCGAAGCCTCGCAACGCCCGTGGCGTCGAGCGCATCGAGCACTTCGTCGAACCGCGGCGATCCGTAAAGGTCGCGTCCATAGGAGTTCACATTCTGGCCTAGCAGCGTGATCTCCTTCACGCCCGCATCTACATAGCGCTCCGCTTCAGCCACGATGTCCTCGAGCGGCCTCGACTTCTCCCGTCCGCGAACGTAGGGCACGATGCAGTAGGAGCAAAAGTTGTTGCATCCGATGGTGATGGGCAGCCAAGCCGCCCAATCGTGCTCACGCGCCGTGGGCAACTCGGTTGGAAACGACGAGGCGGCGTCGAGCACCTCGACCTGGTGCCCCCCCTCATCGATGGCGGCCTCGAGCAAGCGCGGCAACGATCCGAGGTTGTGCGTGCCGAACACCACGTCGAGATGGGGCAGCTCTTCGACGAGCTTCTCGCCGTCCCGCTGCCCGATGCACCCCCCAACGGCGACGATGCGTTTCGATAGCGGCGTGCCCGTGCGAAGCGGCACGTTTTTAAGCGATGCGACCTGGCCGTACAGGCGCGTATCGGCCGCTTCGCGCACGCAGCAGGTCATGAACGCCACGATATCGGCGTCCTCGATCGCTTCGACGGGCAGCGCGCCAAGGCCCTCGAGCATGCCTGCGATGCGCTCTGAGTCGTGCTTGTTCATCTGGCATCCGAACGTGCGGATGCAGAACGTGAGGTTCGTGAATGGAGTCTGCATGGGCGTGTCAGCGGGAAACGGGGCGGGCATCGAACGCATCGTCGCCGGATGCGGCGACATGCGAGTAACGCGGCTCGACGGCGAAGCGGATAGCCGTACGGTACTCTCCGTCGATCACGATATCGGCGAACGAGGGAACGCAGACGATCTCTATGCCGACCGGCGACAGGAATCCGCGCGAGATGGCAATGGCCTTCACCGCTTGGTTCACCGCACCCGCGCCAACAGCCTGGATCTCAACGCACACACCGTCCTTCACCATGCCGGCGATGGCACCCGCCACAGATGCGGGCGACGACTTCGACGAAACCTTCAAACAGCCGACATCCGGCTTGCTACCGATCATGGACATGCATATCCTTTTTCGTATGGTCCGTTACACGTGCGTTTGTCTTATGTAATATGCCGTCGTGCGTTCACGGCGCAATTTGGCGCCTGTGTCATTCTACCCATTCCACGCATGGTTCGCAACCTGCGCATACGCCCGAACGTTAGAGCAGCTTCTCAACGGGGATGAAGACGCGGACCCCTTCCTTGCCCACGCGCACCTCGGGCCGCACATCGGGCACGAGATAATAGTCGCGCGCCAACGAGGCGAAGGCGTTCGTCACATCGGCGGTGAACCGCTCGAGATCGGCTTGGTCGACGCGCAGCCCCCGCGCGTCGCCGTTCCGCTTGGAGCGTTTCGGCGGTCTTTCCGTGCGGCTCCCTCCAGGCGTCCCCTCCCCCGCGATACGCACTCGGTTGACAAGCGGTTCGAGCGGCTCGATCTCGCCGTCCATGACGCGCCGCGCTGAACGTTCGGAGATGACCAAGCCGAGCCGTGCAGCCTCTTCGGCGAGGGAAGCCGGATCCGCCGCCGTCGCAAGCCGCTTGCACACGGGGAGTTTCGCGGAGTCCGTGCAGAACGCACGTGAAGCAGAAGTGAGCGATGAGAGGCCGAAAGCGTAGAGCGTCGCCGCCACGTCGGTGGCCGAACCCACGTAGACCGTGCAGGTGCGGCGATGCTCGAGCGCGAACTCGCAAGCGGTCCGCAGGATGTTCTTCGGACCGCGCACAGCGATGCTGCCCGACTCGGTGCGTTCGAACGTGGGAAAGGTGGATTGGTCGGTCTTCTCGCCGAGCCTTCCGAGATCCGTCTCCACGACAAACGACGAGCCCTTTCCCACGTCCGACGCGGCGATGCGCGCCGACACAGCGTTGACGGCGATGGAGTAGAGCGCCATGCCTCGCCCGTGCACGCCCCACTTGTCCATGTGCATGGTGTCGAGCTTGGAGGTGACGCGGGGTTCGAACACGCGCTCGTGCATGGCGGACGGTATCCCGTCCCCATCGTCGAGCATGACGAGACGGCGGCGGCGATCTTCGCGCGTTGCGGCCATGAATATGCTCGCGGCATGAGCGTCGCGGGCGTTCCTCAGCATCTCGATGACGATGTCCTCTGTCGCCCGGATATCATGAGCGGCCTGGCGACGCTCGGCCTCTGCGCTCCTCAAGCGAACGAAGCCATCTCCGAGGTCAGCCTCGACACGAAGATGGCCGTCGCCACACACGTTTTCTATGAAGCTCTCGAGCGCTTCGTCGACCATGCCGGACGCTTCCTATTTCGCGATGCCGATCGCTCGACTCTCGCGGATGACCACGACCTTCACCTGGCCGGGGTATTGCATCTCGTCCTCGATTCGCTGCGCGATGTCGTGCGCAAGCACCGTCGTGGCGGCCTCGTCCACCGTCTCCGGCTCGACCATAACGCGCACTTCGCGCCCTGCCTGAATGGCATAGGTGCGCTCGACGCCCTTGTAAGAGCTCGCTATCTCCTCAAGTTTCTCGAGGCGCTTCACGTACGCGTCGAGCGTCTCCTTGCGGGCGCCAGGACGCGCCGCGCTCACGGCATCGGCTGCTTGAACGAGCACGGCGAGCACGCTCGACGGCTCCACATCGTTATGGTGCGCCTCGATGGCGTGAACGATCTCCTGCCTCTCGCCGAAACGCCGCGCAAGGTCGGCCCCGATGACAGCATGGCTGCCCTCGACTTCATGGTCCACGGCTTTGCCCAAATCGTGCAGAAGCCCCGCCCGTTTGGCCGGAACCGGATCAAGCCCCAACTCGGAAGCCATGACGCCCGTAAGGTAGGCCACCTCGAGCGAGTGGTTGAGCACGTTTTGTCCATAAGAGGTGCGGTAGCGCAGCCGCCCGAGCGTGCGCACGAGCTCGGGATGCAGGTCGTGAATGCCCGTGTCGAAAGCGGCCTGCTCGCCAGCCTCCTGGACGCGCTGGTTCACGAACGCCTCGGCCTTGGCGAACATCTCCTCGATGCGCGCAGGATGGATGCGCCCGTCGGCGACGAGGTTCTCCATGGTCACGCGCCCTATCTCCCGGCGCACCGGATCAAAGCACGATATGGTCACGCATTCGGGCGTGTCATCGATGATGAGGTTCGTGCCGGTAAGCTGTTCGAACGACCGGATGTTGCGCCCTTCGCGGCCGATGATGCGGCCTTTGAGGTCATCCGAAGGGATGTGTATGGTGGACACGGTCGTCTCCGCCGAGTGATCGGCAGCCACGCGCTGAATGGCCAGGCTCAAGATCGAACGGGCCTTCTTGTCGGCTTCGGCCTTTGTGCGGGCCTCGGCATCGCGGATGATAGCCGCGGATTCATGGGCGACCTCGTCCTTGAGCGTGTCGAGAAGCTCCGCCTTCGCCTCATCCGGCGACATCCCGGCAACGCGCTCGAGGCGGCGACTGACCTCCTGCTCGGCAGCGCTCAGATCACGCTCGCGGCGGTCGAGCTGGCCTTGCTGGGATGATATCTGATGCTCGCGCGCATCGAGCGACTCCACGCGGCGGTCGAGCAGCTCCTCCCTCTGGGACAGGCGGCTTTCAGCTGCGCGCACCTCGCGCAAACGCTCTTTGTTCTCAGCCTGAGCCTCCTGCTTGAGGCGCAAAGCCTCGTCTTTCGCCTCGATGACGGCCTCACGGCGCAGCGTCTCGGCCTGCCGCTTCGCGTCGGACACCAGGGATTCGGCTTCTTGCGCCGCACGTTTGGTGGACGTGTTTGCCAGAAACCGGGTGACGACGAAGCCGAGGGCGATGCCGACGACGGCTCCGACGAGCAGCCAAACGATCTCAGTGATCTCGAGCATGCGCTCCCCCTTTCGTTCACATTGTCTGATAGTACGGTTGTCATAGTTTGCAATCATAAAAAATCCCGGCGAAACCGGGCATGAGCGAACGCACGCGATACGGGTGGCATCGTATGAACTTTTCTATAAAAAGTACCCTTACCGGGTACGCATCACTCAAGCTGTAACATATGATAAGGGTTGCAGTTGATTTGTAAAAGCCCCGTTGCCGGAAATATCTTCAAAACTCTCGGACGGAAAGGGGCTATCGGCCCTATGGGCAGCCGGCTCCTGCGACCCCGCCCTCCTCGGCGCCCGAGACCCGCGACCATCGACAGGGCTTCGCCGCAGATCGGAGGAACCGCGGCGAAGCGCCAGGCCACTCTCGCAAGCGACCAGCGCCCCCTCCCCAAAATCGTTCGAGCGCCCCGGCATGCACGGGGCCTCGAAGATCGCGCGGTCAGAATCACCAGGGCCGATCGCAAGCCCCTCGGGAATCGCGAGGATCGCACCAGCTCCAACGCCCGCAGACGTTCCGAGTCCTTTCTTCCGGGCCTCTTTCAAGGAGGAGGCGCCCTCCTTTGCCGCAAGCCGTTTCGGAATCATGCGCACGCGCTCAGGCATCCTTGGACTCGGTCCAAAGGCGAGCCGCCGATGCGGCGATGTCCGCCCCGAACCCCTTCTGCACAAGACGGCGATACGCTGCATCCCGTTGGTTCTTCGCGCGAGGGGGACGACGCTCGAGCAGCGCGAGCGCCCGCTCAAGCTCCCCCGACCCCTCCTCGTCGGCATCCGCGAGCGCTCCCACGCCCTCCGGATCGATGTCGAGGTCGGAAAGCTCGGACGCGATCCCCTGCCGACCGCGCCCTTGCGCCAAGCGGCTGCGCACGAGCACGTCGGCGTAGCGCGCATCGTCCACAAGTCCGCAGGCGAGCGCCCTTCCAACCGCCTCTTCGACGTCGTCGGGATCGAAACCCTCCCGCACGAGGCGACGACGTAGCGCGGTGCTTGCCTGCTCCCGCGAGGCGGCCAAGCGCTCGATCTTGCGAAAAGCGGCCTCGCGGCCTCCCGTGCCCCGGGACCTTTTCGCCCCACCCGAGCCCGCGGCGCCTTCCCAGCAACCTTCCGAACGTGCGACGAGCTCCGCGCCATGCGCTTCCGGATGGTCGAGGAAAGGCTCCGAATCTCCGCGACGTCCCGGCAAGGACGTTTCAAAATCCGCATCGCGTCCTCTCGAAGACAACGCGCGCACTGACGACGAACCGGTCGCGCGACTGCGGAAAGAGGAACCGCTGCCCTCTATGGCAGCGATCTGCGAACGCAGCCGCGCACGGAGATCTTCAGGAGCCTCGGACATGCTACTTCTTCTTCGCAGGTTTGGCCACCGGCGAGAACGAGTCGGCCTCCTCCGCTGCGCGCGCGACAATGGGGATGTCGAACGCCTCCCGCACCTTCGCCTCAAGCTCCTCCCGCAGATCAGGATTCTCCCTGAGCGTCTGCTTGGCGGCCTCGCGACCTTGACCGAGGCGCTCCTCGCCATAGGTGTACCACGCCCCCGACTTCTTGGCGACGCCCGCCTCCACAGCCATGTCGACGATGCACCCTTCGCGCGAGATGCCCTCGCCATACATGAGGTCGAACTCGGCTTGTCGGAACGGAGGGGCCACTTTGTTCTTCACCACTTTGGCGCGAACGCGGTTGCCCACGATCTCACCGTCTTTCTTGATGGAGTCAATCCGGCGGATGTCGATGCGCACGCTCGAGAAGAACTTGAGCGCACGACCGCCCGTCGTGGTCTCCGGGTTGCCGAACATCACGCCGATCTTCTCGCGCAGCTGGTTGATGAAGATGCACGTGGTGTTCGACTTCGAAAGCGACCCTGCCAGCTTGCGCAGCGCTTGCGACATGAGGCGCGCCTGCAGGCCCACCGTCGTGTCGCCGATCTCGCCTTCGATCTCGGCACGCGGCACAAGCGCGGCCACCGAGTCGACGACAACCGCGTCGATGGCCCCCGAGCGTACGAGCATATCGCATATCTCGAGCGCCTGTTCTCCGGTGTCGGGCTGCGAGATGAGCACTTCGTCGATATCCACCCCCAAACGCGCGGCGTACACGGGGTCGAGCGCGTGCTCGGCGTCGATGAAGGCAACGATGCCCCCCATGGCCTGCGCCTCGGCAAGTATCTGCAAGGCGAGCGTCGTCTTGCCGCTCGACTCCGGCCCGTACACCTCAACAATGCGCCCGCGCGGCACGCCACCGATGCCGAGGGCGGCGTCGAGCGGCAAAGAACCAGTGGGGATGACGCCTATGTTGAGATCTTGCCCGCCCTCGCCAAACTTCATGATGGAGCCTTTGCCGAATTTCGTCTCGATCTGATCGGTGGTCAGCTTGAGCATCTTCGATTTCTCTTCGTTCATGCGCTTCCTTCTCTTCCCCGGCCGTTCGCATGCCGACGACCTTGCTTTCGTCTTCTCCATTATACGAACGTATGTTTGTTAGTCAAGCAGATTCGCGAAACAAGCTTGCGCATCTCAGCATAGCGCCGTCATTCGACGCCCGCATGGCGTGTGTCCAGCGGAAACCCGCTTCGACCAGGTGCCGCTCCTTCGCGAGGACGATACCCGCGCGCCGCGCCCTCGACGTATCTCCAACACGGTTCCAGCATCGTTCCAACGCCCCTCCGGACGCCCCGAACATACGGGCCCCTCGCGCGATGCGCGCGGTCATAGGCGCGTCGAACCCTCCTCGAGCGATTCGAGCAGCGCCTTGAGCGCAGCGCGAACCGTCTGCTCGCGAACCTCGCGTCGTCCGCCTTCGAACGAAAGGAGGCGCGCTCGGCAACCTGCGTCGTCGGCCACGCCGAGCCACACCGTGCCCACGGGCTTGCCGGGTTCGGCTCCGCCCGGTCCGGCGATCCCCGTCACGGCCACCGCAACGTCGCAGCCGAGCTCGCGGCGCGCGCCCTCGGCCATCGCAACCGCTGTCTGCTCGCTCACCACGCCGAATCGCTCGATGTCGTCCGCATCCACGCCGAGCACATCGCGTTTGACCGCTGCCGCATAGCTCACGATACCGCCCCTCACCGCCTCGGAGCTGCCCGGAACATCGGTGAGCGTCGCCGCCACGAGGCCTCCCGTGAGGCTCTCGGCCGTACCCACCGTGCGCCCGGAGGCTCGTGCGGCATCGAGCACCCGCGACGCGAGCGCGTCGAGCGAGACTTCCGCGGCGTCGGCGTCAGGGGCCCCGTCGGCACGCGCGAGTCCGATGAGCCGCCGCGCCTTCGCGATGTAGTCGAGCATCGACACGACCGTCAGGACAAGCGCGATGACCATCACGCCCCAGCTCAAAAGCCATAGACCGTCCGAGAACGCCGCATGGACGCTCCCGGCCATATGACTGTCCTTCACGGTGAACAAAACGATGGCCACCATCTGGAACACGGTCTTGGCCTTGCCGTACCAGCTAGCCGCGATCACCGCGCCCTCGCTCGCCGCCGTCATGCGCACGCCCGAAACGATGAACTCACGCGCCAAGATGACGAGCACCACCCAGCTCGGCATCGACCCCAGCTCGACAAGCGCCAAAAGCGCTGCGGCGACGAGTATCTTGTCGGCGAGGGGATCCATGAATTTGCCGAAGTCGGTCACTTCGCCTCGACTGCGCGCCAGGTAGCCGTCCAGCCAATCGGTGCAGGATATGAGGATGAAAATACCTGCTGCGACAAGCTCCTTCGCATCGTCGGCCACCTGCGGCAGCCCCAGCCACTGGGGCCACGGGCTGATGAGGGCCACCACGAACACCGGCACGAGGCAGATGCGCACGAGCGTGACGATGTTGGCCGGCGTCCACAAGCCTCCGGCAGGCGTGGGCCCCACACAACGCGACCCTCTCGGCGACACGGGGCTCACTCCCCTTCCATCTCGTAGAGCAGCGTGTCGCCGATGCGCACGCGCACCACCTCGCCCGGCTCGCCGGAGGGGAGGTAGGTGACTCCGTCGACCTCGGGCGCCTGGCACATCGCGCGTCCGTAGATCTGCCCGTCCTCTTCCGCGCCCTCCACGATCACATCCATCTCCCTGCCGATGCGCGCTGCGATGCGAGGCGCGCTCGCAGCGTCCGCAACGTCGCGCAGGCGCTGCGCCCGCTCCGCCTTCTCGTCCTCGTCGACCTGCCCGTCCAAACGCGCGGCACGGGTGCCCTCCTCGCGCGAGTAGGGGAACACGCCCACGTAGTCGAACAGCCCTTCCTCCACGAAATCGCACAGCTCTTCGAAAAGCTCCTCGGTCTCGCCGGGAAAGCCCACGATGAGGGTCGTGCGCAGCGTCGCGTCCGGCACGCGCGAGAGGATGCGCTCGACAAGCCTTTCGAACTCAGCACGCGAACCCGTGCGGTTCATCGCGCGCAAGATCCCCGCATCCACATGTTGCAAGGGGATGTCGAAGTAAGGGCACACGTTCGCATGCTCCGCCACGACATCGAGATAGGCTTCGGTGACGCCCTCTGGCTGCAGGTACATGACGCGCAGCCACGTGTCCGGAAACTCCTCGGCAAGCGTCGAGACGAGCTCGGCCAAGCTCGAAGGCTCTTCGAAGTCCTCGCCCCATCTGCCTGTGTCCTGCGCGATGAGCACGATCTCGCGCACCCCCGCCTCCACATGCGACGAAACCTCCGAACGCACCTGCTCCAACGTAAAGCTTCGGTAGCGCCCGCGGATGAAGGGAATAGTGCAGTACGAGCAGAAACGGTCGCAGCCATCCGATATCTTCACGTAGGCGTACGGAAGGGCAGCCCGCGCTCCGCCCTCTCGCCCCTCCGCCGCGCCACCCAACGGCTCACGGCCCTCGCGGACGTCCGGAAGCGGAAGCGAGACGCCGAGGGCGTCGGCCATGACGACCGCGATGTCGTCCTCTCGGGAGCACGGCAGAAACGCGCGCGCTTCGACGAGCTCGTCAGCCAGATCGTCGCCGTAGCGTGCCGGCATGCAGCCCGCCACCACGAGCGGCGCACCCGCCTCGACGTTGGGCAGCCCGGCAGCATCGAAGACGGCCTCTATGCTCTCCTCGGTTGCGCTTTGGATGAACGAGCATGTGTTCACCACCACGGCATCGGCGAGCCCGGGGTCGTCGGCCAGAGCGAACCCGGCCTCGGCGAGACGTGAGCGCATGCGCGCCGTGTCGGCCTCGTTCTTCGCGCATCCGAGCGTGACGAAGGCAACGGAAGGTCGGCGCGCGCCCTCGAAGTTCGCACCCATGCGACCAGGGCCTATCGATAGTTGACGTACTGCAACGGCTGGCCGTAGTCGCGACCCTTCAGAAAGGCGATGACCTCCTGCAACGTGTCGCGAGACGAGGAGCTCACGCGCAGCTTGTCACCTTCGATCTGCACTTTCACCTTCAGCTTCGTGCCCTTGATATCCTTGTTGATGCGCCCGGCCACATCCTTCTCGATGCCTTCGACGATGCTCGCCGTCTGGCGCACGCTCTGCCCGGCGGCAGGCTGGACCTCGCCCCACTTGACAGCCGAAAGATCGATGCCTCGACGCACAAGCTTCGAGCCCACGACATCGACGACCTGCCTTGCCACGAACTCGGACGGGGCGGACACCGTCATGGATCTGCCCGCCTTGTCGAGCGAGATCTCCGCGCCGGAGTCTTTCAGGTCGTAACGCTGCGCAAGCTCCTTCCTCGCCTGCTGAAACGCGTTGTCGACCTCCTGCATGTCAACGGTCGACACGACATCGAAGCTGGATTCCTTCGCCATGGCTGCTCCTTCCCAACGAGCGTCGCCCCGCTCGGAGCGCGCGTGATTCCGTATCGGAACAGGATAGCGCATTTCCGGCCCGCAGCTAACGATTTCAAAGCTCGTCCACGGCGGCGGGCTCCGGAAGAAAGGGCGCAGGCGTCCTCAGACCCCTTCGTCCTCGCCTGCTCCCTCGTCCGCCGCGTCCGGATGGTCGGCCTTCCACTTCTCCAGAACGGCCGCGAAGTCCACCTCGTAGGTGTAGACCCCCGTGGACTCATCAGCCGCAGGCTCCACCCCCTCCCCGTTAACGGTGACGCTCACCGCGTCGGGATTCGAAGTGACCACCCGAAGGGGCACATCGGTCACCTCATAGTCGAGCGTTTCCGGACCGGCGACGCTGTCGCCGAACGTGATGACATCCCCCTCGTACACATCGAGCCAGGCCTCTTCGCCCGATGCCACCGAAACCTCCACCTTCGCGCTCGTGGGCGCGACCTCCTCGGGCTTCGTCTGGGCAGCATCTTCCTCCGGCCGCCCTTGGGCGTCCTCCGCATCGTTTTGCGACTCCTCGGTCGTCGGATCGGAGAGGCCCGAGACATGAACCTTCGGCCCGTCCTCCTCGGCTTTCTGTCCGCCGAACACGAACGCCAGCACGACCACGAGCAAGACGAGGACCGCGCCGCCGGCTATGACGAACGGAAGCTTCGACTGAACGGCATTGGGCGCCTTGGGCCCCGCATAGAAGTTGGTGTACTGGGTGTTGGGCAAAGCCGCATGCCGACTCGGATGCGTGCGGCCCTCGAGCCGACGCCCGCCCGCACCCGCCGCACGGGCTCCGTCGCCACGCGCGTAGTCGCGCCGGTCGTCGTACAGGGTGCGCCCGAAGGCGTTCTGTCGCGGAGGACGCTCCTCCTCGGACTGCGCCGCCCCAGAGCGCGTTCGCCTCGAACGCCCCCCTCCTTCGCGACGCAAGGGCTGGTCGGTGCGCGCGCAGCCCACTTGGTAAGCGTAAGCCTCGTCGATGTACTGGCGCGTCATCTCGCTGGGATTGAGCCCCACGAGCCGCGCGTAGGCGTTCACCATGTTGCGCGTGTATCCCCGAGGGGGCATGCGAGCGAAGTCGCCCTCCTCGATAGCGCGCAGAATGTCGGGTCTGATGCGCAGGCGACGGGCCGCTTGGGCCAGATCGTACCCCTTTCGCTCGCGGGCTTCCCGCAGGATCGTTCCAAATGTCATCCGCGCCACCTCGTCATTCCCTCGGGCCCGCCTCGTCGTTCGCCTCGAAGGCCTTCAGCGTCTCAAGCTCCATGGCGTCCACGAGCACCTCGCGGGGCTTACTGCCGTTCGGCGGCCCCACGACGCCCTTTTCTTCCAACAAATCCATTATACGTCCTGCGCGCGAATAGCCCACCTTGAGCCGGCGCTGGATGTTAGATGTGGATCCGAGTCCGCTCGACACCACGATGTCCGCAGCCTCCCAGACAAGCGGGTCGTCGCTCGCGCACGACCCTCCGCTGCCGTCCGGCTGCGACGCGCCGAGCGTGATGAGGTTCGTGGAGAGGATCTCGGAATGGTACTCCGGCTCACCCTGCTCTTTCAGCATTGTCACCACGGCGTTGATCTCGTCTTCGGACACGTAGCAGCCTTGGATGCGCTGGGGCTTGGCATACTCGGGTTTGCTGAACAGCAGATCCCCCAAACCGATGAGGTTCTCGGCACCCGGCGTGTCAAGCACGACGCGCGAATCGATACCGGAAGCCACGTTAAAGGCGATGCGGTTCGTGATATTCGCCTTGATGAGGCCCGTGACCACGTTGGTGGAGGGACGCTGCGTGGCCACGATGAGGTGGATGCCCGCCGCGCGCGCCAGCTGCGCGATGCGGCTGATGGAGAACTCCACCTCCTTGCCCACGTTCATCATGAGGTCCGCGAGCTCGTCGATGATGATGACGATGTAGGGCAGCTCGGCTCCCAGCTCTGAGACGACGGGCTCCCCGCCCGCCTCCTCGGCCTTCTTGGCGGCTGCCTGCTCAGCTTGCACTTTGGCGTTGTACTGCCCGATGTTGCGCGCGCCCACCTTGGAGAACACCTTCAGGCGCCGCTCCATCTCGGCCACTCCCCATGACAGCGCGCTCGCGGCCTCCTTGGGCTCGGTGACCACGGGTACGTAGAGGTGGGGGATGCCGTTGTAGGGCGTGAACTCCACGCGCTTGGGGTCGATCATGATGAAGCGCACCTCGGCGGGCGTGGCGCGCATGAGGATGGACATGATCATGGCGTTGATGGACACCGACTTGCCCGAGCCGGTGGTGCCGCCGATGAGCAGGTGCGGCATCTTCGCAAGGTCGGATATGATCGAGCGCCCCTCAACGTCCTTGCCAACGGCGATCATGAGCGGTCCGGCCGGAGCGTCTTTGATGACGTCCCCCAGAAGCACGCTCTGCCGCGTGCGGTTCGGCACCTCGATGCCGACGTAATTCGTACCGGGGATGGGCGCGAAGATGCGCACGCCAGGCGCGGCCAGCGCAAGCGCGATGTCCGCCTCGAGCGCCGTGATGCGGCTCACGCGCACGCCGGCGGGAAGATCCACCTTGAACAGCGTCACCGTGGGTCCGGCCACCCAGCCCACCACCTCGGCCATGATGCCGAAGCTCTCGAGCGTCTCCTGCAGGCACCCCGCAGTTTCCTTGAGCTCGGCATCGCAGGCGAGATCCTTTTTGGGGTTCTTCGATGTGGCGAGCAGATCCATGGACGGCAGTTCAAACCCATCGGCGGGACGGGGCGCGGCAAGCGGCGTGGTCGACCGGGGCTTGGCGACGGAGGAGGCCTCGTCGGAACCCTCGTCGCGTGCCCGCCCCAGCTTGCGAGTGAGCGTCTGCGGGGCCTTGTCCGAAGCCTGCCCGTCGATCGGCTGCGAGGGGCGCTTCGCGCGAGACGCGCGCCCCTTGGCGATAGCCCCCTCCCCGTTTGAAGAGCGACCTTTGAGCGGAAGCACGTTCGTCGCGGCCGCCTCGAAGGCCTCCCCCATGGTGGGCACGACGGGAACCTTGGCCGCCGAGGAGCGCTTGATCCTCGAGAATGGAGGCGCGGCGAGAACGGAGGCGTCCTTCTCGGACTCGGATCGCGCAGCGCGGGCTTCCTGCACGCGCTCGACGAGCTTCGATATCGACACTCCGATCACTGCGAGCCCCGCCGCTGCGACGCCGACGAGGACGATGCACGACACCGCCTGGCCGAGCAAGGACAGCCCAACCCAGGCTATGCCTGCGCCTACGTAGCCGCCGCGCGCGACGAGCTCGCCAGGCAAGAACAGGTTGTCGGTGGCGTCAGGAGCGGAAGCGGGCGTAAAGAGCGAAAGCAGCGAAAGCGCCGCGATGAAGATCATGACGAGGCCCACGGCGACGCGTGCCGGCACGCGCTCGCGTTCGAAACGGGCGAGGAAGCTCACCCCTATCGCAAGCAGGAGAAAGGGCAGAACGTAAGCTCCTAGGCCGAGCGAGAGGTGCAGGGTCTTGGACAGAAACGAGGTCACGATGGCATCGGAGGGCAGCACCGCCACTGCGAACAGCGCCACGGCGAGCACCGAAACGGCAACGCCGGTTACGTCTCGACGCGTGCGCTCATCGAAAAACCGAGCCTTCTCGGATGACCGAGCTCGCGAGGCCTTCGCCCCGCGCTCCCCGATCCGAGAAGGGGAGCCGGAACGCGCCTTCGGCTTCGAAGCGGACCGCCTCGCCTTCGATGTGTGTGCGGATGCTGGCTGTCGGGCCACGCCCTGCCCTCCTTCGTGCTGCGTTTGCTGTGCGATTCCGAATGGTTTCGGCGAATAGAGCGCTGCATGCGCACGAGGGCGCATGCAGCCATTATAGCCTAAACCTCAAGCAAATTGACAACGACCATGGGACGCGTCTTCGTGCGCTCCCATAGAAGCGACAAAAGCGCGTCTTTGCCGGCCTTCTTGAGCTCCTTGGCGCCTCCGCCTTTGTCGAGCTGGCGAAGAAGGGCGTTCTTCACCGCAGCTTGAGCCTCGCGAACGAGGAAATCGTCGTCGCCTCCGGTGATGCCGTGCATCTCGACCTGCACCGCTCCAGAAAGCCCCTTCCTCTTCCCCGACACCGCGGCCGCGACGGCCGCGAAGCCCTGCGCCGCAAGGGCGCTGCGCTCGTCGAGCACATCCTGAGACGTATCGCCAACCGACAGCCCGTCCACGAACACGATGCCGGACTGCACCGTCTCGCCGCGCCGCACGCCGCGCGACGACAGCTCAAGAGACTCTCCGTTCTCGCAGATGAACACGTTGTCGCTTGGCACGCCCGTGGCTTCGGCCAGCCTGGCATGAGCGCGCAGATGCGTGGCTTCGCCGTGCACCGGCATGAACGCCTTGGGCTGCACGATGGAAAGCACAAGCTTCAGCTCCTCGGCACCGGCGTGGCCGGACACGTGCACGCGCGCACGGCTCTTGTCGTAGACGTCCGCACCGATCTTGGCCAGCCCGTTTATGACGCGCGTGACAGCCTTCTCGTTGCCAGGAACGGGAGTGGCCGATATGATGACCGTGTCGCCCTCCTCCATGGCGATGGTGCGATGCTCGCCATTGGCGATGCGCGCCAACGCCGAGAGCGGTTCGCCTTGACTGCCCGTGCACATGATGACGACCTGCTCGGGCGGGATACCCTTGAGGTCGTAGGCGTCGATAAGGTCGGCGTCGCTGACGTCGAGATAGCCGAGACGTCGCGCGATGTCGGTGTTCTGGATCATCGAGCGGCCCGTGACCACCACTTTGCGGCCGTTGGCCACCGCCGCGTCGCAGATCTGCTGCATGCGGTGGATGTGGCTGGCGAACGAAGCGATGATGACGCGGCCCTTGGCCTGTGCGATGATCTTCGCCAACTCCTTGCCAACCTCGGCCTCCGACGGCGTGAAGTTGGGGTTCTGAGCGTTCGTGGAGTCGCTCATCATGAGGTCCACGCCGATCTGACTGAACTTCGACAGCGCGCCGAAGTCGGTGGTCACACCGTCGATGGGCGTCTGGTCGAGCTTGAAGTCGCCCGTGTGCAAAACGTTGCCGGCCGGACTCTGGAGGAACACGCCCACCGCGCCCGGGATGGAGTGGTTCACGGCGAAGAACTCGGCCGTGAAGCAGCCGAGCTTGACCTGGTCGCCGGGTTTTATCTCGACGAGCTTGGCATTCTTGATCCTGTGCTCGGCGAACTTGCCCTCGATGAGCCCGAGCGTCATCTTCGTGCCGTATATGGGCACGCTTCGGTCGAGGTCCTTCATGAGGTACGGCAGCGTGCCGGTATGATCCTCGTGGCCGTGCGTGATGATGATGCCGCGCAGCTTGTCGGCGTTCTCGAGCACATGGGTGTAATCGGGCAGGATGAGGTCGACGCCCGGATGGTTGTCGTCGGGGAACATGAGACCCGCATCATCGAGAACCATGTCGCCCTTGCACTCGAAGACCGTCATGTTCTTGCCGATGGCGTCGAGGCCGCCGAGCGGTATGATCTTGAGCGTGGCGTTCGGATCCTTCTTCGGCGAGGCGAAGCTGCGCCTCCGCTGGCCATCCTGGCGCCGGCGGCCTCCCTGCCCCTGCGACCCCGCCTTTGTGAGCTGGGGCCGCTCATGCTCAAGCTGCACATGCTTGTACGACCGCGTCTTCTTGGTGCCGCTTTCGCCGCCATGGGCGTCGCCTTTGCGGGTCGCACGGCCATTCTGGCGCGCATCTCCATTGCCGCGCGCTCCGCGCGGTTTCTTTTCTTCCATATCGAACCTTCCTTCGGGCGTGATGCAGGGCACGCGTAAACGAGGACCCGCACAGAGCCCAGTCCGTATCGGCGAGCCACGGGCCCTCCGTCCACAGCTCGCGCCCGCATCGCGCGGCTATCGCAGGACGCCGCCTGGCGACGCTCTGCTCCAATTCTTCGCGCGCGGACGAGCCTCCCCTTCCACGCGTCCTTTCTACACTTCGAGCACGCCGACTTCCCTCATGATGGCGGCCAAGCGCTCGGACTGCGCGGGGGTCGCGTCCACGAGCGGAAGGCGCACGCCTCCCACCGGGAAGCCCAAGAGCTTGAGCGCCTCTTTCACGAGGATGGGGTTCGACGTTTCGAACAGGCCCTTCATAAGCGGCATGAGCGCCTCGTTCGCGGCCGCGGCCGCTTCCCAGTCGCCCGCCGCGCACAGATCCACGATCTCCTTCATGCGCGCAGGGGCCACATTGCCGATGGTGGAGATGACGCCGGCGCCGCCCAAGCGCATGATGTCGAACGTGGCGGCGTCGTCGCCCGAGTACACGGCGAAGCCTTCCGGCGCGCCCTCCACAATGGCCTTCACCTGGTCCAGCTTGCCCGACGCCTCCTTGACGGCCACGACGTTGGCGCACTCGCGCGCCAAGCGCAGCGTGGTCTCGGCCTCCATGTTCACCACGCAGCGGCCCGGGATGTTGTACAGGATGACGGGCAGCTCCACCGCGTTCGCGATGGTGCGGAAGTGCTGGTAGATACCCTCTTGCGGGGGCTTGTTGTAGTACGGCACCACGCACATGAAGCCGTCGACGCCAAGCTCCGCCACCTCGCGTGCGAAGTCCACCGTGTCGGCCGTGCAGTTGTCGCCCACGTTCGCGATGACGGGCACGCGACCGCCCACGGCCTCCACCACGGCGCGGAACAAATCCATCTTCTGCGGATAGAACACGGTCGGGCTCTCACCCGTCGTGCCGTTGATGATGAGCGAGTCACTGCCGCCCTCCACAAGACGCGTGGCGAGCGCCTGCGCCTTGTCTGCATCGAGCTCGAGGTTCTCGTCGAATGGAGTGACCATGGCCGGGATCATGCGGCCGAAACGGGGCTCTTGCGACATGCTGACTCCTCATCTCATTGCACGGCGGAGGACGGATGGCATCCGTCGGGCCAAACCTTGCCTATCGTACAAACGTTTATTATGCCACGAACGCAGGCTTGGTACCGCGCTCACAACATGAAGTTCTCCAAACCTACAATCAGGCCCGACCGCTCGCCCACGCTGCGGATGCCCAGCAGCACGCCCGGCATGTAGGACTCGCGGTCCCACGAGTCGTGGCGGATGGAGAGCGTCTGGCCGAGCGAGCCGAACACGACCTCCTGGCTGGCCACGTAGCCCATGGAGCGTATGGAGTGCACCGGCACGCCCTCCACGAGCGCGCCGCGGGCGCCCTCGGCGCCCTCGATCTCGGTCTCGCGCCCCGGCGCCTCGCTCGCGCGCCCGCCGCGCGCCGCGGAGATGATCTCGGCCGTGCGCACCGCGGTGCCCGAGGGGGCGTCCTTCTTGTTGCAATGGTGGAACTCCATGACCTCGGCCTCCGGGAAGTAGGGCGCCGCGGCCTTCGCGAACTCCATCATGAGCACGGCGCCCGTGGTGAAGTTCGGCGCGTAGAACAGGCACGTGCCCGCAGGGGCGAGCGCAACCAGCTCCTCGAGCACGGCGTTCGAGAGCCCGGTGGTGCCCACCACGCAGTCGACGCCCGCCGGCAGCGCCGCGCGCAGGTTGCCCGCCACGACGGAGGGCTGCGTGAAGTCCACGAGCACGTCGAACTCCGCGCCCTCGAGCGCCTCGGCCACGCTGGCGAACACGGGGAACGCCCCGCTTTGCCCGTGCGGGTCGATGCCGCAGGCCACCTCCATGTCCGGCGCGGCGCCCACCGCCTCCACGACGGTGGCGCCCATGCGGCCCGCGCACCCCGACACTGCTACTCTGATCATGCGATTCCTGCCTTTCATTTTGCATCCGCTCGTTATCCTACCACGCTCGCGCCGGAGGAAAGCGCGTCTTCGGCCGGGCGGTTCGCCTCCTCGACGGCGTGGCCGCACCTCGGCGAGAAAAATGTTATCATTTTACAAGGGTTTATGATTCATCCCGCTATGCTATCCGCGACAGAAAAAGTAGATCGCTGCTTTGAGATTCGGACCGAAAGGAAACGATCGTGTACTACGTCTTCAAGCTCACTTTCCCTTTGATCATCGTCGGCCTTGGAATATTCATGACGGCAATGCCGCTGAAAGCGACGAAGAAGGAATTGCGCGAAGAGCCTGGACAGGCAAAGAAGACCCGGAGAAATGGGGTGATCGTGATCATCACCGGACTGGCAATGTTCGCCATCTCCCTTTTCTCAACGTTGCTCGTGCTTTAGCATCCCGCTCGGTGCCCGCAGAGGCGCTTTCGGCCATCGTCGCTCGGCTTCCGCTCCCGAAACGACCGCGTCGCGGCTTCGCGTTACGCGCAGAATGACAACCGGAGGCTCATGGACTCAGGGGAGCGGGGGCCGCATGCGGCCCCCGCTCAATCGACCTTCCGGCGCCTATGCGCCGGAAACGCTACGCGTCATGGCGTCGGCGCGGCGTGCGCCCACCCGCACCGCGGCCCTCGCGGCCGCTGCGGCCCGGACGGTTGTCCCGATCAGGACGGCCCTCGCGCTGCGGACGGTCGGAGCGCTCGCGGGAGGGCGCCGAGCCTTCGGGGGCGTCCGGCTTGTCGAGGCGGTCGAGCGATATCTTGCCCGTGCTCGGATCCACCTCGAGCACCTTCACCTTCACGACGTCGCCCAAGCTGAGCACGTCCTCCACCTTGCCAACGCGGCCGTTGGCAACGCGCGATATGTGGAGCAGGCCGTCCTTGGCGGCGGTGAGCTTCACGAACGCGCCGAAGTCCTTGATGCCAACGACCTCTCCCTCGTACTCCTCGCCCACCTCGGGCTCCTTAACGATGCCGAGGATCATGGCCTTGGCGGCCTCGCCGGCCTCGCCCTCCACGGCCGCGATGTGGATGGTGCCGTCCTCCTGGATGTCGATCTGCGCGCCCGTCTCGTCTTGGATGCCGCGAACCACCTTGCCGCCGCTGCCGATGACGTCGCGGATCTTGTCCACGGGGATGTGGATCGTCTCGATGCGCGGTGCGAAACGAGAAAGCTCGGCGCGCGGCTCGGCGATGGTGTCGAGCATGGCAGAGAGGATGTGGGCGCGCCCCTCCTTGGCCTGCGCGAGCGCGCGTGCGAGTATGTCCACGGACAGGCCGCGGGCCTTGTTGTCCATCTGCAGGGCCGTGATGCCCTTCTCCGTGCCGCACACCTTGAAGTCCATGTCGCCGAGGAAGTCCTCGATGCCCTGGATGTCGGAGAGGATGACCACGTCGTCGCCCTCCTTGATGAGGCCCATGGCGATGCCTGACACGGGCGCCTTGATGGGCACGCCCGCGTCCATGAGGGCGAGCGTCGAGCCGCAGGTGGAGGCCATGGACGACGAGCCGTTGGATTCGAGCACCTCGCTCACCACGCGGATGGCGTAGGGAAACTCGTCCTCGTTCGGCAGCACCGGCAGGAGCGCGCGCTCGGCGAGCGCCCCGTGACCGATCTCGCGGCGCTTCGGCGCGCCCATGCGGCCGGTCTCGCCCGTGCAGTACGGAGGGAAGTTGTACTGGTGCATGTAGCGCTTGCCCTCGGCGGGATCGATGGTGTCGAGGCGCTGCCACTCGTTGAGCATGCCGAGCGTGCAGACGCTCATCACCTGCGTCTGACCGCGCTGGAACAATCCCGAGCCGTGGACGCGGGGCAGGTACCCCGGCACGATGTGGAGCGGACGGATCTCGGCGGGCGCGCGACCGTCGGCGCGCTCGCCTGTCTCGATGACCATGGCGCGCATGGCCTTCTTCTCGAGTTTCTTGAGCTCGGCGGCGATGTCGGCCTTCCAAGCGTCGCGCTCTTCGTCGGTGAAGCTCTCCTCCTTGATGCGGGCCTTGAGCTCCTCCACCTTGGCCATGCGGGCGAGCTTGTCGGCATCGCGCAGGGCTGCGCCCATCTCGTCGAGACGAGGGGCCACGCGCTCGGCGATGGAAGGATCGGCCACGTGCACCGGCCACTCGACCGGCTCGATGGCGCAACGGTCGAGGAAGCGCTGCTGCGCCTCGCAGAACGCCGCGATGGCCTCCTGGCCGAACGCCATGGCGGCCAGCATGTCCTCCTCGGAGATCTCGTCGGCGCCGGCCTCGACCATGGAGATGTAATCGGCCGTGCCGGCGATGGTGAGCTCGAGGTCGGAGCGCTCGGACTCCTCGAACGTCGGGTTCACGATGAACTCGCCCGTCTCGACGTCGCGGCCGATGCGCACGCAGGCGGCCGGGCCGTCGAAGGGCGCCGCCCCCAGCATGAGGGCCGCGGACGCGCCGCCCACGCAGATGGTGTCGGGCGGGTTGACGCTGTCCACGACGAGCGTCGTGCATACGATGTGCACCTCGCGCTTGAAGCCTTCGACGAAACCCGGGCGGATGGGGCGATCCACCATGCGGGCCGTCAGCGTGCCCTTGTCGGAAGGGCGCGCCTCGCGCTTCAGGTAGCCGCCGGGAATGCGGCCCACGGCGTACATCTTCTCGATGAAGTCCACCGTGAGGGGGAAGAAGTCGTAGTCCTTCTCCTCCTTCGAGATCACAGCCGTGACGAGCACGGTCGTCTCGCCTTGGGTGACGAGCACGGCGCCGGTGGCCTGCTTGGCAAGCTCGCCCGTCTCAAGGCGGTAGTGCTTGCCGTACAGCTCGAAGGATTCGACGATTTTTTCCATACTGCTCTTTCTTTCTCTTCTGCCTTGGACGCCCTAGTGCGGCCAAGCTTCTTCGACGCGGCGGCCCCGTGCCGCCGGTCGCGAGCGAAGGCGCCCATGCGCCTCCGACCGCATCGCGCGCGCCCTCGCAGGGCGCCTATGCGAGAGCCCGCCAAGGCGGGCTCTCGTACGCTGCTAGATGGTGTCGCGGATGCCGAGCTTCTTGATGAGGGCGCGGTACTCCTCGATATCGCGGTTCTTGATGTACTTCAAGAGGCCGCGGCGTTTGCCGAGAAGCATCATGAGGCCTCGGCGGGTATGGTTGTCCTTCTTGTGCACCTTGAGGTGCTCGGTGAGGTTGCGGATGCGCTCGGTGAGGATGGCCACCTGCACCTCCGGGCTGCCGGAATCGGCCTCGCCCTTGCCGTACTCCTTGATGAGCTCCGCCGTGCGCTCCTTCGTGATGCTGAGCTTGCTGGGCATGTTCTTCCACCTTTCTCGCGGCCTTCGCCGCATCGTCGCGCGCGAGGCGCGTTGCGTGCGCGCTTCCCTCTGAGAGGCATGCGGTGGACGCATGCGGACCAAGCGGGAAGTGCCTGCGTTTTCGCAGCCCGCCTATTGTACCGACAAGCCGCGCACCCGGCAAGCGCGCTCGGCGCCGCCCACAGCTTTCGCACAAAGCGGCAGCTTGGGGAGCCTCAAGGAAGGTCGAGCCGCATGAAGACGTCGGCCGCCGGATTGTCGTTGTAGCGGTCGATCTCGCGAAAGCCCAGCCGACGGTAGAGCGCGATGGCACCTCGACTCGCAGACGTCGTGTCGAGGAACACGGCGGCGTCGCCACGAAGGCGGGCGCGGGCGATGGCGCGCTCGGCAAGGCGGCGGCCCCATCCCCGACCCTGTAGGCGCTCGTACAGGAACAGCGTTTTGAGCTCGCTCGCACCTGGTTCGAGCTCGCGCAGGCCCACGCAGCCCACCACGTCCCTGCCGTCCTCGACGAGGCACCAAAAGGCGTCGAATCCGTCCTCTATGCGCTCGAGGTACGCGTGGCGGCCCGCCAGGTCGAACGAGCGCCCCGATTCCGGGAGGCAGCGCTCGAGGAACGCGAAGAGCGCATCGTTGAGCGGAGGCTCGTAGGCGACGAGCTCGATCATAGGCTCTCGAGCCGCCTTATGAAGTCCGGCACGTCCGACAGCACGGCATCCGCGACGATCGACCAGTTGGTGTCGATGCAATCGTGCACGCGACGATGCCGCATGCCGACAATTTTGCACCAGGGGAAGTCGGGGTGGGCTTCCTTGAACGCGTCCGGCAAGCAGCATACCTGCTCGCCGATATTGTAGAGAGGCGCGGTGATGGTCCACTGGACGACGCGATCGGTCATGATCGCATCTCGATCGATGGCATTGTCTCGGAGGTGCGCGATCAAGCCATGCCCCAAGGACCCGATAAGCGCAAGGCGGCGTTCATCGTCCAGCTTCATGCGACGAGCACCCGATCTTTCATGACCTCGCGGTAGAACGCCGTTCCGCGGTCGAGCTTCTCGAGCTCGTACACGTCCACCCGCTTGCCGAAGGCAAGATGCAGCTCTTCCGCGATGGCGAAGATGTCGGTCGGTGCAAAAGAGGAACCTCCCTCGATGAGAACGTCGAGATCGGAATCGGCTTCGGCATCTCCGCGAGCATACGAACCGAACACGTATGCGTCGCGCGCATGGTACTTGCGAACCAAGCGCCTCAGCTCGGCTTCAAGCTGTCCGAACGGCAAAACGCCTTTCACTGCCGCTCCTTTCCCTCGCGATGCGTCCGGTCGCTTCCTCCAGCATACCACGCCCCTTTCGACGCAGCCCGGCGACGTTACCCGCGCGCCACGCTCGGGCCCTGGGGGATCCAGACGGTGAACGACGTGAGGCCGGCGTCGCTCGAGGCGTAGATGTCGCCCCCGTGGGCACGCGCCGTCTCCCTCGCGATGGCCAATCCCAGCCCTGCGCCGCCCGCTTGCCCGCCGCGCGCCTCGTCGGCGCGGTAGAATCGTTCGAAGATGCGCTCGAGGTGCTGGGGGGAAAGCTCTCGTCCGCGGTCGGTGACGGTGATCTCCCACCACACGTAGCCGCCCTCCCCTTTCGCGAGGGAAGTGCGGACCACGACGTCGGTGCCGGGATCGGCATAGGCCACCGCGTTCTTCAAAACGTTGTCGACCACGCGTGCCACCTTGCCCGCGTCGGCGAACACGCACAGCTCCTGCGGCCCCTCGTAGACCAGACGCAGCCCACGCGCCTCGGCGAGCGGGAAGAACTCGTCGATCACCTGGCCGCAGAACAGCGCACCGTCGAAGCGCGAGCGCTCGATGGGAATGGCATGCAGGTTGTAGCGCGTGATCTCGAAGAACTCGTCGAGCAACTCCTCGAGCCTGTACGCTTTCTCAAGCGTGACGCCCGTGTAGCGCGCCCGCGCGGGCGCAGGCAGGTCGGGCGATTCCTCGAGCAGCGTCAGATACCCGATGATGGAGGTGAGCGGGGTCTTGATGTCGTGGGCCAAGTAGGCGACGAGCTCGTTTTTGCGCTCTTCTGCCGCCTTCGCGGCACGTTCGGCGCGCTCGCGCTCCTCTTTGATCGCGCCGAGCGCCGCAGCGGTCTCGGACAGCTCCGGGGGAAGCGGGGCGACGTCATCGCGCTTGGCGAGGATGCCCTCGGCCGCCCTGTAGAGCGCGTCGAAGTACGACAGCGCACGGTTCACGCCCGATCGGACGAAGAGGAAGACGCCCGCGGCGTACAGGAGCGCCACCATGGGGAGGTAAAGCGTCGTCAGCGCGTCGTACATCCGCCACGATGCGCCCCGGTTGCCGCCCATCACCTCGAAGTACAAGAAATTGGAAAGCTCGGGCTTCACGAGCGCGTCGAACGACAAGAACACGGCGGCGAAGGCCGCCGTGAAGATCGCGATGCCCGCCATCGTGCGCCCCACGATGGCGCGGGCGAGCCGCGCGCGCTGAGGCGCCTGATTCGTCGGCATTCCGACCCTCCTCCTCTCCCTACTCCAGCTTGTAGCCCACGCCCCACACCGTCTCGACGAACTCCTGCGACGAGTCGACGGCGGCAAGCTTCTTGCGCAGATGGCGGATGTGCACCATAACCGTGTTGTTGGACTGGGCGTTGGCCTCCTCTCCCCACACCCCCTCGAAGAGGTCGCGCGAGGAGACGGGGCGGCCCTGTGCGTGCAGGAGGCGCGCGAGGATCGCGAACTCCTTGGGCGTGAGGGGAAGCGCCTCGCCATGCAACGTCGCCGCGTAAGCGTCCTCGTCGAGGGCGATCCCGCGCGCTTCCAACACGGAACGAGCAGGGGATGCGACGCGGCGAAGACGGGCGCGCACGCGTGCCACGAGCTCGCGAGGCTTGAAGGGCTTGACCACGTAGTCGTCGGCGCCAAGCTCTAAGCCGACCACCTTGTCAACCTCCTCGTCCTTCGCAGTGAGGAACACGATGGGGACGCTGCTTGCACGACGTATCTCCCGACAGCATGCGAACCCGTCCATACCCGGCATCATGATGTCGAGCACCACGAGATCGACCGGCTCGACATCGAAGGCGGCGAGCAAATCCGCAGCACAGTAGAACGCACGCACGTCCAAACCCGCCTCGGCCAGAAGCTGACCGACCAAATCGGCGATGGCCCGATCATCGTCGCAGACGAAAACCCGCTTCTTCTCCTCCACGCCGCCCCTTCCCGTCCGGTCCTGCTTTTCGTCTCGGCCATTGTAGCCCCAGAGGGGGCAATGCGTTTCCACACGTTTCGGAATTAAGGAAAGATTAAGCAATCGGTTGCCCGATCTTCCGAGACGACAAGGAGGTTTTCGGTGCACAATCTGGGACGACGGAAAGGAGAATCCATGACATACACCAACTCGATCAGACCAGCGCCTCTCGAGAACGCCGCAGGTCGCAGGTTCGACCGCCTCGCCCGGACACCGCGTCGAGGGCGGCGCGCGAGGCCTGTGTTCGCACGCCGCCCGCCTCGCCCGAGCCGCATCGTCCGCCTCGTATGCGCCCTCGCGCTCGCCTGCATTCTCGGCCTGGTCGCCTGGTGGACGGTCGAAGCGTTCGAAAAGCTGACGACAGGGGCGCAGGGCGCGCCCGTCAACGAGCCCGCCGGGCCCCGCAGCACGCCGAAGGAGCAATGGCACGCAGGCGAGGTTCCCGAGCTCTACCAGCGCGATCCTTCCTGGGCCTCAGAGCGCTACGCCGGTGACGCCTTCGGCGAGTCGGGATGCGGTCCCACGTGCCTGTCCATGGTGTACATCGCTCTCACCGGGCACGATGACCGGACGCCGGCCGATATGGGCGCTCTCTCCGAAGCCCTCGGCTGCGCGACGCCCGACGGAACCGCCTGGACGTTCATGACGGAGGGCGCGGCCGAGGCGGGGCTTGTCGCCGAGGAGCTTCCCGCGAACGAGGCGAGCGTGCGCGGAGCGATCCTGTCAGGTTCGCCCGTCATCGCGAGCGTCGGGCCGGGCGACTTCACCACGACAGGCCACTTCATCGTACTCGCAGGCATCGACGAACGCGGGCAACTCGTCGTACGCGACCCCAACAGCCCTGAGCGCACGGCTCGGACCTGGAAGTTCGACGAAGTGCTCAGCCAGTGCCTCAATCTGTGGGCCTACACGGCCGCATGAGAGGGGACGCCATCCGATGCGGCGCCCGCAGAGTCCGCCTCGCGCGCCTCACGCAAACCGCGCACGAGCTGGTCGGCGCAGGAAGTCGAGCGACGCCCGCACGTGTTGCCCTCCAGCACGGCGGCCACTTCGTCCACCGTCATGCCCTCGACCAGCTTCGAGATGGCCTTGAGGTTGCCGTCGCAACCGCCAACGAAATCCACATGGGCGACACGCTCGCCATCGAGTTCGAGGTGAATGGCGCGCGAGCACACGCCGCGAGGAATATAGGTGTGCATGTTCGTCTCCTTTCGGTTAAGCTTAGAACAACCCGCAGGTGAACAAAAAATCGAGGGACTTGAGGTTCGCGCCCACATGCTCGCGAACCCAGCGCTGAGAGAACCTGAGCGCGGCGAAGGATGCGGACGGATCCACGTCCATGGCCTCTATCTCGGCGAACGTGGAGCCGAGAAACGCCCGGCACCATCCCAGGGTGGAAACGGGAAGCGCGACCGCCTCCACCTCGCCGCGGCACGCAGAGCACACGACGCCGCCCTCGCTGTACGACAGCGCCGCTTCGTTTGCTGCGCGCAAGTCGATCACCCGCCCGCACACGGCGCACACGTCGAAGCTCGGCCTCAACCCCGCGAAGGCGAGCGCCTTCAGAAGATGGCCGGCGACGATCGCAGGCGCGCGCGCCGCCTCGACGCGGCCCAAGCTCGAAAGCGCAGCGCGCGTCAGCGCGAACAGCCGAGGGTTCTCGAGGCCGTCTTGGGCGACGCGGCCCACGAGCTCGGCCATAGGCGCGGCGCAGGCGGCGTGCTCCAAATCGCGGCGCAGGCGCTCGTTGCTCTCCACGAGGCGCGCCTCCTTGACGATGTCGAGGCTCCGGCCGCGAGCCACGAGCGCGTCGACCACCGAGTACAGCTCGAGGCGGGAGGAGAACGGGCTCGTCGGCTTGCGCGCCCCCTTCGCGACCACGCGCAGCTGCGAGCCGTCCTCGGACAGAAGCGTTACGATCAGGTCGCTCTCACCGAGCTTCGTCTTGCGCAGCACGATGCCGCGCGCATCGTAAGTGGGCTGGGGCACGGGCCTTACGATCCCGTGATGGAGGCCACCGTGTTGTCGGCGTTCCACACGATGGTGCCGGACACCGAGCGCGCCTCCAGCGGAAGCGTCACGCCCAGAAGCGTCGTGTAGGGCTTGGCCGTGATGGTGAACGACGTGGTCTCGCTCCCCTCGTAGGCCACCGCATCGCAGCTCGACACGAGGTAGTCGACACCGCCGATGTTGATCGAAGCGCCTTCGGAGAACAGGCCCCATGTCGCGCTCTCCAGCTCGGCAGCTCGGGAAAGCGCCACGTTGACGACCACGGAGGCTCCGGGGGCCGCATTGGAGCCCGCCGCCGGATCGGTGCCGATGGCCGTCCCCGCCTCCACGCTCTCGTCGTAGACATAGGAAACCGCAGCGGAGAAGCCCTTCTCCTCGAGAGCCGCTTTCGCCTCGTCCCACGTCATGCCCGTGACGTCGGGGATCGTGTAGGGAACCGCCACCGTCACGGTGATCGGCGTGGAGGCGGTCGCCTTCGTACCGGGCGCCGGGTCGATGGACAGCACGAGCCCCTCGTGCTCGCCGGACTCCTCCGTTGCGTACGTCACGTTCTCGAACCCTTCGGCCGACAGCAGGTTCGCTGCCTCGTCGCGCGGGACGCCCACCGTTCCCTCGGGAATCGAACGCGAAGCCGCCACATGGATGGTGACCTCCGTGCCCTCTTCCATACGCGTGCCGGCACCGGGATCCATGAGGAGCACGACGCCTTCGGTCTCGTCGGACTTCACCTCGAGCACGCGCACCGAGAATCCCTTTCCTTCGAGCGCGTAAACGGCATCGGTCTGCGTCATCCCCACAACGTCGGGGAGCATCTTGCCGCCCCACAGCTCAAGGCAGTACGTTGCGCCGGCAGCCGCGAGTCCGAGCGCGGCCAGACAGGCGAGCACGATGGCGACCACCTTGGCCTTGCCGCCCCGCTTCGCGTTCGCATCGGGCGCGCGAAACTCCTTCTGCTTCGGCGCGGAGTCGCCCTCTACGCGGGGCATCTCCATCGTGTCGCCAGAACGCCAGGAAGCGGCAGGAGGCACGTAGCTCGCATCGACAAGGCACTCGTCGATGCCCGTTAGATCGGCGCCATGCACGACCTCCTCGGCAGCCGGCCGCTTCGGCACGAAGGGGGCGAGATCGTCGGCAGCGCGTGCGACGTCCGCGCCCTCTTCCGAAGAACCCTCCTCGGAAGCGCCGGGAAGCGGGCCGAAGTCGTACGCGTCGCCGTTCTCGTCCACGTTCACGCCCGCCACATCGATGGAGGGCAGCGCCGAGGGGTCGAGGGGACCAGAGGCGCCCGCGCGGGCCTTCGACGGCGAGGGCGCAGGGTCGGAGCTGACGGAGGAATCGTCCTTGTCGCCTCCGCCGGGAACGGCCTTCGACGCACCCGCGTCGGCGGCGGAATCGGATTCGGCCTTATCAACGGCGGCGGCGAGCTCCGCGATCTTGCCCGAAAGCGGTAGACCGCAGTCGTTGCAGAACCGCGCGCCGTCGCGGTTCTCCGAATGGCAATGAGGACAGATCATGCTGACATACTCCCTCGCAAATGACACCTACAGCGTAATTGTAGCGGAAAACGGCGCCCGCGCCCCGGACAAACGCCTGCCCGACCCCCATCGTGACAATACCTGCAGAACTACGGACCCGTTCGAAGGGCGAACGGGCAGAGCCGGACCCGCGCAGGGAAAGGCAAAGCACAGGCAGTCGACTTCGCCGGTGAGAGGCCCTCTCCTCCGGAAACCCCCTCGCGAGCCGTACGATCAGGCGCTTCCAAAGCGGCGCGAAGGTGCGGAGGTCGGCAAGCCCGATCCCTCTCGAGCCATTCTTCGAATCCGACGGCTCCTGCGCGCTGTTCGCCCGCCCCGAACGGAACGAACGGCCCTAGGCGCCTTCGCCATAGCCGAAACGGCGGATCTGGTTCGCGTCGCGCCGCCAGTTCTTCTTCACCTTCACCGACAGGTCCAAGAACACGCGCGTGCCGAGCAGCTGCTCGAGGTCGAGGCGCGCCTCCGTGCCCACCTGCTTGATGGCAGCGCCGCCCTTGCCGATGATGATGCCCTTCTGGCTGTCTCGCTCCACGTAGACGACGGCGTAGATGCGGTGAAGGTCCTTCTTGCGATCGTAGGTCATCTCCTCCACGCTCACGCCGATGGCATGGGGCACCTCATCGCGAAAGGAACGCAGTATCTTCTCGCGGATGAACTCGGCCACCACCACCTCGATGGGCTGGTCGGTCTCCATGTCGGCGGGAAACCATGCGGGCCCCTCGGGCAGCAGCGACACCACCGTGTCGACAAAGTCCTGCACATGCTCGCCGGTCACGCTCGACAGCTCCATCACCGCGTCCCACGACCCTAGCCGCACAGCGGCGAAACGCTGCCTGTCGAGCTCGGCGTCGTCCACGAGGTCGATCTTCGACAGCACGAGGATCTTCTTCGAGCGGGTGCGAGAAAGCTGCGCCGCCACCCATTCGTCGCCCGTGCCCACGGGCTTGGACGCGTCCACGAGGAAGGCTGCCACGTCCACGTCTTCGAGCGCCTTGAGCGCAGATGTGTTCAACTCCTCGCCGAGCGCGTCGTGGGGCTTGTGCAGCCCCGGCGTGTCCACGAGGACGAGTTGGAAGCCCTCGCGGGTGAGCACCGCGCGGAAACGGTGGCGCGTCGTCTGCGCCGTGTTCGACGTGATGGCGATCTTCTTGCCCATGATGGCGTTCACGAGCGTCGACTTGCCGGCGTTCGGCCTTCCCACGAGCGTGACGAAGCCCGACTTGAACGGTTCGTTTGTTTCCACAGACATCCTTTCCACCTGCGTGCTATGAGGTCAGAATCGCCAAGATGGGCGGCAGGTACACAGCGCATGCCACCGCAACTGCGGCGAGGGACAAGACGAGCACGGCGCCCGCAGCGCAGTCTTTCGCGCGACGGGCGAGCTCGTGGTACTCGGGAGAGACGAGATCCACCACCGACTCGACGGCCGTGTTCGCGAGCTCGGCGGCTATCACGGATCCCACGCACACGAGCACGGCCGCCCATGACGGGCCATCGATACGCAGCGCGCACCCCAACACGACGGCCGCCGCAGCAACGACGAGGTGTATCTTCATGTTGCGCTGAGAGCGCGCGGCGTAGACGACTCCGCTCCAAGCGCATCCGAACGCGCGGGTCAGCGGAAAGCGCGCGCGCGATCCGCTCGCTTTATCCTCGTCGTTTCGGACGAAGCCGCTCGCCGTGCGCGCGGCCCGGCGGCGCTCCTCCTCGTCCATGGCGCAAGGTCCTTCCACGGCGATCGTCGTCCTCAGCGCTTCGACCAGGCTCCGAGGATCTCGGCCTCGCGCCTCTCCATGACCTCGGCCTCGTCGTCGGCGACATGGTCGTAACCGCACAGATGCAAAAGGCCGTGCACGAGAAGCAGGCTGACCTCCTCCTCGAACGTGGTTCCGAATTCGCGCGTCTGACGCGCCGCCACGTCGGGCGCGATGACGACGTCGCCCAGCTCGAAGACGGGAGCCGCCTCCTGAGCCGTAAGCGAAAGGTCGTCATCGGCCCCATCGCACTCGAAGGACAGCACGTCGGTGGGGCCGGACTTCCGGCGATAGCGCTCGTTGAGCTCGGCGATGGCCTCGTCGGTGACGAAGCTCACGGACACCTCCGTGCTCTCGGGCTTTCCCTCGCGGGCGAGCACGAACTGGACGAGCTCGTGCAAGGGCAGTTTCTCGAGGTCGTCTTTGCGGTAATCGTAGTTGATCTGGATGTCCATGGTGTTCAAGCCTTTCTTTCTGCCCGATCGTAGGCCGCGACGATGGCTGCCACGAGCGAATGGCGCACGACGTCCTTGCCGGAGAACCCGCAAAACGCGATGTCCTCGATGCCGTCGAGCACGTCGCGCACGCCCTTGAGCCCCGAGACGCCGCGCGGCAGGTCGAGCTGGGTCGCGTCGCCCGTCACCACCATCTTCGAGCCGAAGCCCAGGCGCGTGAGGAACATCTTCATCTGCTCGGGCGTGGTGTTCTGCGCCTCGTCGAGGATGATGAAGCTGTCGTTCAGGGTGCGCCCGCGCATGAACGCGAGCGGGGCGATCTCGATGACGCCGCTGTCGATGAGCTGGGTGGCGCGCTCCATGTCGGTCATGTCGAACAGCGCATCGTAGAGCGGGCGGATGTAGGGGTCCACCTTCTCGGTGAGCGTGCCCGGAAGAAAGCCCAGGCTCTCCCCCGCCTCCACCACCGGGCGCGTGAGGATGATGCGGCCGACCTCCTTGCGCTTGAGCGCGGCCACGGCCATGGCCATGGCGAGGTAGGTCTTGCCGGTGCCCGCCGGACCGATGCCGAAGGTGACGGTGTGCTCGCGGATGGCGTCCACGTAGCGCTTCTGACCCGCGGTCTTGGGGCGGATGGCCCGCCCGCGGTACGTGAGCAGGATGTCCTCGCGCAGCGCAGCAGGGCTGAACTCGGCCGTGCGCAAGAGGTCGATGGCGTGGCGCACGTACTCGAGCGTGGGCTCGCCGCCGCCTTCCACGAGCTTGATGAGGTCGGAGAACAGCGCCGTGAGCGACTGCACCTCGAGCGGGTCGCCCTCGAGCACGATGGTGTCGCCGCGCACGGTGATGCGGGCGGCGAAGGCGTCTTGCACGACATGGAGTATCTCGTCGGCCGGTCCCACGATGAGCGCCATGTTCACGCTGCGCGGGGCCGTGAGGGTGATTTGCGTCTGGTCTGTCATGAGGGCATTGTACCACGTCGTCCGCCGAGCCGCGCGGGCGATACCGAACCGAGACGAAACGGTCCGTCGCAGGATGCGGCGGAAAGCGCGACGTCAGGCAGCGGAATAGGCGTAGAGCGCCATGGTCTGGGAGATCACCTGGTCGACATCCCATGATTGATCGGATCGCACGGCCGAGTAGGGATCGTTGATCCTAAGCCTCCCCTCGTCGTCAACACCGGTGATCACGAAGAAGTGACCGCCTTCGGTGAAGTCACCAGGACCGACGTTGCAGATGACGATCCGGCCGGCCGCGAGGGCGCCGCGCAGGGCATCGGCGTCTACGGTGATCTGCTCGCAGAAAAGGCCCAAGCTCGGTGCTTCGGCGACAAGGAAGGTTTGATCCGTGCCATCGAACTCCGTCTCGTAGCCGCCCTCGCGCGCACGCTGTCCCATGTCGTAGGGCGACAGATCGCCCTTGCCGGTAAGTCCCTGATAGACCATCGAAAGAGACGTCGGACAGCAGCCCGTGAGCGCGAAGGCCGTCGACGAGTACACGGTGCCGCCCCAGCGCACATCTCACTGGTAGAGCCGAGGAACCTCGCCCTGAGCAGGAGCGTCGCACGGGTCGGCCGTCTCGGCGGGGTACAGATCGGGAAAAGAGCGAACGAACGGCACCGCTAGCGGCTCCTCGGCGGCCAGCTTGAGAAGCTTGCGCTGCACGGCCTCGCCGTCCACGGCGAAAGCCTCCGGGTGCGCGGCGATCCAAGCCTCGTCCCCACCCGACTCGGCCGCCTGAACGAGGGAAGCGGCAAGGTCGCCTCCGAGGATCGCCGCGAGCGCGGCCTCGTCCACCGGATCGGGTTCGGGCTCGGGCGCCGGCGCGACGGAGGGCTCGGGCGCCGGCGAAGGAGCCGAATCGGGCTCGTACGATGCCGAGCATCCTCTTGCGGCGAGGACGGCAAGGGCCAAAATGGCGGCGAATGCCGCGCCGAGCGCCGCAAGGCCCTTGGGACCGAGGCGTTCGGCAGTCCTAGACGCGACCTCGACAAGCGCGGACGCATCGAAGCGCGCGATCTTTCGACGCGGGGGGCTCTGACGCTCTCGCATGCGGGCGCGCCGGTCCTCGAGGCGCCGTCGAGCGAGTTCGCGCGTCTCTTCACGATCAGGGCCGATCATGGGCATCAGAGCTCCTCTGCGGGACATTCGGGCAGGCGGATTGGCACGAGAGACCCCAGCGCAGCACCGGGCGGGGCGGCCACGCGATGATGGCTTTCGACAGTGGCGAGACCGTCCTCCTCGACAAGGGCGAGCTCGACCGAACCCGCGCGCCGAGCGTAATCGGCGCGGCGCAGCTCGTCGGACAGCGCGCGCAAACGCGCGGCGCGCGCGGCCTTCGCAGCGGCACCTACCTGGTCTTCCCTCGCCGCCGCAGGAGTCCCTGCGCGCCTTGAGTACGGAAACACGTGGATCTTCGAGAAGCCGCAAGCTCGCGAGAGCGAAAGCGTCTCCTGGAAGTCCCCGTCCGTCTCTCCTGGAAAGCCCACGATGACGTCGGTCGACAGCGCGATGCCCGAAACGCGCTCGCGCAGCTCGTGCACGAGCGCTAAATACGCTGCGGCGTCGTAAGGGCGCGCCATCTCGCGCAGCACCTTTGAGCTGCCGGACTGCAGGGGCAGGTGCAGATGGCGGCACACACGGCCCTCGGAACGCGCCAGCACCTCGACGAGATCGCCGCCCACATCGCGCGGCTCTATGCTCGAGATGCGGAAGCGCACGGGCGGCTCGTTCGGCGCGCGCAGATCGGCCGTCTCGTCGAGGAGCATTTCCAGCAAATCGGGAAGGCGCGTCTCTCGCGCATCGCAGCGGGACGCGCCAACGTCGCGATACGACCCTAGATTGATGCCCGTGAGCACGATCTCCTTCGCGCCGGCGGCGGCGTAGGCGGCGCACTCGCGCACGACCTCGTCGGCAGGGCGGCTCGCCGCTCGCCCGCGGGCCACGTGCACGATGCAGAACGAGCACGCGTTGTCGCAGCCATCCTGCACCTTCACGCCCACGCGCGTGCGGAACCCCGTCCCAACGCGAAGGAGGGACGCACCGTCATGGGCCACGGGCACGGACGCCTCCTCCGCCGCGACCGCGTCGCCCTCGCCGAGGGTCGCTTGCGATGAGGACAGGGCGTCGGCCACTTCCGCAATGCGCTCGCGCAGCGCGGCTTTCCCCACCACCTCCACGCGATCGTCGAGCCCCTCGAAGAACGAAGGGTCGAGCGCGGCGGCGCAGCCAGTCACGACCACGAGCGCCCGGTCGTTCGCCCGCAGGGCGCGTCGGACGGCTTTGCGGGTCTTCTTCTCGGCCTCCCCGGTGACCGTGCACGTGTTGACCACGACGAGGTCGGCGTCCTCCTCGCGCGTCTCCCTGCCGCGCGCAGCGAGCAGCGCCGCCGCATCGTCGGACTCGACGCGGTTCACCTTGCAGCCCAGGTTGACGACGGCGAAGTTCATGCGCGCGCCATCCGATCGAGTTCATGGAGCACGAGCGCGGGAGCCACGATGCCGGCTGTCTCGGTGCGCAGGATGGAGGGGCCCAGCGTGACGGCCGAGGCTGCAGGGTTGCAGGCGAGGAGCGCGTCGACCTCGCGCGGCGAAAGACCGCCCTCAGGCCCCACCACCACCGCCACGCGCGCGTCTCGCGGCGTCGCGGCGCGAAGGGCGAGACCCTTTCCTATCGCATCCTCCAGGCGAGCCGACGCCTCGGCCTCCTCCCAGCATACGAGCACGACAGTCGCCTGCTCCAGCAGTCTGCACGCCTCGGAGAGCTCCACAGGCTCGCTCACCTCGGGAACCGCGCGCTGACCCGACTGCATGGCCGCGCTCTTGGCGATGGCGCGCCAGCGCTCGGCCTTCGCTGCAGCCTTCTTGCGGTCGAGCCTCACGACGGAACGCTCGCACGCAAGCGGGACGAACCCCGCCACCCCCAACTCGGTGGCATGGCGGATCACCGTCTCCATCTTGTCCCCCTTGGCGAGCCCCTGCACCAGCACCACGGTCGAACGGCCCTCGCCGCGCCCGTCGAGTCGCTGGGCGATGCGCACGAGCGGCAGCGTGTCGGAGAAGTCCACGATCTCGCACTCGAAGTAATCCTGCGAAGCGTCCACCACGGCGACGTGCTCGCCCGGCACCAGGCGCAGGACGCGCGCGTGCTTCGCATCGTCGGCGGCCAAACGCAGCGGGAAAGCCGCGTTCGACTCGCCGGCGAGCACCTGGTCGTTCAAGAAGAAATGGGGAAGCGACATGTCTCTCCGAATCTCGCGTAGGTCAAAGCCCGTCGATCAGCGCAAAGGCTCCGCAACTTGACACTCCCAAGCCACGTGCGAGCGCGATGCGCAAACGCCCGAACCGCCAAGCGCGCCCGCGCACGGGAAGGGGCCGAATCGACGCCGCGGAGCGCTTGCGCGACTTCCGACATCGGCCCCGTCCCCAGCGACCGTCGGGCTCAATTGAAGGCGTCGCGCAGCTTCTGCAAGGGCGTGCGAGCGTCGGCCACGTCCTCGCCCATCTCCTGCGCCAGGCGCTCGAGCAGCTCGCGCTGCTTCTTCGTCACCTTCTTGGGCACCACCACGTTCACATGCACGAGCATGTCTCCGCGCGAATCGCTGCGGAACTTCGGCATGCCGAAGTTCCGCACGCGCACCACCTGCTCGTTCTGGCAGCCTTCGGGAATGCGCACCTGCACTTTCTCGCCCTCGAAGATGCCGTCGATCTCAATCTCGGCGCCAAGAGCGGCCTGCACGATGGACACGTTCGCGCGCGCATGCAGGTTGTCGCCGTCCCGTTCGAAGAACTCATGCGGCTGGATGCGCACCGTGACGATGAGGTCGCCCGGACGCGCGCCGTGCATGCCGGCCTCGCCAAAGCCCGACAGCCGCAGCTGCTGGGCATCGCGAATGCCGACGGGGACCTCGACGGTAACGCGCTGCCGGTCGGGCACGCGACCCTGTCCTTCGCACTCCGGACACGGGTTCTCGATGGTGCGCCCGGTGCCGCCGCAGGATTTGCACGTGGCGGCCGTCTGCATGTCGCCGAGGAAGGTGCGCTGGACGGTGACCACGCGTCCTTGGCCGTGGCAGTCAGGGCAGGTGACCTCTCTCCCATCGGGCCCCATACCTGAACCGTCGCAGTCGGGGCATGGAGCCAGGCGGTCGTAGACGATCTCCTTTTTCGCGCCAGCCGCCACCTCCTCAAGGGAAAGCCGCAGGCCCACGCCCATGTCCCGCCCTTCTTTGCGCTGGGGGGTTCGCCCTCCGGCCGCTCCGCCGAAAAACGAGCTGAAGATGTCGCCCATGCCGAAGCCGCCGCCGAACAAATCCTCGAAATCGACGTAGCCGCCGCCGTAGGAGCCGCCGCCCGTCGCACCGGGAACGGTGCCGAAGCGGTCGTAGGCGCTGCGTTTCTGCGCGTCGGAGAGCACGTCGTACGCCTCGTTGAGCTCCTTGAACTGCTCCTCGGCGTCGGGCGCCTTGTTCACGTCGGGATGCAGTTCGCGGGCACGCCGACGAAACGCTTTCTTGATCTCGTCCTCGGTTGCCTCGCGGGAGACTCCCAGGACTTCGTACAGGTCCCTGGCCATCTGAGATCGTTGCCTTTCTTCGGAAGACGCGCGGCCCTCGCCGCCGCGCCTTCCTCGATCATCGGTTCCTTACACGTCTTCGAGCGCCGCGCTCGCAATGCGCACCGCCCGGATGACTCTCGAATAATCCATGCGCGTGGGGCCCACCACCGCCACGACTCCCGCAGAGGCGCCGCGACCGTAGCGGCTCGCCACCACCGACACGCCCGAAAGCGCCTCGTCGCCGTTCTCGCTGCCGATGCGCACGCTCGGCGCGCCCGCCCCCTGCCGCGCCGCGTCGTCGAGGATATGCAGCAGCACGGTGTCGTCCTCGAGCACCCGCATGACGGGCAAAAGCGCTTGGGATTGGCTGAACTCGGGCTTCGTCAGAAGCGAGCTGACCCCGAGCCGATGCGCCCGGGACGGTGCGCTCTCCTGCAAGCACGACAGCACCTCGTCGAGCGCCATGCGCACGAGAGGGTCGCGGAACGCTTCGACCATGCCCTCGCCCAAGCCGTCCTCGACCTCTTGCAGCGACTTGCCGCCCATCGCATCGCCAAGGAAGCGCTGCACGCGCGCGAGTTCGTCGGGGGACACCTCGTCGGCGAACTCCATCTGCCGGTTGAACACCTGGCCGTCTTCGGTGACGAGCACGACGAGGGCCTTGTGCGGCGTGAGCGACACGAGAGAGAGCTGCTTGATGCGCAGATTGAGCACCGAAGGCGCCAGCACGATGGACAGGCAGTCGGTGAGCCTGGTGAGGGCCGAAGAAGTCTGCTCGAGAAGCGCGTCGAGCTCGCTTGCGCTGCGGCGCAGCTCGTCCACCACGGGACGGTACCGCTCGTCGTCTTCCGCAAGGTCGCAAGAAAGCAGGTTGTCCACGAACGCCCGGTAGCCGAAATCGGTCGGAACGCGGCCAGCCGAGGTGTGAGGCTGCGTGATGTAGCCGCCATCCTCGAGCACGGACAGCTCGTTGCGCACGGTGGCAGGGCTCACGCCCAGGTGGTACCGCTCGGTCAGCGTGCGCGACCCCACCGGCAGGGCGCGCGCGACGTACTCTTCGATGAGGGCGGCGAGTACCCGCTGTCTTCGATCCGAAAGCATGCTTCTCCACCTTCCTCTCTCGTAGCCCGCTTCCCCGAACCCAAACCACGGTAGCGAACCATATTAGCAGCCGAATTCCGAGAGTGCTAACGACAAAGGGGAAATATGGAGAAACTTGACGGTTACTGCACATAGGCCGCCCGGTCCGAGCGACACGCGCGGCATCCTGCGCGCCTTGAGCGTGGCGGGCGAGGCGGAATCCCTCGTCCGCCGCCGAACGCACGGGGCGGAGGTGCTGCGGAGAGGGGCGCGCCGCGCGGGAATGCCCTTTTACGCGAGGGCGACAGGATCAGGGTGCCAAGTCGAACAGCGCACCGTACAGCTCGTTGCCGCAGAGCCAACCGCGCTCGGTGGGCTTGAAGCGCCCATCCTCGCGCACGACGAGACCCTGCGCCTCGAGGCTTGCGAACGTGGCGAGCGCTTTCGGCAGCAGCGCAGATGCGCGCTCCACCTGGGTTTCCGACACGCCGCACGTCATCCGCATGCCCAACATGAGGTCCTCGGCCGCAGTCTGGCGCGCATCCAAGTCGTCGGTGACCCGCCCGTCTTGCACGCGCATGCGCCGTTCGGCGTTCTGCGTCATCGTGGCGGCGGAGCGCCCAAGGCCCAGGTACGGGCGGCCCGTCCAATACGCGATGTTGTGACGGCACTCCCGCCCAGGCAGGGCGTAGCTCGCCACCTCGTAGCGCGCGAAATCGGCCTCGGCCAGCACGCGCGAGGCGATTTCCATGTGCGCGGCCTCGGCGTCGTCGTCCGGCTCGGGCATCTGTCCGCGCATGACCGCGCGGTGAAACGGCGTGTGGGGCTCTATCGTGAGCGGGTACACGCTCACGTGCGTCGCGCCCAGCTCAACAGCCTCGCGCACGCTGGCTTCGAAACTCTTTCCACTTTGGCCCGGAATTCCGCACATGAGATCCACGCTCACGTTGTCGAAGCGCTCCCGCGCGGCCTCGACAGCCCGGCGCGCGTCGTCAGCCGAATGCGCGCGGCCGAGCACGGACAGCACGTCGTCGTCGAAGCTCTGCACGCCGATGGACAAACGGTTCACGCCCAACGCCCAGACATCGCGCACCATGTTCCCGGTCAGGCTCTCGGGGTTCGCCTCCATCGTGCACTCCACCTCGGGCGTGAGGTGCATCGACAGCGACAGGGTGTACAGCAGCATGGACAGCCGCGACGACCCTACGTGCGAGGGCGTGCCTCCGCCAAGGTACACCGTTTCAACTGCCGCCAGCTCGCCCTCGCGAGCCTTGCGGCGGATCTGCAAAGCCAGGTCCTCCACGTAAGCGTCGATGCGCGCATCGTCGGCGGGCACGGCCTCGGTGGCGAAGTCGCAGTAGCCGCAGCGCCTCACGCAGAACGGCAGATGCAGGTAGAGCGCCTTGTAGGGATCGTGCGGCATGATAACTCCTCTCAACGTGCATGCGGCAAGGGGACGGGCCCGTCACGCCCTCATGAGGCGGGAGGAACCGGATTTCGTCGCGCTTTCGTCACGCCCTGTCGGCTTCGCGGGCGCGGACGCACTCCAGCAGCTCGTCGAACACGCGGTCGAAGTCCTCCACGGACACGCAGGCGTTGATCTTCGCGCGCGCCGCGGCGGCGCCCGGCAGGCCCGCCAGGTACCACATGGCGTGCTTGCGCATGCGCACGATGTTCTTCCCCTCGCGCCGCGCGAGCAGGCGCGCGTGGCGGCGCGCCATGGCGATGCGCTCGCGGGCATCGGGGGCCGGCGGCTCGGGCACGCCCGCAAGTGCGGCCTTGGCCTGGGCGAACACCCAGGGGTTGCCCTCCGCGCCACGGGCGATCATCACGGCGTCGCAACCGGTGCGCGCCGTGAGCGCCACGGCGTCGGCGCCCCCTCTCACATCGCCGTTGCCGATGACGGGCACGTCCACGGCCTCCTTCACGCGCGCGATGACGCCCCAGTCGGCGCTGCCGCGGTAGAGCTGCTCGGCGAAGCGGCCGTGCACCGCAACGGCGCACGCGCCCGCATCCTCCATGCGCCGCGCGAAGTCCGGCGCCGTCTCCGCGCCCATCGCCCAGCCGCGGCGGAACTTCACGGTCACGGGATGCGCGACCGCCGCGCGGATCGCCCGCACGATGGAGGCCGCGAGCTCCGGCTCCCTCATGAGCGCCGAGCCGTCGCCCTTCGACACGATCTTGCGCGCGGGGCATCCCATGTTGACGTCCAGGTACGCCAGCGACTCCCCCATCTCCTGCTCGATCCAGGCGGCTTGCGCGGCCATGGTGTCGGGCTCGTGGCCGAACAGCTGGACGGCAACCTGGTCCTCGCCGGGCGCGAGGGCAAGCAGATGGCGCGTCTTCTCGTTGGCGTAGGAGAGCCCCTTCGCCGAGACCATCTCGGTGAAGGCGAGGTCGGCCCCCTGCTCGCGGCAGAGCGCCCGGAACGCCTCGTCGCTCACGCCCGCCATAGGCGCGAGGAGGAGGCGGTGCTTTTGGAAGAACTCGTGCATATCCTGCTTCCTTTGCACGCGTTTTCGTCGCGACAGGTCAAAAAACGCGCGGTTTGGCAATTACGGTCGAGCGGTGAAAAACGCCGACCTGGGATTATAGCGGCAACCCGTGGCGAGCACGCTCCGAAACGCGCTTTCCGATTGCCAAACCGCGCGTTTTTTGGCAGGAAGGGCGTTCGGGCGCGGCATGCTCCCGGCTTCGGCGCCCCCGTACGGAATCGCCGTGCGAGGCCTTCCGGCTTCGGCGGCGCGACCAGTCCCGACCTGGGATGGCGGCCAGCACGCTATGCCCAGACCACGCGACTCGTGCGCTCGTGCGCCTTTCCCTCGGCGGCAGCGTACCCCAGCGCGCAGATGCCGTGCACCTCGGCGGTGGCCGGCACGCCGAGCGCGTCGAGCTCCGCGCGCACGGAAGGCTCGTCGCAGATGCCCTGCAGCTGGTTGATCCACACGCTGCCCAGGCCCAGGCTGTGGGCGGCCAGCATCATGCTCTGCATCGCGCAACCGTCGTCTTCGCGGCCGAACGGGGCGCCCTTCTCGTGCGCCACGATCACGATGGCCGCAGGGCCGTACATGTCGTAGGCGTCGCGGCCCAGCGCCTCGCGGACAACCGCTGACAGCCGGGCGATACGGGCGCGGTCGTCCACCACCACGAACGTCCACTCCTGCCGGTTGTTCGCCGAGGGGGCCCACTGCCCGCACGCGACGACGGCCTCCAGGTCCTCGCGCGCGACCGGCTCGTCCCGGAACACGCGCACGGAGCGGCGGGACAGGATGTTCTCGATGACGGGGTTCTCTCTCACGGGGCTCCTCCTTCTCATGCCGGTTCGAGGGCAGCCGGGCGCAGGCGCATCCCGGCGCTAGGCGGCCAGCAGGTCAATCATGCTGACGCCTGCGAGCACCAACAGCACCACGATGCCCGCCACGGCCAGCAGGCAGCCGCAGCCGAGCACCATCTTCGTGCCGCCCGACATGGAGGACCGCACCTGCTCGCGCGCGGCCTTCTTCTCGTCGAACGGGTCGTCCAGCCAGTCGAACTCTTCCTTGCCTTTCCGTGCCATATATCGTTCCTAACCTTCGAACTGCGATAATGCGAATATCATCAAAACCGCCACAAACATGAGGAACAGGACCAGGACAGCCAGGCCACGGCCCATGCTTTTCCGGTCGGCCTCCTTGAGCGAACCCGCTTCTTCGGGAAACACCGAGATGATCTCGACATTGCCCCTCCACAGCACCACGGCGAGGACTAAAAAGGCGACGACGGCTAGTGCGGCCATCGCAATAGCCGTCGCGCCCATCCTAATCGTCCACCTTCAAGATGGCCATGAACGCCTCTTGGGGCACTTCCACGCTGCCAATGCTCTTCATGCGCTTCTTGCCGGCCTTCTGCTTCTCCAAAAGCTTGCGCTTGCGGCTGATGTCGCCGCCGTAGCACTTGGCCAGCACGTCCTTGCGCTTCGCCTTCACCGTCTCGCGGGCCAGCACGCGCCCGCCGATGGCGGCCTGGATGGGCACCTCGAACATCTGGCGCGGGATGATGCCGCGCAGCTTCTCGGTGAGCACGCGGCCGCGGTCGTAGGCCTTGTCCTTGTGGATGATGAACGACAGCGCGTCCACCGGCTTGCCGGACAGCAGGATATCGAGCTTCACGAGCTTGCTGGGCTTGTACCCGTCGAACTCGTAATCGAGGCTCGCGTAGCCCTTCGTGTTGGACTTGAGCTTGTCGAAGTAGTCCATGATGAGCTCGGAGAGCGGTATCTCCCACAGCATCTCGACCGTGGTGGGAGAGAGGTAGTTCATGGTGACGAACGTGCCGCGCCGCGCGGTGGTGAGCTCCATGACGGCACCCACGAAGTCGGGCGGGATGAGGATCTTCGCCTTCAAGTAAGGCTCCTCGATGCGCTCGATCTCGCCGGGATCGGGCATCTCCTGAGGGCTGTGCAGGCTGACCATCTCCCCCCCTTGGCGGTACACGTGGTACTCCACGGAGGGCGCGGTGGCCAGCAGGTCGAGGCCGAACTCACGCTCGAGGCGCTCCTTGATGACCTCCATGTGGAGCAGCCCCAGAAAGCCCACGCGGAAGCCGAAGCCGAGCGCGTGCGACTTCTCCGGCTCCCAGGCAAGCGCCGGATCGTTGAGCGAGAGCTTCTCGAGCGCCTCCTTCAAGGGCTCGTACTGGTCGCCGTCGATGGGGAACAGGCCCGTGTACACCATGGGCTTGGCGTCGCGGTAACCGGGCAGGGGCTCCTCCACGCCGCCGCGCACGGCGGTGACCGTGTCGCCCACCTTCACCTGGCGCACGTCCTTGAGACCCGTGACCAGGTAGCCCACCTCGCCCACCGCAAGCTCGGGCAGCGGGGTCTCGGCAGGGCGCCGCGCGCCCACCTCCTCCACGAGCACCTCGGCCCCGGTGGCCATCATGAGCACCTTGTCGCCCTTCTTGAGCGAGCCGTCCACCACGCGGATGAGCGCAACCACGCCGCGATAGGGGTCGAAGTACGAGTCGAAGATGAGCGCCCTCAACGGCCCGTCGGAGCTGCCGGTGGGCGCCGGTATGTTGTACACCACAGCCTCGAGCAGATCGTGCACGCCCGCGCCGGTCTTGCCGGAGGCGAGCACCGCGTCGTCGGCGGGAATGGCGAGGCCCTCCTCTATCTCCTCGCGCACGCGGTCGGGCTCGGCGGCCGGCAGGTCGATCTTGTTGATGAGCGGGATGATCTCGAGGTTCGCGTTCATGGCCATCATGGCGTTGGCCACGGTCTGCGCCTCCACACCCTGCGTGGCGTCCACCACGAGCACGGCGCCCTCGCACGCGGCCAGCGAGCGGGACACCTCGTAGGTGAAGTCCACGTGGCCCGGCGTGTCGATGAGGTTGAACTGGTAGGTCTGGCCGTCGTCGGCCGTGTAGTCCACGCGCACGGCCTGGCTCTTGATGGTGATGCCGCGCTCGCGCTCGATGTCCATGCTGTCGAGCAGCTGCTCCTGCATGTCGCGGCTCGCCACGGTGCCGGTGAGCTCGAGGATGCGGTCCGAGAGCGTCGACTTGCCGTGGTCGATGTGCGCGATGATGGAGAAGTTGCGGATGTGGTTCGGGTCGGTCATGTCCTGTCTTTCGCTTCGTAGCCTTGGAAGAACGAGGACCATTCTACCTTATTCGGCCCCCCTGGCGACACCCGCCTCAGGCTGCGGGGACGGTAAGCGCCGAAAACCCACGGACGGGCATCCCGGGCAAACCGGGACCACGGGGTGCGAATAGGGCGGGTGGGAATCGTCACAGCTCGACCGTCGCCGCATCGGATCGAGAGGAATCCACGTGCACGAGCACCGATCTGGAGCTGGCCCCCTCGTCGACGCAGAGGGCCCACAGACCGTCCTTGAGCGTAAGCTCGGCACGACCGTCCTCCGCAGACGCTCGCTCGCGCTCCTCGGGAACGTAGCGCGACCCGTCTTCGGACAGGAACAGCGGAACGCACACGGACACGCTCTCCGACCGCGTCTCCACGATCACCTGCGATGCGCTTTCGAGAACGCCGTCGGGAACCCCGGCAAGCTCGAAGACGGCCTTCTCGTCGGCATGGCAGGACGAGCAGGCCGCGCCCGCACCGATCACCTGGTGCTGCCCGCCGCCCGAGCATCCAGCGGGCAGAGCCGCGGCCGCGAAGGCCGCGAGGACGAGGGCGACTGCGCGCGCTCCTCGCTGGGAGAAGACGGGCATGGGAGCTCCTTTCGAACGCGAAAAGAAAAAACGCGCGATTTCGCGATTCTTCGTGCAAACCATCGAAACCTTTGCTATTCTATCGCATTGTGCATACAGCGATACGTGCGCGCGATGCCCTCATCGCCGAATCCGCAGACGTGGCTGCTCTCGAGGATTCGTCTCGCTGGCGACCTGACCGGTCAGGGAACGGAGAAATCCCGCCCGCTCCTCTCGTGCTCGCACCGCCTCGATAAGAGACGGGCCGATCCTGTGCGGATCGCGCGCGACGGTCGGCGCCGCCGGCCCCTCGGACCGCGCGCCCGCAACGCTTTTGCGCGTAAAGGACGTAGCAAAAAATCGAGCACGACCCATTGGAGGAAGAAACCCATGGCCAACATCAAGAGCCAGAAAAAGCGCATCATCACCAACGAGAAGGCCCGTCTGCGCAACCGCGCGGTGAAGAGCCAGCTCAAGACCGCAACCCGCCACGTGAAGGATGCCGTGGCCGCAGACAACGGCGCCGAGGCCTACGCCGCCGCTTGCGCCGCATGCCGCCTCATGGACAAGGCTGCCGCGAAGGGCGTCATCCACAAGAACCAAGCCGCCAACCGCAAGAGCGGCATCATGAACCTCGTCAACGGCATCGTCACGGACGCCGATCGCGCCGCCTATGTGAAGCCGGAGAAGAAGGAGCAGAAGACCGGTTCCAAGAAGGCCGAGCGCAAGGCGGAGCGCAAGGCGGAAATGAAGGCCGCCTCCGAAGCGAAGGCGAAGCGCCGCGAGAAGCAGCTCAAGGAGGAGGCCGCCGCCGCGAAGCGCAAGGCGAAGGAGGCCGAAGAGGCCGCCAAAGCCGAAGCCGAGGCTGCCGCCGAGGGCGCCGAAGAAGCCGCCGAGTAACCGATCCGACAGGGTATCGCCCAGCGATCCTTCCGCATATCAAGAGCCGAGAGGCCCCCGGAGCACCGGGGGCCTCTCGGCTCGAAGAGGATGAACGACCCACCGCTGGCGCACGCGTCTTCGAGCACTTGCACGAATCGACGATACCTCGCAGCTCGCAGCCTTCCGCCGACGAATCAGGAGCGACACGGCTCGGCATGCTGCGGCCCAATTCACAGCGGGATCGGCCTTTTCGCCGCAGAATCCGTCGGATCGCTATCGAAACCGGCCCCGTCCACAAGGCCCCTCGTTTCGCCATGCATCTTCGCGAGCTGGGAAGACGCAGCATGCAATGCGGCGATGGCCCCCTTTTTTCTCCTGGAATCCGGCATTGATCGGCGAAAGTTTGCGCATCGCGAGACGTTCGGCGCGAACGAGCGCTCGAATCGTCGCAGAAAAGCCCCGACGCGGAGGCGCGCAGCAACAGCCCTACCGTCTCGCGGCAACGCTCAGCGCCCATTCGAGAAAGGCGGCGTGCGCGTCCGCACCGCTTTTCATGGCACGCTCGGCATCGCGAGCCGACACAAGGGCCGAGCGCAGCTCGGCGACGGAGAAACCACGGGCCCACGCAGCATGGTTCTTGACGCGCCACTCGGGCGCCTTGAGCGCTGCGGCGATGCCGCGGGGGTTTCCGCGATCGATCATGCTGCGCGCGCAGATGAGCTCCCTCAGCCGGGTCGTGCACATGGCCATGAGCGCATGAGGGGAGATCGACTCCATACGTCCTAGCAGCGAAACGCAGCGACCCGGATCGCGCGCCGCGAAGGCGTCCACGAACTCCCAAGGCTTCGCCTCCGCCGTACGGCCCACCATCCCGATGACCTCGCGCTCGCCGACGGCGTCGGGACCGCGATGCGCAAGTGCGATCTTTCCGATCTCGCCGTCGAGGCGAACGGTGTCTTCGCCCACAAGCTCCACGAGCTTCGCCGCCGCCGCCTCAGTGAGCGTCACACCATGGCCGACCGCCATCGAACGCACCATCTTCGGCAGCTCGTAACGCTTAGGCGGAGCGCAATCGATGACAGCCATCTTGCCGTGCGCCGCCACGGCCTTGTATAAACGCGTGTTCTTGGCCAGCTTTTCGGCGACGAGCGCGAGCACCGTGGTCTCGTTCGGCGCACCAAGGTACGAGACGAGCTCTTCGGAATCGGCTTTCGCGAGCTTGTCGGCCGCCCGCACCTCCACAAGGCGTACGGGGCTTGCGAAGGGCACGGTGTTGCAGGCCCCCACGATGTCCGCGCCCGTCGCCGCCTCCCCGTCGAATTCGTCGGCGTTGAACGACAGGTCGCCCATCGCGGAGAGCCTCGCGCGAAGGCGCTTCACGACGGCGTCGCGCTTGAGGGCATCCTCCCCCACGACGAGATACACGGGAAGCAAAGGGGCGTCCGATTTCTTCTGAGCAGTCATGACCGTCATTTTACCGCAGGGTGCCGACCTCGATCCTATCAGGGCCGAATCTGCATGAAACGTCTCCTTCCTCATCGGTGCGGCGAATCGACGCGCCCACCGCTTCGAGACGCTCGAGCGTCTCGGATGCAGGATGGCCGTAGCGGTTGTTCGCGCCCACGCTCACAAGAGCGATGCGAGGCGAGAGCGTGGCGGCCTCCTCCTCGTCGAGGGCGTTCTTGGAGCCATGGTGCCCCACTTTGTACACGTCGACGGCTCCGACGAGACCTGCATCGATGAGGGCGCGCAGCTCTTCGCGCTCCGCGTCTCCCACGAAGAGGGTTCGCCAATCGCGCGCGCCGTCGCCGTCCACATCGGCATCGGCAAGAAGGCACACGCTGTCGGCGTTGCCGCCCTCCTCCGAAAACGATGCGGGCCACACCACCTCGAGGGCGAACGCCCCGACGCGCAGTCCGTCGCCTTGCGAGAGGCCCACGACGTTGGCCTCCCCCACGAGCGAGCGAGCATCGGCCAGAAGCCTCTCGCACGACTCGCATCCGCACGAGAAGGCTCCCTGAGCCACGAACACGCGATCGACCTCCACTATGCCAGCAAGAGAGGCGAGCGATCCCATATGGTCGTCATCTCCATGGGTGACCAGCACCGCATCGAGCCTGAGTACTCCATGCCGCGCAAGGGCCTCGCGCAGAAGACGGTCCTGGTTGCCCGTGTCCACGAGCACCGCCGCCCCTCGGCTTCGCACGACGAACGCATCGCCCTGTCCCACGTCGAGCATCACGATCTCATCGCCCGACAACCGCGGCGCGACCACGACCGCGCATATTGCCGCAAGCGCCGAAGCGGCGGCGAGGATCGCAAGCACCCGGCGGCGTGGACGAGGCCATGCGATCCACAGCGCTGCCGCGACGCCTCCCGAGACAGCAAGGGCCGCGACGAGGGGAACATCGACGGGCACGCTCGCATACGGAACGGAGGCAAGCACCCGCACAACCCCCGTCAAGCAGCTCGCCGTACCTGCCGCCAGTGGCATGAGCAGCGGGACGAGAGCCGGGATGAGCAGGCAAAGGACACATGCGGCGAGGCCTGCAGCGCATACAAGCGGAAACAGAGGGCCTGCAACCGCATTCGCCAGCGGAGCGACAAGCGGCATCTGGGAGAACAGAGCCGCAGACAACGGCGTGGCCATGATTCCCGAAGCGAACGTGAGGGAGAGCCCTTCGGACACGACGCGCGGAGCGCGAGGCGCGACGGAAGACATCCATGACGTGAACAAGCTCGCGAACAGCACGATGCCGAGCGTAGAGAGCGCCGAAAGCGCGAAGGAGACGGAGAGCGCGGTCGTCGGCGAAAGAGAGACGCAGCCGATAATGCACACCGAAAGGGCGCCAAGAGCCGCAGGCCGCCGACGCACCGCGAATGAGAGGATGCCTGCGAAAGCCATGACCGCAGCGCGCACAGCCGACACCGGCGCCCCCGAAAGCACGAGATAGGAAAGGAGGAGCCCCCCTTCGATCACGCACGCTGCCGCGCGAGGCACGCGCGCGAAACGCAAGACCGCCATCGAGCAGGCCGCCACAATGGACAGATGCGCCCCCGACACCGCCACAAGGTGGGCGAGGCCCGCCGCCTGATAGGCTCCGTAGGCATCCCCCTCGTCGAGCAACCCCCTCCATCCGCACACGAGCGCGCCGAGCACGGCGGGGCCGTCCCCCTCCCCCGCGCTCCCTATGGCATCTATGGCCGCCGACCTCGCCGCGACGAGCGCGCCGACGATGCCGCCACGCTCCGCCTTCTCCGCCTCCGCGACGCGCGCCTCTGCCGCTATCCCCTCTCGCCAGAAATACGACCTCGAAGCCTCCCGTGGCGCCTCAAGCGAGGCAGCCCCCTCGAACACCTCGCCGTAGCGCGGGATCGAAGCACCCTCGCCGAAGCTCGCACGCACGAGGAAAGAGCGACCGTCGCTGGCAACTGCGCGCATGACGCAGGATGGCCCGAACGGACCGGCCTTGCCATCCTCCACAGCCTCGAGCCTCCACAAACCAGACAACCCGCGAGCGTCGGCAGCCAGATCGTGCTGCGAGGCGGCACAGCCGCATGCGCACACGATTCCAAGCGCCAAACCGAGAACGCATGACCACGCCTGGACCGCCCTGCGTCGCCAAAGCCCGACCATCGCGATGAGCGCGCACAAGGCGGACACGATGCCGACGGCCAAGCACGTCTCGCGCGACCACCCCTCCGCAAGGGAAAGAGAGAGCGCGCAAGAGCCCCACAGTCCGAGCGCGCAGCCGAGCGTCGGCGGAAGGGACGGTCGGGGAGGCAGGGCCGAAGGACGAGGCCTCATCCGACGCATACGAGATCCGCGAGATCCTCGTATTTCTTGTCGCCGATGCCCGACACCCGCTTGAGGTCCTCGATCGTCGAGAAAGGCCCATTCGCCTCGCGGTCCGCCACGATCTTCTCCGCCGTCGAGGGCCCCACGCCAGGCAGCTCGTCAAGCTCGGCAACCGACGCCCTGTTGATGTTCACCTTGCCGCCCGAAGCAGCACCTGGAGACGATCCCGCCTCCGTCGTAGACGAGCCCCCATCCTGCGACCCTGCGACCTCCTCGAGCGTCGGCACCACCACCTGCTCCCCGTCGGCGAGAACCCTCGCGAGGTTGAGCGCGTCGGAGGCGGCACCTTCGGCAAACCCGCCCGAAGCCTCCACGGCATCCTGCACGCGCGACCCCTCCGCCAGTTCGCGCACGCCCGGTTCCGCCACCGCGCCGCCCACGTGCACCACAACGGTGCGCGCCTCGCCGGCCCCCTCTCCCTCCCCCTCCGCTTGCGCTCCTTCGGCCTGCTCTTGCCCTTCGCGTTCGACGACGAACGCATCCGCAGATGCGGCATCGAAAAGCGCCTTTCCGGCGAACACGAGCACGAGGGCGGCAATGGCCGTCACCCCCACGAGCACGGGAAGGCGCGCCCCGCCCAAATGCGCTTTAGAACGCCACGACTCGGCCTCTTCGGTGAACGACATGCCCCTCATCCTCCTTCGATCCGATTCCATCATAGCGCGTCAGCCTTGCGCTCCGATGGCGTGCATCCAACGAATCGTCCATCCGCCCCCTCGCAATCTCGACATCGCACGCACACGCCTCCAACGCGAACCCGCCTTGTTTTCGACACGCTCTTCCCGCGCCGCGCTAGCACCTCCAAGATGCTGATCGAATCCCGTAGGAACGGCTTCAGCTCGCGACCATGAAACGCGAAGGGGGCCCGCGCTATGCGCGAGCCCCCTTCGTCGGCGACGGAGCCAGGCGGGCTTCCTACCGCCGCTCATTTTTCGGCTTGTATGCGGGGCAGGCGTAGTCGCGAACCTCGCCTGCCCCGACCAGCTCTCCCACCCAGCGCTCGACGGGCAGCGCCGACTCGGCCTCGAGGACGACGGGCAGCTTCGCATGCGTCTCGGGCGCGCGCGGCATGAACAGCGTGCAGCAGTCCGGTGCGTCCTGAGAGGAGATCTCGAAGGTCCCCAACCGCCCGGCCTCGCCTATGATCTCGATCTTATCGGTGCCGATAAGCGGTCGGAACACCGGCAACTCCACCGCTGCGTCGGTGCAGCGGATGTTGTCGAGCGTCTGCGAAGCCACCTGCCCCAGGCTCTCGCCCGTCACAAGGGCGCCCGCGCCCTCTCGGCGGGCGATCTCCTCGGCCACCTTGAACATGAGGCGGCGGTACATGATGACGCGCAGCTCGGGCGGCACCGTGAGCGCGATCTTGCGCTGGCAGTCGCCGAACGGCACCGTGTACACGCGTGCGATGCAGCCCGTGCGCTCGAGCACTTGCGCGATGTCGTCCACCAGGTACTCGCTCGCGTCCGAGGTCTGCGGGCGACCGGAGAAGTGCACGCCGATGCACACCGCGCCGCGGCGCGCCAGCTTCCACGTGGCCACCGGCGAGTCGATGCCGCTCGACAGCAGGCACACCACCTTGCCCGAGCTGCCCACCGGCAAGCCCCCGACGCCCGGCACGGAGCGCGCGTAGACGTACGACGCGTTCTGCACGACCTCAACCCCCACCGTGACGTCAGGGTTCTTCATGCGCACGCCCTTGTCGGGGCATGCCTCGCAGAGCGCGCCGCCGATGATCTTGTTCATCTCCATCGACCCGGTGGCGAAGTCGGTGTGGTTGCGCCGCGCCGCCACCTTGAACGTGGAGAACTCGCCCGCCTCGGCCATAGCCGCGAGCGCCGCCTGCGACATGGCATCCAGGTCGCGCTCGCACTTGAATCCGCATGACACGCGCGCCACGCCCGGAACCTCGGCCGTCAAATCAGCCGCGCCTTTCGCCGTCTCCCAGTCGCAGCCTTCGCGCAAAAACACGCACAGTCGCCCCGCGATGCGGTGGATCGTCACCACGGGAAACGGCGCGAGCAGCGCCTCGAGGTTCTTGAGCAGCCTCATCTCGAACGTGGAGCGGTTGCGGCCTTTCAAGCCAATCTCATGGTAGTGCACAAGAATGATGCGTTGGAATTCAGTCATGGAAACCCCTCGGCTCGCAAGTCCAAACGATCCGTGCAGGATCGAACCCCAACCGCGCAGGTCGCAGGATTCGCGCAAAGCGCGAAAGCAAGCGCGCCGGTTGGCGTAGCAGGTCAGCGAGAAGCCCCGAGGCGCTCGAGATTGCCGCGAAAGCATTCCGAAGCGCACTTCGGTACGCGAGGAATGCTTGGAGCGGCAGGTTCAGGTGCCTCGGGGCTTCGCAGCGTCAGCTCGCTTCGTTGTTCGAAGAACGGTGAAATCTCAGTGGTTTTTGACGTCGATGGACGCAGGATCGTAAGACACTTCCCCACGGGCCACTTCGCCGAACGCAAGGGACAAGGGCTTCTTGTCTGCTGCACGGGCGATTTCCACAGCCGTTTGAAGCTGGATGGCGCGATCGCGCTGACCGCGCATCATGTCGTTGATGTCATGCGCTCGCTTCGAAGCAAGGGCGCACAGCAGGAAGCGATCATTGTCGGTTTTGTCCAAGAGGACGTCGATCTTCGGTTCAATAATGCTCATTGGGCGTTCAACCTCATGCTCTCTTCGGCTTGCTCGTCGACGTAATCAACCAAAGCGCGGACGGCCTTGTCCAGATCGTCGTTCACCAGCCGAACATCATACTCCATCTTCCGGGAAAGCTCCACCTGCGCTGCCTGCATGCGCGCGGCGATTTCCTCCTCTGTCTCGGTGCCCCGCCCTCGCAGGCGGCTCTCGAGCGCCTGAAGGGACGGCGGCTCCACGAATACGAGATGCGCGGAGGGCATCCTCTCGCGCACCTGAAAGCCGCCTTGGACGTCGATCTCGAGGATGACCTGGTCTCCCCGTGCAATATGCTCTTCAACGTCGGCGCGCGGCGTTCCATAGCGATTGCCGCCGTACGTCGCCCACTCAAGCAAGCCATCGCCCTCCACGAGGCGTTCGAACTCCTCGTCGGTGGCGAAGCGGTAGTGCACGCCATCAACCTCGCCGACCCGCGGTGCCCGCGTCGTCACCGAAACGGACACCCAGGCATCGGGGACCTCACGCACAAGTCGGGCCACCAGAGTGCCCTTGCCGGCACCCGATGGCCCAGAGATGACGAACAGATTGCCGCAGCGCATGCGCGCTTAGCCCAAGCGCTCCAGCAAGGCGGTCTGCTGCCGCTCGCCCAAACCGCGCAAACGGCGGCTCTCGGCGATCTGAAGCTCTTTCATGATCTTCTCGGCCTTCGCCTTGCCGTAGCCAGGCAGCGTCTCGATGAGCGTGGACACCTTCATACGGCCGACGACCGGATCGTTCTTCATCTCGAGCACCTTCTCAAGGCTGAGCTTGCCCGACTTCAGGTCGTCGCGAACCTCGGCGCGCTTGATGCGGGCGGCCTTCGCCTTCTCCAAAGCGGCCTGACGCTCTTCGGGGCTGAGTTGAGGAATAGCCATCGTGTTTCTCTCCTTCTGTTTGAAACGATGCCGTGATACTAGCACGCAATCCGCCGTTTTGCCTTGTCGATTGCCATAAAATCCAAAAATTCCAGCAGGCTTCACACATTGTACGAACGAAAGCGCTGTCAAACCGCGTTTCGTCGCCCAATCGTCACCTTTATGGCGCGATCTGGGAAAACCTGCGTTCTGAGCGCTACAGCTCGGCCGCGATGGCCTCGAACGCGGCGGCAGGGTCGTCGGCCTGCGTGATGGGACGGCCCACCACGATGTGCGAGGCGCCGTTGGCGAACGCCTCGGCAGGCGTTGCCACGCGGCTCTGGTCGCCCTTGGCGGCACCGGCGGGGCGCACGCCCGGCGTGACGATGTAGGCGTCCGGCCCCAGGATCTCGCGCAGGCGCGCAGCCTCCTGCGGCGAGGCCACCACGCCGGAGATGCCGGCGCGCTTGGCCTGCTCGGCGAGCACCACCACCTGGTCGGCCATGGCGCGGCTCACGCCCGTCTCGGCGAGCGCCGCGTCGTTCATGCTGGTGAGCACCGTGATGCCGAGCGTCGCCGGAACCTCGTGGCCGTACTCGGCGGCCGCGCGCTCGGCGCCCTTCTGGGCGGCCGCCATCATGTCGACGCCGCCCACCGTGTGCATGGTGAGCATGTCGGCCCCGCTGCCGGCGGCGGCGTACGCGGCGCCCTCCACCTGGTGCGGGATGTCGTGGAACTTGAGGTCGAGGAACACCTTGAAGCCGCGCTCCTTGAGGGCATAGACGATGGCCGGGCCGTTCGCGTAGAACAGCGTCATGCCCACCTTCATCCACGTGGCCTTGCCCTGCAGCTGGTCGGCGAGGTCGAAGGCCTCCTCGATGCCGCAGTCGAGCGCCACGATCACGCGGTCGCGCGCGGGGATCTCCTCGAACGAATTCACCATTCCAACGCTCCTATCAGCTCCTGCACGTCTTTCACTCCGTGCCTCTCGCAATACTGCGCTATTCCGTCGATGATTTCAACCGTGGCGTGCGGATTCACGAAATTCGCGGTGCCGACGGCCACCGCCGTGGCCCCCGCCAGCATGAACTCCACCGCGTCGGTCGCGCACGAGATGCCGCCCATGCCGAGCAGCGGCACGTCCACGGCCTTGCGCACCTCCCACACCATGCGCAGCGCCACCGGCTTCACGGCCGGGCCCGACAGGCCGCCCACGCCGCGCGCGAGCACGGGGCGGCGGCGCTCCGCATCGACGGCCATGCCGAGCAGCGTGTTGATGAGCGAGAGCGCGTCGGCGCCGGCGGCCACGGCGGCGCGCGCGATCTCGGTGACGTCGGTGACGTTGGGGGTGAGCTTCACGATGAGCGGGCGCTTCGTGGCGGCGCGGCAGCGGGACACCACGGCCTCCACGCTATCGGCGCACGTGCCGATGGTCATGCCGCCCGCGTCCACGTTCGGACACGAGATGTTCACCTCGTAGGCGTCCACCGGCGCGTCCTCGAGCGCTTCGATAACCTGCACGTACTCGTCGAAGCTGTGGCCCGACACGTTCACGATGGTCGTCGCGCCGCGCTCGGCCAGCCACGGCAGGTCGTGCTCCTTCAGGTGCGCGACGCCGGGGTTCTGCAGCCCGATGGAGTTGAGCATGCCCGAGGGCGTCTCGGCGATGCGGGGGCTCGCGTTGCCCTCCCAGCCGTTCAGGGACACGCCCTTCGTGGTGACGGCGCCGAGCGAGGCCACGTCCACGAAGTCGCCGTACTCGCGGCCGGCGGCGAACGTGCCCGACGCCACGGTGACCGGGTTCTTCATCTTGAGGCCGCCCAGGTTCACGGCCATGCGCACGCTTGTGGGGGCCGTCGTGCGCGGACCAGCGCCCATCGTCGCCATCTACCACACCACCTTCCGCGCATCGAACACCGGGCCGTCGACGCAGGCCCGCTTCTTGCCGTCCACCGTGTCCACCACGCACGACAGGCAGGCTCCGACACCGCACGCCATGCGCTTCTCGAGGGACACCTCGCAGGGCACGCCCGCCTCGGCCGCCATGCCGGCAACGATCTTCATGAGGGGCTCCGGGCCGCATACGGCCAGGTAGTCGTACGGCTCTCCCGCCGCATCCGCCTCGGCGAGCGCCTCCTTCACGAGCGAGGTGCAGAAGCCCTCCCGGCCGAAGCTGCCGTCGTCGGTGGCGCAGCGCGGCGGCGCGTCGAGCAGCGCCTCGTAGCGCACGCGACAGGTGAGCGCCGAGGCGGTCTGCGCGCCCAGCACGACGTCCGTGCGCACGCCGGCGCCGACCAACTGCTCGCACAGCATGAAGAGCGGGGCCGCGCCCACGCCGCCTCCCACGAGGAGCGCGCGGCACGCGTCCTCGGGCGGCTGCCAGGCGCGCCCGACCGGGCCGATAAGCTCCGCTCCCGAGACGTGCTCACAGCGCTCGGGCTCGATGCGCGTCATATGGTCGGTGCCGAACCCCACGGCCTGATAGAGGATCTCGAGCGTGCCGGCAGCCGCATCGCGCGCGTACACCGAGAACGGACGGCGCAGGATGTGCGCCTCCATGTTCGGCACCTTCATATGCACGAACTGCCCCGGCTCGATGCTGGCCGCGATGCGCGGGGCCGCGAGCTCCATGAGGTAGAGGTTGGGGCCGACCTCCTCGTTGCCGAGGATGCGCGCCCGCTCGTTGACGAGTGCCACGTTCTTGCCTTTCGGTTCTGCGTCGGCGGCCGACTGCCGCGGCGCGTCTTCGTCTCTCGGTGGCCGATTGTAGCACCTGCATGGGTCTGCACGCATCTGACAGGCTGAAATGCCACGGAAAAGTCCATGGGAGCGCCCAAATCGACCCGTCGGTCGCAAAACGTCACGACGTTGGATGAGCATCGGGAACGACGTCGGAAAGGGAATGTCGCCGAAAACGCCTCGCCGACGCACAGAAATGGCCGCTGTGAAGCGATTTGGCAGGTTTCAGCGCCCCAAGCGAACGCCCATGGCTTGCAGGAAGATCATTTCCCCTGGTCGGAAAATGCCAGAGCCGACAAAGCGCCTCGCCAGAGCTTCACAGAGGCCATTTCTGTGCACTCGAGAGGCTCGAAACGCGAAGACCCCCCCCCCGCATGCTCGGTAGCATCCCGAACGCCGATGCGCCAATTCGACAAACGGACGCTCAACTACATGGGCGTGCTCATGGCCATGCTCGACGTGTCCGCCGTGCCGCACGAGCCGGCGGGAGCCATAGTCGCAGCGCCCGACATCGCCCACTCGCACGCAATGGGCGACCTCGGCAAGGCCCCGTCCACCAGTTCGAGGACGAGGTGCGCCGCGTAAGCCTCGAGCAGACCATGGAATGGGACGCCCTCCACCGCTTCCTGGAAGACCCCGACCGCCTGCTCGCGGAGTTCCTGGACGGCTAAGGATCAACGCAGTTCCAGCATTCCCCGAATGGAAGCGAGGATAGCGCGCACAGTATCATCGTCTGCGCATCCCAGGTATTCGTACCCTCGTTGTCGAACGTCTATGGTCCGCAGCAGCTCCACGCAGGCGAAACCTATGGGGCGTCCCGAGCATTTCGCAGGCAAATGAAGCGGATACCCGTTGTCTTTGGTGGTTGTCGGCACGACGGCAACGAGGTTCGCACGGGAATTGAAACCGTAACCGCTCACAACGACAGCTGGACGGATCTTTGCCGGCTCATGGCCGATCGACGGGTTGAAATCGACCATGATGACATCGCCTTGCTCGAGGATCATGGAATCACCTCGGCGCCCACGTCCTTGCCCCAATCGTATTCGCCTGGCTGATAATCTCCCGTGTATCCCGCAAAAAGCTCGTCCATGGAAACATAGGGGATATCTCGATAGACGCGATGCTCGACCTCCTCGGGTCGAACGAGCATGAACGAGCCGCGCTCGTCATGGCCGAGACTCATCGTCAAGCGCGCACCCACATCGATCCCCATGCGCTCGCACATATCCTTGGGAATGCGAACGGCACGCGACGTTCCCCAAGCGCAAAGCTGCGTTACCTTGTCGACGATCCTTGACATTCGCGCACCTCCTATAAGATATCTTGCTAGATATCTTATCACCGAGCGTGTCACATGGCAAGTTCTTTGCGAGTTGCCGGCAACCGCGGATGGGCGAGGCTGCCGGCAACCGGTCATCAGCGTTTCGCTACCCCCACTGGGGAAGGTCCTGCAAGGCCACCACGGCGAGGCCGTTCGCGCGGGCCATCTCCATGCCGGCCACCATGGCCTGGGCGCCGGCCAGGTTCGTGACGTGGGTCACGCCGTGCTTCACGGCCTCCAGGCGCAACTCGTAGCCGTCGGCGCGCGTGGCGTGGCCGAACGGCGTGTTGATCATGAGCGCTATCTCGCCGGCGGCGATGCGGTCGAGCACGTTGGGCGCGCCCTCGTGCACCTTCTTCACTTCCTCGCAGTCCACGCCGGCCGCTCGCAGGGCGCGGGCCGTGCCACCCGTGGCCACCACCTTGAAGCCCAGGCGCACGATGTCGCGCGCGATGGACACGATGGCGCGCTTATCGCGGTCGCACACGCTGATGAACACGGTGCCGCCCTCGGGCAGCGCGTAGCTGATGGCCAGCTGCGTCTTGGCGAACGCGGCCGGGAAGTTGCCGGCGATTCCCATGACCTCGCCGGTCGACTTCATCTCGGGGCCGAGCACCGTGTCCGCGCCGGGGAAGCGGCCGAAGGGCATGACGGCCTCCTTCACGCTGTAGTGCTCGAGGCGGCGGTCGTCGGGAGGCAGGCCCAGGTCGGCCACCTTCTCCCCCGCCATGACGCGCGCGGCCATCTTCGCCAGCGGCACGCCCGTGGCCTTCGACACGAACGGCACGGTGCGGCTGGCGCGCGGGTTGGCCTCGATAATGTAGATGACCTGGTCTTTGATAGCGAACTGGATGTTGATGAGCCCCACCACGCCCAGGCGCAGCGCCAGGTCGCGCGCGACGGAGCGCAGCTGCGACACGAGCGCCTCGGACAGCGCGAACGGCGGCGTGCAGCAGGCCGAGTCGCCCGAGTGGATGCCGGCCATCTCGATGTGCTCGAGCACGCCGCCCACGTACACCTGGCTCCCGTCCGAGAGCGCGTCGAGGTCCACCTCCACCGCGCCCTCGAGGAAGCGGTCGAGGTACACCGGGTGGTCGGGCGAGATCTTCGCGGCCTCGGCCATGTACTTCTCCAGCTGGGCACCGTCGTACACGATGCCCATGCCGCGCCCGCCCAGCACGTAGCTCGGGCGCACGAGCAGGGGGAAGCCTATCTGGTCGGCCACGACGCAGGCCTCCTGGTAGGTGGAGGCCATGCCGGCGGCCGGGTAGGTGATGTTCAACTCGTCGAGGATGGCGCTGAAGCGGTCGCGGTCCTCGGCCAAATCGATCGCCTCCGGCGAGGTCCCCATGATGGGCACCCCCGCCTCCGCGAGCGCATTCGCCAGCTTGAGCGGCGTCTGGCCGCCCAGCGTGACCACCACGCCGTCCGGGCGCTCCACGTCCACGATGTCCATGACGTCCTCGAACGTGAGCGGCTCGAAGTACAGCTTGTCGGAGGTGTCGTAGTCGGTGGACACGGTCTCGGGGTTGCAGTTCACCATGATGGTCTCGAAGCCGGCCTCGGCGAGCGCGTAAGACGCGTGCACGCAGCAGTAGTCGAACTCGATGCCCTGGCCGATGCGGTTCGGGCCCGCGCCGAGGATCATGGCGCGGCGGCGCGTCTTGGGCGCGACCTCGGTCTCGTCGGCGTCGTAGGTCTTGTAGTGGTAGGCCGTGGAGCTGGGGAACTCGGCCGCGCAGGTGTCGACGGTCTTGAACGCCGGCCTCACGCCCAAAAGCTTGCGGCACGTGCGCACGGTGAGCTCGTCTGAGCCCGTGAGGTGCGCGATCTGCGCGTCGGAGAGGCCCATGCGCTTGAGCAGGCGGAACGCGTCGGCATCCAGCTCGTCGAGGTGCATGCCGCGCAGGTTCTCCTGCACGCGCACGATGTCGGCCATGCGCGAGATGAAGAAGGGGTCGATGCCCGTGGCCGCGCATACGCGCTCCACCGTCCAGCCGCGGCGCAGCGCCTCGGCCAGGTAGAACACGCGGTCGGCCGTGGGGCGCGCCACGAGGTCGTCGAACGCCTCGCCGTCCGGCAGGCCCGCGTCCTTCCCGTCCGCGCCCAGGCCCGAGCGTCCGTTCTCCAGCGAGCGCATGGCCTTCCCCAGCGCCTCCTCGAACGTGCGGCCGATGGCCATGATCTCGCCCACGGCCTTCATGCGCGTGGACAGCGTGTCGTCGGTGCCCTGGAACTTCTCGAACGCGAAGCGCGGCACCTTCACCACGCAGTAGTCGATGGAGGGCTCGAAGCACGCCGGGGTGGCCTTCGTGATGTCGTTCACGATCTCGTCGAGCGTGTAGCCCACGGCCAGCTTCGCCGCCGCCTTCGCGATGGGAAAGCCCGTGGCCTTCGACGCGAGCGCCGAGGAGCGCGACACGCGCGGGTTCATCTCGATCACGATCATGCGGCCGTTGTCGGGGTTGACGGCGAACTGCACGTTGGAGCCGCCCGTCTCCACGCCGATCTTCTCCAGGATGGCGAGCGACGCCGCGCGCATGCGCTGGTACTCCACGTCCGAGAGCGTCTGCGCGGGCGCGACCGTGATGGAGTCGCCCGTGTGCACGCCCATGGCGTCGAAGTTCTCGATGGAGCACACGATGATGCCGTTGCCGGCATGGTCGCGCATGACCTCCATCTCGTATTCCTTCCAGCCCTCGATGCTCTCCTCCACGAGCACCTCGCCCGCCGGCGACAGCTCCAGGCCCTGCCCCACGATCTCGTGCAGCTCGGCCTGATCGTGCGCGATGCCGCCGCCCGCGCCGCCGAGCGTGAACGAGGGGCGCAGCACCACCGGGTAGCCGAGCTCGGCCACGATAGCCTCGGCATCGGCGATTGAATAGGCGTAGCCGCTTCGCGACGTCTCGATGCCGAGCTCGGCCATGCACTCGTTGAAGAGTTTGCGATCCTCGCCGCGCTCGATGGCGGCCAGGTCGCAGCCGATCATCTCCACGCCGTACTTGTCGAGGATGCCGGCGCGCGCCAGATCGACGGCCGTGTTGAGGCCGGTCTGGCCGCCGAGCGTGGGCAGGAGCGCGTCGGGGCGCTCCTTCGCGATGACCTGCTCCACGAACTCGGGCGTGATGGGCTCCACGTAGGTGCGGTCGGCCAGGCCCGGGTCGGTCATGATGGTGGCGGGGTTGCTGTTGACCAGCACCACGCGGTAGCCGTCGGCTTTGAGCACCTTGCACGCCTGCGCGCCCGAGTAGTCGAACTCGCACGCCTGCCCGATGACGATGGGTCCGGACCCGATGACGAGGATGGTCTTGATGTCGTCGCGCTTAGGCATTAGTCCTCCCCTCCTGCCTGACGGCTTCCTGTGGCGGGCATCTTGCCTTTCAGAACCTGCGGCTGCTCGCACGCGGCGCGAAGGCCGCTTAGCTCGTCGGATCGGCCGCTCGGTCGGGAATCGTGTTTGTCAACAAGCCGCTGGCTTGTTGACTCGAGGCATTCTGCTCCGCCACAGGAACCCTGCTCCTTTGCCGCGGCCCCCGCCGCGGTGGCGGCTTGTCCACCGAACGTCCAGCCGGCGAGGCGGTCGGCGGCGATGTCGATGTCGAGGTAACCGCCCGTTTCGTACAGGTCAGGCAGCGTCAGCGAGGGTGCGGCTGGCGCCCCAGATTGCCCTGATGCAAAGCTGGACTGGACTTTGGTCCGTCCAGCCACAGCAGAAGGGCAAGATGGGGCGCCGGCCGCGGCCGCAGCGTCGACCGATCCGCCGTTCGTCAGAACGGCGGAATCCATCAAGCGGCCGAAGGCGGTGAACAGGTAGTGGGCGTCGGTGGGGCCGGGCGAGGCCTCGGGGTGGTACTGCACGCTGAACGCGGGGATGTCGAGGAAGGCGACTCCCTCGGCCGTGCCGTCGTTCAAGTTCACGTGCGTGAGGCGGATGCGGCCGAAGCGCGGGTTGTCCACGACCGGCGCGATACCGGCGCGCGCCCAGAAGCGCAGGTCGTCCTCGTGGCGCGCCAATCCGCCCGAGAGCTCCGGCACGAGCTCGCCCAGGCTCGGGAACAGAAGGCCGAAGCCGTGGTTCTGCGCCGTGATCTCCACGCGGCCGGTGAGCAGGTTCATCACGGGGTGGTTGCCGCCGCGGTGGCCGAACTTGAGCTTCTCGATGGCGGCGCCGGCGGCCTTCGCGATCATCTGGTGCCCGAGGCAGATGCCGAACACGGGCACCTGGCCCAAGAGCTTCTCCACCTGCGAGTAGGTGCCCTCCACGGCCTCGGGGTCGCCGGGACCGTTGGACAGGAACACGCCGTCGGGGGCCATGGCCAGCACCTCTTCCGCCGGCGTGTCCCACGGCACGACCGTGAGCTCGCAGCCCGAGCGCACGAGGTTCTGCAGGATGGAGCGCTTCGCGCCGCAGTCGTAGGCAACCACGCGGTGGCGCGCAGGCACTGGCGGCGCGACGGCGAACGCATGGCTCGCAGGCAGGTCGCCTGCGCCCACGGCGTACGGCTTCTCGCACGACACCGTGGCGGCGAGGTTCTGCCCCACGAGGGGCTCGCTCGCGCGCACCTTGCGCAGAAGGCTCGCCTCGTCCACGTCGACGGTGGAGAGCACCGCGCGCTGGGCGCCGCAGTCGCGCACGTGGCGCACGAGCGCGCGGGTGTCCACGCCCTCCACGGCCACCACGCCGTGATCGCGCAGGTAGTCGGGCAGGCTCTGCCTGCTGCGCCAGTTCGAAGGCGCCGTGCACATATCGCGCACCACGAGGCCGCGCAGCGCGGGCTCGCCCGCCTGGGCGTCATCCTCGTTCACGCCGTAGTTGCCGATCTGCGGATACGTCATGGTGACGATCTGGCCGGCGTAGGACGGGTCGGTCACCACCTCAAGGTAGCCCTCGAGCGACGTGTTGAAGCAGATCTCGCCGTACACCTCGCCTTCGGCGGCGCATGACGTGCCGCGGAACGCCGCGCCGTCCTCCAGCACGAGCATCGCCGGCCGCGGCGAGGGCTTCGACGTGCCCTCCAAGAGCTTGTTCGCTATCTCGCTCAAAATCTTCCTTCCGCTCGGGCAGCAGATACGAAAAACGCCTTCGTCGGGGACAAAGGCGCACGTGATCCTGGGAAAGCTCTGCTGCGCACCTTGTCGGTCTCTCCGTACCGCCTTAAAGGTCGAGGGTCAGTATACGACTTTTACGAGGATTATGAGCGCAATTTGCATTATTTTCGGTGTTTCGGCAAGAAATATGCAGTTATGCGAAAAGGAGGCGGAAGAGTGCCCGTGGCTCAGCGTCTGTTGATCGGGATCTCGAGCATCGGCGACCCGCCATCACGCGGCGAGCCGCCAGCAGGGAACCCTTCGCGAGGGGCAAGCCTACCCGGCGATCGACCCAACCGCATCGGCGGCCAGGGCGGCGGCGCGGGCGTAGAGGTCGTCGTCGCCGGCCGCCAGCAGGCGGGCGGCCTTCGGCAGCCACGCGTTCGCATGCTCGCGGGCGAACTGGCACAGCAGCTCCGCCGCGCGCTCGGACGCCGCCGGGTCATCCCCCGCCGCTTCGGAGGCCGCGCGGGCCAAAAACGCCATGAACGCGAGCTCGGCGGCCAGCGAGTCGGGGTGCAGGCTGCCCACGGCCGGGCCGAATCCCGCGAGCGCCCGGTAGTCGAAGCCGACGGCCCGGTAGCACTTCAGCACGTGGTCGGCCTGCGCGCCCGAGGCGGGCGCGTACCGCACGCGGCCCCCCTCTTCGGCCGCACCGCGCACGCTGCACTCGGAGAGCGGCACGTAGAGCGGGCTCGTGGGCACGAAGAAGCGCTCGCTGTAGCGCTGCCGCAGCGCCTCGTCGGCCACGACGCCGTCGAAGCGGCCGTCGCCGAGCGCCTGCGCCACGCGGGCCACGTCGTCCACGATCTGCGCGGAGGGCTCGTTCAGGAACGCCTCGGCGCAGGCCTCGGCGATGACGGCGAAGCCGCGCAGCTCAGCGGGAGAAAGGGGCGTTGCATCGTCCATGGGAAGTACCTCCATTGTTTTGAGGAAAACGGGTCCGTCCGGTACGGCCGGCGGGCGCCCTCCCGAGCGTCCGCCGGCCGTACCGGGCAAGAACGGGCGGGGGCGAGGGCCCGCAGGCCCCCGCCCCCAGCATAGCATACGCTAGGCGAACACGACCGCCAGCGCGGCCATGATCACCAGGTAGCGCAGCATGAAACCGCCCACGAGCACGCCGGCCTCGCCCACGAGGGCGAGCGCCTTGCCCGAGCCGGCCGCTGCGGCAGCAGCGGAGCCGTCCGGACCGGCGGCCGGGGCGGCAGCGCCAACGACCGCAGCAGCCTTCGACGCGCCTGCACCACGATGCCGCGCGAGCTCGAGCGCGAACGGCAGCACCAAGCCCACGACCACGAACCCGAGCCAGAACGGCACGGCGTAGGCACCGGACACGAGATTCGCCACCGAGGTCGCGCCGGCTGCAGCCGCCGAGCCCGGCGCGCCGGCCGTCACGGCCAGCAGCACCGCGACCAGCACCAGCTCCAGCACCGGCAGGACGAGCCCCGCCTTGGGCAGGAACGGCAGCGCCTCCACCTCGCCGGGCGCCGCAAGGTACGTGACCAGCAGCACCGCGGCGATGCCGGTGGAAGCGGCCGACACCACGAACAGCAACGGCAGGATGGCCATGTTCCACAGCGGGAACGCGAGGCCCGCGTCGCCCAGCAGCACGCCCGTGTAGGCGGCCACGCACACGGCCAGCACCATGCCGACCACGTCGAGCGCCTTCGGCGTCTTCTTGCGCACGAGCAGCAGCGCCAAGTCCACCACGCTCACCGCCAAGAACACGCTCAAGATGATGACGCCCCAGGCCATGACGGAGTTCAGGTTGGACACCAGCAGGAAGAAGCGCAGCGGGTTGGCGAACCCGGCCTTCGCATCGACCACCAGCACGAGCGTGCCCACGGCCACGGCCACCGGCGCGATGACGAACGCGATCCTCTTCATGCGCGGCGCCGGGGTCTTGGCCCAGTTCGTGAGCGCGCCTAAGACGAACACCCCGGCACCCAGGCCGGCCAGGAACAGGTAAACAGCTATGAATGCATCCCAAACCATCTTCATCACCCCTCGTACGGCTTCATGACGTTGCCGCCACGGTGGATGGCGGACGCGACCGGCATGGCCTCGGTTTCCTTGAGTCCGATATAGTACAGCGAGGGGTTAAGCCCCAGGTCCTCGTACAGGACGTCGCCGCCGTTCGCCTCGGCCAGGCGCTTCGAGATGTCGCTCTCCGGGTCGTTCAGGTCGCCGAAGGTGCGGGCGTATCCCACGCACGTGCCCACGCAGGCGGGCAGCAGGCCGGCGCTTGTGCGGTGATGGCAGAACGTGCACTTCTGCACCTCGCCGGACTCCAGCTGGTAGCGCACCTGGTACGGGCACGCCGCCATGCAGTACTTGCAGCCGATGCACCTGTCCTGGTCGATCTGCACCGTGCCGTCCTCGGCGCGGTAGCTCGCGCCTGTGGGGCACACCTTCACGCAGGGCGCGTCGGCGCAGTGGTTGCACTGCTTGGGCACGTTCGCGCGGGCGATGCGCCCGTCGGGACGCTCCACGTCGAAGCTCTCGATCCAGGTGTTGAACGCGCCCAGGGGCACGTCGTTCTCGCGCTTGCAGGCCACGGTGCACGCGTTGCAGCCGATGCACAGGGAGAGATCGATCAGCATGCCAAGCTTTTTCTCGTTCATGATCGCTTACCCCCTTAAGCCTTCTCGATTTTGAACATGCCGCCGCAACGGCCGGGCGACGCCGCGTCGTTCTCGGCGATGATGCTGATGACGTCATCGCCGGTGACGCCCGTGACCGTGGGGTCGAGCATCTGGTGGATGCGCACGCCTGCCGCGATGGCCGGGTCGCCCTTCGTGGCCTTGCCGTCCACCTCGATGTCCTGGGCGCCGTAGTTCTGGTGCTCGTAGCCGAACGCGAGCGCGAACGCACCCTTCACCTGTCCGGCGCGCACCATGGCGACGCCCTCGCTCACGTCGCCGAGCGGCGTGGTGGCGCATACCTTGTCGCCGTCCTTGATGCCCAGATCGGCCGCGTCCTCGCGGTTGAGCTCGATGTAGTTGTGGCTGCACAAATCGCGCATGACCGGGCTGTTCGACAGCATGGAGATGGAGCGGAAGCGCGGCTTGTGCTCCGAGGCGGAAAACGGGTACTCCTCGCGCGAGAAGTGGTCCTCCATGGGAGAGAGGTCGGTGAACGTCTCGGGGTTGTAGCGCAACGTGCCGGGCAGCTGCTTTCCCGAGTAGCAGTTCTTGTTCGTCGCGCGCTTCTCGCTGTAGAAGTACGTCTGGTTCTCGTCCTGGTACCCGCGGCTGCGCCTCCCGTCAGCGTCGTGCACGTAGGACATGGGCCAGTAGCGCCCTCCGCGCGAGAGCACGCTCTGCACCTTGGGCCACTCCTCGTCGGACACGGCCGCCTTGAAGCTGTCGGGCAGCTCGTCGAGGCCCTGGAGGTGCGCTTCCTGCGCGTCGATGTCGGCCACCGGCTCCTCGGCGTAGGCCAGGTTCGCGACCGCCTTCAGGTAGAAGTCGGCGGCATCGCGCAGCGGCCACGCCTTGCCGTCCACGTCGTGCAAGGCGCCCTCGCCCCATCCGGGCAGGCCGCATGCCTCGGCCACGTCGGCCAGAAACGTCTCCCAGCTGGCATGGCGCCCGTCGGCCAGCTTCATGCTCTCCGGCTCCTTCACCTGCCAGCGCACGGTGGTGCCGTAGCCGGTGAACGTGGTGCCCGTGGTGGGCAGGCCGAAGCTCTCGTAGGGGGTGACGTCGGGCACGATGTAGTCGGCGTACTGGGCGTGCTCGCCCACGAACACGTCGCACACGATGTGCAGCGGCAGCACCTCGGGGTCGCACAAACGCTCCACGACCTCGTCGCGCATGGCGCCCGGCGTGGCCTGGATCGTGTTGCACATGAAGGAGGTGAGGATCTTCGCCTGGTAGGGGTACTTGTTCACGATGGAGAGCAGCGCCTGGCTGTCGGAGGCCGCGCCGTTGGCGAACCAGGGCATGAGCGGCTTGGGGTCCTTCTCGCCGGCCGCCACGCGATTCTTGTACTCGTCGGTCTTCTCCCAGGCCTTCACCGTGCGCGAGATGTAGCACGCGTTCTTCGTGGAGACGTCGGGCTTGCCCTCGATGGCGCCCAGCTTGTAGCGCGCTCCGTTGCCCGTCGTCGTAGGTGCCGGGCTGTTGGGGGCGTTGCCGCCGATCATCTGGTTCGCGCCCACGATGGCATGGAGCACCGCAGCCCCCATGACCGTGTCGATGCCGTTGACCGAGGCAGCCGAGCCGCCCTTGTGGCAGATGCCCACGCGGGTGCCGTGCGAGGTGTACTCGCGGGCAATGCGCTCCAGGTCCTCCACGGACACGCCGGTGATCTCGGCGTACTCGTCCATGGTGTACTCGTTCACCGTCTCGGTGAGGAGCGAGAAGCCGGTGCGCACCGCGACGCCGTTCACCTCGCCCTCGAACTCGAGCGTGCCCTTGCTGCACGCGGAGTGCAGCGTCGGCTGCCCGGTGGCGGCGTCGATGACCACGTACTGCTCGACCGCCTTGCCGTCCTTGTCCTTCTCCTCGGGCGCGTCGATGCCGGCATCTGCCGCGCGCATGAGCTTGCGGTAGTTCGGATGGTTCTCGTCGACGATGACCAGGTACGTGGCGTTCGTGTAGGCGCCGTACCCGCCCTCAACGGCCGCCTTCTGGGTGGTGAAGGAGATGGCGTCGGCGTTGTAGGTCTTGTCGGCGATGATCTTCTGCACGAGCGCGGCGCAGAACGCGGCGTTCGTGGCGGGCTTGATGGGTATCCAGTTGATGCCCGGGATGGTGGGCGTCACGGAACCGTTGGCGAGCGTGCAGTCGAGCACGTCGATCTTGAGCTTCCCGGCCGCGAGGTTCTTGAGCGTGCGCTTGCCGGAGCTCTGGAAGTTGATCATGCTGCCGCCCGGGAAGGCGCCCAGCCAGATTGCGTACTCGGCCTCCTCCGGCTCGGGGGTGAGGCCGTTCTTACCTGCTTGTGCCAGCGAACTCGCTGAGTTGGCGACCGCTCAACTGCTTGAGTGCCCGTAGGCGTTTATCGTGCCGAACGTCGAGGCGAAGCGGCTGCTGAAACTGCCGCGGCCGTCCGAGCGGCTGCCCAGCATGACCAGCTGGTTTGACACGGGGCCGAGGCCCGGCTCGTCGGGGTTCATCGGCGTCTTCGTATCATGGAGCTCCTTGAAGCCCATGACCTCGCGGTCCTCGCCGATCTCGGCGAACAGCTTGCCGCCTTCCGTGACCTCCTTGATGAGCTGGTCCCAGCCGATGGCCTTCCACTTGCCCTCGCCGCGCTTGCCGGCGCGCTTGAGCGGCACGGTGATGCGGTCGGGCTGGGTGTAGCCGTCCAACGTGCCGTTGCCGCGGCCGCATATGGTGCCGCGCAGCTGGTTGCCCTTGCCGTTGGCGTAGCTTAGGGACTGGTACGCCTCGGTGAGGGGCGCCTCGAAGTCCAGGAACGGGTACGCATCGGCCGGGTTGTAGGGGTTGCCGCCCACGCCCAGCACGCTGCCCGTCTCGCGGTCGAGCTTCACGCGGTTGCCGCACGAGCAGTAGCACCCCACGCAGCCGGAATAGCGCACGAGCACGTCCTCGTTGACGGTCACGTCGCCGGTCTTCGGGTCGACGCTCGCCTCGACGGGCTTGCCCTTGGCCGGTGCCGGGAACGCCGACTCGGCCGCGACGGCCGCGGTCGGCTGGCTGCCGAGCGCGGCGCCGGCAACCGACAGCGCGCCCAGGGCGCCCATCGCGCTGACGAACGTGCGTCGATCGATGTCCATAGATCCCATACTCTCCTCCTTATTATTAGGAAACGAACACGACGGCCTTCGAGTTTAGAAAGGTATTCGACCCGCTTCATCACCTGATCGAGGCGTTTAGGCAGGAAAGCCTCTCCCAAACATCCCACCTGATCTAGGTGAAGTTTTTGTTTCTCCTGATCAAAAGCTTGCCGAGTAAACCAGAACTCCCGGGTTGCCCGCAAGTCGCACGCGAGCCTGTACTATAATCGGAGCGGGGAGGTGAGAGTATTTGATACAGCACTATCGGCGGAACCTTCCGCTGTACCGGCGCGAGACCATCGGCTTCGCCCTCTTTCTGGGCTGGACGTTCTGCACGCTGTTCGGCTGCGGACTGGCCACGCACGACGCCGCCATCGACGGCACGCTGACGAACTACAATCTGGAGCGCATCTGGATGGTGAGCGGCCTGTTCGAGGGCCTTGGCGGGCTGAGCGGCATCGTGGCGGCGCGCCTGGCGCCCGACCCTGCGGCGCTCGTGCACCGGCGCGGCTTCGGGGCCGCCGCGCTCGCCTGCGCCGTGGCGGGCAACCTGCTCATCTGGCTCGCCTGGACCGACCGGTTCGGCACCGTCTGGGCGCTCCACGTGCCGGGCGGCGCCCTCACGGGCATCGCCGTGGCGCTGTTCGCCATGCTGTGGAGCGACCGTCTGGGCTCCTACGACGAGGCCCACGTCGAGTTCGCCACACCCCTGTCGTTCACGGTGGCCTTCGCACTGTACTTCGTGCTGCTGCTCACGAAGCGAGGCTCCATCCCCTTCCTCGTGCTGCTGCTCGCCATGATAGCGTTGTCGTTCTGGCTCGCCTGCCGGCGCCGCGGCGAGGGGCGCCCTCCGGCCCCGGCAGCCCGCCCGCAGCCACGCGTGAACCACGGGCTGCTCCCGTTCGGCGTGCTCGCATGCGCGTCATGGGTGCAAGTCGCATTTTTCCGCGTGCTGGCCACGCCGGAGACCATGGGCGATCGCATCGCCCACTTCCTCATACCGTTCACGTGCGCCTGCGCGCTGTCGCTCGTCATGTTGGCGCTGTGCCTGCGGCTGTCGCGCTACCTGAACATCTCGCTCGCCTACCGCTGGAGCCTGCCTCTGTTCATGCTGAGCTACGCGCCCATCCTCGTCGACTACGGCAACCCCTCCCTGCGCCTTGCGGCCTACGCCATCAACTTCCTGGGGATGTTCGGCGTGCAGTTCGGCTGCTGGCTGGGCGCTTGCAAGTACCTGCGGCGCACCGGCTCCCCGGCGCTCACCGTGTTCGGCGTGTACGCGCTCGGCGAAGGGCTCGGCATCTTCCTCGGCTGCCTCGCGGGGCTCTACGCCATGCCTTCGCTGGACGAGAAAGGGCTCATGGCGCTGTCGTCGGTGCTGCTCGCGATCGTGGCGTTCGCCATCATGGTCGCAGGCTTCAATCCGCAGTGGGTGTTCAACCGCGCCCGCGGTCGCGGCGAGGGCGACGCGGCGGGCGTGACGGCCGCAGACGGCGCGGGGCCCAACCTGGACGCCCTGTTCGAGCAGGAGGCCCGCGCGCTCCAGGCGTCCTTCGACCTGACGAGCCGCGAGACGGACGTGGCGGCGCTGCTCCTGGCCGGGCGCAGCCGCCCCTACATCCGCGACGAGCTCACCGTGTCCATCAACACGGTGAGCTCGCACGTGCGCAGCATCTTCTCCAAGTGCGGCGTGCACTCGCAGCAGGAGCTCATCGACCTCGCGCGCAAGGGCTCCGGGACGGGCGGCGAGGAGGCGTAGGCTTCGCCCGCGCAGCGTAGGCCCCGCCCGCGCGGATGCTTTCACCCTCACCCCACGCCGAGCCCCAGCTGGCGCCTGAGCTTGAGCTTGCGCGCATGGAGGTCGTCGATGCGAAACTGCGAGCGCTTGCCGAGATGCCGTCGTATCGTGCGGGCGATCGTCTCGGTGGCCGCGAGGCTGTCGAGCTCGTCGTTGGTGACGCCGATCACCGTCCATCCCATGGCCATGAGCGCGTTCGTCCTGCGCGAGTCCCTAAGGCGGCTCGCCTCGCCCTCGTGCGCGAAGCGGCTCTGGTACTCCACGTCGAGCCTCGCCTCCGGCCAGCACAGATCGCAGCGGAAGCTCGACCGCCCCGAGATGGCCCGCGCCGCCGGGCTCGCCCGCACCTCGAAGTTCATGCGGGGGATGCCGAGGCCCTCGCCGCCCTGGCGCAGCGGAAGGCCCAGCACGAGCGCCTGCTTCGTCTCGCGCGCCGAGGCGGAGCGGTCGGCCGCGTAACGCAGGATGCGCCCGAGCTTGCCTGCGCCGTCGAGCGAGGGGTTGCGCGCGACGAAGGCGCGCAGGTCGTCCACGCAGGCGAGCGGGGGCACGTTGTAGGCCGACCCGACGCCCGTGCGCCGCGTCTGGTACGTCCCGCACGCCTCGTACACCAGCTCGAGCAGGGCGATCGGGCTCTTCTCGCCCGCAGCGGCCTGGGCGAGGGCAAGGGCGGCGCCCGCCGAAAACGCGCCCTCCGCCAGACGGAGGAACTCCCTGCCCGCCAGAGACGCCGCGCACACGTGCTCGTGACAGTCGGGCGCCAAGCGTCGGCGCGCGGCCGTGGCCACGAGGACATGGACGGGCTGATCGATAAGGATGCCGCGATGCGCCGCTCGCAGGCGCTCGACGACCTCCGCGAGCTCAGCCGCGCTCGGGGCACGGTCCGGCAGCACGCGCGAGGGGCCTTGCAGCGGCGCGCGGCCGGCCGGGCTCGACGTCCGCAGCAGCTGGAGCGATGTTCGATGGCTGAAATAGACCCGTGTGCCCGCCATAGGCGCACTACCCCCTCGAAACGCCCTGTTCTGAGAGGATCTTGCAGGCGTGGTAAGGAAAGCGAGGGCATCGCCGCTTCCGCATGGGCGGCTCCCCTAGAGGGAGCGCGCCTGCACTGGCTCTTTGGTGCGCCCATGATACCACGCGAAAAACAGGAGCGCGAGTCACAGTTTTGGCCGCTCTGAAGCCTTTCCAGGCGCGAAAGGGCGTTTCCGAGAGGGCGGACGACGCATGCGGCCCATCGCCGCGCAGGCGACCTGGGGTTTCTCGGACAGGCCGCTCCGATGCCCCGTCAGCATCCCGCGAACGGGCTTCAGAGCGGCCAAAACTGTGACTTCGAGCGACCGGAATGCGAGAACCGACATCCGCGGCCAAAACCCCAGCATCCTCGAAGACGAGCAGGCTACGTCCGGCGACTCGCCAACGCTCCCATGACGACGAGCGGATCCGCGACGAGGCCCCTCTTCCTGCCCCTTCGCGCAAGAATCCCGATAAATGCGACGCACGCCGCCCCTCAGCGCACCCTGTCCGCGACCCCTCGACGACCGATTCGAGATGCCGACGAGCGTCCTGCAACCTATCCCGCTGTACGCCCCTGCATGAGAAACCGCTGCATGCCGAACTCGCAATCCCTCAATGCATCCCACGCCCTTCCCCTCCCGGCGTTTCGCACGACAATCTCGGGGACCGCGACGCCAGCGCTCCCTCGGCGACCGACTGCGACTCGGACGAACGTCCTGATCGCGACTCCCTCCACGCACCTCAGACTATGCCCGCTAACCTAGGCGACACGCCCCGTACGGCTTCGCCGCATGACCGGATCGCGATCCTTCGGCGCATCGCATTCCCGGCATCCCGTGCGAGAATCCCCATGAGCACCATGCACGCGATTCCTCGGTGCCCACTCGCGACCCTGCCGCCTTAAACCCCCTCAGCGATCCTTTAGCCCCTCGAGCAATTCCACAAGCTCCGCTTTACTATGGACCGAAAGCTTCGCGTAGATATTCTTAGCATGGAAGCGGACCGTGTCGATGGACAGGAAGAGCTTCCCTGCGATCTGAGGGTACGTGTAACCGCGCACGATATAGGAAACCACCTCCCTTTCCCGAACGGTCAGATCCCACTCCGAGAGATCGGGCCCTCCGTCCAAGGAACCCCGCCCGTCCGTCGACCCGGTCCCACCCTTCCTCAAGTCGCTGGATCTCCCCGTCAGAAGAAGGATCGTATACGCTAGCAGGACAAGGGCCATCGCGAACGACAGGGAGACGGCCGCAACATCCCCGAACGGAGAAGACTCGGGCGAGAAGCCAGGGGGAAGAGGCGCGTGCGAAACATAGGTGAGCAGCACAACGCAAAGCGACAGCACCGGCACTCGCGGAAGCCGGCGGTCGCGCACCAGATCGACCGAGTACATCCACAGGAACAGCGCCAAAGTGTCCTGCGTCGCCCGCAAAACCATGCCCGACGCTTGCGGGTACGGATAGAAAAACGACGAGAACGCGAGCAGCCCGCATGCGAGCAAAAACGTGAACAAGGGCCACACAAGGGCAAGGCCGCCCCTTTTGCCCAAAAGGCACAGCATGGACACGACGGCGAAGATGGCGAGGTACAGAAAGGGCCAACATGCGTTGAAGGAGTACATCTCCGAGGAAAACCTCACCGGCACGATGAGCTCCGCGACCGCGCTCACGATGCAGCAAAGCACGGCGAGTCCCATCGTCTTCCAAGGGATCGCTCCCAACGACCGCTTGCCGCCGCCCTCCACAGCGGAAATCCCGCGCCCATGGCGTAAAAGGCTCGAAACGAGAGCGACGCCGCTTAATACAGGGAGCACGACGGCGGCGCACGCCAACATCCAGGAAGCGGCGTCCTGCATCGCCATGGCGTACACGCTGCCGGCAGCGAAGGCGCCGGACAGGGCGACGGCGGCGCGCCGAGGCTCCATCGCTGAAAGCGCGAGCCCCCATCCCACGTTGACGACGCCGCTCGCCGCACCGAGCACCGCTCCTCCGACGAAAGCCAACGCCTCCCAGTCGCCAAGCAAAGGGGACCCGCACACCGCCAGCAAGTTCCCCGCCGCCAGCGAGCACGTCGACGCTACAACGCAGCTGCGGCTCGACAGGATGCTCTCCCGGTCCGAACGCCGAAGGGTCGCAACCGCAACCACCGCCAAGGTGACGAGCAGCGCCGCCCGGGACGCCTCGTACACTCCAGTGCCGATATAGGCGAAGTCGCTGCGAAAGACAGTCCAGGTTGACTGCCGGAACGCCATGACGCCAACCAGGGGGATCAGAACCCCTCCCGCGAACTCCGCCGCCCTCGTAGCGTCCCGCTTTCGAGAAAACGGCCCTTCCATCCCCTTTCGCACCCCCCTTCCAAACGAGATTGTCGAAGGAAAGAGCCCCGCGCATCCCGGGACCCCTTTCGACCCATCCCGATCATGCGGTTTCCCAGCGCAGAATTCAAGCCACATGTTTCATGTGGCGCTCCGAGAGCTCCTTCCCGCTAGGATCGTCGCATTCGGCCGAAGGAGATGAAAACACGAGACGAACGGAGGATGCGATGAAACAGCGCTTGAGCGAACGCGACGATCAGACGATGTCGAGAAGGACGTTCCTTGGAGGATCACTCGCTTTTGCCGGCACGATGGGCATGGCCGCGCTCGGCGGCTGCCAACCTGTCGGGGCGAGAGCTCAACGGGATGCTGCCGAGCTCGGAGGGACGAACGGATCAGGAGCCTCTGAAGGAGGAAGCCCCCTCTCTTTCTTCGAACCGCCCCGAGGAACGGTGGCGTTCGAAGCCGATCAGGTGCCGGAGAACTCCATTGCGAAAACCGAGGAGGTCGATCTCGTTGTCTGCGGAGCGGGACTCGCAGGAGTCGTCCTCTCGCTGGCGGCGAGCGAGCGCGGACTCAAGACCGTCCTTCTGGAAAAGACCGCCGGCATGAACGTCCGCGGCAGCGGGATCGGCTCTTTGAGCTGCAGCGTCGTGAAGGAAGCGGGAATTGTTTTCGACGAGAGGGCCTATCTCGACGACGCGCTGAAAGCTGCCTTGTACCGGTGCGACGCGGAGATATGGAGAACATGGGTCGAGCGCAACGGCGAGGCGGTCGACTGGCTCATAGAAGCCACGAAGGATGCGATCACACCGTATCTGAACCTGCCAGACTCAGGTGCCGCCGTTGACACCTTCGGCGGCGTGAACACCTACAACGACACGATTGAGGCGAAGGAAGGCATGGTCGCCTGGGCACAGGCGGCGCTTGACAAGGCGATCGAAAACGGAACGAGCGTGCGGTACTCGACGCCTGCGGTGCAGCTCGTCCGAGAGCAGGACCGCGGAGTGACCGGCGTGGTGGCGAAGTCGATGGAGGACGGCTCCTATCTGAGGCTGACAGCATCGAAAGGCGTGGCGCTTTGCACGGGAGGCTACGAGAACAACCTCGAGATGCTTAGGGAGAACATGCGCCCCGAGGATCTCAACGTTGTGGCATGGCGCCTTCCGAACACCGAGAACACCGGAGACGGCCAGCTCATGGGTGAAGCGATCGGCGGCGTCCTGGAGCCCCGCCCACACATCATGATGCGCGACCCCGGCGGCTCAGCCGCCGCCCATTCCTCCATGACGTTCCTCTCGTGCCGCTGGCCGCGCGTCAACAAATTGGGGAAGAGGTTCGTGAACGAGTGCATATCCCACAACGACCTTGCAAATGCCTTCATGCGTCAACCAGGAGGCCGCGACTGGATCATCTTGGCCGGCCCCACGCTGAAGGAGGCGATGGAGGGCACCACCTACAAAGACCACACCCCCGGCGCCCGCAAGCAAACGGCCGAGCAGATCATCGAGCAAGCGAAGGACGTGATAGTGCAAGCCGACACGCTGGAGGAATTGGCGCAGGCCACAGGCATCGATCCCGAGAACCTCCAGGAAACCTGTCGGAGAATCACCGAACTTCACGCAAACGGCGAGGACGTCGACTTCGGAACCGATCCGGGCATGCTCATGTCGTTCGAAAGCGGGCCTTACTATGCGGCCGAAGAGGGGGCGTCCAACCTCGTCACCGTCTCGGGCTTGGTGGTCACGAGCGATTCTGAGGTGGTGGACGGCGACGGCCGGGCAATCCCGGGACTCTACGCCTTGGGAAACTGCTCGGGCGGGATGTTCAACGACTCCTACCCTCACGAGCTCAGCGCCATCAGCCACAGCAGATGCGTCGTGTTCTCCTACCTTCTCGCACGGCATCTGGCCGAAGCGTAGGCCCGAAAGCGACGGGCGGGCCGGGAGGCTCCACCAGCATATCGCGAACAAGCTTCAAAGCGGTCGAGGGCGCGGCCCCGGAAAACAGGGTCGCGAGTCACAGTTTTGGCCGCTCTGAAGCCTTTCCAGGCGCAAAAGGGCGCTTCCGGAGGCGCGAACGAAGCATGCGGCCCATCGCCGCGCAGGCGACCTGGGGTTTCTCGGACAAGGCGATCCGATGCCCCGTCAGCATCCCGCGAACGGGCTTCAGAGCGGCCAAAACTGTGACTTCGAGCGACCGTAATGCGAGAGTTCGTGCCGGTAGCGCGCCGCGGACCCGGCCACATGCCGAAGCTCGACGCGAACGCGGCGCCATCGTCACGCAAGCCGCACGGCGCGCAGGACGATGGCGCGCTGGCAGGACGATACGGCGACCTTAACGCGACGGAGGCCGGGCAGTTGCCCGGCCTCCGAGAAGCACGCGCGCAGCACGCTTAGTCGACGATGGCGCCGTCCTCGAGGGTGGCGTAGCCGCCCACGTAGACGTCGGTGGCGCGACCGATGAGCTCGGCGCCGATGAAGCCCGAGTTCGTCGCCTTCGAGAGGAAGCCGTCGGCCTCCACCGTCCAGGCGGCCTCCGGGTCGACGACCGTGAGGTCGGCCACGGCGCCCGGCTCGAGCGCCACGCGCTCGACGCGCAGGATCTCGCGGGGACGCACGGCCATGAGCTCCACGGCGCGCTCCCAGGTGATCTTCCCGGGCGCCACCAGGTTGGTGATGACGAGCGAGAGCGCCGTCTCGAGGCCGGTCATGCCGAAGGGCGCCAGCTCGAACTCGCAGTTCTTCTCGTACTCGGTGTGCGGCGCGTGGTCGGTGACGATGGCGTCCACCGTGCCGTCCACGACGCCCTCGATAAGCGCGGCGGCGTCCTCGGCCGTGCGCAGCGGCGGGTTCACCTTGAGGAAGGTGTTGTAGTCGTCGCCGATGGCGTCCTCGGTGAGGAACAGGTGGTGCGGCGTGACCTCGCAGGTGACTGCTAGGCCCTCGGCCTTCGCAGCGCGCACGAGCGCGAGGCCGCGGGCGGTGGTGAGGTGCTGGACGTGCAGCGGGCAGCCGGTGAGGCGGCAGATGGCGATGTCGCGGGCGATCTGGATCTCCTCGCCCTCGGCCGGCCAGCCGAGCATCCCCAGGCGCGTGGACGCGACGCCCTCGTTCACCTGGCCCTCGCCCACGAGGTCCTCGTCCTGGCAGTGGCTCATCACCACGCGGTCGAACTGGGAGGCGTAGTCCATGACGCGGCGCATCATGCCAGCGCCCTGCACGCCGCGGCCGTCGTCGGTGAAGGCGACGGCACCGTGGGCCACCATGTCGCCCATCTCGGAGAGGGTCTCGCCCGCCAGGCCCTGCGAGCAGGAGCCGGCCACGTGCACGCGGCACTTGCCGACCGCCGCGGCGCGGGACTTCACGTACTCCACCCCGACGGCGCTGTCGATGACAGGCTTGGTGTTCGGCATGCAGCACACCGCCGTGAAGCCGCCGTGGGCCGCGGCGCGCGTGCCGGAGGCGATGTCCTCCTTCTGCTCGTAGCCGGGCTCGCGCAGGTGCACGTGCATGTCCACGAGACCGGGCACGACGATCTTGCCGGCCAAGTCGCGCTCGACGCCCTTCTCCATGGTCAGGTTCTGGCCGATCTCGGCGATCTTCCCGCCGCGCACGAGGATGTCGGCCGTCTCGTTCAGACCGACCTGCGGGTCGATCACATGGGCGTTCTTAAGCAGTAAGGCCATCTTCGCTCCCTCCCAGAAGAAGATACATTTCCGCCATGCGGGTCAGAATTCCGGCGTACACCTGATCGAGGATGACCGAGCGCTTCGGATGGTCGGCCATGTAGCTGTCGAGCTCCACGCCGCGGTTGATGGGGCCGGGGTGGCAGATGAGGGCGTCGGGCTTCATGAGGGGCTCGCGCTCCTTCGTAAGGCCGTAGAGCATGTTGTACTCGCGCAGCGACGGGTACGGCGCGCCCTCGAGGCGCTCGCGCTGGATGCGCAGCATGTACACCACGTCGAGCTCGGGCAGCGCCTCGTCGAGCTTCGTGGTCACATGGTCGGCGCCGAGGACGTCGGGGCGCGCGGGCAGGAGCGTGGGCGGGGCGATGACCGTGACCTCGCAGCCCATGATCTTGAGCGCGGGGATGAGGCTGCCGCACACGCGGGAGTGGCCGATGTCGCCCACGACGCCCACGTGCAGCTTGTCCAAATCGCCTTTCGCCTGCCAGATGGAGTACAGGTCGAGCAGGGCCTGCGTGGGGTGCTGGTGCTTGCCGTCGCCCGCGTCGATGACGTGCGCGCCGGAGACGTCGGCGATCTTGCGCGGCACGCCGGCGTGCTTGTCGCGGACGATGATCATGTCGATCTTGTAGGCGCAGAGCGTCTCCACCGTGTCCACGAGGCTCTCACCCTTCACCGTGGAGGTGGAGCTGCCGCCGAAGTTCAGGCTGTTGGCGGAGAGGCGCTTCTCGGCGATCTCGAACGAGGAGCGCGTGCGCGTGGACGGCTCGTTGAACATGTTCACAATCGTCGTGCCTTTGAGCGTGGGCACCTGCTTGATGCGGCGCTCGTTGACCTCCTTGAAGCGGACGGCGGTCTCCAGGACGGTCATGATGTCCTCGGCGGAGTACTCCGTGATATCGATCAGGTGCTTGTGGTTGAAGGCCATGCCCTATTCACCTCCCAGCGGCGCCGAGCCCGCGCGCGAGCCCGGTGCGATTTCCAGAATCTCGACCTCCGACTTCCCGTCGACCTCCTCGAGGAACAGGCGGACGTTCTCGTCGGCGGCCGAGGGAACGTTCTTGCCCACGTAATCGGCACGGATGGGAAGCTCGCGATGCCCTCGGTCCACGAGCACGGCCAGCTGCACCGCCGCCGGACGACCGATGTCCATGAGCGCGTCGAGCGCTGCGCGGATGGTGCGGCCCGTGTACAGCACGTCGTCCACGAGCACGACGGTCTTGCCGTCGAGGTCGAAGAGGATGTCGGTGGAGTGCACCTCGGGCGCGAGGTGCGTCGCGAAGTCGTCGCGGTAGAAGCTGATGTCGAGCTTGCCGAGCGGCACCTTCGTGCCCTCGATGGACTCGATCTTCTCGGCCAGGCGCTTGGCCAAGAGGTCTCCCCTGGTCACGATGCCCACGAGCGCGATGCCCTCGGCGCCTTTGTTGGCCTCGAGGATCTGATGCGCGATGCGCGTCAGCGACCGCTCGATCTCGTCCGCGTCCATGCAGACGGTTTTGACTGCTGCTGCGTCGTTCATACACACCCTTTCTTCTCGTCGAGTGCGTACAGACGGACCTGCGCGCCGCCGGGCCGCGCGCCGCCGGGCTCAACGCCGCCCGGTCGCGCCGCCCCCGAGTTGGCGGCGTCTGCGCGAGGGCATGAAAAAAGCCTCCGCGACAGACAAAGGCTTTTACTCGTTCGCACCCTTGTTCGGACGGGCGCTTGGGGTGGTGCCTTGTCGGTCTCTCTGTACCGCTTTTAAAGGACTGGGGGCAGTATATGCGGTTTTGCGCGGTTTGCCTACCCCTTTTATGCAAAAAATCGCACGAAGCCGCATATTCGGCATCCAGGCGTCCGGCAAGCGCCCGACGATCCCATCGATCGGCGGCGCTCGGCCATCGGCCTTCCCGAAAGGCCCCTCGGCAGCCGGCGATGCGGCGCGCTGGCGTGCGAAAAGCGGGAACGGCCGCAACGGCATCTTAGCGACGGCACTCGGAGGTGCGGGAACGGGAGCCGAGCGGCATCGCGCCGAACGCGGCTGCGGCTCCGGTCGGGCGGAAGCGAAGGCCCTCTCCGCCAAGGCGGCGGCAGGAGTCGGCTCGACCGAGGCCCGTCCCGACGAGGCGCATCCGCACCTCGCCCCGCACGACGGCCAGCCCGCCTCCCAGCCGACACGAGCAGTCGCCGGGAGTCATGATCGCAAGCCTCGCCCCGTCCCTTCGACGGGCAGCGAGCCCCTCGCCCCGAAAGCGGGCGCGCACGCTCCTCGCCGAGCCCTCGCCCCACGCAGGCTCGGCGTCGGAGCCGCTCATCGCCCCCTTCCTTCGGAGTTTCCCATCCTCTCCTCAATGAAGCCCCTCACCTCTTCCCACGACGACGAGCCGAACCCGTCTTTGAGGAGAAGCGTCTCTCCGAACTCCCTGCTTCTGATGATCGCGATGTCGGGAAACCTGCGATGCTCGAGGACGTCGTGGATGGCCGAATAGGGGAACGAGGCCGACTCCCCCTTCTCCACCCGGTCCGAAAAGAGCCTGACCGAGAAGACGACCTCGCAAGGAACGCCCGCGCGAGGATCCGGCACGTTCGAGCCAAGGCCCCAAGGGGGAAGGAACAGATCCTCGTCAGCCCAAGAGTCGCCGATGCTTTGAGGCTGGACAAACAGCGAGAGGAAGGAGACTTTCGACTCTATGCAGGGGTCGTAAGGGCAGCTATGCGAGCCCGCCTTCACGGACTCGAAGCTCTTGCCCACCCTGGCCTTCCACGCACGGCTCTCCCAATTGGGCCGGCGGCCTCGAACGTACCACAAGCCAAGCAGCACCTCCAGCAGGCCGACCAGGATCGAGGCGCAGGCAAGCGCGAGCAGAGCGCTTGCCGCCCCGTCGATCCGCGCTCCGCAAGCTCGTGGATCGAAAGGGTTGAGGGAAGGCCCCATCCCTTTCTCATGGGGTCTCAGATGCAGCAGGTAATACCGCCTGAAAAGGTGCTCGTCGAAAACGAATCTCTGCTCGAAGGCAGGAGGTCTCGCGCTCATAAGCCACACCTCCCGAACGTCTCGCAGCATATCTCGCATACCCTATCGGCAAGGGAGACCCCACTGCCGTTCGCAGCGCAAGCGAAGCCGAAGCGACCCGATTCAACCCGCCCGGAAAAGAAAGGAACCCAGTCGTTTACGAGAACCGCGGCTTCCCGCATGCCGAACCCCGCAGCAGCACCGCCCGCTCGGCCAGCCAGAGAAACTCGGAGCGCCCTTCGCGGTGTCGAAGCAAAGGACCGTCCGCGCACGCCGCTGTCGACGCGAGCGCTCAAGCCTTCCTCGCTATCCCAACCTCGTTCGAGCAGCCGACGCCCCCGTCGATCACGGCGGCAGAAGCCGTCCCGTCCGCCTCCTTCGAAACGGCCCACCCGATGCCGAGCGTCATCCGATCCGCCAAAGCGAAATCGCATACCGTCCCCGACGACGCAGCTCACAGCCGACATCAGGTTCTCCGTGAGAGAGAGGCTCTCGAAGGCCTCCGGGCGTACGCGCAGCGGGCGAGCGGCCAACCGGCCGCCCTCAGCCTTTCGACGGCCGTCAGCGCGCAGCAGCCACGGGCGCGTCCGCCTCAGCGCCTCGGAGGAGGGCCAGCGCCCTTTCCAAGTCACAGCCCCGACATCGAAGATGCCCGAGTCAGAGCCCATGCCCGGAACTCCTCTTCCGATTTTGGGCCGCCTCTCCAGGCGGCGGGGAAGGGAGGCGCCCCCGCACGCCGCTCCCGTCACGACGCGCCCCCGCGCGCCGTCTGCGCCGCCATCCCCTCGAGCCTGGCCCGCGCCTCCAGAGCGCACGGCAGCGAGCCGCCGCGCTCGGCAGCGAAGCGATAGGAGGCCTCCGCGGAAGCCACCTCGCCCGCCCGCTCGAAAGCGGAGCCCTGCGCCGAGCGCGCCTCGACCGCAGCCCGCACGTCGTTCGGGAGCGCCGCCTCGGCAACCCGGCCGTAAAGGGCGGCGAGCGCGCCCCAATCGCCCTCGGCCTCGAGCGCGGCGCCCTCCTCGACGTCGCGCAAGTAGGAGGAAGCCGCCACCCTCCACGGCATCCCCGACTCGGCTCCGCAGAGGCGGATGGCCTGCGCGCACTTCTCCGCCAGAGCGCCGTCGCCGAGACGCCTCGAGACATCGAGGAGCAGCATCGCCATGTAGGCTTTGGGCGATTTCCTGGACTCCCTGAGAAAAGCCAGCTCCATACTCGAGGCCAGCGCCTCGGCCTCCCCATCCCTCCCGACGTAGACGAGGGCGCACGCCCTCCTGTGCGCGAGCACGAACGAGAGGTCGTACCCCTTCGGATAGAGCTTGAGGCCCTCGGTCGCATCCAGGTACGACCGGGGATCGCAGCCCTGGTCGAGGACGGCGGTCAGCCTCCGCGCTATGCCGCCTTTCGCAACCTCTGCAAACGCCGAGCAGGCCACGGCCGCGACGATCCAAGGCGAGAGAACGGCCGCCGCCTTGCCAACCACGAGATTGCCGTCCTCCGTGGCGAGCGGGAGGCACGCTACCGCAGCGACGCAGATCGCCGCCACCAGCGCCCTCCCGCCCGCCGAGACGGCGCCGAACATCCTGGATGAAGCCATCTGTCCTCCTCTCATCGAATGTCAAATCCATCAGAACGGTCATCGCCATCTGGAATAACCCACGTCAACAGCGCCGACGGACCCCCACGGGCGACCGGCGGCAGGCCCCCCGGAAGCGCTCGCGCCCCTCACGGCCGCCCCCTCCCCGCCATCTCCTCGAGCCTGGCCCGCGCCTTTCGGGCCGCAAGGAGCGACCCGCCGTTCTCGGCCGCGAAGCGAAGGGCCTCGAGAGACTCCCGCCCGGAAAAGCGCAGCGTCTCCGACTCCCGGAAGGCGGCTTCGACCCTGGTTCGCATCGTCTCCCCGTCGTTTTTCCACACCGTCCTCAAAAGGCGGGACAGCTCCGCGACATCGCCCTCCTCCGAAAGCCGCCGCAGCTTCCGCTGGAAGCCGATGTACTTAAGCTCGCTCCCATGCTCGCCCGGAGCCCTCTCGTAATGGAGGGAAGCGCTGTCAAGGAGGCTCGAGGCCGCGTCCCCGCCCATGAGCTTCGCGGCGAGGTCGTAGGAAACCAGCGCGATCTCGGCCCTCTCCCCCTCGCGCCCCTCCCCATTCGCGCTGCCGAGGATTTCCGAGAGGATGGACCGCGCCTTCCGAAGGTCGCCCAAATCGCAGTAGGCAAGGCCGAGGCGCGACATGTACCAGGCGGTCCAGCCGTCGAACGGCGGACGGGCGCGCTGCTCGACCTCGGCGCTGCGGTCGATGAACGAGGAGGGGTCGCACCCCTCGTCGTAAAGCTTCACGCGCCCGACGGCGCTCCTGCTCAGCAGGGCTTTTGCCGTCCGGGACGCAAGCAGCACCGGAACGGCTATGTCGAAGGCGACCAAAAGGTACCCCCACCACACTGCGGGCACGCCCCCTCCCAGCGCTAGGGCCGTAGCCGCCATCATCGCGACAGAGCCCATGATAGACAACGCGTAGAACAGGAAAAGGTGCCTTTTGCTGACTCTTAGCATCCGACCCCTCCGTCAACGAAGCCGACATCCTTGGGAATTGAAGCTGGAAACGCCATGCAGCCACCCGGAACGGAAGTTCCCCGAAGCCCAGGGCCTCGAGCGCAGCGCGTGCGCGATCCCGCCGTCCTCGAGGGCGACCGGCAGCGGCATCGTCCTACTCCCCCGCATCGCCGCGCTCCCTCTGCATCCTCCCCGCGACCATCACGGGCGCCTCGGCGCCCTCGAGCCTCACGACGCCGCCCATGGGCAGCCAGCCCATCCTGATCTCGCTCATCGCCCGGCCTCCTTTTCCTTTCCTCCTGCCCTTCCCTTTTCCGAACAGGGCCTCGCGCAGCGTGGTCCAGCCGTTGGCCTCCTTGACGAGGGCCTTGACCTCCTCCCACGAGGCGCCCTCGAAGGCGCTCGGGCGGACGACGACCTCGCTGCGCTCGTCCTTCATCCTGATGACCGCCAGGTCGGGGAAGCGGCGGTCCTCCACGATGTCGAAGACCTCCGAGTAGGCGAACGCCGCGGCCCCGCCGCCGGAGCCCTTCGAGAGGGAGCCCCGGTAGAAGCGCGCCTCGAAGCGCGCCTCCCGCGGCGCCGGGCTCGAGGGGCGCAGCTCGTCCTCCGAGAAGCGCGGCAGGAGGCCGGGGACGGAGTCGAACGCGTATGGCTCGTCGTGCCACTCGGCGTCGGCCCAAGCGAGAGTCGCCAGGACGAACGGCCCAGCAAGGAGCGACCGGTACGAGCGCTCTGACACGGGCCTCCACGTCGGCCCGTCGGCGAGGGCGCGGAACGACAGCTCCGTGCGGGCCTCCCAGCGGGGCGCCCCCCACCGGGGGTGCCTGAGGCCCCTCCAGAGCCGGAATCCGTAGACCGTCACCCAGGAATAGGCGGCGCACCAGGCCGAAAGGTAAAGGAGCAGGACGACGGTCGGAACATCCACCTCCGCCCCGCTCCGCAAAGCCTCGACGACATGGAGCACGCCCGGCCAGACCAAGATCCCCAGAAACACGCCTATGGCGAGCGCGACGAGGCCCAGCCACATGAACTTCCAGCCCGACGGGCGGTCGTGGGGCCGGAACCGCAGCTCGTAGTACTCCCTGAACGCCGCCTCGTCGAACGCGAACCGGCACGTGGCGAGGGGGGCGGGTGCCTCCGCGGCGCTTCCCTCGGCGCTCACGGGCGAACCCCCCGAGCGTCTCGCTGCGCCCCCTCGGCGGCCCTCCGGGCGGCCTCGGCGGCCCAGGGCAGGGAGCCGGCGTTGGCGGCCACGTAGCGCCACGACGGGAGCGCCTCGGCGGGCCGGCCGGCGGCCTCGAGGGCCAGGGCCTTGCGGCGCTCGTTGCCGACCCGCGCCAGGCGCGACGCGGACTCGTCGCGCCGCCCGTCGCGGAAGGCGGCCAGGCCCTCCCAGTCGCCCGCCGCCTCCAGGGCCGCCGCCCGCTCGGAGGTCTCGAGGAACGCCCGGAGCCGCCGGGCCGCCGCGCCCTTGGGCGGGCGGGGCCCGTCGAGGACGCCGCGCAGCGCCGACAGCTGCCCGTCCCTGGCCGAGGCGTCGCCCATCTCCGAGGCGAGGGCCGCCGCGCTCGCGCGGGCCTCCGCCCGCCAGACCGCCTGCTTCGGCTCGTCGGCCCGCGCCGAGAGCCACGACAGCCACGCCCGCGCGCCCTCCTCCTCGCCGAGGATCGCGAGCGAGGCCCCCGCCGAGAAGGCGAGGGAGATGCCGTCGGGGCCGAGCCTCCTGCGCCCGAGCCCCAGAAGCGGCAGGCAGCCCTCGACGGCCTCCAGGCACCGGCGGGGCTCGAGGTCGTCGACGAGCAGGGAGGACGCGCGCGCCGTCGCCCGGAAGACCGCGACCGGGCCTATCGCCAGCCTTGACAGGATCCCGGCGGCGAGGAGGGCCAGGCCGAGGGGGAGGGCCCAGGGCAGGCCCCCCGGCGCAAGGCCCGCCGCGGACGAGGCGAGGGACGCGGCCTGCGAGCACAGCGAGAGGAGGAACAGGGAGAGCGGCACCGACCTGCGCAGCCGCGCCGCGCGGGCGAGCGCCTCGGCGGGCCCTTTGCGCGCGCTCATTCGGGCACCTCTATCTCGAGGGCCTCCACGAGCCGCCCGATGGTGAAGTCGCCGAAGTCGAAGCCCTCGTCGACAAGGTGACGCCCGAAGTCGAAGGAACCGTCGTAGTACCAGAAGTAGTACGCCTTCCCCTCGTGCTCGTACTCGACCACGCCGTCCGGCGGGCGCCCGAGGATCGAGAGCTCTTTCACGGCGGGGTCGTCCGAGGCCCCGAAGAAGGGGAAGAGGGAGGGAGGGTCGAGGGAGGTGCCCGAAAAAAAGCAATGAACCAAGTTGTCGGCGGCCGCCTCCTCCTGGCTGTACGTGTGGCGAACAAAATCCTCCAACAAATCATCGGGGTCCACGAACGCCAACGACCACCCCGATCCGGGAGGGTCCTCGATATAGCCCCCGCCCTCCTTCCCGAACCTCTGCACGTAGAATCGGGGGTTCCCGTCGGGCTTCGACCTGTCGCTGATAAAGAACACGCGCGCGAGGGCGTCGTCCGACTCGAGCTCAAGCAAAGGCTCGGAGACAAAACGGTCCTCGTCCTCGCCCACGGGGGCGTCGTCAGGCGAGGCCACCCGGCGCGCGCGCCCGTCGGCGGAGGGGGCCTCATCCCCTCCGCCTATGCGGACCCCGTAGCGCACCCCCTTGGACACGGGCACGTCGGTGATGGGGTGGGAGGTCGAGAAGAACAGCACGCCGGACACAGCGAAGACGCACGCCGCCCATGCCGCCGCGCCGAGCAGCGCGCGCAGGGCGACGCGAAGGGCGAGGGAGGGCTCGGGGCCGCGCGGGAGGGCCGGGGCGGCGGGAGGGCGGCCGGGGGCGGCGCCCTCGAGCGACGCCGCGGCCGCCGAGGCGGCCCTCGCCGCCGCGCCCCGGAAGGGCCCGCCCGAGAGCCAGGCGCGCCACGAGGCGGCCTCCTCTTTGCGCCCAAGGGCGGCGCACGCCGCCCCGGCCGCCCATCCGGCCAGGGCAGCGGGGCCCGTGCGCAGCAGCCACGGGCGCGCATCGCTCAGCGCCCTCGAGGCCTCCCCGTGGCACGCGGCCGGGTCACCGCCGTCCTCGAGCAGGGAGACCGCCCTGCGGGCGGAGGCCTTGAGCTCGAGCCAGCCGCAGACCGGGCGGGCGGCCGCGCAGGCGCAGGCGCAGGCGACGGAGAGCGCGAGGAGCGCCCAGCTGGCCAGGGAGCCGACGGAGAACCCCGCGGCGGCCGAGGCCGCCGAGAGCGCCGCGAGCGCGGCCCGGAGCGCCAGGCGCCGCAGGCGGGGGGAGGCGCCCCCGCCTGCCGCCCCCGTCACGACACGCCCTTTGCGCGCGCTCATTCGGGCACCTCTATCTCGAGGGCCTCCACCACCTGGGCCAGCGTGTAGCCCCCGAAGTCGAACCCGGGGTCCTCGGCCAGGACCCGCCTGAAGTCGGGGTCGTGGTAGTACCAGAAGTAGTATTTCTGGCCCCCGTACCCGTACTCGACCACGCCGTCCGGGCGCTCGCCCAGGATGGAGAGCTCCCCGATGCGCGGGTCGCGCGAGACGCCGAAGCACTTGAAGAACCTGTCCTCCCCGGTGCCGTCGGCCACCAGGCTCGCGAAGAAGCACTCGTTGAGATACTGGGCGACGGCGACGGCCTCGTCCGAGAAGTCGTGGTTGTGGTACGCGGAGTACATGTTCAGATCCACGTGGGCATACCGCTTGTAAGGCACCGGGAGAGAAAACTTTCCCTCGCTTTTCCTCATCGTCTCCACGGCAAACTGGAGAATCCCGCCATGCTCCTCCCCAAGATCGAGAAAGAACACTTGAGAGAGAAACTCGTCATCCTCCTTCTCGGCCAAAGGCTCGGACAAAAACTCGTACTTGCCCAACGATGCCCAGACCGCCTCGTCCGGGGAGTCGTACCAGGCCTCGCCGACCCCCGCCGAACCCCCTCCGGACCCCTGGGCGCCGGAGCCGAGGCGCACGCCTCGCTCGGTTCCCATGGACCTCGGGAGGTCCGAGGGGTCGACCGGGGCCGTGGACAGGTACGCCGCCAGGGCCGCCGCGGCGGCCACCAGCCCCAGCGCGGCGCGGCGGGCGCGCCTGCCCCGTCGCGCCGTGAGGACGAACGCGCAGGCGCAGGCGAGGGAGAGCGCGACGAGCGCCCAGCCCGCCCAAAGGGAGCCGACGGAGAACCCCGCGGCGGCCGAGGCCGCCGAGAGCGCCGCGAGCGCGGCCGGGAGGGCCAGGCGCCGCAGGCGGGAGGGAGCGCCCCCGCGCGCCGCCCCCGTCACGACGCGCCCCCGCGCGCCGTCTGCGCCGCCATCCCCTCGAGCCTGGCCCGCGCCTCCCGGGCGCACGGCAGCGAGCCGCCGCGCTCGACCGCGTAGGCGTAGCCCTCGGACGCGCCCGCGAGGTCGCCCAGAGCCTCGAGCTGCTCGGCCCTCGCGAACTCGAGCTCCACCCTCTCCCTGACGTCCCACTCTCGAAGAGACGCGATCTGGGCCTCGCACAGGGAGACGAGCCCGGCCGCGTCTCCCGCCGCCTCGAGCCGCTCCCTCTCGTCGGCGGCCTCCACGAGGCGCCGCGCCCGGGACGCGTCTTCGCCGGCGCGGCCATCCCGCAGGAGCCCGACCAGGAAGGACCGGTACCTCTCCAAGCCGTCCGGATCGCGCAGCCGACGCGCCGCGTCGCAGAGGAACGCCGCCTCGCGGATCCGCTCGGCCCCGTTGCGCTCCCCGAGGAACTCGATCTCCATGCGCCTGAAGAAGGAGCCCGCCTCCTCGAAGCGCCCCAAGCAAGCCAGGGAGACGGCGGCTGCGTGCAGGAGCAGGAAATAGGCCGGCCCGACCGACGGCCGGTGCCTCCTGATGCGCGCCGCATCCTTCGCGAACGAGACCGGGTCGCAGTCTTTGTCCAAAACGGCGATCGCGCTCGCGGCGGCCTTGGACTCGGCCGCGGAGAGCAGGAAGAGGGCGACCGCCTGGAACGCGATGCACGCGAGGAGCACCGGAGCCACCAGCTCCGCCCTCAAAACGCCGTCCGGCGCCCCGAAGGCGAAGCAGCACGCGACGAAGCAAACGACCGAAACGGCCGCGACAGAGGTCTTCGCAACCCCGACGACGTTGTAGACCCTCAACATAAACGCCCTCGCCTCCAACCTATCCTTGACAATCGAACGTTGCAATTCGAACCGAGTGGCGGCATTGCACTCCTTACCAGAGAACCAAGAGCCGTCACTCCCACGCCAGCCGCAGACCGGCCCGGCGGCCGCGCAGGCGCAGGCGGGAGCGTCCCCGCGAGCCGCCCCCGTCACGACGCGCCCCCGCGCGCCGTCTGCTCAGCCATCCCCTCGAGCCTGGCCCGCGCCTCCCGGCCCGCCTTCAGAAAGGGGCCGTTCTCGGCCGCGAAGCGCAGAGACCGGAGCTCCCCGGCCCGATCGCCCAGGCTCCTGAGGGCAGACGATTCGACGAGGGCGGCGTTCACCCTCACCCTCATGGGAAGGCGCGCCGAGGCCCGGACGGCGCCCCACCCCTCGGCGGCCCCCGGGGCATCGCCCTCCAGGACCGACAGCATCAGGCCCCTGTCCCTCTCGGCCGCCGCCAGCCTCTCCTCGGAGACGGAGCGCCCCTCCCGGAGGCTGCCTTCGCCCCAGGGCCGATCCAAGAGGCCGACCGCGCTTCCGAAGCCGAGGACCTGCGCGGCCGCTGGGTAGGCGACGAGCGCCGCAACGGCCCTCTCGGAGGGGTCCCGGAAGGCGCCCGCCGCGTCGACGGCGGCGCCGACGGCCTCCCGGGCCTCGTCCTCAAGCCCCGAGTCGTCGAGGGCCATGCCCCAGCGCGAGAAGAGCCAAACGCCCCAGACGCCCCGGGCCTCGCCGTTCCGCCGCTTGACGGCGCGCGCGCCTTCCAGGAACCTCCCCGGGATGCAGCCCTCGTCGTACTCGCGGGCCAAAGCCTCCAGATGCCGGAGGAAGGCCCGGTCGACGACGGCGCGGGCGAAGAAGGTCGAGGCGAGGACCAGCAGGGCCAAGACGGCGAAGCCCCACCAGGTTCCTGGCACCCCGCCCCCCGCGGCCATCGACACCAGGAACACGAGGAAGAAGAGGGACAGCAGGAGGACCGCGTAGAACAGCATCGAATATCCCCAGGATTTGACTATCATCTCCGACCTACCTCAATCTGCATGCGGAGCCATCAAGCCCCCCCCCCCGAGCGCCAACACGGAGAATCCGGCCATTTGAGGCTGGGAAGCGGGCGCCATCCCCTCGCTGCGACGATCGCCATCGCCGTCATAAGCAGAGCCAAATGGGCACAACGAGTCGTGCGCGCGGGCATCGGAGGCGACCGCCGCCCTACTACTCCGCATCGCCGACCGCCCCCTCCGCCCCTTCGGCGGGCGACGGGTCCCTCGCCCCGGGGGCCAGCCGCGCCGCGAGCAGGGCCGCCGACGCCAGGGCCAAGGGGAATGCCACAGCCCGGAGGGCGGCGAGGGCCCCCATGATCGCCTCGCCGTCCCCAAACATAGGGGCGATCCGATAGAAGGCGAGCCCCGCCCCCTCGTAGAAGGCGACGCAGGCGGCCGCGGAGAGCAGGGCGCGGGGCATGCGGCGCAGCGCCGCCGCCCGGGAACCCGGGGGCAGCGCCGAGGCGGCCAGGGCCAGCGAGAGCGCGGCGGCCAGGGCGGCCGAGAGCGCCTCGACGCCCAGCGCGGGGGCGTTGTGCGGGAAGGCCCACAGCAGGGCCTCGCGCGCCGCCTCCTCCGAGGCGTACTCCCCCGTCAGGATGCCCTGGCCCACGTAGGCGAAGTTCGAGAGGAGGCCGGCCCCGAAGGGGAGCTCGAGCGCGGGGGCGAGCAGGGCGGCCGGCAGCGCGGCGGCCGCGAGCAGGGCGGCCAGGGCGGCGCATCGCGCCGGGGGGCGGCGCCGGGGGGCGGCGCAAACAAGAGGGACCCACCCGCGCCTCACGGCCAGGACGCAGGAGAGGAAGAACGGCGTCATGACCCCTGCGGTTCCAACGACGACAAGCACTTGCTTCAAGTTCCCTCCCGAAGGGAGGCTTGCCGCCACAAGAGTGAACAGCACCGCCGAAGCGAGCGCGCACACTCCCAACTTAGCAACCCCACGCGCCTGCACAGGGTATATCCGAAGCCCCGCAACCCCCAGCGACCCGAAAAAAACCGCATCGACGACAAGAAAGAAGACGGACTGGAAAGCCATAATCGAAACGACGAAAGCATTGGGAGAGTCTGCCCCGGGGATGTCGGCAAGCGAAGGGATAACCACAGCAACCGTCGCGAGAGCCGCCAAGCCCGACAGCAATGCCCCTCCCGCGAGCGAGTAGAGGGCAGAGCCGGCCAAGGCAGCAGGGCCCATGGTCCGCCTCGCGGCGGGCGGACGGCCGAGCACGCACAAGGAGAGCAGCAGGACCGTCCAGAACAGAAGCTCGCCGAAGGGGAAGGCGGGGTTCCCGCTCGACGCCTCGCTCAAGACCGAGAACGCGAGCGCACACGCCGCGCACGCGCACGCCCAGAAGCCCCACGGCCTCGAGCGCAGCGCGTGCGCGATCCCGCCGTCCTCGGGGGCGGCCGGCGGCGGGGCCGTCATCCTACTCCCCCGCATCGCCGCCCTCGCCCTCCGCCGGGCCCGGAGCCCCGGAGGCGAGGCGCGCACGCTCCTCGTCGAGCCTTTCGCACCACGCGAGCTCGGCGTCGGTGCGGTAGCCCAGGAACAGCACGTGCTCCACGCTGCCGCCGTCGAACAGCACCGCCTGCGAGGAGTCCTCGAACCCGCAGGGGTACGGGCATGCGGCGTACTCCCACACCCGGGAGCCTCCGCGCTCCCTCTGCATCCTCCCCACGACCATCACGGGCACCTCCGCGCCCTCGAGCCTCACGACGCTGCCCATCGGCAGCCAGTCCATCCTGATCTCGCTCATCGACCGGCCTCCTTTCCCTTTTCCTTTTCCTTATTCCCGCCCTTGCTCCCGCCGCCCCGGGCCGAGCGCAGCGCGGCCCGGCCGTTGGCCTTCCCGACGAGGGCCTTGACCTCCTCCCACGAGGCCCCCTCGAAGGCGCTCGGGCGGACGACGACCTCGCTGCGCCCGTCCGCCATCCTGATGACCGCCAGGTCGGGGAAGCGGGGGTCCTCCACGACGTCGAAGACCTCCGAGTAGGCGAAGGAGCGGGCCCCCTCCCCCGCCCGGCCCTTCTCCAGGCGGTCGGCATGGAAGCGGACCGAGAAGGGGACGCGGCGCGGCGCCGGGCTCGCGGGGCGCAGCTCGCCCTCCGAGAAGCGCGGCAGGAGGCCGGGGACGAGGTCGTAGGCCCAGGGGGCGTCGGCCCACCCCTCGCCGCCCCGGGCGGGAAGCGCCCGGTACGCGCGCTCCGGCACCGGACTGCGCGTCGGCCCGCCGGCGAGGGCGCGGAACGCGATCTCGGTGCGGGCCTCCCAGCGGGGCGCCCCCCACCTCGGACGGCGCGTCCCCCTCGCGAGGCGGACGCCGCGGACCGCAACCAGCGCCCAGGCGGCGCACCAGGCCAGGACGAGGGGGGCGAGGGCGGCGAGGAGGGGATCCGCCCCGACCCCCTCTGCGGCGGCGTCCGGGGCGCGCAGCCAGGCCAGCGCGGCCGCGAAGGACGCCCCGAGCGAGAGCGAGGTGAACCCGAGGAACGCGAGCCTCCAGCCCGCCGGGCGGTCGTGGGGCCGGAACCGCAGCTCGAAGCACTCCCTGAACGCCGCCTCGTCGAACTCGAAGTCGCACGTGGCGACGGGGGCGGGCCCATCCGCGGCGCCTCCCTCGGCGCCCGTCGCCCGGCCTTTCCCCCTCTCCTTCTCCTTCTCCCTCTCCCTCTCCTTCCCCATCCTCTCCCTCTCCTTCCCTTTCCTCCTGCCCTTCCCTTTTCCGAACAGGGCCTCGCGCAGCGTGGTCCAGCCGTTGGCCTCCTTGACGAGGGC
>NZ_NFJP01000040.1 GCF_002159915.1 Gordonibacter sp. An230
GCCCGAAGACGTCTCCCCTCCCCCCGGCGCCCAAACTCGATCTCGCCAGCGCGCCGACCCCGCCTTCCGAAGCCTTCGAGCCGGGCGGGGCGGGGACGGATGGCCTCTGAAGGCGTGCAGGCCCTGCGGATGGGCGGGCTTGGGGGCTTCGCGGATGGGCCTCGAGGGCGACCTCGGCGAGCGCGGCATGCGCGAGAGCCCCGCGGCGGGCTTCGCGCGGGCGGGCGCTTGAGGGGTCGAGCGGTTGTCGCGTTGCGCTTCATCTACACGGCGGGCTTCGCGCGGGCGGGCGCTTGAGGGGTCGCCTCCTTCGTCGGGCCGTGCGGGCGCGCGGTCTCCGCGGGCAGGCGGGCTTGGGAGAGGCGTGGACTTTGCGCATGAACGGGCCTCGAGGGCACGCGAGCTCTGCGGGTGCGTGGTATCATGCGCCGCATGGCTGTTCAAAACCGTATCGACAACGCATCGTCCGCGCCGGGGCTCGGCGCGCCTGTCGGCTTGGAAGACGCTCTCGCCGTGCTTCGGCGCCTCCTCGAGGGCGGCTGCGCAGCGCGCGCCCTGCCTGCCCCGCGCCGTTTGGCCCCGCCTCCGGCCACCAACGAGCATGTGCGCAAATCGATGAAGGGCAACAAGCGCGCCAACACCAAGCCGGAGCTTCTCGTGCGCGCACGGTTGCGCGCGGCGGGGCTTGGGGGCTATCGTCTGCAATGGAAGGTGCCGGGGCATCCCGACGTGGCGTGGCCGGGCAAGAAAACGGCTCTGTTCATCAACGGGTGCTTCTGGCATCGATGCCCGCGCTGCAAGCCGCGCATGCCGAAAAGCAACGTGGAGTACTGGGTGGTGAAGTTCCAGCGCAATGTCGAGCGCGACGAGCGCAGCGTGGCCGCGCTTGAGGCCATGGGGTGGAAGGTTCACATCATCTGGGAGTGCCAGCTTAAGAAGAAAGAGATCGACGCCACGTTTGCCGAACTGCTCCCCGTGCTGGCCGAGGAGCTGGGGAAAAAGCTGCGCGCATAGGGTGCGCGGTCGCTTGGCTTTCGGGCAAGGACGCGGTGAAGTCGGCTTGGCGCGGCCTCGTGCGCCCGTGTCGAAAACCGCTTGCGACCTGGTCGAGAGAGCTTGCGTGCGCGTCCTCTCGCGCCGTGCGTGCCCGCGCCCCCTTCCGCGTCGGCGCGGCTTGTCGGCCCCTTCTTCGGCGGAGGGGCGCGCAGCCCTTCACGCTCCCGTCACAATTCGGGGCCGCTTGCCGACGAACGGCGACCGTGGCGAGCCACCCGCCGTCGCGCGCTGCGCCGCATGGGCACGCGCTGGTATCATAAGAGACGATGCGTGCTCCTGCGCGAGCTTCCGACGGGGCAGGTTCCCCCCTTCAAAGGAGAGGAAGATATGACGAGAGAATTCAAATCGATGGACGGCAACAACGCCGCAGCCTACGTCTCCTATGCGTTCACCGAGGTGGCGGGCATTTACCCCATCACCCCGTCCAGCCCCATGGCCGATCTTGTCGACCAGTGGGCGGCCTCAGGCAAGAAGAACATCTTCGGCACCACCGTGAAGGTGTGCGAGATGCAGTCCGAGGGCGGCGCCGCGGGCGCGGTGCACGGCTCTTTGGCCGCCGGCGCGCTCACCACCACCTACACGGCCTCGCAGGGCCTGCTGCTCATGATCCCCAACATGTACAAGATCGCCGCCGAGATGCTGCCGTGCGTGCTGCACGTGAGCGCCCGCACGGTCGCCACGCAGGCGCTGTCCATCTTCGGCGACCATTCCGACGTCATGGCCTGCCGTCAGACCGGCTTCGCCATGCTCGCCGAGACGAACGTGCAGGAGGTCATGGACCTCTCCGCCGTGGCGCATCTTTCCGCCATCAAGGGCCGCATTCCTTTCATCAATTTCTTCGACGGTTTCCGCACCTCCCACGAGGTGCAGAAGATCGCCGTGTGGGACTACGACGACCTTGCCGAGATGTGCGACATGGACGCGGTGCGCGCCTTCCGCGAGCACGCGCTCAGCCCCGAGCATCCCGCCATGCGCGGCAGCCACGAGAACGGCGACATCTTCTTCCAGCACCGCGAGGCCTGCAACGGCGTCTACGACGCGCTGCCTGCCGTGGTCGAGGACTACATGGCCCAGGTGAACGCCAAGCTGGGCACGAACTACCAGCTGTTCAACTACTACGGCGCGCCCGACGCCGACCGCGTGATCGTGGCCATGGGCTCGTTCTGCGACGTGGTGGAGGAGGTCGTGGACTACCTGAACGCGCAGGGCGAGAAGGTGGGCCTCGTCAAGGTGCGCCTGTACCGCCCGTTCGTGTCGTCGAGGTTCGCAGAGGCGCTGCCGGTCACGTGCAAGAAGATCGCCGTCATGGACCGCACGAAGGAGCCGGGCGCGCTCGGCGAGCCGCTGTACATGGACGTGGTGAACGCGCTCGCCCACGAGGGCCGCGAGGACGTCGTCGTGACGGGGGGCCGCTACGGCCTTTCCTCGAAGGACACTCCGCCCTCCTCGGCGTTCGCCGTCTTCGCCGAGCTCGCGAAGGACGAGCCGCGCCGCGAGTTCACCGTGGGCATCGTCGACGACGTGACGAACCTCTCGCTTCCCGAGGATCCCAACAGCCCGAACACCGCGGCCGAGGGCACCATCGAGTGCAAGTTCTGGGGCCTCGGCGGCGACGGCACCGTGGGCGCGAACAAGAACTCCATCAAGATCATCGGCGACCACACCGACAAGTACGTGCAGGCCTACTTCCAGTACGACTCGAAGAAGACCGGCGGCGTCACCATCAGTCACCTGCGCTTCGGCGACTCGCCCATCCGCAGCACCTATTATGTGAACAAGGCCGACTTCGTGGCCTGCCACAACCCGTCCTACGTGACCAAGGGCTTCCGCATGGTGAACGACGTGAAGCCGGGCGGCACGTATCTGATCAACTGCCAGTGGACGCCGGAAGAGCTCGAGCATCACCTGAGCGCCGAGGCGAAGCGCTACATCGCCAACAACGGCATCAAACTCTACACCATCAACGCCATCGACCTCGCCCGCGAGATCGGCATGGGCAAGCGCACGAACACCATCCTGCAGTCGGCGTTCTTCACGCTGGCGAACGTCATGCCGCAGGAGGAGGCCATCCAGTACATGAAGGATGCGGCCACGAAGTCCTATCTGAAGAAGGGCCAGGACGTCGTGGACATGAACCACCGTGCCATCGACGCGGGCGCCACGGCGTTCGTGCAGGTGGAGGTTCCGGCTTCGTGGGCCGACGCCGATGACGTCGACGGCGCTGCCGCCCTCGAGGGCCGTCCCGAGCTGGTGAAGCAGGTTGCGGGCATCATGGAGCCGGTGGGGCGCATGGATGGCGACCGCCTGCCCGTGTCCGCGTTCGTCGATCATGTGGACGGCCAGTTCGAGCTGGGGGCGGCCGCCTACGAGAAGCGCGGCGTGGCCGTGAGCGTGCCCGCGTGGGATGCCTCCACCTGCATCCAGTGCAACCAGTGCGCCTTCGCCTGCCCGCATGCCACCATCCGTCCGTTCGCCCTCGCCGAGGCCGAGGCTGCGGCGGCGCCGGCGGCAACCACGCTCGTGCCGGCGAAGGGCAAGGCTGCGGCTGGCATGCAGTACACGCTGGCCGTCTCGCCGCTTGACTGCATGGGCTGCGGCGTGTGCGTGAACGTGTGTCCGTCCGACTCGCTGTCCATGGTGCCGCAGGAGGACGAGCTCGCCCAGCAGGACGTGTTCGATTGGTGCGTGGCGAACGTGTCCGGCAAGCCCGAGCTGGAGGACGCTAGCGTCAAGGGAAGCCAGTTCAAGCAGCCGCTGCTCGAGTTCTCGGGCGCCTGCGCGGGCTGCGCCGAGACGGCGTACGCCAAGCTCGTCACCCAGCTGTTCGGCGACCGCATGTTCATCGCGAACGCCACCGGCTGCTCGTCCATTTGGGGCGGCCCGGCGGCTACGTCGCCGTACACGGTGAACAAGGACGGCCGCGGCCCGGCTTGGTCGAACTCGCTGTTCGAGGACAACGCCGAGCACGGCCTGGGCATGCTGCTCGGGCACGAGGCGGTGCGCAACCGCCTGGCGGGCCAGCTTGAGGAGATGGCCGAAAGCGACAAGACGCCGGAGGCGACCAAGGAGCTCATCGCCCGCTACTTCGAGACGGGCTCCGACGGCGCGGCCAACGCCGAAGCGGTTCGCGCGCTCGTTCCCGCCCTCGAGGCCGCGGCGGCCGACGGCTGCCCTGTGGCGCCCCGGATATTGGAGAGTAAAGATTACCTGGCCAAAAAGTCCGTGTGGATCTTCGGCGGCGACGGCTGGGCCTACGACATCGGCTACGGCGGCCTCGACCACGTGCTGGCCTCCGGCGAGGACGTGAACGTGTTCGTGTTCGACACCGAGGTGTACTCCAACACGGGCGGCCAGGCGTCGAAGGCGTCCAACATCGGCCAGGTGGCGCAGTTCGCCGCCTCCGGCAAGGACATCAAGAAGAAGAGCCTCACCGAGATCGCCATGGCGTACGGCTACGTGTACGTGGCGCAGGTGGCCATGGGCGCGAAGCCGGCGCAGACCATCAAGGCCATCGCCGAGGCCGAGGCGTATCCCGGGCCGTCGCTCATCATCGGCTACTCGCCCTGCGAGATGCACTCCATCAAGGGCGGCATGGCCAACTGCCAAGACGAGATGAAGAAGGCCGTCGATTGCGGCTATTGGAACCTGTTCCGCTTCAACCCGGCCGCGCCGGCTGGCAAGAAGTTCACGCTCGATTCCAAGGAGCCGTCGGGAGGCTACCGGGAGTTCCTCATGAACGAAGCGCGCTACAGCCGCTTGACCCGCGAGTTCCCCGAGCGCGCCGCCGAACTGTTCGAGCGCAACGAGAAAGCCGCCATGGATCGCTACGAGCACCTGGTGAAGCTCAAGGAGCTGTACGCGGACGCATAGCATCGCATCGTAGCCACGCGTGAGTGGCCAACCGCGCTTCCCTGGGCCCCGGCAATGCCGGGGCCCGCGTGTTTTCCCAGATGGAAAGATGAGCGCGGCGTGTTGGCAGGAGGGGCTTTCGAAGAGGCCGCAGCGGGGGGGGGGCAGGTGGGCGCGCTCGTCTCCTTCCGCCGGTGCTCGCGATCCGGGGCGCTTCCGGAGGGGATGGATCGACGGGCACGGCCCGGAGCGGGTGATGGCGGACGGCGGGTGCGTTTCCATCCTTCCTGGCGGCGCTCGCGATCCGGGAGCGCTCATGGAGTTCGGCGGGTGCAATGACGCGGGGTTTGCGTGCATGGGGAAAGCCATGTTTTGGCCACGAAACCGCGCTCTGGCATGAAAAAGAGGCGTTCGGGAACCCCTGCGGAAGCTACTTTTGACAAAAGGCTAGGTTGCGAGTTTCGGACGCGCGCTCAAAAGGGCCGATCCGTGCCAGAACGCGGTTTCGCGGCCATTTTTGCGGCGAAATCCTGCACGGTGGGTTGGAGATGCAGATTGCGGTTCCGACTCCGATTTTGGTTCCGGCTCCGACCTTGGCTCCGGCTTTGGCCCCGGCTCTGCTCCCGGCTTCGACCCTGGTCCTGGCTCCCGTTCGGTGACCTTGGCCGCCTGTGTGACATTCCGTCTCCACTCCGGCCTCCGCGCTCGGCTCCGGCTCCGGCTCTGCGCGCCTATCTGCCGCCCCGCACTTTGCGGCGAACCTCGGCGGCGATGCGGGCCGATTCGGAGCGGAGCTCGTGCAAGTTGAGGTCTTTAAGGGCCTCTGGACGGCCCGAGCGCGGAAAGGCCTTGCGGCCGCTGAGCGTCTCGGGGCTTCGATGCACGGCGATCTCGCGGATGAGGAGGCCGAGCGGCCTCGCTCGGGAGATGATCGTCTCTCCGAACCGCCCGATGATTGTGCTTATGTTGTCGACGTCCTCTTCTCCCACGTAAAGGTGGCAGCGGTAGCGCTGTGTGCTGAGGGAGGCGTTCTTGCTGAAAGTCACCTCGGTAAGCGCTGCACCTTCGATTCTCTCGAGTACCGCCCAAGCGTGATCGAGGCTCTGAAACGACAGGCAGAACGCGCGCTTGAGGATTTCGAGCAGCTCGGATTGGTCGGCGCCCGCGCCGCTCGAGGGGCGCGCGTCCGGGCGTGCGCGCAACGAGCCGCCTGGCTCCGGCATGCCGAACAGGTCGGCAAGGCGTTCGAGGGCGTCGGGATAGAGGTGGCGGTCCTTCATGTCGAATGTGGCGATGTGATCGCGCACCTCGTCGATGTGCATGCCCTGTTGCGCGAGCGTGAGCCTGAGCAGCTCGCGGCGGGCGTTGATCTCAGAGCGAGCGAGCGAGTCGTCGAGGTAGACGCCCAGCACGATGTGGTCCCGGTCTTTGTCGCGACCTTTACGCGGGGTCTGGTCCTTTTCGACGTAGAGGCTGTTCGTGTGGGCGAGCACGTAGAGGGCGGCGTCGGGGTTGTCGGCCCATGCGCTTGTGACGGCGTCTTTGAACCGCTGGTTGTTCAGGGCGATGCGCAGTTCCCGCGCCGCGTCGACGTCGAGGGACGCGAGGAGGTTCGACACCCCTGTGGCGATGCTCTCCATGGCCTCCCTTTCCGGTTGCGTGTCGGCGATGAAAGCCCATTATAGCCGATGATCGCCGTCGGGGTGGAAGACCGAGGGGCGTTCGCGGCCTTGCCGTTCGCGCTTGCGACGGAGGCGGGCAGCGGCGGGCGCAGCGACGGGGGACTTCCTGGTTGGCGCGCTTCCGACGAGGGCGGGCGGGGACGGCTTCCTGGTGGACGCGCTTGCGACGGGGGCGGGCAGCGGCGGGCGCAGCGGCGGGGGCTTCCTGGTTGGCGCGCTTGCATGGCGTCGGTGGGGTTTGCGTGCGGGCCGGCCTCCGCCAACGTCGGTTCAGCATAACGGGCATCGAGCAAAAACAATCGACGTGAAGGTTTCTGAAATTCATTTTTGACGAACAGGCACTCGCCACCTGCGTTTTCTTGTCTGTTTTCCAAGAAATTGCCCGGTTGGCCTTCCTCAGTCGATCCCAAATCCTACACATGGGAGATTTTTGCTCAAAACCAGGTCAGCACAAAATCATGGTTATGAACGATTTTTTCAGGACAAGAGAAAAGGCCACCTGGGATTTCTCCAATTGATGGCGTTTTTGGAAGTGATAAATCGTTCATAACCATGATTTTGTGCTACGCCGCTGGCTGTTCTCTGTTGAACCAAAATCTAGCGAGCATGAGCTCGTGTCAATTGAGGCTTAACAGAGGCATCAGCAAGCTCTGGACAGAAACGAACGGTTTATCTATTTCCGTTTGAGAATAGAGAAACCGCCCTCACCTTCGACCAGGCGCTTTGCTCGGACGTTGGCCGCAGCTTGCAAGCGGAGGCCCCTCCTCAAGTCGAAAAACCGGAGAAACCGGCGCCTTTTGTCCATGACCGTTTTCATCACGTTTGCGGAAGGCGGGAGGGCAGAGGGCATCGCGCCCTGCCGCAGCTTCGGCCCGCGCCTTGTCGGTCGCGTGGCGTTCGCCGCCCCAGCGCGTCATCGCCCCAGCGCGCCGACACCCCCAGCGCGCCGACACCCCCAGCGCGCCATCGCCCCAGCGCGCCGACGCCCCAGCGTGCCGCCGCCCGCCGTTCGTTGCGCGCGGAGAAAGCCGGCTCTCTGCCCATTCCGGCTCAACAGGGAGATCGGGCGCCCCCCGTTGAGCCTCTATCGACGGAGGCTGGGTCGGGTCGTCGAGCGAAGCTTCGTCAGCGTGGCGAAAAGATCTCTCCCGACGGTCATCCCGACGCCTTGCGGGGACGCGATTTCCAGGCATTTTCGAAAAACTGATCAAAATCGCCTCCATTACCCCTTGACTTATAGGTACGGGGGGGGGTATCCTCACCAGCTGTGCGAGAGGGGAAGGAGGACGAAAGCGCACAACTTCACAGGCAGGTTGTCCCTGCGTTTTCCGAAAGGAGGAGATCAATCGTGGTAATGTTTCTCGTGCAGCTGGTCATCATCCTCGTCTGCATCTTCATCGGTGCCCGTATGGGAGGCTTGGGCCTCGGCGTCATGGGCGGTATCGGCCTTGCCATCCTCACGTTCGTGTTCGGAGTGCAGCCGGCAAGCCCCCCGATCGACGTCATGCTCATCATTGCGGCGGTGGTCACGGCGGCGAGCGTGCTGCAGGCTTCAGGGGGTATGGACTACCTGGTCCACCTCGCTGAGAAGGCGCTGAGGAGAAATCCCAAGCGCATCACGTTCATCGCCCCGATCATCACGTACCTGTTCACTTTGTGTGCGGGCACGGGCCATGTGGCGTACTCCGTGCTGCCGGTTATCGCCGAGGTCGCGCGTGAGACGGGCGTTCGTCCCGAGCGTCCCATGTCCATCGCGGTCATCGCGTCGCAGCAGGCCATCACGGCAAGCCCCATCGCCGCGGCGACGGTCGCCTTGCTGGCCCTGCTCTCCGATCAGGGCATCACGCTTGCGAACATCATGATGATCTGCATTCCCTCGACGTTCATCGCGTGCATGATCGCCGCGTTCGTGGCCAGCAAGATGGGCAAGGAGCTCTCGGAGGATCCCGAGTACCTGAAGCGCCTCGAAGAGGGCCTGGCCCCCATCAAGGCCGACACCAACTCGAACTACGTTCCCACGACCGCTTCCAAGATCGCTGTCGTGCTGTTCTTGCTGGGCGCGGTGCTGGTGGTTCTGTTCGGCTCGGTTGAGACGCTGCGTCCCGCATGGACGGTCGACGGCGAGCTCACCCGCATGTCGATGCCCATCACCATCGAGATCGTCATGCTCGTCATCGCGGCCGTCATCATGATCGTCTGCCGTCCGAAGGCCGACGACGTGGTGAAGGGCAGCGTGTTCCAGTCGGGTATGACGGCGGTCATCGCCATCTTCGGTATCGCGTGGATGGGCGACACGTTCTTCAACGGCAACTCCGAGTTCATCGAGGGCTCCATCTCCGACCTGGTGACGGCGGCTCCGTGGCTGTTCGCGCTCGCCCTGTTCGCGCTGTCCATCCTGCTGTACAGCCAGGCGGCGACGGTGCGCACGCTCATGCCGCTCGGCATCGCGCTCGGCATCAACCCCGCGATGCTCGTTGCCATGTTCCCGGCAGTGAACGGCTACTTCTTCATTCCGAACTATCCCACCGTCGTGGCGGCCATCAACTTCGACCGCACCGGCACGACCCATGTGGGCAAGTACGTGCTGAACCACAGCTTCATGATACCCGGCCTTGTGGCGACCATCGGCGCCGTGGCCATCGGCTTGGGGCTGAGCAGCGTCTTGCTGTAACGCTTATCGGAGCGCCGCTCCGGCTTCGTCCGGCGAGGAGGGAGGGCCTCGTCGGACGGGCCGGGCAGCTGGCGCACGGCGCGCGAGGGGCGCGCCGGTCAACCATCCATTGACGATCGACAATCCATCGACAATCGACAATCGAAGCGAAGAAAGAAGGCACAGGCAATGTCGGAGTTTCGTATTGAGCATGATTTCCTGGGTGACAAGGAGGTTCCGAAGGACGCGTACTACGGCGTGCAGTCGCTGCGCGCTATGGAGAACTTCCCCATCACGGGGTATCGCATCGACGACGCCCTGATCGACGCCCTGGCCGTGGTGAAGAAGGCCGCGGCGCGCGCGAACTGGGAGACGGGGCATATGGAGGAGCGCATCGCGAAGGCCATCATGGAGGCCGCCGACGAGATCGCTTCCGGCAAGCTGCACGACCAGTTCCTCGTCGACCCCATCCAGGGCGGCGCGGGCACGTCCATCAACATGAACGGCAACGAGGTCATCGCGAATCGCGCCCTTGAGATCCTCGGTGAGGAAAAGGGCAACTACAAGGTGGTCAGCCCGAACTCGCACGTCAACATGGCCCAGTCCACCAACGACGCGTTCCCGACCGCGGTGCATCTGGCCATCCTCACGCGCCTCGAGGGGCTGCTCGAGGCCATGGGCGAGCTGAAGGCCGCCTTCGAGGCGAAGTCCGAGGAGTTCGACGGCGTCATCAAGATGGGCCGCACGCACCTGCAGGACGCGGTGCCCATCCGCTTGGGCCAGGAGTTCGGCGCGCATGCGTGCGCGCTCGGCCGCGACATCGAGCGCATCGGCCGCACCCGCGAGCATCTCTACGAGGTGAACATGGGCGCCACCGCCGTGGGCACGGGCCTCAACGCCGATCCCGACTACATCGAGCTGGTGGATCGCTACCTGGCCGAGTACAGCGGGTTCCCCATCAAGGGCGTGTCGAACCTCGTTGACGGCACGCAGAACACCGACAGCTACCTGGAGGTGTCCTCGGCGCTGAAGATCTGCATGGTCAGCATGTCCAAGATCATGAACGACCTGCGCATGATGGCTTCCGGCCCGCGCTGCGGCCTGGGCGAGATCAACCTGCCGCCGCGCCAGCCCGGCTCCTCCATCATGCCGGGCAAGGTGAACCCGGTCATGGCCGAGGTCATGAACCAGTCGGCCTTCCAGGTGGTGGGCAACGACCTCACCATCGCGCTGGCGTGCGAGGCCGGCCAGTTCGAGCTCAACGTCATGGAGCCGGTGCTCGTGTTCAACCTGCTGCAGTCCATCACCATCATGACCAACGTGTTCACGGTGTTCCGCACGCACTGCCTGAGCGGCATCACTGCCAACGAGGACGTCATGCAGGGCTACGTGGACAACAGCGTGGGCGTGATCACGGCCATCAACCCGCACGTGGGCTACGAGACGGCTGCCGCCGTGGCGAAGGAGGCCATCGCCACGAAGCGCCCGGTGCGCGAGATCGTGCTTGAGAAGGGCGTCCTGACCGAGGAGGCGCTCGACGTCATCATGCATCCCATGGAGATGACGCATCCGGGCATCGCCGGCAAGGAGCTTCTGGAGAAGTAAGGCGCGTTGATGCGGCGGGCGCCTCGGCTGCGGGGCGCCCGCCGCGCGTACGCGTGCTTGCGGCGTCGGCGACGGGCCGAAGCCGCGAAAGCGAGGGAGGCTTGCATGGAGGAGTTGGGAGTTATCGGGGGTCTGGGGCCCGCCGCCACGGCGCGGCTTATGGAGCGCGTCGTGTTCTTCACCGATGTGGCGCGCGACCAGGACCATCTTGACGTGACGGTGCTCAACCGTCCGTGGATTCCCGATCGCACGTCGTATCTGATGAGAAAGCGCGGGGCGGTGTCGTTCGTCGATCCCATGAGGGATGCGGCGCTTGAGCTGGAGGCATGCGGATGCACGGTGCTCTGCACGCCGTGCAACACGGCGCACGCGCGCCTGGACGACATCGCCGCGCCGCTTGAGACGGCGCGCTTCGTGCACATGCCTCGCGAGACGGCGCGCCTCGTCGCCGAGCTCGGAGCGAAGCGCGTCGCGGTGCTGGGCACCGACGGCACGCGGGCCGCGGGCGTGTACGACGAGGCGTTCGCTGCGGTGGGCATGAGCGCGGTGTATCCCGACGAGGAGCGGCAGCGAGAGGTCATGTCCACCATCTACGACGAGGTGAAGGCGGGCCGATGCGACGGACCGGGCCATGTCGAGGCTTTGTGCGCGGCGATGGCGTGGGACGGCTGCGACGGCATCGTGCTCGGGTGCACCGAGCTGTCGGCGGTGGGGTGCGCTCCCATAGTGGCGGGGGCCGCGGTGGTGGACGCGCTCGACGTGCTGGCATGGCGCTGCGTTCGGGAGTGCGGCGCGCCCGCGCGCGATTTGAAGGCGCGGTTCGCCGATGCGGCGTGCGTCCGGCAAAGCGCATCGGACGTGGTTGGCTGAGGCATCGACCCGTCCGCACCGCGCGATCGGGGGATTTGCGCGTCGCAGACGGCTGCGGACGTCGCCTCGTCCGTTCTGCGGCCCGGCGTGCGGCGACGAGGGCGCGCCGCACGCCGGGCCGCAGAGGGCGCGGCTTTAAGCACATGGGCCCGCAGAGGGCGGGCCGATGAGAGAAGGTTTAAGACAAGAGAGGTTTGCATGGAGACAACCAAAGGAATGGGTCGCACGGAGAACTTCCTGCGCAAGCTCCACTCGCTGTCGGGCCTCATCCCCATCGGGGTGTTCCTGACGGTTCACACGCTGGTGAACTCCTCGGCGATCTGGGGCGAAGAGGCCTACAACGTGGCGGCGGGCGTCATGGTGAACCTGCCGTACAAGCTGTTCCTCGAGACGTTCGTGATCTTTGTGCCGCTTTTGTTCCACGGCATCCTGGGCATCTGGATCGCGCTCAAGGCGAAGAACAACGTCAGGCAGTACACCTACGTTCGCAACTGGGGCTTTTTCCTGCAGCGCCTGACGGGCTTCATCATGTTCGCGTTTTTGGTGTGGCACGTGTGGCAGACGCGCGTGCAGGCCGAGTTCGGCGTGGAGCCGGGCTTTTCCATGATGGCCGACATCGTGGCGAACCCGGTGTTCTTGGCGCTGTACATCGTGGGCATCGTGGCCTCGATGTTCCACTTCGCCAACGGCATCTGGACGTTTCTCATCACGTGGGGCATCACGGTCACGCCGAAGTCCCAGAAGGTGTCGAAGTACGCGACCATGGGCATCTTCGTGGTGCTGTCGGTGATCGGCGTGCTGGCGATCCTGGCGTTCGCCTAGCAGAGAGGAGCTCTATTCATGGCTAAAAACAAAGTTGTGGTCGTCGGCGGCGGTCTGGCCGGCCTCATGGCGACGCTCAAGATCGCCGAGGCGGGCATTCCCGTCGACCTGTTCTCCCTCGTGCCGGTGAAGCGCTCGCACTCCGCGTGCGCGCAGGGCGGCGTGAACGCCGCCATCAACACGAAGGGCGAGAACGACTCCACCTGGCGCCATCTCGACGACACGGTGTACGGCGGCGACTTCTTGGCGAACCAGCCCCAGGTGAAGAGGATGTGCGATGCGGCTCCGGCGCTCATCCACATGTTCGACCGCATGGGCGTCATGTTCAACCGCACGCCCGAGGGCCTTTTGGACTTTCGCCGTTTCGGCGGCACGCTCGTGCGCCGCACGGCCTACGCGGGCGCCACGACGGGCCAGCAGCTTCTGTACGCGCTTGACGAGCAGGTGCGCCGCCTCGAGGTGGAGGGCAAGGTGACCAAGTACGAGGGCTGGGAGTTCGTGTCGGCCATCGTGGAGGACGGCGTCTGCCGCGGCATCACCGCCCAGAACCTTGCCACGATGGAGATCGTGGCGTTTCCCGCCGACGCGGTCCTGTGCGCCACGGGCGGTTTGGGGGCGGTGTTCGGGAAGTCGACGAACTCCACCATCAACACCGGTTACGCCGCCGCCCGCCTGTACCGCCAGGGCGCAACCTTCGCCAACGGCGAGTTCATCCAAATCCACCCCACGGCCATTCCCGGCATCGACAAGAATCGCCTGATGAGCGAGTCGGCGCGTGGCGAGGGCGGGCGCGTGTGGACGTACAAGGACGGCAAGCCCTGGTACTTCCTCGAGGAGAAGTACCCGCTCTACAAAAACCTCGTGCCCCGCGACGTGGCCGCGCGCGAGATCTTCGACGTGTGCGTGAACCAGAAGCTGGGCGTGGACGGCCAGAACGTCGTGTACCTGGACCTTTCGCATATCGATGCGAACTACCTCGACAACAAGCTGGGCGGCATCCTCGAGATCTACGAGAAGTTCGTGGGCGATGACCCGCGCAAGGTGCCGATGAAGATCTTCCCGAGCGTCCACTACTCCATGGGCGGCCTGTGGGTGGACATCGATCAGAAGACGAACGTCCCCGGCCTGTTCGCGGCGGGCGAGTGCGACTACTCGCAGCATGGCGCGAACCGTCTGGGCGCGAATTCGCTTCTGTCGGCGGCCTACGGCGGTTACGCGGCGGGGCCGAGCATCGTGGAGTACGTGCAGGGCCTTGACAGCACCTACGAGAGCGTGGACGAGGCGACGGTCAAAGACGCGCTCGCTCGCGACCGCGCCGAGTACGAGGGCATCCTCAAGCTGGACGGGCCGGTGAACCCCTATGTGCTGCACGAGGAGTTGGGCGCGCTCATGACCGAGAACGTGACCATCGTGCGCGAGAACGCCAAGCTCGCCGTCACCTACGAGAAGCTGTTCGACATCGCCGAGCGCTACCAGCACATCGGCATCGACGACCGCTCGACGTGGAGCAACCTCACCGCGCCCTTCGTTCGCCAGCTGGGCGGGATGATCGACCTTGCGAAGGTCATCACGCTCGGCGCGCTCAACCGCAACGAGAGCCGCGGTTCGCACTACAAGCCCGAGTTCCCCGACCGCAACGACGAGGAATGGCTCAAGACCACGATGGCGTCCTACGACGCGGCCGCGGACGCGCCCGTTTTGTCGTACGAGCCGGTCGACGTGTCGCTGATCAAGCCGCGCAAGCGCGACTACACCAAGACGAAGAAGGAGGCATGATGACATCCGAGCGCATGGTGCGCCTTTCCATCAAGCGTCAGGCGAGCCCCGATTCGCGGTCCTATGTCGAGGAGTTCGCCATCCCGTATCGCCCGAACATGAACGTGACCGGCGCCCTGATGGAGATCCGCAAGAACCCCGTCAACGCCAAGGGCGAGAAGGTTGAGCCGGTGGTGTGGGAGAGCGTGTGCCTCGAAGAGGTGTGCGGAAGCTGCTCGATGCTGATCAACGGCAAGCCCCGGCAGGCGTGCTCGTCGCTGATCGACCAGCTTGAGCAGCCCATTCGCCTGGCGCCGCTCAGCTCGTTTCCCATCGTGCGCGACCTCATGGTGGATCGCGAGCAGCTCTTCGACGCGCTCAAGCGAGTGCATGCGTGGATCGACATCGACGGTCCCTTCGACCTGGGGCCGGGCCCGCGCATGCCGGAGCATACGCGCCGGTGGGCCTACGAGCTGTCCAAGTGCATGACCTGCGGCTGCTGCCTGGAGGCGTGCCCGAACGTCAACCCCAAGTCCAACTTCATGGGGCCCGCCCCCATCCAGCAGGTGCGCCTGTTCAACGCGCATCCCACGGGGAAGATGAACAAGGAGGTGCGCCTGAGCGAGATCATGAAGTCGGGCGGCATCACCTCGTGCGGCAACTCGCAGAACTGCGTGGAGGTGTGCCCCAAGAGCATCCCCATCACCACGTCGATCGCGCACTTGAACCGCGAGACGACGGTGCAGTCGTTCAAGGATTTCTTCGGCGGCGGGTTCTAGGCGCGCCGTCGGTTGGAGGGGGCTGCGGGCGCGGGGCGCCGGCGGCCCCTTCTCCGTTGCGGGGGCCGGGCGAGGGATTGCAGGGGCTTGCGGGGGCTCGGGCGCTTGGACGCTTGCGGGCGTGTGGGCGGTTCGCGGGGGCGCGGGTGCTCTCGAGAGGTCGGGCGCTTGCGGGTGCGTGGGGGCTCGGGCGCGGGCGGTTCGCGGACGCGCAGGTGCTTGCGGGCGTTGCGGCCCCTTTCCGCTGTGTGGGCGCGGGCGGTTCGCGAAGAGTCGGGCGCTTGCGGGCATGCGGGCGATCCGCAGGTGGTTCGCAGGTGCTTGCGGGCGTGCGGGGTCGCTCGCGGGCTTTCCGCGCCGCGTCCGATGCGCGGGCGGTTTCTCGGCGGTGAGGGTTCGGTTGGGATGCGGAGCGTCGATGCTGTTCTCTGCGCCGCTTTCGAGCCGCCCGATCCCGTCCCGGCCCTGCCTCGGCTCGGCCCGCCTCCGTCCCGGCCTGTCGCGTGCCTCAGTGCGCTTTGCGGAGCGCATGGCGGCGAGGTTTCTGGACAGTCGCGCGGGACATCGGTCGCGGCGGGCGCGTTGCGGCATCGCGTGTCCGGCGTGCGGCGGTTCTTTCGGAGTTTTGGGGAACAGGAGGAGCGCATGGATCTCGTGCAGTTGCGCCGCTTTCTCGCGGTTGCGGAGACCGAGCACATCACCGAGAGCGCTCGGCGGCTCGGCACGACCCAGCCCGCCCTCTCCCGCTCGATTCGAGCGTTGGAGCAGGAGCTGGGCGTTTCCCTGTTCGAACGTTCGGGACGAAACGTCCGTCTCACGCCCTGCGGCGAGCTGCTCCGTCGCAGGGCGTCTCCGCTTGTGGCGGGGATCGACGGCTTGGGCCGCGAGCTGGCCGCCTTCTGCGAGGGCGGGCGGCATGTCGTGCGCATCGACGTGCGGGCCGCCTCCGAGGCGGTGACGGAGGCGATGGAGGCGTACAAGCGAAAGCGGCCCGACACGCGGTTCGAGTTGGGCCGCGGTGCCGATCGAGCGGGGTGCGACGTGTTGGTGGACGCCCTTGGCGCGGACAAGGAGCTGGCGGGCGTCGTCGGGTGGGGCGGCTTCGAGGTGACCGCCTTTTTCGAAGAGCGCATCGGCGTGCTCGTTCCGCTCGAATCCGGTGTGTCCGAATCGGCGTCGCTGCGTGAGTTGACGGAGGGCGGCGTCGTGTATCCTGCCAGGGAAGGCGGTTTCCGTTCGCTGTGCGACGAGCTGTGCGCCCGCCATGGCGTCGCTCCCGACGTCGTGTTCGCGGGCGGCGGGCCGTCGCTGGTGTGCGACATGGTCGCGCTGGGGCAGGGGGCGGGGTTTTGGCCCGAGCGCAGCTGGGGCGATCCTCCGAGCGGGGACGTGCGGCTTGTGCGCGTGCGGGAGGGAGGGTTCGCGCGCCGCGTGGTGATCGCCTCTCCTGCGGGGTGCGAGCTGGACGGCGAGCCGCGCCTGTTCTTGGAGTATCTTGTTCGTCGCCTGGGCGCGCGCTGGGTTCGCTGATCTTTTTTCGCAGCGGTGGCCTTGCTTTGTCTCTGGGCTTTCTTGGCTGTTTTCGGCTTTTCGACCCTTTTCGGCCCTTGATTCCTGACCTGTGGAGAAATTGTATACCAAAGCTAACTCATCTTGCCTCGATGACGGAGTTAGCTTATGATAACTTCCATCGGAAGCGAGGTTCGCAGACGGCGGTTCGGCTGTTTGAGGTTCGGATCGCGGTCGGCGGGTCAAGCGCCTGGAGCGGGCTTGGCGGCCTGAGAGTTCGGGCTGGGGTCTGATCGGGGCTGGCGGTGCGAGCCGGGGCCGGACTGGGGCGGTTCGGATGATGCTTGGGTTGGCCGACAGCCGGTTCGCGGGGCCGTTAGCGGCGAACGAATGTTTCACGTGAAACATTCGGTGCGCGAGCCGGTCGGTGCGAGGGCGCGTCCCGTGCGGGGAGGGAATCGCGGCAGAGCCCGCGAAAGGACCCGCAGCAGGACTTGCGCCGGGGTTTGCGAAAGGATTTGCGGCGAGACTTGCAGTGGGATCTGCAAAGGAATCCGCAGTGGACCCGCAGCAGAACTTGCAGCAGGATCCGCAGCAGGACCTGCGCCGTGTTTGCGGCTCATCGCTTCTGGAACGTTTGCCTACCCGGCGGCGGAAGCTCTCCTCTCGTCTGGCTGTCCGTCGCATCGCAAGCGGAGGGAACTCCCCCTTTCCCTCCGCTTTTCTATGCTTACAAGCCCGTTGGGCGCGGCGCTCAGACGATGCGCCGGTGCGGGCTTGCCCGAGGCCCGTTGGGTGCGCGGCAGGGGCACGACGCGTATTCCGGGGTTTGCAGCTGCGGCGTCTGCGCCAATCCCGACCGTTGGCGGTGGATGCTTGCGCGATGCCGTGCGCTGCTGCGGGGAGGGAATGGACGAATGCGAGGAAGGCGGTTTGCATGGTGGTTGGCGTTCGCGCGTCGCTCGAGGGCGGCAAGGCGTACACTTCCGAAGAGCTTTCGCGACGTTTCGGCTTGCATGGACGGGCGCTCGAAGACGTGCTCGACCATTTGATGGAGAAGGATTGCCTGAAGCCGATCGTGTTCCATCGTCCGCGCACGCACGGAGGCGCCGTGCGCTTGGCCGGTCGTTTTGAGCGCCACCTGATCTGGCAAGCCTAGCCGCAGCGGATGTGTCTCGGTTCGGGCCGATACGGCTCGCTCCGGTTCGATCCGATCCGTCTCGGCTCGATTCGGCTCGCTCAGGTTCGATCCGGCCCGATTCGATCTGTCTCGGCTCGATTCGGCTTGGTTCGCTTTGGTTTGGCCAATACGGTTTGATCGGTCCAGCTTGCCCCGATACGGCTCGGATCGGTCTGATTCGGTCCGGCTTGCTCTGGTTCGGTTCGGTCTGATGCGGTTCGCTTCGGCTCGGTCGAACCGCTCCGGTTCGCTCCGGTTCGGTCGGCCCGGTCTGATTCGGCTCGATGCGGTCCGGCTCGATTCGGTCTGATACGGCTCGCTCTGGCTCGGTTCGGCTCGCGGCTCATCGTCGGCTTGGCTGCCTCTTCGCTCTCGTGCGGGCGGCTGCGGGCGCGGTGCGCTTCGGCCCGCGTTCCGCATGTCGTGCAGACGGATTAGGGGTGGCGCCGTTTCGCGCCTTCGGGCGCTGGCGAATTGCATAAGGGAACGTCTCGCAAGGGGCGCTGCGGCAACTGTCGCAGCGCCCCTTGCGCCATTCGGGAGGGTTTCGTTCGTGCGGATGCGGGGGACAGGGGGCGCTTCGCGATTGCGGATGTCGCGCGGAAAGGATTTGCGGCCGGAATGTTTCACGTGAAACATATGTTCGCGATGTGCGGATGCGCCGCGTTGCGCCGGGAGAGGCGGGGCGGGGTTGTCGGCCTTGGCGCGCGGAGCGGTGACTGGCGGCGCGGGGTGATGCGTAGGGCGGCGAATGGCGCGCAGGGCGGTGCGGTGCGGCATGCGAGGGATGCGCGGGGCAGCGCACGAGGGACGCGAAGCGCGGTGCGCGAGGGGAACTGCGGGACAGCGCGCGGAATGGTGAATGGCGCGCGCGAGGCGGCATAGTGCGGTGACTGGCGTGCAGGGGGGTGCAGCGCGGCGTGCGAGGGGTGCCACGGGGTGGCGCGTAGGGCGGTGGCTGGCGTGCGGGGTGGCGCACGAGGATGTCGGCCTTGATGCGGGCCGACGGGTGGAGGGCGCGGATGGTCGGCCTGGATGGTTGCCGCAGGCGGGGAATTCGGCGCGAAAAGGACGAGAGGGGGTTGCGCGAGAGGTGATCCGTGGTAATATATCAGTGCTATATAGCACTGATATATCCAGAGGAAGCGGAAAAGGAGCGGGGACGGTCGCGATGGTTGCGGGCACGCGGGAGAAGATCCTCGAAGTGGGAAAACGGGAGTTCCTTGCGAAGGGGTTCAAGGACGCCTCGCTGCGCCATATCGTGAAGGAGGCGGGTTTCACCCAAGGGGCGTTCTACGGCTACTATCCCGACAAGGCGGCGCTGTTCGACGCGCTCGTGTCCCCTGCGGCCGACGGCCTCATCGAGCAGTTCAAAGCCGCGCAAAAGGCGCATTTCGACCTTGTCGACGAGGGTCGCGCGGCCGAGAGCGGAAGCCTGTCGACGGCGTATCTGCGGCGGTTCGTCGGTTACCTCTACGACAACTTCGAAGCGTTCAAGCTGATCATATGCTGCTCGGGCGGCACGCGGTACGAGCACTTCGTCCACGATCTGGTGGAGTTGGAGCTTGAGCAGACCGCCCGGTTCTACGAGGAGGTTGCCGCGCAGGGCGGCCCTGAGAACCGCATCAGCCCCGAGCTGCAGCACATGATCACAAGCGCCTACTTCACGGCTGTGTTCGAGACGGTGGCGCATGATATGCCGCGCGAGCGCGCGCTTTCCTATATCGAAGAGCTCGCCGCGTTCTTCACGTGCGGATGGGAGGGGCTGCTGGGCGCGCGGGAGTAGGGTTTTCACGCCTGGGAGTTAGATAAATCTAACAAAAGGAAATCGGGAAAGGAGAATCGGACATGGAGGAAGAGACGATGGCGACAGGGCCTGGAGGCGTGCGTGGTCGGCAGGGCGGCATGCGAGACGGCGCAGGCGAGGTGCGAGGCGGTGCGCGAGACAATGCGGGCGAGGTTCGGGGCGGTGCAGGCGGTGCGCGAGACACCGTGGGCGAGGTGCAAGCCGGTGCGGGCGCGGTGCGAGGCGACGCGAGCGGGGCGCGGGAGGGCTTGGCGGCTAGCGCGCGCTCAGCTCGGCGCAGAGGGTGGACGGTGCGCGACGTGGTCACGACGGTGCTGCTGTCGGTTTTGCTCGTGGCGATCCAGCTCGTCGTCAACATGGTGTGCATGGTGAACGACTTCGTGAGCATGACGCTGTCGGTGGGCATCACGATGCTTCTGTGCGGCCCGGTGTACGTGCTCATGGTGCGCCGCGTGGGCAAGCGCGGCGTCACGCTTCTGTACATGACGCTTCTGGGCATCGTGTTTCTGCTCATGGGTAACTGGTTTTTGCTGCCGTGGTTCGTGGGCGTGGGCTTGGTGTGCGAGGCCATCCTGTGGAAGCGCGGCTCGTACGACAGCTCGGCGCGCCTGACGGGCGCTTGGACAGTGGCGAGCCTGTTGTACAATGGGACGAACCTGCTGCCCATCTGGTTTTTCTGGGACACCTACTACTCGTTCGCCGTGGCAAGCGGCATGGAGCAAGGCTACATCGACGCCTATGTGGGCTACTTCACCGAGCCGGGTTGGGTGCTGTTCATTGTTGCGTTCACCACGGTGTGCGGGTTCGTGGGCGCGCGGGTGGGAAGCGGGCTTGCGGGACGCCATTTCAAGAAAGCCGGGGTTTTGTAGGTGGCGGTGCCGGTGAAGCTGGCGGCGCTCGTCTGCGCGATCGCGGGGACGACCTGCGGCTCGGCCGCGGGACCCGCGGGCGCGGGCGCGCTGGCCGTTGTGGCGCTGGCGTTTTTGTCGGCGCAAGGGCGCTGGCGGCTTGCGGCGGGCGGGGCGGCCGTCGTCGCCGTTTTGGGCGTTCTGCTCGCGCTCATCCGGTTCGCGGGGCTGCGGATGGCGGTGTTCTCCGAATTCCATGTGCTCATGTTCTGGAACCTTTCCCCGGTGTTTTTGACGGGGTGGGCCCTCGTCTCCACGCCGCCGGGCGAATTGTCGTCGTTTCTGTCGCGCGTGGGCGCGCCGACGGCGGTCATCTTGGGCGTGCTCGTGACGTTTCGGTTCTTTCCGACGATGCGCGCGGCGGTGTCGGCCACGGCGGCTTCGATGCGCAACCGCGGGCTTGCGGAAGCCGGGTCGGTGGCGCGCCATCCGCTGCGCACGTGCGAGTACGTGGCGGTGCCGCTTTTGCTGCGGTGCGTGCAGGTGGCCGACCAGCTGGCCGTGTCGGCCACGGCGCGCGGGGCCGACTCACCCGGTGCGCGGGGCAGCTACCATGTGCGAAAGCTCGACGCGCGCGGCGTCGCGTGGATGGCGCTGTGGCTGGTCGCAGCCGGTGCCGTGTCGGTAGGCGGCGCGCTGATGGACGGTGTGCGGTGAGCGCGCGGTGCGAAGGGGGCGCGGCGGGCGTGGGGGCGTGCGAGGCTGCGAACGGCGCGGCGGGCACGGGGATGCGCGCGGCAGCGAGCGGCGCGGCATGCGCGGTTGCGGGCGGCGTGGCGGGTGCGCGGGTGCGCGCATCTGCGGCAGACGCTGCTGGCGCGGGGACGTGCGCGGCAAATGCGGGTTCGTGCGAGGCGGCGGGCGAGGCGGTGAGCGGCGCGGCGGGTGCGCGGGCGTGCGGGACTGCGGAAGGCGCGGCTGGCGGTGCGGCGGTTTCGAGTGCGCGGGGAGTTGCGAGCGGTGCGCCGGCGGTGGAGCTGCGCGGGGCGTCGTTTCGCTACGAGGATGGAGACGCGGGCGTGGAGGGGGTCGACCTGGTCGTGCGTCCCGGCGAGTGCGTCGTGCTCACCGGGCCGTCGGGCAGCGGGAAGACGACGGTGACGCGCCTGGTCAACGGACTGGTTCCCGCCTACTGGCACGGCGAGCTGGCGGGGGAGGTGCGCATCTGCGGCGCCGATGCCGCCGCGCTGCCCCTTTGGGAGCGGGGGCGCGCCGTGGCGAGCGTGTTCCAAGATCCGGCGAGCCAGTTCTTCTCGTTCGAGCTTGCGGGCGAGGTGGCGTTCGCGTGCGAGAACTACGGGATGCCGACGCGCGAGATCGTGGAGCGCACGGACGCGTGCATCGCTGCGTTCGACTTGGAGCGCGTGCGCGACCGCCCGCTCGACGCGCTGTCAAGCGGCGAGAAGCAGCGGGTGGCGGTGGCGTCGGCCGTGGCTCCCGGCTCGCGCGTCCTCGTGTGCGACGAGCCCACGGCGAATCTCGACGCGGACGGGGCGGCCTTGCTGGCTTCCCAGGTGGCGCAGCTGAAAGCCGCGGGCTGCGCCGTGCTGGTGTCGGAGCATCGGCTGGCGTGGCTGGCGGGCATCGCCGATCGGTACGCGTATCTCGAAGGGGGACGGGTGCGCTGGCAGCGGTCGGCGTCCGAGATGGAGGCGCTTTCCGCGGGCGAGCGGGAGCGCTTCGGCCTGCGGTCGGCGTCTGCGGTCGCGCTGCCCGAACTTGCGCGTCCTGAGGACGCGCGGACATCTGCGGGCGGGACGGCCCCCTCCCTCGAGGCGCGTAGGCTCGCGTGCCGTCGCGGCGGGCATACGATCTGGGAAGACGTGTCGTTTCGCGCGTGGCCCGGTCAGGTGGTGGCGCTTACGGGCCGAAACGGCGCGGGGAAGAGCACGCTCGCGCGCGTGCTGGCGGGCCTCGCTCGCCAAAGCGCGGGCGAGGTGCTGGTAGAGGGCTGCGCGCTGCGTCCGGCCGCTCGGCGCCGCCGGGTGTTCTACGGCGCGAACGACACGGCGACGCAGTTTTTCACCAGCGGCGTTTCCGACGAGTTGCTGCTGGGGCGCGTGCGCGACGAGGGGTTGATCGCCCGCGCCCGTGATACGCTGGGGCGGCTGGGGCTCATGCCTTTCAAGGATGCGCATCCCGCGACGCTTTCCGGTGGGCAGCGCCAGCGCCTTGCCTTGGCGTGCGGCCTTCTGTCCGACCGGTCGGTGCTCGTGTTCGACGAGCCCACGAGCGGGCTTGACGGCGCGTCGATGAGGATTGTCGCCGAGGCGCTTTCCGAGGCCGCTCGGGCGGGGCGCACGGTCATCGTCATCACGCACGACGGCGAGCTGGCCGAGCGCTGCTGCACCTGTCGTCTGCGCATGGAAGAGCTGGCGTGAGGGGATGGGCGATTCGCATTCGCATTCGCATCCGGGCCGCTCCGGGCTCCCGAGGCCCGTGAGGACTGCGGCCGCGAGCCCCGTTCGCTTCCCGATGCGGTCTTGCGCCCTTTTCCTGGGATGCTACAATGAGTTAGCTTCATGAAACACCTGGGCGCGCCGCCCGTCGGGCTTCGCTTCGAAAGGACGACCCTATGAACCTTCCAACTGCCGTCATCCTCGTCGTCATCGTCGTGCTGTGCGTGTTCGCCGCGCGCACCATGTACGACACGTTCACCGGAAAGGGCGGCTGCCATGGCGGGGGAGGCGGATCGCGCGCGAAGCGCGTGCGCGTGAGCGACAAGGACGAGGCGAACTATCCGTTCTCGCAAGAGGTCAAGGTGGGCGGCATGACGTGCGCCCGTTGCGCGGCGAACGTGGAGAACGCGCTGAACGCCCTCGGCGACACGTGGGCGCGGGTGGACCTGGACGCCAAGACGGCGCGCGTCCTGTCGAAGCGGCTCCTCGAGGCCTCCGAGATCGACGAGGCCGTGACGCGCGCTGGCTACTACGTCGCCTCCCGCTAGGGGCGACGGCACGCCGTCGGCGTGGGCGGGCGTGCGAAGCATACGCGCCCTGCGCCTCAGCCATGGTGCGGGCGGGACGCGGCTTTGCGCACCCGCCCACGCTGCGGATTCGCTCGCTAGCCTGCCAGCAGGCTCCCGACGCGCACGCATTCGGCGCTGGCCTCGTCGTCGGGGTAGTCGTAGGCGATGACGGAGTCCGCCACGTCGACGCCGGCTTCCTCGGCGCGCTTCTCCCATAGCTCCATCCACTCGCCGTCGTTCCATTCGTAGGATCCGAACAGCGCCACGGTGCGGCCGGGCAGGTGCGGTTCCACCTCGTCGTACATGGGAAGGAACTCCGTGTCCTCCAGCTCCTCGTCGCCCATGGCGGGGCAGCCGAAGGCGAACGCGTCGAACTCGTCGAGTTTGTCGGAGCTGAAGTCCGAGGCGCGGATGAGGTGGGCGGTGCCCCCCTTCGCCCGCACTCCTTGGGCGATGAGGTCGGCCATGGCCTCGGTGTTGCCGGTGCCGCTCCAGTAGACGATCGCGACTTTGCTCATGATGAATCTCCTTTTGCCGTCAGGGTTTCGGACATGCTCGGTGTCGAGCGGGGTGCGCGGCGCTTGGACGCTGCGCGACGGGGTGGACGTGCGACACGACTTCGACGCGCATTCCGCTCGACACGTATCGGCGCTCAGCCGGCGGCGCGGAACGCCTCGATGGCGGGGAAATCCTCGTCGACCGCGGCAAGGCACTCGATGGGGACGCCCTCGCCGAACAGGCGCTCGTACTCGGCGGTGCAGTTCTTGTAGCAGCAGAAGCAGCTCTGCGCGTCGCGCTCTCTCGCGTAGACTTTCCAGCATCCGCTGCACAGGTAGTTCTCGCCCTCGTTCTCGATGAAGCCGACGACGTCCTCGTAGGGGTAACCGAGGAAGAAGCCGATCTCATGGGGAAACGAGCAGCGGCCCGTCATCTGGCTTTGCAGGTCGGTGCCGCAGATGCGGCGATGGAGCTTCTCGATGCACGCCGACAGCGAAGCGGGGTCGTAGCCCTCTGCGCGAAGGAACGCCGCCACGCGCTCCTCTTGGATGCAGCGTGTGAGCAAGGTGGGGCGGTACACGTACACGAGGGCGCCGCTCGCGCGACGGGCGAGCACCTCGATGCGCACGCCGTGCGGGGCGAGCTTGGCGCGGCAGACGCGCAGCGCGCTGGACAGCTCGTCGCCGCGCAGCGCCGCGGCCGTCGGTCGGCTTGGGTCGAGGCGGGCCGCAGGCGAGAAGGCGCTGCGGCAGGTGAACAGGTTCGCCGGCTTGATCGCCGCCAGCGTGGGGGTGCAGTGGTGCACCAGCTTGCGCTCGAGCGCGTCGGCTGGCGCGGCGCTCTGCTCGGTGACGTTCATGCGGCCTCCTGTCGGGCGTCGGCGTCCGTCGGTTTGGGGACGCCTTGAGTTAACTCTGGATAACATATAACCGAGCGGGGCGCTTCCGTCAATGGGGGATCGGGAAAATGCGAAAGCGCGGCTGCGCGCGGGCGGGGAGACGGGGGGGGGGGGCGGGGCGGCCGGCGGAGGG
>NZ_NFJP01000041.1 GCF_002159915.1 Gordonibacter sp. An230
CTCCACGCGCGCCGAGCACGCCCCCGCCGCTCATCGCGCCCAGCGCACCAACGCACGCCCGAAGGCGCACACCCGAAAGCCCGCACAACGACAACGCCACTACTCCATAACGCAAAAAGGGCCCCGGACGGAAAACCGTCCGAGGCCCTTCAAACATTCGCGCCGTCGGCGCAAGCACCCTAGCTGGCGAACAGCTCGATCGTGTCGCCTTCCTTGAGGGTGACCATCGCCTTCTTCCACGTGCGGGTCCTGCCCAGCTGGTAACGCACGCGCTTGGGCTTGGACTTCACGTTCAGCGTGTTCACCTTCACCACCGTCACATCGAAGATAGCCTCGATGGCCTGGCGGATCTCGATCTTGTTGGCGTCCTTGGCCACCTCGAAGGTGTAGGTGTTCTTCTCCATCTGATCATAGCTGTGCTCCGTGATGACGGGACGGATGATGATCTCGCGGGGATCCTTCATTATGCGAGCACCTCCTCGATGCGCTTGAGGGCGTCGGCTGTGAACACGAGCGCCTTGTTGTCGATAAGCTCGTAGGTGTTCGCCTCCGTGACCGGCAGGATGTTCACCTTCGGGATGTTGCGGAACGACAGGTAGGTGTTCACGTCGTCGTCGCACACCACCACCGTGGTGCGGCCCTCAAGGCCGAACGCCTTCAGGAACGCCACGGCGTCCTTCGTGCGGGGTTTCTCGAAGGGGAACGTGTCGACCACGTGCAGCTCGCCGTCGGCCAGCTTGGCAGACAGGGCCGAGCGCATGGCCAGCTTGACCTCTTTGTTGTTCACCTTCATCGCGTAGGAGCGCGGATGCGGCCCGAACACGGTGCCGCCGCCCGTCCACTGGGGAGAGCGGATGGAACCCTGGCGGGCGCGGCCGGTGCCCTTCTGGCGCCACGGCTTCTTGCCGCCGCCGCGCACCTGCCCGCGCGTCTTGGTGTCATGCGTGCCCTGACGCCACGAGGCGCGCTGCGCGCGAACCACGTGGTGCATGACGTGCACGTTCGGCTCGATGCCGAACACGGAGGGGGCCAGGTCGGCAGAGCCGGCCTTCTTCCCGCTCACGTCTTTGATATCGATCGTCGTCATGATGTGAAAGCTCCTTTGAGGTTACGTCGGCTACGCCATGCGGACGCGGACGATGCCGTTCTTGCTGCCGGGGATCGCGCCCTTGACGAGGATGAGGTTCTGCTCCTCGTCGATGCGGACGACTTCCAGGTTCCTCACGGTCACCGTGTCGCAGCCCATGTGACCCGGAAGCTTGAGGCCCTTGAACACGCGGGACGGCGTGGCGCACTGGCCCACCGAACCGGGCGCGCGATGGAAGTGCGCGCCATGGCCGCCCGGACCGCCGCCGAAGCCCCAGCGCTTCATGACGCCGGCGAAGCCCTTGCCCTTCGACGTGCCCTGGACGTCCACCTTCTTCACGTCGGCGAACGCGGCAACCGTCTGCTCGTCGCCCACCTTGTACTCGGAGGCGTCCTCGACGCGCACCTCGCGCAGGTAGCGCACCGGCTGGGCACCCTGCTTGGCGAAATGGCCCGCCATAGGCTTGTTGACCTTCTTCTCCTTGATGGCACCGAAGCCCAGCTGCACGGCCTCGTAGCCGTCGGTGGCCTTCGTCTTCACCTGGCACACCTTGTTCGGCTCGGCCTGGATGACCGTCACGGGAACGACGCGGTCGTCCTCGTTGAAGATCTGGGTCATGCCGATCTTCTTACCGTAGATTGCGTTGATCATGGTTCGCGATGCCCCCTTACAGCTTGATCTCGATGTCGACGCCGGCAGGGAGATCGAGGCGCATCAGGGAGTCCACCGTGTTCGGCGTGGGCTCCAAGATGTCGATGAGGCGCTTGTGCGTGCGCATCTCGAACTGCTCGCGCGAATCCTTGTCGACGTGCGGGCCCTTGACGACGCAGTACAGGTTGCGCTCCGTCGGCAGCGGAATGGGACCGGACACTTTGGCGCCCGTCTTCTGGGCGGTGTCGACGATAAGCTTCGTGGACTGGTCCACGATCTCATGGTCGTAACCCTTGAGACGGATGCGAATCTTCTGATTAGCCACTTACCTTACCTCCAATAATGCTCGCGCGCACGCCTTAGGCGTTGCCGCCGGCCTTGCTGATAATTTCCTCCGCCACGTTCTTCGGCACAGCCTCGTAGCTATCGAACTGCATCGTGTACGAAGCGCGGCCCTGCGTCGTGGAACGCAGGTCGGTGGCGTAGCCGAACATCTCGGACAGCGGAACCTTCGCCTTGATGGTCTTGGCGTTGCCGCGGTCGCCCATGCCCTGGATCTGGCCGCGACGGCTGGAGAGGTTGCCCATGACGTCGCCCATGTACTCCTCGGGCGTCTCCACCTCGACGGCCATCATCGGCTCGAGGATGACCGAGGAACCCTTCTTGAGCGCGTCCTTGATGGCCATGGAGCCGGCCACCTTGAACGCCGCCTCGGACGAGTCAACCTCGTGGTACGAGCCGTCGATGAGCTCGACCTTGATGTCGACGACCGGGTAGCCCGCGAGCACGCCGGAGTTCAGCGCCTCCTGGATGCCCTTGTCGATGGGCGTGATGTACTCCTTCGGCACGACGCCGCCCACGATCTTGTTCTCGAACTCGTAGCCCTTGCCCGGCTCCTGCGGATACATGTTGATGATCGCATGGCCGTACTGGCCGCGACCGCCGGACTGGCGCACGAACTTGCCCTCGGCGTTCATAACCGGCTTCGTGGCCGTCTCGCGATAGGCGACCTGCGGCTTGCCCACGTTCGCCTCCACCTTGAACTCGCGCAGAAGGCGGTCGACGATGATCTCGAGGTGCAGCTCGCCCATGCCGGCGATGATGGTCTGGCCCGTCTCCTGGTTGGTGGACACGCGGAACGTCGGGTCCTCCTCGGCGAGCTTCTGCAGCGCGATGCCCATCTTGTCCTGCTCGGCCTTCGTCTTCGGCTCGACGGCGATGTCGATAACCGGCTCGGCGAACTCCATGGACTCGAGGATGATCGGATGGTCGGCGTCGCACAGCGTGTCGCCGGTGGAGGTGTCCTTCAGGCCCACGACCGCGACGATGTCGCCCGCGGCGCAGCCGTCGATGTCCACGCGCTGGTTCGAGTGCATCTGCAGAAGGCGCCCGATGCGCTCCTTCTTATCCTTCGAGGCGTTCACCACGTACGAACCGGACTCGAGCTTGCCCGAGTACACGCGCAGGTAGGTCAGCTTGCCCACGAACGGATCGGTCATGATCTTGAACGCGAGCGCGCTGAACGGCTCCTTGAAGTCGGCGCGGCGCTCGTCCTCTTCGCCAGTCTCGGGGTTCGTGCCCTTGATGGCGGGGATGTCGATCGGCGAGGGCATGTAGTCCACCACGCCGTCAAGCAGCTCCTGCACGCCCTTGTTCTTGTAGGACGAGCCCACGAACACGGGATGGATCTCGCAGGCGATGGTGCCTTTGCGGATGGCGGCCTTCAGCTCTTCGACCGTCACCTCCTCCTCCATGAGCACCTTCTCCATGAGCGCGTCGTCGCAGTCGGCGGCAGCCTCGAGCAGCTCCTGGCGGTGCAGCTCGGCCTCGTCGGCGAACTCGGCCGGAATGGCGTCCATAGCCTCGGGATACGTCATGCCCTTCTCGTCGGCCTTGAAGTCCCAAGCCGTCATGGTGACCAGGTCGATGACGCCCCAGAAGCCGTCCTCGGCGCCCATGGGCATCTGCACGGCCACGGCCGGCGCGCCCAGGCGGTCCTTCATCGTCTCGATCGCGCGGAAGAAGTCGGCGCCCACGCGGTCGTACTTGTTGATGTAGGCGATGCGCGGCACGCCGTAGCGGCTGGCCTGGCGCCACACCGTCTCGGACTGCGGCTGCACGCCGGCCACGGCGTCGAACACCGCGACCGCGCCGTCGAGCACGCGCAAGCTGCGCTCGACCTCGGCCGTGAAGTCAACGTGGCCGGGCGTGTCGATGATCTGGAAGCGGTACTCCTTGCCGTCGGCAGCGCCGCCGGGGTACTTCCAGAAGCACGTGGTGGCGGCGGCGGTGATGGTCACGCCGCGCTCCTGCTCCTGCACCATCCAGTCCATCGTCGCGGCGCCGTCGTGCACCTCGCCGATCTTGTGGGTCTTGCCCGTGTAGTAGAGGATGCGCTCGGTCGTCGTCGTCTTGCCCGCGTCGATGTGGGCCATGATGCCGATGTTGCGCGTATCCTTCAGGTCGATCTTTGCCATGAGGCGAGTCCTCCTTTAGAAGCGGTAGTGCGAGAACGCACGGTTCGACTCGGCCATCTTGTACAGGTCCTCGCGCTTCTTCACCGACGCGCCCGTGTTCTCGGCGGCGTCCATGATCTCGGCGGCGAGGCGCTGCTTCATCGTGTGCTCCTTGCGCTTGCGCGAGAAGTCGACGATCCAGCGGATCGCGAGCGTGGTGGCGCGACGGGAGTTGACCTCCATCGGCACCTGGTAGGTGGCGCCGCCAACGCGCTTCGGCTTGACCTCGAGCGTGGGGCGCACGTTGTCCATAGCCTTCTTGAAGACGGCCAGCGGGTCGCCGCCGGTCTTCTCCTCGATGATGGCGAACGCGCCGTAGACGATGTTCTCGGCCACGGACTTCTTGCCGTCGAGCAGGATCTTGTTGATCAGCTGCGTGACGAGGCGGTTGTTGTACTGGGCGTCCGGCTGCACTTCGCGGCGGACTGCTGCTGCACGACGCGGCATGTAATACTCCTTCTTGCTCCTGCGCGCTTCCGGGCGGCTTTCCTTCCACCCATTAGACCCCGCCCGCGCCCCCTTTGGGCGATGACGGCTGCGGCCCGCGCGACTTAACGGTTACTTATTTCGGGCGCTTGGCGCCGTAGCGGCTGCGAGCCTGCTTGCGGTTGTCCACGGCGGCGCAGTCGAGCGCAGCGCGGATGACCTTGTAGCGCACACCAGGGAGGTCCCTCACGCGGCCGCCGCGGATGAGCACCATCGAGTGCTCCTGCAGGTTGTGGCCGATGCCCGGAATGTAGGCGGTCACCTCCATGCCGTTGACGAGACGCACGCGGCACACCTTGCGCAGAGCCGAGTTCGGCTTCTTCGGCGTGGTCGTGTACACGCGGGTGCACACGCCGCGCTTCTGCGGGTTGCCCTTGAGCGCGGGGGTCTTCTTCTTCTTGACCGACTCCTTGCGACCCTTGCGGATCAGCTGGTTAACGGTAGCCAAAGTTTCTCTCCTTCTACCTCTTGCGTGTTCGGCGTTTTCGTGTGCGCTCAGCTGATGCGCACGCAAAAACAAGCATCCTCAAAGGACGCGAACGAGAACTCTACCATCCGCACTCGGCGTTGTCAAACGCCACGCATCCGGGCGTATCTATCCCTCTTGACAAACGTTTTCGCAGGTGGAAAAGCATGCGGAAGAGTGTCGCTCCCCCTGTCGCTTGCGCAATTCGAAAAATATTCCGCACCGAACCGGGCGCGCGGCGCCCGCCTCGCAGCCGGATGGGGCTCGCACACCCCCGCCGCCGCGCCGGGCCCGCGCGCCCCTCGCAGCCGGGACAGGCGCCCGCGCGCCGACGACCAGGCCGCCCCCCTCGCCGCCGGGCCGGGCGCGCCGACAGCCTCTCGCCTTGCAGGATACCGCGCCGGCGGCAGTCAGCGGCGAGGAGGATCGCATGCCCCTCCTCGCGCCTGGCCGGGTCCGCTCCTCCCCTCGCCTCGCGAAGCGCCGCCCCGGCCGCCTCTCGCCCGACGGGCTCGCGCGCGACGGCCCCTCGCCGCCTGGCCGAGCGCCGTCCCGCGGCCCCTCGCAGCCGGATGGGGCTCGCGCCCCCTCGCAGCCCTGCCGAGCTCGCGCGCGGCGCCCCCTCGCAGCCCTGCCGGGCGCGCACGCCCCTCCTCGCGCCTGGCCGGGCTCGCATGCGGCGGCCTCGGGGCATTCGGCCCCTCAGCCCCACGCCGCGCGCCTAGCCGCGCGCGGCCATCTCCTCGAGGTCCTCCAAATTCCCTTCGAGCGGCAGCGGCCCCTCGGCGTCGCTGCCCCCGGCCTCGCCGAACACGTACTCGTGCCCTGGCAGCGCGATGTTGAGCACGATCCCCGCGATCGACCCCACGGCCAACCCCGACAGCGACACGGACACGCCGCCCACCGCGATCACGATGGCTCCGGCCGCGCTGTAGGCGATGCCCAGCGACAGCACCAAAACCAGCGCCGCGATCAGCACGTTGCGGCTCTTCGTGAAGTCCACGCGGTTCTCCACGAGGTTGCGGATGCCCACCGCCGAGATCATCCCGTACAGCACGAGCGACACCCCGCCGATCACGCACGACGGCATGGCGGCGATGACGGCCGCGAACTTCGGGCAGAACGACAGCGCGATGGCGAACAGCGCCGCGATGCGCACGACGCGCGGATCGAACACGCGGGTCAGCGCCAGCACGCCCGTGTTCTCGCCGTACGTCGTGTTGGCAGGCGCGCCGAACAGCGCCGCGAGCACGGTGGCCAGCCCGTCGCCCAACAGCGTGCGGTGCAGCCCCGGCTCGGAGATGTAGTTGCGGTTGCAGGTGGAGCTGATGGCCGACACGTTGCCGATATGCTCGATCATCGTGGCGAAGGCGAGCGGCACGATGGTGATGACAGCCGTGATGGCCAGCCCGGCGTCGAAATTCGCCCCGAGCACGGAGAACGCCGTGTCGTCCCACGCCACCGGCAGCCCGACCCACGCGGCCTCGGCCACCCCGCCGAAGTCGACCTCGCCCGCAGCGGCCGCCACCACGTACGACCCCACCACGCCCAGCAAGATGGGAACGATCTTCACCATGCCCTTGCCCCAGATGTTGGCCGCCACGATGATGACGACGGCCACCAGCGCGACAAGCCAGTTCGTCGAGGCGTTCTCGATGGCCGAGCTCGCAAGGATGAGTCCGATGGAGATGACGATGGGGCCCGTCACCACCGGGGGGAAGAACCGCATGACGCGCGCGGGGCCGAACACGCGGAACAACGCCGCCAGCACGAGGTACAGAAGCCCCGCGCACGCAACGCCCAGGCAGGCGTACGGCAGGAGGTCGGCCTCGCCGTTCGGCGCGATGGCCGCATAGCCCGCGATGAACGCGAACGACGACCCCAGAAACGCGGGCACCTTGCCCTTGGACGTGAAGTGGAACAAAAGCGTGCCCAAGCCGGCGAACAGAAGCGTCGCCGACACGGACAGCCCGGTCAGCGTCGGCACCAAAATGGTGGCGCCGAACATCGCGAACATGTGCTGAAGGCCGAACACCGCCATCTTGGGCGCGCCGAGCGTGCGCGCGTCGTAGATGGCGTCGGGGCTGTCTTTGACCCCCATGGTTGGCACGGCGTTCGTCTCGCTCATGTCGAAAGTCCCCTTGTCTGTCGAGTTCCGTCGCGTCGCGGCCGTCCGACCTCGAAGAATCCGAGACGACCGTTCGTATTGTGCCACAAAGCGCGCCCGCGCGCGGCCTCAATCCCGACGACGGCCGCCGGCTTTCCCCGAACGACCGCCCGGGGCTCCCCGGCCGCCTCGCGATCCGCCGCGGCCCGCGGCATCCCGCCCGCCCGCGGCTCCCCGGCCGCCCGCGCGGCGTCCGCCAGCGCCCTGAGCGCCCGCGCCGCCCGCCGCGTCCCAGCCGTCCCCGCGGCCTGCGGCGCCTCGAAAGCTCCCGTCGCGCCGAGCCTGAGCCCGGCCCGCGGCCCCGGGCGCGTCCGGACGGCCCTTCGCGCCGCGCGCCGCAGCCCCCTTCGCGCCCTGGCGAGGGGCCGCCCCCTCGCCGGGGCCCCTCCCCTTCGCCGGCCGCGCGTCGCCCCGCGCGCCCGCGCCTTTGCGACCGCCTCCCGAACGGCCCTTGTCGCGCGCCTTCTCGGGACGCACGAGGCACTTCGGGCCGAAGCCCACCAGATCCATGCGCCCCGCCCGCCGAAGCGCCTCCAAAACCAGCTCGCGGTTCTTCGGATCGCGGTACTGGATGAGCGCGCGCTGAAGCGCCTTCTCGTGCGGGCTCTTCGGCACGTGGACCGGCTCCATCGTGCGGGGGTCCACGCCGGTGTAGTACATCGCCGTGGACATGCTGCCCGGCGTGGGATAGAAATCCTGCACCTGCTCGGGCATGTAGCCGAGGTCGCGGCAGTACTCAGCCAGCTCGATGGCCTCGTCGAGCGTCGAGCCCGGATGCGACGACATCAGGTACGGCACGAGGTACTGCTTCGCGCCCAGCCGCTCGTTCTCGCGCGCGTAGCGCTCGCAGAATCGCTCGTACACGAGCCTCCGCGGCTTGCCCATCACGGCCAGCACCGCGTCTGACACATGCTCGGGCGCGACCCTCAGCTGGCCGCTCACGTGGTGCTTTACCAGCTCGCGCAAAAACTCGTCGCCGTGGGCGCGGTCGGCCAGCACGTAGTCGAAGCGGATCCCCGAGCGCACGAACACCTTCTTCACGCCCGGCAGCTTCCGCAAGCGGCGCAAAAGCTCCAGGTAGTCGCCATGATCGGCCACAAGGCGCGAGCACGGCTCGGGCGCGAGGCAGCGCTTGTTGCGGCACGCGCCGTGCTCCGCCTGCTTGGCGCACGCCGGCGCGCGGAAGTTCGCCGTCGGGCCTCCCACGTCGTGGATGTAGCCTTTGAAGTCCGGGTCGGCTATCAGGGCCCGCGCCTCCTCCATGATCGAGTCGTGGCTGCGCGCCTGCACGATGCGCCCCTGATGGAACGTGAGCGCGCAGAACGAGCACTCGCCGAAGCAGCCACGGTTGCTCGTCAGGCTGAACTTGACCTCCTTGATGGCGGGCACGCCGCCCGCGGCCTCGTAGCGCGGATGGTAGGCCCGCGCATACGGCAGCCGGTACACCGCGTCCATCTCGGCCTGAGAAAGCGGGGCCGCGGGCGGGTTCTGCACGACGAACTCGCGGTCGGAGTACGGCTCCACGAGGCGCTTGCCCGTGAAGGGGTCGCTGTTGGCGTACTGCGCCGCGAAGCTGCGCGCGTAGGCCAGCTTGTCGGCCGAGATCTCGTCGAACGAGGGCAGCATCACCGCGTCGTAGACATGCTCGAGGGAGCGGGCGCGGTACACGGTGCCGTCTATGAAGGTGAGATCCGCGATGGAAAGCCCCGCGTCCAGCGCGTCGGCGATCTCCACGATGGAGCGCTCCCCCATGCCGAAGCTCACGAGGTCGGCGCCGGAATCCAGCAGGATGGAGCGCTTGAGCCTGTCGGACCAGTAGTCGTAGTGCGCAAGCCGCCGCAAGCTCGCCTCGATGCCGCCCAGCACGATGGGCGTTTGCTTGAACGTGCGGCGGATCAGGTTGGAGTACACCACGGCCGCGCGGTTCGGCCGCAGCCCCGCCTTGCCGCCCGGCGAGTACGCGTCGGTGCGGCGGCGCTTCCTCGCCACCGTGTAGTGGTTCACCATGGAGTCCATGTTGCCCGCCGAAACGAGGAACGCCAGGCGCGGCTCGCCGAACTCCGCGACCGACGCCGGGTCGTTCCAGTCGGGCTGCGCGATCACGCCCACGCGGTAGCCGCGCGCCTCCAGAAGCCGCGTGATGATGGCGGCCCCGAACGAAGGATGGTCCACGTACGCGTCGCCCGACACGTACGCGAAATCAACCCGATCCCAGCCGCGCTCCTCCATCTCCCGACGCGTCGTCGGCAGAAACCCCTGCGCCACGGATGCCGTCCTTCCCTCGCCTGCGCCCGACCGTACCCCACCACGATACGGCATCGCGCGCCCGACAGCGCCAACGACGCCCCGTCCAAACGAAAACCCCACCGCGCCCCCGGGCGCGAGAGCCCGCAAACCGGCCATGGGCGCGAGCGTCCGGCAGCCCCCGGGCCCGGAAGCCCCCGGGGGCCCGGCCGGCGAGCCGCCCCCAAGCCCGCGCGCCTCAGGAGAGCGCGCGGCCCTCGGGCGCGATCCGCGGCGCCCCGCGCCGGCGAGCCTCCCGGCAGCCCGCCGCCACCCGCCCGCGAACCTCCGACGGGTCCGCAAGCCCCGCGCCCCGGGCCTCCGGCGCCCCCTCGAGCCCCCGCGCCCTCGAGGCCCTTGCGCTCCCGCGCATCGGGCGCACGCGAGCGTCCGGCAGCCCCGCGCCGGCCGCCGCGCGCAGGCAGATCGCCCCTTCCGCACGACGAGCCGCCGGACGCGCGCCCGGCGGCTCGAAAACGCCTCGCAAACCCAACGGACCCGCCCAAAGCGGCCTGCGGCCCCGCCGCCTTGGCACGGCCCTGCGCCAGCCCCACCGGCCCGCGGCCTCGACGACGCCCGCGCCCGGCACCGACGTCGCCGGGCGCGCTCGCGCGGCTCGAGCGGCCCGGACCGCCTCACGCCGTCGGCGGCACCTGTCCCGGACGCGACCTGCCCTCCAGCTCGAAGGGCATCGGATCATCCTGCCCTCGCCATGACGGCACGTCGAACTGCTGCGCCCAATATCCCAAGGAGCGCGCGACCATGGCCATCGCGAACACGACCCCCGCCATCGAGAGCACAACGCACCCCGCGAACAGAACCAGCATGAGCGCCGTAAGCCCCAGAAACAACACCGCGAGAATGGCGGAGCCGCCCGCGCCCGCAACCGGCAATACGGAAAGGGAGCCCATGATGATTCCCACCACCCCGATCGCGAACACAATGGCCCATGAGAAGAGATAAGTCGCCACCAGCAGCAGAATCGCCATCCCCAGGATGCGCAGCAGGCCCGAGAGGTCGTGCCGTATCATGGCCCACACCCTGCCGAACTGCAAGCCGGGCGCCAGGCGCCCGTAAATGCTCATGCGCATCGCGCCCACCCAGAAAAAGAGCGACGCCAGCGCCACGGACGCCATGAGCAGCAGCCACAGCAGCGCCGTCGGGCCGAGCGCAGCCGAAAACCAGCCGCGAGCCGCCCAGAACGCCCCGAACCCGGTCAGGATGCCCCACACCACCCCGAGAGCCCAGGACGCGATCCAGCACACGAGCGCGATCACGATCACGAAGAATCCGCGCCGATACAGCGCGCCGTCCTCGTTTCCGAAGATGCTCGGAGGAAGCGGCGCATGGATGCCCCAGGCGATGTCGCGCGCCCATCCGAACAGGTAGCCGTACATGACGATCTGCCCGAACACCGGGATCATGTTGACAAGCGCGAGGAGGATCAGCTTGCCGATCCATCCCGGCGAGTTCCTGATATCGCGCCAAGCCGTTTTGAAATACCCTGTCTGCATGGCAGCCCTCTTCTCTCCGTCCCTATCCGTCCACTATAAGCGCGTCCGCGCGCGCCCCGGCGTTCCGTTGCCGTTCCGTCAGCTACCTGTCAGCTCCGCGGATCCGCATAGGAGCGTCCGCGCGGAGGGGCCCTCCGCCGAAGCGCGGCGAAGCCGCCGTGCGGCCCGCGCAGGCTAAAGGCCGTCGCCCTCCGCCCGAGCGCGGCGCCCCCAACCCGAGGGGGAAAGCCCCGCTCAAGCGCGACTTCCTCAGTTCACGCGGAAAAGGAGCCGCCCCCTCCCCCACCGAAGCGCGGCGAAGCCGCCGCACCACGCTCGCAGGCCGCAGCGCTCGCGCGACGCTCGCAGGCCGCGGCCTCCGCGCGCCCGCGCAAGGGGGATGCCGTAGAGGTCGCTGCGCCCCTTGCACTTTGCGCGGCCTCCGCGCGCCCGCGCAAAAAAAAAGGGGGGGGGGATGCGCGAAACGCCCGCCAGCATCGCAGGACCATCCCCGCACGACCTGCGCGGAAAAGAGGGCGCCGCCTTCGCCAAACCGCCCCGCCCGCCCCCGCGGCCCGCGCGGAAAACGCAACCCGCACAGGCCGCGGCGCTCGCGCTGGTCGCGGCCCCCGCGGCCCGCGGGTCGCCCGCATGCCGCGGCATCCCCCGCCCTGCGCCATGCCCGCAGATCGCGACACCCGTGCGGCCTGCACTACGCCCGCAGATCGCGACGCCCGTGCGGCCCGCACCACGCTCGCGGGTCGCGGCACCCATGCGGCCCAGGCGTAGTGGCGATCCCGCCAGCGTTTTGCTTTCTTGCCACGCACCATGCTCGCGGCCGCGGCACCCGCGCAACCCGCACAGGCCGCGGCGCTCGCAGTCGCAACGTCCCCGCGGGTCGCGCAGCCCCCCCCCCGCGGCCCGCGCGGCCCTCGCACGCCGCGGCATCCCCCGCCCTGCACAGAAAAGGAGGCCCCGCAGGGCCTCCTTGTTCGATGCTCCTGATCGCTTCTCGCAGAAAGCGTCGGGCTACTTGAGGGTGACGGCGGCGCCGGCTTCCTCCAGCTTGGCCTTCATCTCCTCGGCCTTGTCCTTGGCAACGCCCTCCTGGATGGCCTTCGGAGCGCCCTCGACGGCCTCCTTGGCCTCCTTCAGGCCCAGGCCCGTGATCTCGCGGACCACCTTGATGACGGCGATCTTGTTGTCGCCGAAGCCCTCGAGCACCACATCGAACTCGGACTTCTCCTCAGCGGCGCCACCCTCGGCACCGCCGGCGGCCGGAGCGGCGGCCACGGCCACCGGAGCGGCGGCGGACACGCCGAACGTCTCCTCGATGTCCTTCACCAGCTCGGAAGCCTCGAGCAGCGACATCTCCTTCAGAGCCTCGATGATCTCTTCGCGCGTAACAGCCATGTTCGTTTCCTTTCAAAGCGGCCGGGAGCCTCCCGGCCATGTCGTCTCATCTATCAGGCGGCGCGCCTCACGCCGCCGGCGCTGCGCTTAGGCAGCTTCCTTCTGGTCGGCCACGGCCTTGGTGGCCTGCGCCAAGCCGCTCGGCACGCCGTTGAGCGCAACGGCCAGGCCGCGAGCGACGCCGGAGATAGCGCCGGCGATCTTTGCCAGCAGCTCCTCGCGGGACGGCAGGGAAGCGATGGCCTCCACCTCGGCGGCGGACACCTCGGCGCCCTCCATCAGGCCGCCCTTGATCTCCAGGTTTTCGTTGTCCTTGGCGAAGTTCTTCACGACCTTCGCCGCGGCAGCCACGTCGGAGCCGGCGAACACGAACGCGCTCGGCCCCTCCAACATGCTGTCGAGCGTCGGAAGGCCCATCTCTTTGAGGGCGATGCGCATGATCGTGTTCTTGTACACCTTCATGCTGCCCTGGGCCTCGCGTACGCTGGCGCGCAGCGCCTGGACCTCCTTCACCGTCAGGCCGCGGTAGTCCACGACCCACATGGCGGAAACGCCCTCCAAATCCTCTTTGATCTTGACCAGCGTCTCTTGGTTCTTCACATTGGGCATGCGGTACACCTCCTTCTTCTCAAACTCGGGTTCCGCCCCTCGCGGGTGGGATCGTCGCCTGAGAAAAGGAACGACCCCCGCCGTCCGCATAGACAGCGAGGGTCGCCAAAGCGCGAAACTTTGCAACCACCTCGGCGGGCCGCGACAAGTCGCGATTAAACCTCATCGGTACCTGCTGTCTTGGGCAGCGGAACAATCCAGTACGGCACCGCTTCCACCTTCTCGAGGAAGCAGCCCTCTTATTTTAATTCCGCTCCCCCTTTTGTCAAGCGCCTCCGCACACGAACCCGCAAAGGAAACGCAGAGACGGCGCGCGAGACGCCCCGAGCTCTTAGCTCCCTTTGCGCACACGAGCCCGCAAAGGGGAACGCGGAGCGATACGCCCCGGGGCCGGATCGCGCGCTCTCGAACGCCACGCCTTCGAGCAAGGGAGGGCCCGCGGGGATGCGAAACGCCCGCAACGCAGGCGCGCCCAACCTCGCTCCCCGCCTCGGGGAAAGAAGCGCCCCCGCCCTTTCGCAGCGCTCGGATTTGGCCGGAAAAGAGAAAGGCCGCTCGAAGCGGAAAGCTTCGAGCGGCCCGATGTTGCGCGAACTCGACGTTACGCGAACTTGAAGCTAGGCAGACCTTTGGGCCTCGTAGCCATCGCCCGCGCCGGGATCGCCGCCGTCGACAGGAGGCTCGGAAGGTTCAACGACGCCGCCGTCCTTCACTGCCACCAGCTTATACGTCTCGTTGCCCGCATTGTCGATAGCCCTGATGGTAAGCACGCCGGTAGCGCCTTCCACCGAGATCTCATGCAGCGGGCGGTACTCTTCGGAGCCAAGCCCCTTCGCCTGGACGGAGTAAACCCCGCTCAGATTGTCGGTGACCGTTGCAGCGAGCGCGCCCCACGAGTTGACGTACGCCTCCTTGATCACGGGCTTCGTCGTGTCGATCTTGACGACCATAGATCCGGACTTGTTGGAGACGTTGCGTCCGGCGGAGTCGGTCAGCACCGAATGGATGCCCATGCCCTCAACGGGCGTCTCCTCCGTAATGACCGTCTTCACGTACGGGTCGCGGTAGATGGGAGGAGTGATCCAGACGGTGCGATCGATCTCGGAGATCATTCCACCCCCCAGCTCTTCCCTCAGCACGAGGAAGAAACCGCCACTCCAATCCTTGGAGAAGGTTTCAACGGTGACCGGCTTGTTGGTCCACGTTCCCGACTGGTACTCAGCTCCACCAGCGGTCATTTTGATCTCGGGGGCGTCCCTCGTGATATCGCCTTCTTCTTCCTCCTCAACAGGCACGTCCGGCTCCTCCGGATCCGGCTCCGGCTCTGGCTCCGGTACCGGCTGCGTCTCATTGTAAATGTTCAAGTTGATGTCAAGGATCGAATGATAACGCCAACCCAGCGTATTGTTCGTAAGGTACCGCATGTTGGCGACATCGCTAAAGAGTTCTTGGATCAACACGCCGTTTCCGTCGTAGGCTGCGACGCGGACACCCGACATGCAGTTCCAGATGCCCCTCACCTCGTTGACCCACTCTACCTTGATGGTCGTAACCCAGGCATCGGAAGAGACATCGACACCAACCATCTCTTTGTTACCCGTCTGGCCATCAACCTCAACGAGGAACTTCCGGCCATTCACCGGCCATTCTGCCAACACCCTGGTTCCGTTCCAAGAGTCGTTGACGCCACCGTTAAAGTGTGCGCCATCAACCCATTCTCCTTTTTCGCTGGACCCGATGGAATAATCGTACATCCCAACGCCGTACTGGCCAAACCCGTACGTCATGCTGCCAGCAACGTTCGCCCACTGATGATGCTCTTCGACGCTCTCAGCGGCGTGCGCCTGACGAGTTGGCAGCAGGGCCACCGCCGCCGCGACCAGAACCGCGGCCACAGCGACGATCGAGATTCGCCTGAGCTGCAAGCTCGATGATGCGCTCATGCCTTTACCTCCTTCACAACTCTGAATCCGACATTTTCCAAAATAGTCAGTGCGACCTCCTTCCTCACGAAGGCTTATACGCTAAAACCGGAAAAGCAGATGTTTATGCGGGATTGAAGGTCCTTGACGTAAGCGCTCCAAGTTCCATCGTCGCCCGCCGCGTTGGAATCCAATTTCTGAACAGCAAGGTTGTACGCCGTGAGCGCCTGACCGTAGCTCACGTTGTTGGGATCGAAGGACTCCCCGCCCAAAGCCTGGAAGAACTCGCCGTCCTGGCGAGCCCAGGTGTTCGACGCGGCATCCCACTCATCGCCCATGAGCGCGATCACGTAAGAGGAGTACGATTCGTCCACGGCATCCATCGCCGACACTCCCTCAGCAGGGGGAATGGGCGCGGAGACGGAGGAGGGATAGCCCTCCTTCCCCGTGACCTTCTTCCTCAGCTCCTTTATCATGTACGAATCGACCGCCCATTGCCGCACATCCTCTGCGGACGCATCGGCACCTGCGTACGACTGGGCGATGCGGTCCCAGTCCGCCGTGCCGTAAGCGGTCTGGCAAAACGCGTTGAGCTGCTCATCGGTGGGTTCCTGCACCCCTTCCGCCTTGGCCTCGTGCACCAGCACCAGGTCCGTGACGTAGCTCGACAGCACTCCCATCGTGGGCATCTCCTGCTCCCCGTCGTCGCCCTGGGTCAGGTAGGTCCCGTACCGGCTCGACACGACGTCGTCGAGGAGCACGTCCTCCTTGATGCCGTCATAGGAGAAGCTGGCGACGGCATCCGCAGACCCGACGCCCAAGGCGCCGCACCCGAAGCTGCTCGCCAGGAAGAACCCCAGAAGGCCCCCGACAAGGAGAGCGCCCACTGCCGGCGCGGCCTTCTTGACCAACGCCTGCTTCCCATCGTCACGCTCCTGCGGCTTGAACGATACGAAAGAATCGTTTTGATGATCGCTGTCGAAACTCACGAGCACTCCACTCTTCTAGCGGAAAATGGACACGTCGCCATCCTCCTATTTCCGATTATCGGATAAATGTATCAGGCATTTCGATTAGAGAGTAGTACCGTCTCATTATTGAGCATGACAAACAAAATCAACATGAGCGCCCGAAACATGCGAACCCCGGAGCTGCCCCGCGTCCGCGCGAGGCCCTTGCGGCGCTCACGCCTGCGGCGTTCGCCGTGCGACACCGCCAGCGCGCCCGTGCGGCGGGCCGGCGCCGCCGACGACGGGCGCGCCAACTCCGCGCGGCCACGGGCGCGCCGGCGCGAAACCGCGGGCATCCGAACGCGCAAAACCAACCGGGGCAGGCAAGCGGAGGCGGCGCAATCGGGCCCGGCCCTCGCCGCAAGCGCACGAGCGCAGGAGGCAAGGCGCGGCGCAATCCGGCCCGGCCCTCGCATCTTCCCGCCCGCGCACGCGCGCCCCGCGGATGCCACCGAGCGTGCCCCACGCGCTCGGCCTCGCATCTCCCGGCCCGCGCACGCGCGCCCCTCGCCCGCCGCCCGCTCGTCGGCGCAGCCCGGGGCGGCTTCGCAACCGCGTCCGCTCTTTTTCGCAAGGCCTTCGAACATGCGCCCCCGCCATGCGAACGGTCCGAACGCCCTCGCACCTGCCCTCCTTTTTCGCGAGGCCTTCGAGCATGCCCCCCCCCGAACGCGCACCGCCCCTTTGGCGAACCCCAAGCGGCCTCGACAAGCCACGGGCGCCCTGAGCATGCGAAAGCCGGGGGCAGCCCGAAGAGCGCCCGCCATCGCCCCCTCCCCCTTGACGCGCCTCCCCCAGATGCGCGGCGCTTCCCCCAGATGCGCGGCTCTTCCGCAGGGAAAAGAAACGGGGGCAGGTCGCCCTGCCCCCGCGAAATGCTCATGGCCTACACGGCGTCGCCTTGCGCATCGCCGGACGCCTCGGCTTCGGCTGCCGTATCGGCGGCCGCCCCGTCCGCCGTCCCTCCGCCATCGGGCGGGGACCCCTGCCCGCCCTCCGATGCGGCGTCGGCCGAGCCTTCGCCGCTAGGCGCGCCCTGCGCATCCCCGCCGACGATCTCCTCCACCGGATTCGTCGGATCGGCTTCCGCGTAGGTGAACGTGATGGTGTCGCCCTCCTTGTACCCCACGATCTCGATGAGGCCCGGCAGCGCGAAGTCGTAGATGCCTTCCTCCCCGTCGAGCGTCACGTAGAAGTGGGAGTTGCCCTCCACCACCGCCTGCGCGATGTTGCGGATCGTGCCCGTCTTCTCAACCGAACCCGTATCGGCGCCCTCGCCCTCCGCGACCACGCCGTTGGTGGCGAGGAGCGCCTGGTAGGCCTTCTGGCATTCGGCCACCGTGTTGCCCACGGCCACGTTCTGGTAGCGCTGGATGTCGATCATGGCGAACTGCTTCACCAAGCCCGCGTCGTCTTTCAGGGCCATGAAGTACGTCGGCTGGCCCGACACGTTGATGAGCAGCGGGAAGGTGGCCCGGTAGCGCAGGTTCTGCACCTGGCCCTCGGCCGACTGCATGGCCGATTGCTCGGTGGCGCCGGCCACCGAGTAGAAGTGCGATTCGGCCGTGCGCTGGTTGATCAGCACGAAACCGACGATGGAGTTGTCGGCCGTGGCCGAGGTCACGCCCGTGTACACCCACACGTCGTCGTCCTTGGCGATGTAGTTGTACCCCTGGTTGCCGTCGGTGCCCGGCGTGGTCTGCACCACGTCCTGCTGGCCGAGGAACGAGTTCAGCCAGCCGTTCTTGTACTTGCCCGACCAGTTGTACTGCTCGAGCAGAAGGTCGGTGGGGTAGGCGTGGTCCACCCACTGCGGCACGTCCTCGATGGCGAGGTCCTGGCACTCGCCCGTGGTGGCGTCCACCATGACCACGCGCTCGATGGTGGTGCCGCCGAACAGGCCGATCGTGCGCGTCTGCACCGGGCAGATCCACCACGGATGCCCGTCGTCGTCGATCTCGAACGACTTCTGGTCGAACATGTAGAAGGGGTACTTCAGCTGCACATGGCGGTCGATGTTGCGCGCGAGCGGCTCGGACTCCGAGTAGTAGATGGGGCTGTCGTCGAGCCGCACGATCTCGGCGTCCTGCGTCGTCATGTTCACGAGCGCGTAGGCCGGGATGCCGCCCTCGCGGTTCGTGAACCACTTGAACAGGTCGGCGTACCCGAGCGGGCTCACGCGCACCGGCTCCTGCTGGTAGTTGATCTGGCTGTACAGCGGTGAGATCTCGAATTGGCTCACGTACTCGGGGATGGAGCCCATCTCGCGGTTGCCCAGAAGGACGGCGGAGTCGCGGTCGATGACCGGGATCTCGGAGTAGTTCACCTCCTGGATGTCGGTGGCGAAGTCGTCGGTGGAGGTCTGCAGCACGTTGGCGTACTTCTCGGCGTTGCCGGGGAAGATCGACAGCGACGCGACGGCCCCCACCACGCCCACCAGCGCCACGAGCACCGGCACGTACGACGCCACCTTGAACGCCTTGGATTTGCCCGGGCTCGGATCGACCTTGCTCGTGCCCGTCTTGTACGCGCGCGATTTGCCCCAGAACACCAAGAACAGCGGCAGCAGGATGAACACCGTCACGAACATCCAGGTGTCCGTGCTGTGGATGTTGATGGGAGGATGGAACCACCAATAGGCGGCCAAACCGATGATGACGATGACGATGGCCGCCACGATAAGGGCCTTCCTGCCCCACGATGCCATCCGGTCAGCGAAGGGGATCTCCACGTTCACGTGCGGAGGGCGCGACCCGCCGCCCCCGTGGCCGCCGGACCCGCCCCGACCGCCTGCTTCCCCTTGGCCGCCAAAGCCTCCCTCGAAGTTCATGCCCGACTGCTTGAGCGCCTCCAGAAGCGCATCGAGCCCGGATGTCTGTTTCACGGAATCCCTTTCCCCGAATCTCGCGTACTTTAAAGTACCCACTATACACCAAAGCGCCCGGCCGCTCATCGCAGCCGGGCGCCGCCGTTACCTTGTCTTTACAATCGCGCGCAGGCGCGGCGCTCGCCGGAGCAGCGGGCCTCGTCCCGGCGGGACCGCGAGGTCACAGAAGCTGCCGCAGCACGAAGGGCAGGATGCCCCCGTTCTCGTAGTAGCGGCCCTCGGTCGGCGTGTCCACGCGCACCGTCACCTTGAACCCGACCTTCGACCCGTCGGCGCGCTCGGCCGTCACGTCCGCCACGCGCGGCTCGGGAAGGCCGGCCGAGAAGTCGATGGGCGACACCGTGTAGCGCTCCGATCCGTCGAGGCCGAGCGTCTCGGCGCTCTCGCCCTCTTGGAACTGCAGCGGCAGGATGCCCATGCCGATGAGGTTGCTGCGATGGATGCGCTCGAAGCTCTCCGCGAACGCCGCGCGCACGCCGAGGAGCGCCGGCCCCTTCGCCGCCCAGTCGCGCGACGAGCCGCTGCCGTACATCTTGCCGGCCACCACCACCGAAGGCGCGCCCGCGGCCTCGTAGCCCATGGCCGTATCGAACAGCGGCCGCACCTCGCCGGTCAAGAAGTCGCGCGTCCAGCCGCCCTTCCTCCCCCCGGCCAGCTTGTTCTGCAGCTTCACGTTGGCGAACGTGCCGCGCATCATCACCTCGTGGTTGCCGCGGCGCGCGCCGTAGGTGTTGAAGTCGGCCGGTGCGACGCCGTGCTTGTCGAGGTAGCGCGCCGCCGGCGAGTCGGCGGCGATGGAGCCGGCCGGCGATATGTGGTCGGTCGTGATGAAGTCGCCGAGGAGCGCGAGCGCGTAGGCGCCCTCCACGGGCGCGGGGGCCGACGCCTCGCGGGCCATGCCGTCGAAGTACGGAGCGCGCCTCACGTACGTGGACGCCTCGTCCCAGGCGAACGTGTCGGTGGGCTCGCTGCCCAGCTCCCGCCACGCCGCATCGCCGTCGTACAGGCCGCGCGCGCCGTCTTCGTACAGCGACTCGTTCACGCACGACGCCATGAGCGCGTCGATCTCCTCATCGGTCGGCCAGATGTCGGCCAGATAGACCGGCGTGCCGTCCGCGCCCACATCGAGCGCGTCGCGCGACAGATCCGCATCAACCGTGCCCGCCAGCGCGTAGGCGACCACGAGCGCGGGCGAGGCCAGGTAGTTCTGCGACACGTCGGGCGAGATGCGCCCCTCGAAGTTGCGGTTGCCGGAAAGCACGCTGGCAAGCTCGAACTCGTCGGCCACGTCGTGCAGCGCCTCCGCCACGGGCCCCGAGTTGCCGATGCAGCTCATGCACCCGAAGCCGCACGTGTGGAAGCCCAGCGCCCGCAGGCCCTCCATGAGCCCGGCGCGCTCGAGCAGAAGCTCGGTGGCCTTGCTGCCCGGCGCGAGGATGGTCTTCACCCACGGCTTGGGGGAAAGCCCCGCCTCGGCGGCCTTCTTGGCCACCAGGCCGCATGCCAGCATCATGCGCGGATCGGTGGCCGTCGTGCAGCTCGTCACCGCCGCGATGGCGATCGCGCCGTGCCCGATCTCGCACGTCTCGCCGTCGACCTCCACGAGAGCGCACCTGTCCCTGTCAAGCCCCCGCTCGGCGCACACCGAGAGGAAGCGCTCGTGCATGCCGGAGAGCGGGATGCGGTCGTGCGGGCGCGACGGCCCGGCGAGCGAGCGCTCCACCGATCCCAGGTCGAGCTCGATCACCTCCGCGTAGGTGCGCTCCGGCGCGGCGGGGTCGTGCCAGGTGCCCTGCGCCTTCGCGTACGCCTCCGCGAGCGCCACCTGCTCGTCGCTGCGCCCCGTCAGGCGCAGGTACGACAGCGTCTGCTCGTCCACCGGGAACAGCGTGCAGGTGCTGCCGTACTCCGGCGTCATGTTCGCGATGCACGCGCGCTGCGTGGCGCTCAAGGACGCGAGGCCCGGGCCGAAGCACTCCACGAACGACCCCACGACGCCCTTCGCGCGCAGCGTCTGGGCGAACGCCAGCGCCACGTCCATGGCGCACACGCCGTCGGCGAGCTCGCCCACGAGGCGCACGCCCACCACGCGGGGCACGAGGGTCGTGATGGGCTGGCCGAGCGCCGCGGCCTCGGCCTCGATGCCGCCCACGCCCCAGCCGAGCACGCCGATGCCGTTCGCCGTGGGCGTGTGGCTGTCCGTGCCCACGAGCGTGTCGAAGTAGGCGGCGGCCGGCTCGCCCTCCGCGCGCTCGACGCCCGCAGCGTCCGAGGTCATCGCAACGTGCGCGAACTGCTCGATGTTCAGCTGATGGCAGATGCCCGCCCCCGGCGGCACGATGCGCACGTTGTCGAAGCTCTGCTGCGCCCACTTCAGGAAGTCGTAGCGCTCGCGGTTGCGCGAGAACTCCAGCTCCATGTTGCGCTCGAGCGCCTCGGCGCAGCCCGCCTCGTCGGCGATCACCGAGTGGTCGATCACGAGGTCGCAGGGGATCTGCGGGTTGATCTTCGCGGGGTCGCCCCCCAGCTGCGCGCACGCCTCGCGCATGACCGCGAAGTCGACGAACACCGGCACGCCCGTGAAGTCCTGGAACAGCACGCGAGCGGGCGAGAACTCGATCTCGCTGCCCACCTCCCCCGCCGCGCCCGCCGCCACGATACGCGCGGCCAGCTCCTCGGCGGCCTCGTCGCTTTCGGCGTTGCGCAGCACGTTCTCGAGCAGCACGGTCAGCGCGTACGGCAGCTTCTCCGAACCGGCCACGGCCGACACGGGATAGTAACGGTACGCCGTCCCCTGCACGTCCAGCAGGGCGGCGAAACGGCTCGACTTGTTCGTCATCGCGTCTCCCTCGTTCTCGTCTCCAACCACATACCCATCAAAAGCCCCGCGCCTGCGGGGCGCACATCAGCCGCGCGCCCATCTCGCGCTTCGCGCCTGCGGGCGCCCATCGCGCCCATCGCGCGCTTCGCGCCTATCGCGCCTGCGGGCGCGCGTTCGCATCAAGCCCCTCCCACGTTGTCGAGGATCTGCTGGGCGCGGCGCTTGAGCGATCCTTTGCTGTTCGAGGCGTCGAACGACATGCGGGCCGCAAGCTCCTTCTTCACCCGAGGGGACAAAGCCCCCGTGGAGAAGTCCGTCACAGCGGACAGCATGTCCGAAAACTCGAGATCGCCGTGAAAGCACTGGATGGCCTCGTCGACAAGGGGCCACACCCGCTCGGACCGGGCCTCCGTCGTCGAGCCAAGCTTGCAGAGGAATCGCAGCGCCGCGAGCCGCAAGGGCCCGCTCCCCTCGTCGAACAGCGCCGTCTCCGCCCCCGGGACCGCCTCGTCGCACGCGAGGGGAACGCAGTCGACGAGCAAGGTGAGGATGTCGAGGCACTCCCACCGCGTGCGCGCCTCGGGGCGATTGAGGGCGTCCACCACGGCCTCGGCGTGCGATGCCATGAGCTCGGGGTGGTCCTTCGAGAAAAAGGCGAGGGCGGCGGCCGCGTTCTGACGGTCACGCCGCGAAGGCCCTGAAAGGGCGTCGATTAGCTGATGGAACTTGCGTTCGTTGCCGAATGCCTCCTCGACAACGCTCTTTGCTCTTTGCGTCTTCTCGCTCACCGTTTTCTCGCTCACCAGATCGTGCCTCCGTTCTCAAAGACCCCGCGTCGGGACGGCTCCGCGCCTCCCCGCACATGCCCGCGAAGGTCAATTGCCCATTGTAATGCAGCGAAGCCGCGAATGAAACGAACAGGACGAAAGAGACAGGCCATCATCACGCCGACGCTCCCGAAGGCGGTGCGGAATCGGCGCGCGCCCGCGGCGGCGCCCCGTTCGCGCCGCGAGCGGGCAGGGAGACGGAACGAGGGCGGCGAGACGGCGGGACGCGGGGCGCGGCTGATCGCCCGCGCGCTTCGGCATCCGACCGGCGGCGCCCCGTCCAACCCGAAGCGAGTGGGACGCGAGCACGGCAGGCTCGCGGAGCGGACTCGGAGCCGCGGGCGATCAGCCGCGGAGGTTGCGAAGCGCGGGCGCAGGACCAAGGGAAAGGCGGAAGCGGCGAGCGCGGAGACGCGGGCACCGAGGCGGCGAGCGGGGCGCCACGGGCTCCTTGGGGGCGAAGGCGCAAGCGCCGAAGCGACGGAACGAGCGCGGGACGCGCAGGCGCCACCCCCCCCCTGCAAGAGAAAAAGACACCCGCCCCCAGTCGCTTGAACGGCTGGGAACGAGCGTCTTCGCACATAAGAAAAGCGCCCTCCGCGAGCGCGACGCCCTGTCCTCCCGCGGGCTGCCCCGCAGTACTTTCGGCGATGGCGGGCTT
>NZ_NFJP01000042.1 GCF_002159915.1 Gordonibacter sp. An230
GGTCGCGCAGCCAGCAGGCCCACGCCCCGTAGCCCCCGTACAGCAGCGCCGCGGCCAGCGACAGGGCGAGCGCGGCCGACGCGGCGCGCCGGGCCCTCCCCTCAGCCCTCATCTCCGCCCCCTCCCAGCCAGGGGGCCTCCACGCGCAGCTCTCCCAGGTCGCCCTCGGAGAAGCGGCTCTTCCATCCGTTGCGCTCGAAGTACCCCGGGAGGAAGAACCCCCACATGGTCCACTCGGCCCACTCCTCCACGTCCTCCCGCGTCCAGCCCGTCGCCTCGAGGAACTCCCCCTCGGATATCTGCGTTCCGAAGGGGGAGCCGTCCTGCGCGAGGTACCACGTCTCCTCGAGCGACAGCGCCCCCTCCCCCGCGTCGTAGCCCCAGTAGGGGGCGACCTCGTAGGTCGCGCCGTCGAGGCCCTCGACGGCGCGCGAGAGCGTGAAGTGCACGGTCCTCTCCTTGAGCGATATCCGTATGGAGCCCCCTTCCCACTCGCCGCCGCAGTAGTACAGCCACCACTCCCTGGCGTCGTCCTCCATCTTGACGGCCAGCTTGTCCTCGGCCCCGCAGAACCCCTCGGGGGCCCACTTCCTGCTCAGCAGCCCCTTGTAGAGGCTGTCGGGGAGGAAGTCTGCCTGCCTCCCGTAGAGGAACTCGTCGAAGACGTTGCGGTCGCGCAGCCAGCAGGCCCACGCCCCGTAGCCCCCGTACAGCAGCGCCGCGGCCAGCGACAGGGCGAGCGCGGCCGACGCGGCGCGCCGGGCCTTCCTCTCAGAGCTCATGGCGGTTCTCCTTGAGGGCCTTCAGGAACGCCGCGGTGTCTTCGAAGCACGGCTCGGACTCGAGGTAGGCCACCTTGTCGGCAGTGGAGAGGCCGCTTCCGGAAGGGACGTTCGGCCCCTTCTTCCAGCCGGTTTGGATGTTCACGGCGAGGTCGGGGTTCTGGACGTTCTCGAACACCTTGTCAACCACGGCCTCGTAGCCGCCGTTGTTTTGCAGGAACAGCTCCGCGCGGGTCCACTCCCCGGCCTCGATTCCGCTGAAGTAGCGTTCGGCCGCCTCCTGGTACCCCAGCGAGCCGTCCTTCATGAAATGGAGGATGTTGTCAGCGTCGAGGTCGGCCAGGTAGTCGTCGTTGCCGAGGGAGGTGTGCTCGTAGCCTCGATGATCGTCCCTCTTTTGGATGATCGTGGCGTCCCCGAGCCAGCCTGACGCGTCCTCGCGCTCGCCGCTGCCGCCCGAGAAGCAAAGGTCGATAAAAGAGCTGTGGAAGTCGAGGGAGGTTACCAAGCCGGTGGCGAGGGTGATGCAGTGGTGGGCGAAGTCGGCCCGGCCGCCCCCTGCCCAGACGTCGAGGCGCGCGTTCCAGAAGCGTTCGAACTCCTCGAGCGAGGCATTCTCGCCGTAGGCCTCCTTGTAGGAAGCGAAGAAGGCGTCTCTTTTTGACGGGTCGTTCTTCCAGTCGAGTTCGTCTTTCTTCCCGCCCGTCATCTGGTTCTGCAGCCTCACGTTGTAACGCAGTCTGCGATACTCCGCCGCGGACAGCCCTAGGAAGGAGAACACCACTTCCTCTTTCACTCCGTACACCACATCGCTTTCGGGGTTGGCGATTTTTTGGATTATGATCAGGGCTTCACCCGCCACTATATCCCATTGCGATCCGCTGTAGGAAAGCCCGCCTATCAGGCGCAGGTACAGCCAGTCCAGCTGCTGCTGCGTCGCGTTCGGCAGCTGGTTGCGCAGCCCGCTGTACACGGTCCACAGGCTTTCGGCCGTCTCGTCGTCGAACCCGAACCGCTCCTTTTGGAGCTTGACGAATGCGGCCTTCGTGGTGCCGTAGAACGCGCGCTCGGCGTTGGCCATCCATGCCGCGCTCTGCTGGTACGAGAATCCGCTTTCGGGATTAAACTGAGCTGTGGTCAGGTAAGACAGTCCTGTACGCACAATGTCGAGGGCGGCCGAGGAGTACAGCCCGTTGGTCTCGGCGCAGTAGTCGTACACCTTCGACAGACGGTTTCCCGTGTACTCGTCCAAATCGCGCAGAGAATCGAGGTACCTTGGCGACAGTCGCGCGCCGAGGTGCCCCTCGAGTTCGTATATCGTGGAGCGTATGCTGTTCTGCTGCTCGATCAGCTGCTGCTCGCTCACGCGCCCCGCGCCGCCCCAGTAGGACGAGGCGGCGTTTTCGAGGCGATCGTTCATCCCTTCGAGCTCTTCGGCCGCGTTCGCCACAGCGAGCCACCACGCTGCCCACGCTTCTCCGAAATGCCGCTTGATCGAGTCCCATGCTTTTCCTTGCAAGACGACTTCCTGCGAGAATGCGATGCAGGCGCTCCTCCTATCTATGGCGTCTTCGCGCAGCTGCCGCAACGCTTGGGTGTCGTTTGCTGCTTGGCGGCTTGCTTCGGCCGGGCGTATCTCTATTCCCATGGGTCACCACTTCCAATCCGCGTCGGAGCGCTTCTCGCCACGCGCTTCCAGCGCGCGGCACTTCCGGCTCCATGCGTCGTGGGCTTCGTCTATCCTCCGGTCGATGCGCGCTATCTCGGTCCGTGCGCGCGCAGCCTGCTCGCCAAGGCGCTCGTCCGTTTCGGATGAGGCGAACCTCAGGTTGGATTCCGCGTTCTCGAGGTGCCAGCGGTCTTCGGGTGGGCATGATTCCGCAAGTGTCTCGACGATGGCGCGCGCGTTGCCGTCCACCCACGATTTCAAGTGCGAGGCATCCTCTATCTCGAGCAGTTTTTCGCGCTGGGCATCTTGCTCTCGCTCGAGGGCTGCGATCGCGCGCTGGTGGCGTTCGAGGGCTCGTTCGAGTTCGTGCATGGATCGTCCTCCTGTCGGTCGGCTCTCACCGGGTTGCCCGGATGGAGGATGCCGCGCTGTGGTCGGTATCCTCGAAGGCTTGGATTACCTGCTCGATCTTGGCGATGTCGTCACGGAATTGGTCGAGGCCTGAGAGGGACGTCGTGCGCAACGCGGAAAAGGCGTCGTATCTTCCCTGATCTGCAGCGGTGTTGTCGTCGTAGACCTTCTCTGCGGACTTCAAGGTTGCGATGCTGTCGCATCCTTCTCGCAGCATGTTCTGGTACAGGGCGGCCGTTGAGCGGTTTGCGACGATGCTCATGCGGATCTTCTCCTCGTTTCGCTACCAAAGCTTTATATAATTGGAACACTATCATATAAGTCGACCGTGAGATCGCGGGGAAAGGGGGTCCGAGCGCGATGCGAGGGAAAACGGCAGACGATCGACACAGTTCCGTTTATGTTCCGTCCATCTGGCGCATCGGTGCTCGATGACGCATAATAGGCCGAAACGCACGCGTATCCGAGAGCAGGGAGGCACCTATGGAGCACGAAGAGCTAACTGGAAAGATCGACGCCTATCTCGAGGCTCATTGGGATGCCATGGTGGAGGACATCGCCACCCTCGCGCGCATCCCCAGCTTCGAGGAGCTGGACAAGGCGTCCGAGGGAGCGCCGTTTGGCCCCGGTCCGCGCAAGGCGCTTTCGGCGGCGCTCCATATGGCGGCTGACATGGGGTTTCAGACGTGCGATGTGGACGGTTACATCGGCTACGCCGACTTTCCCGGCGCATCCGACACGCAGCTTGGCATCATCGGCCACATGGATGTGGTGCCAGCCGGCCCCGGTTGGACGTTCGAGCCGTACGACGTCACCCGCAAAGACGGCTACCTCGTCGGCCGCGGCGTGATCGACGATAAAGGCCCCAGCGTGGTGGCCCTGCACGCCATGAAGTTCTGGAAGGACATGCAGGACGCGGGCGAGGCACCGCGCTTCCCCTACACGCTGCGCTTCCTGTTCGGTGCGAACGAGGAGACCGGCATGGCCGACGTGGCCTATTATCGCGAGCGCTACGACGATCCGGCCTTCCTGTTTACTCCCGATGCCGAATTCCCCGTGTGCTACGGCGAAAAGGGAGGCTACAGCGGCTCGTTCTCCAGCAAGATCATCCCCGAGGGCGAGCGCGTGGTGGTCTCGTTCACGGGCGGTGCGGCCACGAACGCGGTGCCCGGCATCGCCGAGGCCGTGGTGAGGGCCGACGCCGCCACCCTGCCTGCCGCCGAGCGCCTTTCCATCGTCGCCGACGGCCAGGGCCGCGCCCGCATCACCGCTTCGGGCAAGGGCGCGCACGCCTCGCTGCCCGAGACGGGCGTGAACGCCATCGGCCTCATCGTGGACTACCTCTTGGCCAACGATCTGTGCTCTCCCGACGAGCGGGCCTTCTTCGAGCTCGATCAGAAGCTGCTCGCCCACACCGACGGCAGCGGCCTCGGCATCGCGTGCGAGGACGAGCACTTCGGGCCGCTCACCGTGGTCGGCGGTACCATCAAGATGGAGAACGACCGGTTCGTGCAGACGCTCGACAGCCGCTATCCCACTTCCATCACGGCCGACGAGATCGCTGCGCGCCTCGGACGGCTCGTTGAAGGGGTCGGCGGATCGCTCGGTGAGGCGCACGTGATGCCGCCGTTTCTCGTGGAGCCGGACAGCCCGGTGATCCAAGCGCTGCTCAACGCCTACAACGAGGCCACGGGCGAGGATGCCAAGCCGTTCACGATGGGCGGCGGCACGTACGCGCGCAAGTTCTCGTGTGGCGCGAGCTTCGGACCCGAGAAGCCATGGGTCGAGGATCCCGCCTGGGTGGGCCTCATGCACGGCCCCGACGAGGGCGTGAGCGAGGAGCTGCTCAAGCAGGCGTTCAGGATCTACGTGCTCACCCTCGACAAGCTTATGAGGCTCGATTTGCGGTAGGTGCGGGCGCGTCGGGTTCTTGCCGCTTCTGCCGACCCCTGCTTCCGCGGTTTCGCCTGCGCGCCTTGGCGCGGTCGTGCGGCGAGGGCGGGGCGTCTGCCTCCGCGGTCCGATGGGGGAGGGCTCCGGGGTCCTCGTCGGGCGGTTCGGCGGCTCGATGCTGCTTTGCGGCACAAAGCGATGGAGAGCCCATCGCCCGTTTTCGTTGCAAGACGCTCGCCGCTTTGTTGCGAAAGGTTCTGATCCATGGTCGATGTTTCTTCCGATGCCATCTCGATGCCCCCCGTTGCCGACGCCGAGGGGCCCGAAGGCGCCTTTGGCGGCCGCATCGCGCTCGAAGGCCTGCCCAACACGCGCGACCTTGGCGGTATCCCCGCCTCCGACGGCCGCATCGTCGCGCCCGGACGGCTCATTCGCTCCGGCTCCCTCGACCGCGCCACCGAGCGCGACCTTCGCACGCTGCTCGACGATTGCCGCGTGCGCACGGTCATCGACCTGCGCACGGAGGAGGAGCGCCGCGAGCGCCCCGACCCCGAGGGGGCCATGACGGGCGTGCGTTTCGTGAGCGATCCGGTGCTCAACACGGCTACGCTCGGAATCACGCGCGAGGGCGGTTTTCTGGGCGCGTTCAGGGCCCTGCGCGCACTCAAAAAGGATCCGGCCGGCGTCATGGAAGGCGTGTACGAGCGCTTGGTCCTCGACGAGGGCAGTCAGCGCGGCTACGCCCGATTCTTCGACGATGTGCTGGCCGCCGGCTCGAAAGAGGGGGCCGTTCTATGGCACTGCACGGTGGGGAAGGACCGCGCCGGCTTGGCGACGGCGCTGCTTCTGCATGCGCTCGGCGTCTCGCGCGATGCCGTCATGGCCGACTACCTGGCCACCAACCATTATGTGGCGTCGCATGCGCAAGGCGTTGCGGACGCGTTGGCTGCGCATGGATTGTCCAGGGGGCTCGACGAGAGCATTCGCGTGCTCAACTCTGCCGACCCCCGTTTTCTCGAAGCGGCGTTCGCGGCTGCAGAGCGCGTCTTCGGCGATCTCGACGCTTATCTGCGCGACGCCCTTCGCATGACGGATGATCGGCGGGCCTCCTTGCGCGACTGCTATCTTGCGCGCGCTTAGCGCCGTCGACGAAGCTTTGACGCGTCGAGCGCCATGCGTGCACTTCGGCTTTCGGGGCTGCGGGCTCTGCGTTCGCCGCTCCGTCTCCCGGGCGTGCGTCCTTTTCCAGGTCGCCTTTCCGGGCCGGCATCCTTGGCCTCGCGCCGCGTTGCCCGCTCGTTTTCTCCCGCCGTGCGATCTCGTACGATACGGTCGGGTGCGGCGTCCGGGCGACTCCGTCCGCAACTTCCTCATTCCTTCCGGCGAAGGATTCTTCCGAACTTCGGGCTTTTGCGCGTGGGTAGGTCTCGATGCCGTATAATACAGCCGCGGTACTGATTGCAAGCGTTCGAAGCGAGGAGGCCCTGGTGTTGAAAGCGATGATCGTCGACGACGAGGCTCCCGCGCGCTCGGAACTGAAGTTCCTGCTCGACGAGCTGGGGCAGACCGAGGTTGTCGCCGAAGCTGCCAGCGTGCGCGAGGCCATCGAGAAGCTGAAGGAATATCCCTGCGACGTGATGTTCCTCGACGTGAACATGCCCGAGGCCACCGGCCTGCAGCTAGCAGAGGCGCTTCAGCACCTCAAGTTCCCTCCGGCCGTCGTCTTCGTGACGGCTTACAGCGAGTTCGCGCTCGACGCGTTCAAGGTGAACGCCATCGACTACTTGGTGAAGCCGGTTGAGACCGAGCGGCTGGCTCAGGCTATCGCGCGCGTGTGCGAGCATGTTTCGCTGCACGTGCAGGCGCAGAAGTCCGAGCGCATTCCCGTCGAAAAGGGCGGCAAGAAGATTCTCATCGGCATCGACAAGATCCGCTTCGTCATGGCGCGCGACGATTACGCGTACCTGCAAACCGATGCGGATCGTTATTTCTCCACGGTGAGCCTTGCCCAGCTGGAAAAACGCCTCGACGGCCACGGGTTTTTCCGTGTGCACCGCGGCTATCTGGTGAACCTGTCCATGGTGGAGGAGATCGAATCGGTGTCGGGCGGCACTTTGCTGCTCACGCTCAACGGCGTGGACGAGAAGATTCCCGTTTCGCGCCGCCGCGTTTCGGCCCTTAAGAAGGCGCTGGGGCTGTAGGCGTACGCTGTCTCGCGTGAAGGCGGCCCGCTCTTCGGAGCGGGCCGCTGTGCGTTGAGGGCGGCGATAGCCGACGAGCGCCGAGGGGCGTTTTCGGCATCGGCATGCGGCTCCTGTCTATGTTGAGGCGGGATCGCATCGGCCAGGTCGGCCTGCTGCGCATATCTCGTCGCACGCTGCCTTTCGCGTGTTGCGCCTCTTGCTCTGCATCTTGATCTTAACAGCGTTGTTTTTCAGCTAATAAGCCCTTTTCGCTTGCAGCCAACCCCTGCTTCTCCCATCTCTCTTACCAAGCGTTGCCGGTCTTTCCGCAGATGCGGTTGGCGTCCCCCCGCGCTTCCCCCGTCTTCGTTCACAACTCCATCACAAGGATGCGGCCGGCGCGGGCGCGCTTCGCACGCGTTTGCTAGAATGAGAAAACTTACGCAGAAAGAAGGTGTCCATGCTGTCTGGTGATATGGAAAAACTGTATCCTTCCGCCAAGACGCTCGTGAAAGAGTGCGTTGCCAGCCGCCTCCACGGCAGGGACGCGAGCCTGTACGGCTTCTCCGACGAGGCGCGCGCGTGCGCCGAGCGGTTCATGGGGTGGACGGATCTCGCCAGCAATCCTCCCTACCCGCTCGAGAAGATACAGGCGTTCGCCGATTCCATCATCGAGCAAGGGCTGAAAACCGTCGTGCTCATCGGGCAGGGCGGCTCCACTCAAGCGCCGATGACCATCACGAAGTACAACAAGCCCGACTCGTCGAAGATCACGTTCAAGACGCTCGACTCCGACTCCCCGGTGCGCGTGCGCGCCATCTTGGCCGAAGTGAAGCCCGAAACCACGCTGTTCATCATCTCCTCGAAAAGCGGCAGCACCATCGAGCCGCGCTTGGCCCTGCGCGCCGTGCGCGATGCCGTGGCCGATCGCATTCCGCCCGAGGAGCTGGTCAAGCACCTGGTGGCCGTCACCGATCCCGGCTCCGAGCTCGAGCGCCAAGCTCGCGAGGAGGGGTGGGGCGCGGTGTTTTCCGGCGAACCGTCCGTGGGCGGGCGGTTCTCAGCCCTGTCGGTGTTCGGCCTGCTGCCGGCTGCGCTCGTGGGCGTCGATTTGCGCGAGTTCATGGAACATGCCGTGAAGGCCGAGCGCCAGTGCAGCGAGGACGCCATCGACAACCCGGCCATCGGCCTGGCCTCGTTCCTGTACGACAACTACCTGCAAGGTCGCAACAAGTTCTCGTTCCTCACGCAGAAGCGCGGCCGCGTACTGGGTTTGTGGATCGAGCAGCTGGTTGCCGAGAGCCTGGGCAAAGACGGTCAGGGCATCCTGCCGAACATCGAGGTGGACTCGCTGCTGCTTACGAAGGATCCCGGTGATCGCAGCGTCATCGTGTACCAGACGCAGAACAACCTGTGGGACGAGCGTCGTAACTTCGAGATGAGCCTGTCCTACATTGACCCCACCATTCCGCGCGCGAACTTCAAGATTGACTCCGTTATGGAGCTGGCCGAGCATTTCGTGATGTGGGAGTACGCCATCGCCATGTGCGGCTATCTCATGCGCGTCTGCCCGTTCGATCAGCCCGACGTGGCATCGGCGAAAGAGGCCGTGCTCGCCATCCTGCGTGACGGCCAGCCCGAGCCCGACTTCGTGCAGGACTTCCTCGGGGGCGTGCATATGGGAGAGGCGGAGGTGCGCCTGTCGCCGTGCTTCAAGGACTGCACGGACGTGCGCGGCGCGCTCAGGGCGCTCTTGAGCAGCATTCAGCCAGGCGACTTCTTCGCGCTCAACGCGTTTCTTCCGTTTACCGGCGAGGGCCGACGCGAAGCGCTCGAGACGATCCGTCACGGTGTGGCCGATAAGCGCGGCGTGGTGTCCTGCCTGGAGGTCGGCCCGCGTTACCTGCATTCGACGGGTCAGCTGCACAAGGGCGGACCGAACTGCGGCGTGTTCCTCATACTGTCGGCCGACGAGCTGAAGGACATCCCGCTCGGCCAAGAGGCCGAGAGCCTCGGGTCGCTTGCGAAGGCGCAGGCGTCCGGCGATCTCGTGACGTTGGCCGATTGCGGTCGCCGCTGCGTGCATTTGCACCTGCCTGACAACTCGGGTGTGACGTTGCGCCTGCTGGCAGAGGCGATCATGGGGATCCTCGAAGAGCTCGAGGCGTCGGCGCGCTAGCGATCGCGAGGCGAAAGCCGAGCTGCGTGGCGGCTTGGCGCAACGGTGCGTGCGACGGCTCGGCGGGTAGGAAGGGCGGCTGTGCGACGGCACGAGGACGGCTGTGCGCGGCGCGGCTGCACGATGGTGCGGTAGCCGTTGCGGCGGTGCTGCGGTTCGGCACAAGGTGGCGTGTGGCGGCGTGGCGGCTTGGAGCGCAACGGGGCGGCGCCACGCGAAGCGAAACGGGAGAGGGCGGTCGAAAGGCCGCCCTTGCAGGTTGAAGGCGAAGCGGAGGCTCGGAATGATCGAAGCGCTCGACATCCAGGTGAAGGGCATCGTCCAAGGGGTGGGGTTCCGCCCCTTCGTCTATCGTGCGGCGAAGAAGTGCCTCGTGGACGGTTGGGTGCTCAACGCCGCCGACGGCGTGTTCATCCATGCGGAAGGGGAGGGCAAGCTGCTCGACGAGTTCGTGCTCGAGTTGTCCGAGAATGCGCCCGCCGCCGCACGTGTCGAGGAGATCTCGCTCAAAGAGGTGCCGCTCGAAGGCTTCGATTCGTTCGAGATCCGCTTTTCCGACGGGGCGGCCGTGGAGAAGACCACGCTCGTGTCCCCCGACCTCGCCACGTGCGACGATTGCGTGCGAGAGTTGTTCGACCCGAACGACCGTCGTTATCGCTATCCGTTCATCAACTGTACGAACTGCGGTCCTCGCTTCACCATCATCGAGAAGCTGCCCTATGATCGCGCCAGCACGTCCATGAGCGATTTCCCCTTGTGCGAGCTTTGCGCCTCAGAGTACGGCGACCCGCTCGATCGTCGCTTCCATGCCCAGCCCAACGCGTGCTTCGCGTGCGGTCCGCATGTGAGTTGGCGCGAGCATGAAGGAGGCGACGCGTCGGCGCCGCTCGGCCCGACATCCTGGGGCGCGACACGCCAAGAGAGCGACGCGATCTTCGCGCGCGCCGTTGAGCTCTTGGCGGCGGGTGGCATCGTGGCGATGAAGGGGCTCGGCGGCTTTCATCTTGTGTGCGACGCGAATAATCCCGAGGCGGTGGCGAAGCTGCGCGCGCGCAAGCGGCGCGAGGGAAAGGCGTTCGCCGTGATGGCTGCCTCGCTCGATGACGTGCGGAGGGTGTGCGAGGTGGGCGAGGCGGAAGCTGGCGTGCTCACGGGGACGCAGCGCCCCATCGTTCTTTTGCGCAAACGCCCGGACGCGACGTTCGCCCCCGGTCTTGCCGACGACCTGCCGGAGCTAGGCGTCATGCTGCCCTACACGCCGATGCAGCACCTGCTCCTGCGCGACTTCGCCGATGCGGCGAAGGAGCGGGGATGCAATTTGGTTCCGATGCTCGTGATGACTTCGGGGAACATGCACGACGAGCCTATCGTCGTCGACGACGAGCGCGCCTATGGGGAGCTGTTCGACATCGCCGACGCGTTTCTCGGCCATAACCGCGCCATTCGTACGCGCTATGACGATTCGGTCGTGCGCGTCGTCTCCGCCGGCGGTTCGGGCACGGCCGTGCAGTTCATCCGCCGCGCTCGCGGATACGCCCCCCTCCCCCTTCCCCTTGCGCCTTCTGCCGCCGTTGGTTCCTCCTCGTGCGACCGTGCCCCCGACGCCCTTGCGCGCGAAGGCGAGGGCGAAGGGAAGGGGGAGGCTTTTGGCGTCCCCTCCTTCGACGGTTCTTCTTGCGATGCGCGCGGGGCGGCCTCCGGTGCGTCTGCTCTCGATGGCGCCGATTTCGCCGCTTTCTCCGAATGCGCTGCGGAATCGTCCCGCGTCCCCGCCTGCGCTTCTCGCACCTCAGCGAAGGTCGCGGCAAAAGGGGGCGCGGCAGCAGGGGGCGCCGGAACCGGCGCAGCATCGGGGGAGGGCGCGTCAGTTGGCGCCATCCCTTCCGTTTTCGCTGCAGGCTCCGAGCAAAAGAACACGTTCACGCTCACGCGCGACGCCGAGGCGTTCGTGTCGCAGCATATCGGCGACATGGAGAACGCCGAGACGTACGATGCTTGGCTCGCGGCCAAAGGTCGCTACGAGGCGCTGTTCGAGATCTCGCCGACCTTGCTCGCTTGCGACCTGCATCCCGAGTACCTCGCATCGAAATGGGCGCGCGAGCGCAGCAGCGAATGCGGGCTGCCTCTTGTGGAGGTGCAGCATCATCATGCGCACGTCGTGTCGGCGATGGCGGAGCACGGCCTGGACGGTCCTGTGTGCGGCATCGCGTTCGACGGTACGGGCTACGGTGTGGACGGCGCCATCTGGGGTGGGGAAGTGCTGTTGGCGAACCGTACGGCGTTCGAGCGGTTCGCCAACTTCGCCTATGTGCCCATGCCCGGCGGTGCAGCCGCGGTGCGGCATCCGCTGCGCATGGCCTACGGGGCGCTGTGGGCGTTCGACCTGCTCGATCATCCTGGCGCGGCGCGCGCGCTCGAGGGGCTTGGCGAGCAGGCGGCTGTGTGCGACCAGATGATCGAGCGCGGCATCAACACCCCCCAGACTTCGTCGGTCGGGCGATTGTTCGACGCAGCCAGCGCGCTTCTCGGCATCTGCACCGAGCCTGCGTACGAAGGCGAACCCGCCATCCTCTTGGAGGCGGCCATTGGCGCTCCGTCGGCGGGGCGGCTGTCGGAGTCGGCCTGCGCCGTTTGCCCCGATGCCGCCCATCGTGATTCTTCCAGCAGCGGGCAAGCGCATGTTTCGCATGAAGCATGCGGTGCCGAACGGGGGGAAGGGGGAGGCGCCGCGGCATCCGAACGTTACGGTGTCGCCGTTCTCAAAAACACCGCAACCGCTTCGAGCACCGCGCAGGACACGTCCGTCGTTTTGTTCGATGCGGCCCCTACGTTCGCCGCATTGCTCGACGATCTGGCGGCTGATGTGCCCATTTCCGCTATCGCCCGTCGCTTCCACGATGCGTTCGTCCAGGCCATCGTAACGGCGGCTGAGCTCGTGCGCGCCATGTATGGCATCGAGACGGTGGTGCTTTCCGGCGGCGTGTTCATGAACCGCTATCTGTTGGAGCACTCGCTCGTTGCGCTTGAGGCCGCGGGATTCACGGTGGCCATCAACCGCGATCTGCCGCCCAACGACGGCTGCATTTCGTTCGGCCAAGCTGTGGTAGCATGGGCAGCGAACGGAGAGGGCGTCGTCAAGGGCGACGCGTGAGGCGCGCGCTGTCGCAAAGCCGCGCCGCAATTCGAAAGAAGGCATGAACCATGTGCTTGGCCATACCCGCGAAGATCATCGAGATGAAAGACGACCACTTGGCGACCGTCGATATCCTGGGCGTGATGCGCGATATCGCGCTCGATCTCACGCCGCAGGCTGGCGTGGGGGATTTCGTGCTGGTGCACGCCGGATTCTCCATTGAGGTGGTGGATCCTGACTACGCGAAGGAGACGATCGACCTCATAACCCAGTTCCCCGAGCTGGCAGGAGACGAGATGCCCCTCGGAGAGGAGACGGCCCGATGAGCGCGGTCGAGTCCGATGCAGGTGCACGGCGCGTGCGCGGCGGGCAGATGCACGGTTCCGACCTACCCGAAGCGGAGCCTATCGCGAAGGCGCTGCATGTGCGTGCGGAAAGGGTCATGAAAGCCGGAGAGGGAACAGATGTTTCACGTGAAACATCTGCCGTCCATCCTGCCCATCCTGCTCCTGTCGAGGGCCGCATCGTCTCCGCCGCTTCCTCCGCCCGTTCTGCTTCTGATGCGGACGGTGCTGCAGTCGGTAGCGCCGTCAGTGCGGATGGCGCCGTTGCTGCAGCGTCTGACAGCGCTAGTGCGGACGGCGCGGTAGTCACCGCCCCTGCCGCTTCCGCCGCCGCGGCTGCGGCTTCTGCCGGCGTCGCAAAGCATTCTGCCGCCGCTTCCTCCGCCTCTCATTCCGCCGGCGCGGGCGGTGCTGTTGCCGGCAATGCTGTTGCTGCCGCCGCGGCAGCCGACGGCACCGCTGTCGTTCCAGCCTCCGCTGCCGCAGCCTCCGTCGCTGCCACCCCCGTCGTCGCCTCCGTCGCTGTCGCAGCCGTTCCCATCGCCGCGAAGCATCCTGCGGCTTCCTCTTTCGCGGCTCCTCCTATTGCCGCTGATGCCTCCCATCACGCAGCCTCGGCTGCGGAGCGCTCCGCAGCCTCCCATTCCGCCGCCCCTCTGCACGAGGCGCGCGCGGTGGACGCCGCCGAGATGCAGCGGGAGCTTGCGGCGTTCAAGGATCCGCAGCTAGCGCGCGGGCTCATCGAATCCATAGGCAAGCTGGCCCCCGCAGACGGCGCCACGCTCATGGAGGTGTGCGGCACGCACACCGTCGCCATCGCGCGCAACGGTATCCGCAACCTCATGCCGCAGGGGACGCGCTTGGCGAGCGGTCCTGGCTGCCCCGTGTGCGTGACCTCGAACCGCGACATCGACACGGTCATCGCCCTCGCGCGCATCCCGAACGTCACCATCGCCACGTTCGGCGACATGACGCGCGTGCCGGGTTCCACGTCAAGCCTCCTGAAGGAGCAGGCGGCCGGCCGCAGCGTGCAGATCGTGTACTCGCCGCTCGACGCGCTCACGCTGGCGGCCCAGCATCCGGAACGCGAGATCGTGTTCGTGGGCGTGGGCTTCGAGACCACCACGCCGCTCGTGGCGATGGCCATCAAGCGCGCCGCCGCGACCGGTTTGAAGAACTTCACCGTGTTCGCCGCGCACAAGAACATGCCGGGTGCGCTGGAGGCCATCATAAACGACCCGCAGCTCAAGCTGGACGCGCTCATCCTTCCCGGCCATGTGAGCACCATCATCGGCGCCGCGCCGTACGAGTTCTTGGCGAAGAAGTACGGCATCCCCGGCGTGATCACAGGTTTCGAGCCGGTGGACGTGCTGCAAGGCATCGCGATGATCATGCGCCAGCTGCACGAGGGCCGTGCGGAGATCGAGATCGCCTATGCGCGCGGCGTCATGCCGCAGGGCAATCCCACCGCGCTGGCCGCCATCGACGAGGTGTTCGAGACGTGCCCCGCCATCTGGCGCGGCCTCGGGCGCATCGACGGCTCGGGCTATCGCATTCGGGAAGAATTCGCGTGCTTCGACGCCGTGCGCCGCTTCCAGCCCGAAGTGGAGCCCACGCAGGATCCGAAGGGCTGCCGTTGCGGGGACGTGCTGCGTGGCATCATGGCGCCGAGCGAGTGCCCGCTCTTCCGCACGGTCTGCACGCCGGAGAACCCGGTTGGTCCCTGCATGGTGTCGAGCGAGGGCAGCTGCGCCGCGTACTATCGCTACTATTAAAATTGCGGTCGACGTCTCGCGGGGTTGTTAGACGTGGGGCGAAGGATCTTCTGCGGCATCATCCGTGGCAGCTTCTTCGAAGTTTCTTCCCTGCGTCTCTCTTCCCTTCCGTACTCGGCAGCAATTGTCCCTGCTAAAAAGGCTGATATGAATTCATGTTCGCTGATCCCTGAGCCGAGCTTATCCTGGCCGGGCTTCTCGGAAGGTCCCTTCCCAACGGGAGGGGCCTCTTGCGGCACCGGCGGTGTCTCGCTCGGCAGACCGATCTGGCCTATGCCAATCTTGGTTTAACATAGGTCAACGATCTCGCCAGTACGAATTTGCATTTATGAACGATTTTTTGTAGATGGAAGAATTATCACCTGGTATTTTGTGGAAATGGAGTTATCTTTGAGCTCAAAAACCGTTCATAAATGCAAATTCGTACTTCCATATTCTTCCTGAAAACGTGCGCAGGCTCTATGATGGGAGCATGGAACCCGTTCTGAGCCATACGTCAGCGTTGGAGTACTGGAGATCGGTGCGCATCGGTTCGCGAAGCTTTCGCTTCGTGCAGGATGCGCGCCCGTTGCTGGATGCGCCGCCAAAGAAGGGGTCGCTTGCCGAACCCGGCCCTTGGTGGCTGAAGCGCCCGCTTCACGTGCTGGTGTCGAACGACGCGGCTCGCCGTTCGTCGCGAGAAGCGGTCAGCCATGTGCAAGGCGGCCCGCTTCCTCCCGGATCCGTCCTCGACAGCTGCAATGGGTTCTGTGTGTGCTCGCCCGAGTTGACCTTTGTCCAGATGGCCACCGTTTTCTCGTTGGCAAGGCTTATCGAGCTGGGCTTCGAGCTGTGCGGGACGTACGATGCGGCGGACGGCGACGTGCGCGAATGCATGCCGCTGACCAGCGTGGACAAGCTTGCCTCGTACGTCGCCTCCCTCGGTCGCGTGCATGGGAAGCGCAAGGCGGCTCGCGCGCTACGCTACGTCGCGAACGGTTCCGCCTCCCCGCGGGAGACCACGCTGACGATGCTTCTGTGCCTGCCGTACGCGCTGGGTGGCTACGGCATCGAGATGCCCTTGCTGAATCGCCGAATCGACTTGACCAGGCGCGCCCGGCGCATTTCGGGGAGGAACTACCTTGTGTGCGATCTGTTCTGGCCCGACGCCATGCTCGACGTCGAGTACGACGGCGGCAAGCATGCCGATCCCGGCCAGATGTCGAAAGATTCCATGCGCCGCGATGCGCTGCTGTCGATGGGCATCGCCGTGGTCACTGTGACGAAGTGGCAGCTCGACGACGGTGGGGGCCTCAACGGCATCGCGCATGTGGTGGCTCATCGCCTCGGAAAGCAGCTGCGCTACAAGGACCCCGAATTCACCCGCGTCAACCTCGACTTGCGAAGCGAGTTGCTGGGGCGCCGTTAGTATGCAGGGAAGGGGGCTTCCTCAGCAACGATTATGGCGGTTCTCCCCAAGAGCCTGCGCCGCGGTGTTTGTCTGCCGGACTTTTTTTCGCCGCGATTTCCGTCTGCCGTGATCGCCCTGTGCCGCGATTCCCTCCTGCCGGATTCCCGTCTGCTGCGGTTTCTCGTGCCGCGATTCCCTCCTGCCGGGCTTCCCCCTTCGCCGCAGTCCTCCCGTGCCATGGTCTTCCTGTGTGCGGTCCCCGCCTGCCGCGGTTCCCGTCAAATCTCGATAGCATAAATTTGCATTTATGAACGATTTTCGAGTGTTTTAAAAATCGTGAACTGGCGTTTCTCTGGCGATGATTTCCTTCGTCCATGAAAAATCGTTCATAATTGCAAATTTATGCTATAGGAGACACTCCCGAGTCTGGGAAACACGCTTGCGCTCTTCTGTGCCCTTTCGGCATTGCGCGGCTTTTCGGCTTCTCGTCTGCACCGCCTCGCTCGGGGCGATAACTCCTTCTTGCGGAAAGCAGCGCTCGCCGGAAAGCAGCGCTTTCCGGCGAGCGTGCCATTGCGACATCGCCGGGGAGGGGGGAGGCGCGTCGCGGGGTCGTCCATTGTCGATGGGGCGCGGCGCTATTCGACCGCGTTCGCAAGGGCGCTTTGCGCCGAGATGCGCCCGAACACCAGGCACTCGGCTACGTTGCCACCGCCCTCGTAGTAGTGGCCCCAGATGGAGCCGAACTCGCCGGCCGAGTACAGGCCGGGGATGGGGTTGCCGTCGTAATCGAGGATCTCGCCCTTGGCGCTGCGCACGGGACCGCCGTCGGTGTTGAGGAACGACGGAGCGCACAGCTGCGCGTAGAACGGCGGGGTCTGCACCGGCACGAGCGTGCTTTCAGGACGATGGAAGTACACGTCCTTTCCGTTGGCGCAGCATTCGTTCCACTGGCTCACCGTGGTCGTCAGCTCCTCGACCGGCACTTCCATGAGGGCGGCCAGCTCCTCGATGGTGTTGGCCGCATACGCGTAGCCTTTGGAGTCGGGCGTGGAGCCGTCGTCGGAAGGCGGGATGGCGCCCTTCGCAAGCCCTTCGGAGTCGAACACGAACCACGCCTTCGAGGGCATAGGCATGTGGGGCCATTCGCCGCCGAACTGCATGTGGCCGTGGCGCGAGCCAACGTGCACGGTCATGTCCGAGAGGTAGGGGTACTTCTCGCGCACGTTGTAGCCGTCCCAGTCCATGTAGAAGCGGCGTCCGTTGATGCCGACGGTAATACCGAAGCCCTTGGGAGCGGGCTTGTAAATGGGCGGGTTCGTGTACGAGGTGTTCTCGAGGTCGCGTCCGGCCATCCAGAACCCGGCCACGTTGTTCATATGCCAGAAGTCGGCACCGAGACGCGCGCAGATTCGATGCCCGTCGCCGGTGTTCATCGATCCGGCAGCTGGAACGGCGGCGCCCTGGCCCAGGTAGTTCTGCATCATCTCGGGATTGTGCTCGAATCCTCCCAGGCACATGATGACGCCGCGCTTGGCGCGGATGCGCTTCTGGTCCTTCTCGCCTGCGATCACGCCCGTCACGGCGCCGGTTTCAGGGTCTTGGACAAGGTCGACGAGCGGCGTGCTCGTGCGATAGTCCACGACGTCGTCGTGCTGCGCAACCGCTTGCTCCAGGAACACCTGCACATGGTTGGGCCCTTTCACCTCCACGTCCTTGTTCTTGCCGATGGCGAAGTATCCGAACGCGTACGAGTTCTCCAACTCGTGGTACTCGGCGTTCTGCCCCTCCGGATCGGTCGCGGGCTCGGTGATGCTCATCTCATCTTTGTTGGCTCCCAGCTCGATGACCCAGTCGTACACCCAGCCAAGGCCCTCCGCGTAGGCGTCGATCACGTCGTCGGGCGTCGTGCCGTGGGCGAGCTCTTTCAGGTACGAGGCGAAGGTGGGTACGTCGTTCGTCCAGATGGCGTCTCCTTTACAGAACGGGCTGTTGCCGCTGGGCGTGGAGCCTTTCTCGATGAGCAGGCACGTTGCGCCGTTCCCCTCGGTGGCGACGGTTAGCGCGGCGGCCTGGCCGGCGATACCGCCGCCCACCACGATCACGTCGAACTCCTCGTCCCATGTTCCGTCCGCGGATGTGCTCGCGCTTTTGCTCGAGCCACCGGACGGAGCGCACCCGGCCAGTCCAATAGCGGCTGCGCCCGCAAGCGCCATTCCAGCGGTCTTCATGAACCCGCGGCGCGTCTGCCCGACGCCGTGGCCGAGAGAGGGCTTTTCTCGCTCGTCCTGGGTCTCGTACGGTTTGTCGTTGCTCATGGTCCCTCCTTGCTTGGCGGTGAATCGGATGACAACGCATCGATCATCCTCGCTTGCACCGGTTCTGGCTATCGTCGAAAAGGGAGATTCTTGCTAATGGAGGTCATCCCCAAAACGGATGATGTTGCGTCTGGCCTCGTCCGGTGTATGATGATGCCTCCGAAAAACGTTGGGAAGCGTTAGGAGGAGGGGAGGGGCCGACTTGGACTCTTTGAGACGTTATCGCGTTGCGTGCTTGGTGGCTGTGGGTTGGGCTTTGCTGGCTGCCTGGGCCGACTTGTTCGGCCATTCCGCAGGGTTCGCCCAGTCGTATTCGGGATTGACCGGACTTGGAAATATGCGTATTTACTGGTTGACGGGCCTGCTGCTTCTCGCTGCGGCCATGGCGGTGTGCCCCGGCAGGTTCGAACGCGCTCGACGCATCCTGTTCTTCTGCGTGCCTTTGGCGGCTTCGTTTGGCACGATGGCGTTCGCGGTTGCTCCGCAGCAGGTGTTTTTTCAGCCGGAGACGGTCGCGCTTCTAGGCATTGTGGTGGCGGGAGCCGGATACACATGGTTCACCTGCCTGTTCTGCGGCATTTTGGCTGAGACACAGAACATGTCGTGCGCCATCGGCGGCATCGTGGCAAGCCTGGCATTGAAGACCGTCCTCGTGCAGGTGCTCACAGGTGTGCTTTCGGAGTCGACCCAAGTGGGACTTGCCATTGCGTTGCCGTTTGCCATAGCTGCGTTGGCCAGCGCGGCAGAAAAGGGCCCCTGCACGCGCGTGGAGCATGACGAGTGGCGGCCTGCGTCCGGTTCGCCGGCCCCGTATCGATATGTGGTTCCGCAAGTTCTTGTGGCCGCGTTGGCGGTGGCCACGACGCGCGTGCTCACGCCGCTGGGCTTCTTTGGCGACCCGCTCCACCAGTTCTCAGGCGCGGCGCTCGCTGCCGTGGGCACGGTGGGCGTGGTGGCCGTGCTCGTGGCGCTTTCGTACGCGGTGCTGGTCAAGCGCGTCAAGATTCATCTCAACCGACGATTTATGCCTGCGTTCCTCGTGGTGGTCATCGCGTTTTTCGTGTCGGCCCTCACCCCGCAGTGGCAAGGGCTCGCCTCTGCCGTCTCGGAAGTTCTCATTACGTCGGTGGAGGCCTTGACCCATGCGCTGTTCTGGACGCTGACCGTCACCGCGATTCGCCTGAAAGGCGCTTCCCTGTTTCGCACGGTGGGCTTGGCGGCGGGGTTTTACGACGTGGTGTCCATCGTGTGGGTGGCGTGCTTCTTCGATTTGGGCGTGGCGAACAGCGGCATCATCCTTCTGGTTGCGCTTGCTTTGGTGATCTTGGTCATCTGGCTGACAGATCGCGGTGGGGGAAGGGAGCGCTCCGAAAATCCCGCCGAGCTGATCGTCGACCGTCGTGGCGAGATAGCCGAGCGCGCCGGGCTGTCCCCGCGCGAGACAGAGGTGTTCATGATGCTCGCGCAAGGGCGCTCGCGGGCGTTCATCAGCGAAGAGCTCGTGCTGTCGGAGGGCACGGTGAAAACGCACATATCCCATATCTACGCCAAGCTGAACGTGCATGGACGCCAGGAGATGTTCGACTTGCTGCTTGCCGAGGATCCGGATGCGGAGCGGCCCTGATTTCCGTCTCGCGCTCGATTTCTGTCTTGCTGCGCCGTCGTCGTGCCCGCCGCCGGTCAGGGAACATGGAGCTGCGTCGTCGCTTGGCCGATTTCCTCCCGCCGCAGGTGGCGCGTCTTGCATTCGCTCCGGCGTCCGCATTCGCTCCGGCGGCTTCGGCTTCGCACGTGCCGGCCTGCGAAGCCTTGACGGAATTGTGGAGTGTCCGCATTCGTTCCTTCGGGGGGGGGGGGGGGGGGGGGGGGGGGGGGGGGGGGGGGGGGGGGGGGGGGGGGGGGGGGGGGGGGGGGGGGGGGG
>NZ_NFJP01000043.1 GCF_002159915.1 Gordonibacter sp. An230
GGGGGGGGCTTTGACTGCGCGTGCTGAGGCGATGGCGTGCGCTCTCGGAGGGAACGGATGGGCCTTTCCCCGCGCGCTCGGCAAGCGTGCGCGCGAGAGGCCTGATCGGGGTGCGGGATGCCCCGCACCCCGGCTCTTCGTCGGGATGCGGGGCCGTTTGGGTGGCTTCGCCGCCGTGCTCACCAAGGCATCCAGCTGACTTTGCAGGATGCTGAAGAGGTGCTTGACGCGTGCTGTTCGAAGCGCCAAGCGTTGCCTTGGTCAGCGGCGCCCTCTGCGGTGCCGTTCTTCCCTGATCGTCCGTCGTTGCTCGCGATTCCGCGCGCAAATGCCCTCGCGTCGGCATGCGGGCCGCTCTCCTCTTCCGCTCGGGTATCGGGCTGCGCGCTTTTCAGCGCGGTGTTGTTTCCGGCTCGTCCGCCGCCACACGCTTGGGCGGCCTCTGCAGCCTGCCTTTTTCGTGCGGATCCTCCTTCGCGTCCTTCTGCGTTTGCCCCCTTCGCTCCTTCTTCCGTTCCCTCGTGGCCGAGAGGATGCTTGCGGGTGCCGAGGAGCCATTCGCCGGCCATGAGCTGAAGGCCCATCGGCATGAAGCGCACGCCGAGCGCGCCAACTTTGTTCACCCATCCTGTGACGGCGCATCGCTCTCCCCGCATGAGCGCGCGATAGACGCGTATGGCCGTTTCGTCGGGGCTCATGGAGAAGTACTTCCAAGCGGGAGCCCCCTCGATGCCGGCGTTTTTGGGGAAGTTCGTACGCGTGGCGCCGGGGCATACGGTAGTCACGCTCACGCCCGTCGCGCGCAGTTCGCGTGCGAGCGCGGCGGAGAACGACAGCACGAACACCTTGGCGGCGCCGTAAAGCGCGTTGTAGGGGCAGGGGGTCTTCGCCATCATGGAGCTCATGTTGAGGATGCGGCCGTGGCCGCGCTCGATCATAGGATGAAGGAACACGCTCGTCAGCTCGGCAAGGCTCGTGACGCTCACCTGGATCATCGCGCGGATGTCGGAGATGGGCAGATCGGAAAACTGGCCAGCGGGACTGTAGCCCGCATCGTTGACGAGGATCTCGATCTCTTTGTCGGCTTTCTGGACGCGCTTGAAGATGGTGCGCGCGGAGTCGGGGTCGGACAGGTCGCAGGCGACAGGCAGCACGTCGACGCCGAGGATGCGCAGCTCCTCGGCCTGCTTCTCGAGAGCCTCCTCGTCGCGGGCCACGGTTACGAGATCGTATCCGTCGCTGGCGAACAGCAGGCAGAGGGCTTCGCCGATGCCGCTCGTCGCGCCGGTTACCAAGGCGGTTTGAGACATGGTGATGCTCCTTTCGATCGGGGCGGCGGGGGCCGCATGCCGCGGCCTGCCCGGCGTCCGGACGTTTGCCCTCGCATCATAAAAGCGCCCAGCCGGTCCTCTCCGGACGTCGGCTGGGCGTTGCGAAGGCGCGACGCGCGCGCCATCGCGGCGAAATGCACGGTGCCCGGGTCAGGCTTGCGTGCCCGGCGCCTCCGCCTCGGGTGTGGCCGCGGTGCGCGTGGCCGCGGCGGAGGAGGGCTCGGCGTCGTCGAGGCGCCGCATGCCCTTGGCGCCCACGGCGAGCACGGTGATGACGAACCAGCATGCCACCAGGCCGTAGGCGGCCGGCGCCTCGCCGAAGGCCGTCACGGCCGCCGAGGTGGCGAACACGGCTGCGGGCGCCGCTATCATCACGAGCGAGTTCTGCGTGCCGAGCGCGCTGCCGCGGTCCTGCTCGGGGATGCGGTCGAGCATGAAGAAGCCGAGGAGCGCCGACGCCGGACCCGCGCTCACGCCCAGCAGCACCGCGCCGAGCAGCATGACGGGAAGGTCGGGCAAGGTGCCGAGCACGGCGACGCCAGCCGCCATGCCGGCGAGCGAGAGCAGGTACCAGGTGCGGCGCGCGAGGCGCGGCGCAAGGGCGGCGTAGGCGAGCGAGCTGGCCAAAAGCCCGAGCGACATGGCCGAGAGCACGTAGCCCAAAAGCTCCGGCCGCCCGATCTCGGTGAAGTGCACGGGAAGCACAAGGCCCTGGAACGACCCCATCACCATGATGATGCCGAAGGAGAGCAGCGTGGAGGCCGTGAGCACGCCGTCGGTGCGGAAGAGCACGCGGGCGCCGGTGCGCAGGGCGCCGAAGGCGGAGGCCAGGGCGCTGCGGCCGTCCGCCTCGGCGCCGCTGCCGCGCAGGCCCTCCGCGCCCACCGAGCGGGGCACCGTGCAGGTGACGAGGGCGGCTGCGAACGAGAGCGCCGCGGTGAACCACAGCGACGGCACGCCGCCCACCGCGCCGATGAGGAACGCGGCTGCGGCCGGCCCCACGATGGTGGTGAGCGAGTCGAGCGACTGCGTGAGCCCCATGAAGCGCTGGAGGTCGGCCTTGTCGCGGGCGACCACGGCGGGCAGCAGCGCGTCGCGCGCCGTCATGCCGGGGATGTCGCCCACGGCTCCCAGCAGGCCGAGCGCCACGAACCAGCCGAAGTTGAGGCCCCAGAGCATATCGACCACGGGGATGAGCGCCACGCTCGCGGCCGACACGAGGTCGGAGAGGATGGAGATGTCGCGGCGGTTGAAGCGGTCGAGGGCCGCGCCGCCCACCACGCCGATGGCCATCTGGGGAACGGCGCAGATGAGCGCGAGCGTGCCGGCGGCCAGCGCGTCGCCGGTGGTGGCCAGCAGGATGAGCGGCAGCGCCACGGCGGCGATGGAGTTGCCGAGGAGCGAGAGCGCGTTCGATGCCAAGAAGCGCGGCGCGATGCGTGCGGGGTGCGGGTTCGTGTGCATGGGGAACTCCTTTCTGTTCCGTCAGAAAGGAAGCTAAAACTACGACGTTGCGTCGGGGTCAAGGGAGGTGTGACGGAATTGTGCAGGAGCTCCGCTCTTGAGCGAACGAAGACATGTCTATGGGAGACACTTTGAGTCTGCCTTCGACGAGTTGAAAGATCCCGCGTGGTTTTGCCGCCTCAGCTCATGGGATGACGCCTGTGCCCCCATGACGACCACCGAGGACGGTCCTTCGTCGAAAGTCCCTCTCCAAGTCACAGTAATCACCGCTGTGAAGCGTTCTAGCGGACTTCAGCGCCCCTGCGCGTACGTTCGCGGCTTTCGCAAGGGCCGTTTCCCCTGGTCGGAAAAATCAAGGATAGATCGAACGCCCTCCGCGAGCTTCACAGCGGCGTTTTCTGTGCATTTGGAGCCCTGAAAACGCGAAGAACCGCGCTCGACTCGCGTCCAATGGGGGCGATCGTTCTGACGTGAAGGCGACGGCCCTCTTTCACGATGAAAGGTCGCTTTTCGACATGTCGGGTCGGCTCTCTCGTCGGGCGAGGATGCGGGCCTTCATCTCCGCTTCCAGGCGGTCTTCCGCGTAAATTTGGGCGGGGTTCAGATCCTCGCGCATGAGCTCGTCGACGAAGCGCTCCATTTCGGCGTCTTCCGGATTCGTTGGATCTTCCCAGTTGGCGGAGTCGAAGCAGTCGATGATCGGGTCGATCAGCCCGAGCGCTTCCTCGACGAGCTGGTCGAGCTCATTGCGCGGCGTATCGGCAGGCAGCTTGTCAAACCGATCGCTCATCAGTTTTATCTGCTCGAACAATCCGAGTTGGTGGAGTCTCTCGATCACGCGCTCAAGTTCGGCGGCGTCCGACTCGGTGTAGAAATGTCCAGTGATGAGAAGGGCTTCGCGCTCGCCGCTGGTGATGGCGCCTTCGTTGTAGTCGATGAGGGTCCGCACTGCTTGCGCGAACCGTACGGGCAGGTCGGGGTCGAGGCGCTCGGCTTTCAACCGGGCGATGGTGCGGCGTTGCTCTTCGAGGCGCTCGATCTGGGCGGCCAGTTCGCGGTCGAGCTCGTCGAGGGCGTCGTGGGCCCTCGCGCCTGCTTCGTCGGGAGGATACGCATCCATCTGCTCGAGCACCTCGCCGATGCGGTCGAGCGAGAACCCGAGCGACGCGAGTCGTTTTACACGCAGGATGCGCGCGAGATCTCTCGCGCCGTAGTCACGATAGCCGTTCTCGCTGCGCGGTGGCTCGGGCAACAATCCGATGGCGTGGTAGTGGCGCAGCGTGCGCACGGTGCAGCCGGCCAGTTTTGCAATCTCGTTCGACCTCACGAGGCCCCCTGCGCGCCCGGCTCGCGCACCATGCAGCGTTCCACCAGGTCGAATCCGGGCGCGTCCTTGCGCTCCACCGTGCGAAAGCCGAAGTGGCCGTACAGGCTCTCCAGCCGGTCGGTGTAGCAGTCGAGGTAGCAGCGCACCTCGCGTTGGTCGGCCTCGTCCAGAAACGGCACGAACAGGCGGCGGAACGCGCCCGCGCCGCGACGAGCGGGATCGATGCCGATTGAAATAAAGTAGATGAAGTCCTCATCGGCCTTCGCATGGGCCAGCGGCCAGTTCGTGTCCGAAAGCGATTCCATCGCCTCGGCGCGTGGCCCGAGCACTGCTGTCTCCTCCGGCGTGAACGCGAGGGCCAAGCGTCGTTCCGACTCTTTCTCAAACTGCTCCCAGCCGCCTTCGGGCAGCTCGCTGCGCAGGAAGGCGTTCGCGGCCCCCGCATGGTTGGGCAGCGCGTAGACGCATCCGTACGGCGCGGTGACGGCGTAGTCGGCGTGGATGGCGGCTTGCGTGATGGCCAGCTTGCGTTCTTCGGAGATGCCGGGAACGTCGAGCCAGGTGACGTGCCACATCTCCTCGCGGAAACACGCGCCCACCATCGCCGCGAGGGCGTTCAACTCGTCGGTTTGCTCGGGGCGCACGGTGATGAGGCCGGGCAGGTTCATGGCGGGTCCTTCGTCGCGGTTCGGTTTCGATTCGTCCTCGATTCTCGCACGACTTCCCGCCGCTGTCGAGCCGCGCGTCGCGGCGCCTCCACACTGGTGAGCAAGGCGCGGTCGCACTGCAATCCGGCCGCGCCGGTTCGCTTGAGCCGGAGGTCGTCCTGAGCTGCGGTCTCGCTTCGAGCTGGTGGAGCCTCGAATGGCTCAGGGCCGAAGCATTGAAGTTCTCCGGGGCGGTTCGCGCATCCTTCGTTCCCCAAGATCGGGCCAAACGCACACCCTCATGCAGCGCCCTTGGAAAGGGGCTTCAAGTGCGCAGGAAAGGCTTTGCGGCGGCGATTCGCGTCATCGCGCTTGCCGTGCGCAAGGCCTGCGATTCTCTCGAAGGACGGCGATGGTTCGCGAGCGAGGCGTGCTTTGCGGGGACGGCGCCGCCTTGCGCAACGTTTGGTTGATTGCGCGGCAACGGTGATGTTGCAAACGCGGTCGCATCCTCGGAGGGAGGGGAGACATCCGGCAGAATCGTTGCGGTTCGTATCGATTATTCTGCACAAAGGAGGCCCATCGCGATGACCGTCAAAGACTTTCTCGACACCAACGATTTCACCAAAGACCAGCTGCTCGACATGATCGAGCTTTCCCGCGTGCTCAAGCGCTGCGTGAAGGCCGGCTACTTCCCCGAGCTTTTGAGGCACAAGGCGCTCGGCATGATCTTCCAGCAGGTGTCCACCCGCACGCGCCTGTCGTTCGAGGGCGCCATGGCCGACCTCGGCGGCGATGCGCAGTTCTACGCGCCCGGCACCATCCAGCTGGGCGGCCACGAGAGCATCGAGGACTCCGCGCGCGTGATGGGGCGCCTCCTCGACGTCATCATGGCGCGCGTCGACCGCCACGAGGACCTCGTCGAGCTGGCGAAGTACGCGCAGGTGCCCGTGATCAACGGCATGTCCGACTACAACCATCCCACGCAGGAGATGGGCGACCTGCTCACCATGATCGAGCACCTGCCCGAGGGCAAGCGCATCGAGAACTGCAAGATGGTGTTCGTGGGCGATGCCACGCAGGTGTGCGTGTCCGAGATGTTCATCTGCTCGAAGATGGGCATGGACTTCGTGCAGTACGGGCCCGAGGGGCACCAGATCCGCGAGGATCTGCTGGCCATCGGACGTGCGAACTGCGAGGAGTCCGGCGGCAGCGTCACCGTCACCGACAACCGCGAGGAAGCCATGCGCGATGCCGACTTCGTGTACACCGACGTGTGGTACGGGCTGTACGACAAGGAGCTGTCGAAGGACGAGCGCATGGCCATCTTCTACCCGACGTACCAGGTCACCGAGGAGCTTATGGCGCTGGCCGCTCCGCACGCCAAGTTCATGCACTGCCTGCCCGCCACGCGCGGCGAGGAGGTCACCGACGCGGTGATCGACGGTGCGCAGTCCATCTGCTGGGACGAGGCCGAGAACCGCAAGCACTCCATCCGCGGTCTGCTCGCGTGGTTCTGTGCTGGGGCGCGCATCGACCAGCCCGAAGCCGACGAGGCGCGCGATCAGCTGGATAGCCTGCTGAACAGCTTGGGCAAGTGGGACGATCCGACGGCCTAGCGGTTTTTGGAACGAGTCGACGCTGCGGGAGGCCGAGGTGCCCGATCTCGTGACGGAGCAAAGGGCTTGCGCGGTCCCGCTTGGATTCCGTTGCGCTGGGCGCGTCCGCTCGAGCGCGAAGGCGCGGGGCGGGCGCGCCGGAAGGCCTGCTTGCCGCCCTCTCCTTTTCCGCTCTACTGGGTCGTGGCCACCTCCGTTAGCGTGCAGGCTTCGAACCGCGATCCCCTCTATTTCGAAAGAAGGAAACCTATGGCAACGAAGAAATTCCGCTTGATCGACGCGATCCTCTCGGTCATCACCGTGGTGTTCGTGGCCGAGGCGGCGGCTCCCGCAGCCGCCATCGGCAACTCACAGTTCTTCTGGTGGATATTCCTCATCATCGCGTTTCTTTTGCCCTACGGGCTCGTGGTCAGCGAGCTGGGCACCACCTACGATGACGAGGGCGGCCTGTACGATTGGGTGCGCCGCGCGTTCGGCGATCGCTGGGGGAGCCGTGTGAGCTGGTACTATTGGATCAACTTCCCTTTATGGATGGCGTCTTTGGCCATCTTGTTCCCCGAGACGATCACGCTCATCACGGGCTTTGAGCTCGACCTTCTCCCCGCGCTCGCCATCGAGTTGGCGTTCATCTGGATCGTCGTGTTCCTCAGCTTCTCGAAGGTGTCGGACTCGGCGTGGATACTCAACCTGTCTGCCGTGCTCAAGGTGGGCATCGCGCTTTTGGTGGGCGGTCTTGGCATCTGGTACGCGTTGACCTTCGGCTTCGCCAACGACATGGCGCCTGAGACGTTTCTGCCCTCGTTCGACGCGAACGGCCTGACGTACCTGTCCATCATCCTGTTCAACTTCATGGGCTTCGAGGTGATCACCACCTACGTGGGCTCGATGGAGAACCCCAGCCGGCAAATCCCGCGTGCCATCATCGCCGGAGGCATCGCCATCGCCGCGCTGTACCTGTTCAGCTCGTTCGGCATCGGCGCAGCCATCCCCGCCGAGGACATCTCGCTCGATTCGGGCATCATGGACGCGGTGGGCATCATGGCCGGCGTGGGAAGCGTCCTGTTCGTCGTGGTGGGCATCGTGTTCCTCGTTACGCTGTTCGGCAACATGGTCAGCTGGTCGTTCGGCGTGAACTTCGTGGCCGAGCACGCCGCGAAGAAAGGCAACATGCCCCGGCCCTTCGCGCGCGAGAGCGAGAAGAACCAGATGCCCACCGGCGCCGCCGTCATCAACGGCGTGGTGGCGAGCGTGCTCGTGCTGTTGGCGCCGGTCATGGAGCTGGCCGGGTTCGACGGGTTCTTCTGGATATTCTTCTCCATGAACATCGTGTTTCTGCTGATCAGCTACATTCCGATGTTCCCGGCGTTTCTGAAGCTGCGCCGCGTCGATGCGAACGCGAAGCGCGTGTTCAAGGTGCCTGGAGGCCGCGTTGTGCTTCTGGTCGTCACGTGGCTGCCCGTGGTGCTGCTCGTGCTGTCAATCATCGCCACCATCGTGCCGCTCAACGGCTCCGAAGAGGAGATGGCGAAGATCCCCATGCTCGTCGGCGTGATCGCGTTCGTGGTTATCGGCGAGATCGTGCGCGTGCTGTCGGCGCGCGGGCGTGCGGTGGAATACCGCGGCATGGAGGCGAGCGGCGATCCGTTGGCGTTCGATGTTGCGCAGGGCTACGTGGAGATGCCTGAATCGGAGAGGGTCGTGGTCGAAGAGGATCGGATCATCGGACGCGAACCGCGAGATTTGATGTAGCGCGCCCCGCACGTCCGGCGCATGCCCGCCGCGACGCGGGCGTGCGCCGGACGCGGTGGGCTGCGAGCGCGAGCGTGCGTGCTCTGGATGCGATGGCTTGCGACGAGATGCGGGTGGCGCAGGTGGCTCGGTGCCTCTTCCCTGCGGCGCATAGTTGGTGTTTGCGGTTCTGCTCCGTACGCCGTGCGCTCTGGTGGGGCTTGCAAGCTCGGGCTCCTTTCCCCGTCTCGTTGCCCGTTGCGCTTTCGGTCGTCTAGCCCTTCGCCCTTGCGCGACGTTTCCGCCCGTTTCGGAATATCGTTCCTCCCGTTATTCGTTTGCAAGCATAGGACAGAAAGGATGCATGTATGAAGACCATCTACGAAGGCGAATCCACCCCGAGGGCCGACGGCTTCCGCATGCCGGCCGAGTTCGAGCCGCAGACCCGCGTCTGGATGCTCTGGCCGCACCGTACCGACAACTGGCGCGACGGCGCGAAGCCCGCGCAGCGCGCCTATGCCGAAGTGGCCCGCGCCATCGCGCGGTTCGAGCCCGTCGTCGTGGGGGCGAATCCCGACGATTACGAGGCCGCGCGCTATGAGCTGGCCGACGAGGACAACATCCTCGTCGTCGAGATGACCTCCGACGATGCATGGATTCGCGACTGCGGCCCCACGTTTGTCGTGAACGGCGACGGCGGCCTGCGCGCGGTGCACTGGCACTTCAACGCATGGGGTGGCCTGGTGGACGGCCTGTACTTCCCGTGGGATCAGGACGCGCTCGTGGGCATGAAGGTTGCCGACCTCGCGCGCGCCGACCGTTACCGCCCCGACTCGCTTGTGCTTGAAGGCGGCTCCATCCACGTGGACGGCGAGGGCACCGTGCTGACCACCGAGATGTGCCTTCTGTCCGAGGGCCGCAATCCGGAGCTTTCCCGGGAGCAGATCGAGGACTACCTGCGCGACTACCTGAACGTGGAGAAGGTCATCTGGATCAAGGACGGCATCGACCCCGAGGAGACGAACGGTCATATCGACGACGTGGCGTGCTTCGTGCGTCCCGGCGAGGTGGGGTGCATCTGGACCGACGACGAGGACAGCCCGTTCTACGAGGTTGCTCGCGCGGCTTACGAAACGTTGTCGAACGCAACCGATGCGAAGGGGCGCGCGCTTAAGGTGCACAAGCTGACGATGCCGCAGGTGCCCACGTACATGAGCGCCGAAGAGGTGGCGACCATCGACGTCGTGGAGGGCACGCTGCCGCGCACGGTGGACGATGTGGCCATCGCCTCGTACATGAACTTCCTCATCGTGAACGGCGGCGTCATCGTGCCTCAGTACGACGATCCGAACGATGAGCTGGCGCTCGAGCAGGTGCGCGCCATGTTCCCCGACCGCGAGGTCGTGGGCGTGAGCACGCGCGAGATCGCTTACGGCGGCGGCAACATCCACTGCATCACCCAGCAGGAGCCCGCGCCGCAGGGTCGCTAGGCGGATGTTGGCGGGAGCGCCGGGGCCGTCTGCGGAGGTGGGCGCCCCGGCGCGCTTCTGCAGACGGCCGCCTCGTCGCGGGGCTCGCGCCACCGATGCGCTTGCCTGCGGAGTGGGCGTTGCCGACGGCTTGAGGGTTCGCCGGGCAGGCGCTGTCCGGCTATCCGTGCGCCCTCGCGGTTGGCCGTGGCGCTGGCGGTCCGGCGACCGCTCGTCGCTTGCCGGTTGGGCTTCGGGGGAGGGGGTCTCCCTGTGCGCTCGCGCGCCCGACATGGAGCCTTCCCGCTTCCTTGCAATCAAGGGATCGGCCTTTGCCTCCGCCTTCCCGCTCGCCTTCCCCTCCGCTTGCAGCTTCATCCATCCCTCCGTCTTCGCTTCTTGCTCGCCCGCCCTTCCGTCTCCGCCTTTCCGTTCGCTTTCTCGCTCCCATCCTTGCGTTTGACGCGAGGGTGGAGGCGTGCGCTGCGCGTCGACTGGGTTGCGCGCGGAATTCCCTCCCTTTCGTGCAGGTTTTTTCGTTTTTGCGAGCGATGCGCGCGGTTTTGGGGCCGTGTATGCTGACGAACATCGTGAAATTCCAGGTGAAGAAAACGTTCGGCCTCGGTTCAATTCCCAAAAACGAAAAAACATGCACGAACCTTCGCTTTTTCCTGCAAAAACCGACTCCGGTGTTCGTCGGTCGTTCGACGTGGCGCTTCCTGTCCGGATGCCTTTTGGGGAGAAGCCGCCCGACGCGAGAGGTCCCAGCGCTTCGAGTCGGTTGGTCTCAGAGGGGGTGTCTTTCGGGTGATAGGCGGCGACAACGGTTGCGCCGATTTCGGTTTGTCGAAGGCTTCAATTTTTTCTATACCGCTACAAAAAATCATATCATGACCGGCTCCTTTCCCGGGGGTATCCTAAGAGTATGAACCTTTTCCTCGGACATGATTCCGCACTTGCCTATTGGCGCTCGCCACATTCCGCGACGCATTGGGAGCCGTCTCGCGCTCGTTTCCGCATGGATGGGCCGCCAGGGCGGTCGCAGATCGCCCTGCACGATCTTGCACGTTGGGGCATTGGCCGTCCGGTTCACTTGGTTGTCCCGGACGCTTCCTGCCGCACTCGCTCTCCCGAGATCGTCACCCATGTGCGGAGTCGGATGCCCGCGCGATCGTTCGTCCGTGTGGAAAAGGGGCTCTACGTCGAGTCTCCGAGCGCGTGCTTCGTCCACGAGGCTGGCGGCATGGCGCTGCCCAAGCTCGTCGAACTGGGGTTCGAGCTGTGCGGGTCGTATGCGCTCGACAGGGGAAGCGAACGCGGCTTTCGGGATCGCGAGCCACTCGCTTCGGTCGATGCGTTGCGAAAGCGCATCGAGGCATCCAAGGGCGAGCATGGTGTCAAGCGGGCCGCCGTCGCGGTGCGCTACCTGGCGGATGGGTCGGCGTCGCCGATGGAGTCGATCACGGTTGCCTTGCTGTGCCTTCCCCGCCGCTACGGAGGCTATGGATTGCCGCTTCCGCAGATGAATCGATGGATCGATGCGGAGGGGCGTTTGGGGCGCGCGTCGAAGGGAGGGCGCTTCTCGTACGATTTGTGTTGGCCCGAGCAAGGGCTGGCCGTCGAATACGACAGCGATCGGTACCATACCGGGTCGGCGCGCATCGCCGGGGATTCTCGTCGTCGCACTGCGCTTGCGCTCGGAGGGCTCTCCGTGGTCACGGTCACGCGCATCCAGCTATTCGACGCGCGACAGTTCGACGAGGTGGCTCGCTTGCTGGCAAAGCGCATGGGCAGATCCCTGCGCGCTGTCGACTACGATTGGATGACCCGTCGCTACCGGCTGCGCCAGGCGCTCTTCGACAGCGTGAGGCTTCGTGGTTGAGGGCCGTTGCCCGTTTGGTCTCGGCAGGCGATCGGGCCTTGCGCGGGTTTTGCCGTCTCTCGACCCTTCGCTGCCTTTCGTGCCGGTCCAAGCTGGCCAGGTTCGATTCCCGGTTCTTCGGTCTCGGGGGTCGGTTTTCTGATCGGTCCTGCCTTCCGGACGCGGAGAGGCCTGCGTTTTCTACGTCCTGCTTCGCGCATTCGATCTTGGGGTGCCGGAGGTCGGCGAGCCCTTCCGCATGAAGGACTCGCCGACCTTCATGCGGAACTACCGTCCGTAAACCTTTCTTCCTCCCAGATACGTGGCCAGCACTTTTGCTTCCAGAATCTCCTCGGGCGCGCAGGTCAGGAGATCGGTGTCGAGCACGGCGATGTCGGCCAGCTTGCCGGCCGTCAGCGACCCCACCTCGTCGCCGCGTCCGGCTGCGACGGCGCTGCCCAGCGTGTAGGCGCGCACGGCGTCGGCGGCGGGAATCTTCTCCTGCGGCTGCCAGCCGCCCGCGGGCTCCCCGGTGGCCGGGCTCTGACGCGTCACGGCGTCGTAGATGACCTCGCGCGAGTTGATGTCCACCACGGGCGAGTCGGTGCCGAACGAGAACTTCACGCCTTCTTCGAGGTAGGTGCGGTACGGCCACATGAGCTTCGCGCGCTCGGGCCCCAGGTCGCGCTCGATGCCGTTCGGGTCGAGCACCGTGTGGGGCGGCTGGCAATTGGCCGATACGTCGAGCTCGGCCAGCCGCGCGATGTCCTCGGGCAGGAGGTTCTCGAGGTGCTCCAGGCCGTTTTGGCCGGCCACCGGCCCGAACTTCGCGCGCGCCTCCTCGAAGATGTCAAGCGCCACGTGGATGGCCGCATCGCCGATGGTGTGGATGCGCACGGCGAAGCCTTCCTCGGCCGCGCCCAGCACGATGCGCCGCATGCGCTCGGGATCGGTGACCGGCGCGCCGCAATCGCCCTCGAAGTACGCGTTCGCGTACGGCTCGGTGAGCCAGGCGGTGTGGGTGGACGACACGCCGTCGAAGAACTGCTTGAGGCCGGGCGAACGCAAGAGGTCGTTGCCGGCGAACTCGTCGCGCAGCTTCCGGGCGCGGGTGAGGTCCTCGAGCGCGGTGGGGAACATGTTGATGCGCACCGTCAGCTCGCCGTTCTCGGCGAGCGCGCGGTACACGTCGTCGCGCACGAAGTCGCCGCCCGGCACGGCCAGAAGCGACACGTCGCACACGCTGGTGATGCCCTCGGCGTTGAGGTCGGCCAGGAATTGCTTGATGCCGGCGGCCGTCTCCTCCTCGCTGAACGCGAGCATGCGGGGGATGAGCTGCGTGGCCGCCGTTTCCTGGATGATGCCGGTCAGCTCGCCGTGCTCGTCTTTCTGGTACACGCCGCCGGCGGGCGGCACCGAGTCCTTCGTGATGCCGAACTTCTCGAGGCCCTTCGAATTCGTCCACAGCGTATGGGAGTCGCCCGATTGCAGGCACACGGGGCGGTCGGGGTAGGCGGCGTCGAGGATGTCCTTGTTCGGCAGCACGGGGTTGTCCCACAGCGGATGGTACCAGCCGTACGACAGCATGAACTCGTCGGTCGGCCGGGCGTCCTCCACCTGCTTGAGCGCCTCGACGCAGTCTTGCGCGCTGCGGCCCTCGCAGAACACCACGTAGGGCGAGCGGTCCATCGCCGAGGGGAAGAAGTGCAGGTGGGAGTCGTGGAAGCCGGGGCAGACGAACGCATCGCCCAGCTCCACGGCCTCGGTGGCGGGCCCCGCGTAGGCGGCGGCCTCCTCGCGCGGCCCGACGAAGACGATGCGGCCTCCCTCGATAGCGATGCTGCCATCCATCGTGGCGTCCACGCCCGGCTCGGCGGTGAAGATGCGGGTGCTGCTCAGAATCAGATCGGCCGGCTTCATGCGACGGCTCCTTCCTGCGAGGGTTCGGATGTATCGGAGGCGTTCTCGGCGTGCAGTGCGCCCAGGCGGCGCAGCTCGCGCACCACGAACACCATGGTGAACGCGAAGCACAGCACGTCGGCCACCGGCTGCGCCCACCACACGCCCGTGATGCCCATGAACGAGGACATGATCATGATGCAGGGGACGGTGAAGACGAGGTAGCGGCTCATGCCGAGCACCGTTGCGATAACCACCTTGTCCACGGCCTGGAAGTACGCCGACATCACGTTGGACGCGGCGCCCAGGCACGCCAGCGCGCACAGCGGCAGGGCGTTCGCGGCGGCGAGCGCGATAAGGTCGGGCTCGTTGCCGCAGAAGATGGTGCAGATGGGCACGGCGCACACGATGAACAGCGCCGAGACCACGGCGATGGCGGCGGCGGTGTCCACCACGGCCACGCGGATGAGCGTCCTCAGGCGATCAGGGCGCTTGGCGCCGAAGTTGACGCTGGCCAGGGGCTGCACGCCGTAGGTCGCGCACAGCCACATCATGTTGAGGATGTACACGAGGTAGCCGTTCAGGATGGCGAACGCGGAGATCTCCAGGTCGCCTCCCAGCACGCCCAGGTAGTTGTTGATGACGGTGGTGTACACGAGGCTGGCCGCCTGCATGAGGAACGTGGGCAGGCCGATGACGAGGATCTCGCGGCATAGCGCCCCGTCCAGTTTCATGTCGGAGAAGCCGATTTTGAACTTCGTGTGCTTGCTGAAGATGAAGTAGAAGATGACGACGAACCAAAGGCCGATGGACGTGCCGTAGTACACGGCGGCTCCGACGACGCCCAAGTTCGCCAGGAAGATCGAGCAGTACAGCCATACCACGGCAAGCACGGCGGATCCGAACTGTGCGGCGGTGGCCAGTCCTGGCTTCTCGTCCACACGCAGGACCGACCCCATCATCTGTCCGAGGATGCAGAACGGGTAGAAGCACATGAAGATGCGGATGAACGTGACCACGCCGTCTGCGAGGTCGGGCGTGGCGCCCAGCATGAGGGCGATCTGCGGCGCGAAGATGAAGATGAGCACCGAGATGGCGAGGATCAGGTACGTGGACAACCAGAAACCCTGGGAGAACGCCTTGCGCGCCCCCGCCGCGTCGCCCGCGCCCAGGCGGTTGCCCGCCACGGTGGCCACGCCCATGCCAAGCGCGCCGCCCAGCGCCAGGTTCAGCAGCTCGAGCGGCATGATGATGCCCACGACGGCCAGGCCGAACGACCCCAATCCGTTTCCGATGATCACCCCCTCGAGGATTACCATGACGGCCTGTGCGGCCATGCCGATGAGCGTGATGAGCGAGTACTTGACGAACAGGCCGTGCACCGGTTTCGTGGCGAGCTCGCGGTCCTCGTCGGTGACCGCCACGGCGGTTGCCTCCTCTGCCATCAGCGCTGCCCTCCTTTCCCAATCCGGTTGAAGCGGACGCGATGTCGCTTCTTCGGGGCGACCGGCGGTCGCCCTCGCGTGCGGGCGGCCCCCTTGCAGCCGCCCCTCCTGAAACGACCATACGCCCGCCGCCCGCCCGAAGGAAAGTTTAGAAGGGGTTGGATTGCCCGCCCTCGGGATTAGAAGGGGTTAGGGGTGGTTTATCAGTGCCGAATATGAAATTCCGTCATCAGTTTTACGAAAGTTCCGGAAAAAACGTTATGCTATGAACGATATTTCCGATTGGGATGAGGTGAGCGCCATGAAGCGTAGGATCGATGCCGAATTACTCACGTGGAAGGCCTCGTCGTCCAGGAAGCCGCTCGTCATCCACGGGGCGCGTCAAGTGGGGAAAACGTACTCCGTCCTCTCCTTTGCCAAGAACGCGTTCGAGCGTGTGATCTACCTCGACTTCTCGGCGCAGAAAGACCTTTGCGCGCTGTTCGACGGCGACATCACGCCCGAAGCCCTCCTGCCTCAGCTCGAGGCCGCAAGCGGCATGGACTTCGATCCTGCGACGACCCTCGTGTTCTTCGATGAGGTGCAAGCGTGCCCTCGCGCGCTCACCGCCCTCAAGTACTTCTACGAGCGCGCTCCCGAATGCTGCGTGATCGCGGCGGGCAGCCTGCTCGGCGTTGCGTTGGGGCGCAGTGAGTACTCTTATCCGGTGGGAAAGGTCGATACGCTCACCTTGTATCCGCTCGATTTCGAGGAGTTCCTCTGGGCGGTAGGCGACGAGAAGCTTGCAAACCTCATCGAGGAAGCGTACGCATCGAACGTCCCGCTCGGCCTTCATGAGCGCGCTCTCGAGCGGTATCGCGCGTATTTGCTGGTCGGGGGACTGCCCGAAGCAGTTTTGGCGCACGTTGAAGGTGGGCGTCTGCAAACGGTGCGCTCTATTCAGCAGGGAATCGCCGACGCCTACCTTGCCGACATGACGAAATACGCGAGCCCGCTCGACTCGTCCAAAATCCTCAACGTGTGGAGAAGCGTGCCCGAGCAGCTGGCGAAGGAGAACCATAAGTTCCAGTACGCCACCATAGCTTCGTCGGCGCGCGCTTTTCAGTACGAGGCCCCCATCAACTGGCTTCATGCAGCCGGGCTGGTCTCGTTCTGCTACCGCGTGAGCGAGGGGCGCAAGCCGCTCAAGGCGTTCGTGGAGCATGATTTCTTCAAGCTGTACCTGCTCGACGTGGGGCTTTTGACGGCATTGCAGGGTTTGGACGCAGACGATCTGGCGCCCGCTTCCGACAAGGGATCGCGTTTCCGCGGGGGCGTGGCGGAGAACTACGTGATGCAGCAGCTACGAGCGAGCGGCGTAGAGCCGTTCTACTGGGGGACGGCCAGCAAGGCCGAAGTGGACTTCGTCGTTCAGTTGGAAGGCGACGGCGCCATTCCCATCGAGGTCAAGTCGGGGGGCAATGTATCCGCGCGCAGCTTGGAGGCGTACCGCAAGGCGTACGATCCGCCGGTCGTCCTACGGCTGTCGACGAAGAACTTCGGATTGGAGCGCGGCATTAAGAGCGTGCCCCTCTACGCCGCGCACTGCATCGGCCGTCGATAGCCGATTGCTCCTGCACGTTGTCGCTTTCCAGCGCCTCAGTCTTCCTTCCAGAAGCTCTGCAGGAGCTGCTGGCGCGAGCTGACGTTCGCCTTGCGGTAGATGTTGTGCACGTGCGCCTTCACCGTGCCGAGCGACAGCGTGAGCGCGCTCGCGATGTTCTGGTTGTCCTTGCCTTCCAGCAAGAGGGCCAGCACGTCGCGCTCGCGCGGCGTGAGCGCGTGGCGGTCGGCGAAGCGCGCCAGCTGCGTGTGAGCGCGCTGCTGCACCTTCGTGGCAGCGCCGACAGGCGGCTCGTGGAAACGGATGGACAGGGTGTCGGCCGCCGAGCGGATGGCCAGCACCGCGCAGAAGATGACCGCGGCGTTTTCGCACATGTTGCGCTCGCTGAGGTGGTACGTGAAGGACAGGTCGGTGATCTGCGGCGCAAGGTAGTACATCATGACGGAGTCCTCCGTGAACACGAGCGCGATCATCACGGCGAACGCGAGGAACGGCTTTCTCATGCGCAGCAGATGGTGTCGCAGCGCCTCGTCGGCGGTGCGCCGGTAGGCCCAGAACCCGTAGGCCAGCGCGGCGGCCACGCACAGGTCGCGCGCGCCGTAGAAGATCCATTGGCTCAGCCGCGAGTCCTGCACCGCCATCACGACGACGGTCTGTACGAGCACGCACGCCCCGCAGGGCACGGCGATGCGCGGCCAGCTGCGGCGTTCGACGTACTCGAGCGCCACCCACCATACGCTGACGATGAACAGCGTGGAGAACGCCAGCTTGATCCACGGATGCAGGAAGGGGAACGTCACGATCTCCGCGAGCGTCTCGGGCTTCAGATACGAGTACTCGTCGAGGAAGATGAGCGACGTCTCCAGGCAGAAGGCGATGAAGAACGCCATGACGCCCAGGTAGGTGGCGCGGTGCGACACGAAGTAGGCCGACAGCGACATGCTGGCCGAGAACAGGCACATCAGGATGAACAACATGGTGTAGCAGAACCAAACCTCGTTCATAGGCCCTCTCTCCGTTTGCCATCTCTATCTGCGTTTCGGTTCCCGCCTCGGCGCGACGCGGAAGGTGGGGGCGTGACGGGAGGGGGCGGGGATGCCGCTCCGTCCCAAGGAAGCTTGCAGCGCCATGCGCAAGCGATAATGCGACAAGGTGCTTATTCCCCCGCCTCGGTTCTTCGCTGCGGCCCTGCCGCGCCACGTATCCGCTCCTGCGCGATACGTGGCGCGGCTCTCGCGATCTTTGCGGGAACCGCGGCGCGCCTTTCGGTGTTGCGACGCCCTACTCCTTCCAGAAATCCTGCATGAGCGCCTGGCGGCTTTCCTGATCGGTTTTCCGCAGGATGTTATGGACGTGCGCCTTCACCGTGCCGAGTGCCAGCATGAGGTCGCTCGCGATGTTCTGGTTATCCTTTCCCTCGAGCACGAGCGCAAGGATCTCCCGCTCGCGCGCCGTCAAGCCATTGCGCGCGCTGTAGGCGGGCAGCAGATCGTCGATGTGCTGGCGCACAGTGGGATTCTCCGAGGCGGGCGGTTCTTTGAAGCGCATTCGCAGCGCGCCCGCGGCTTCGCGCAGGCTGAAGAAGGCGAAGGCCAGCATGAGGAAGTTCTCGGAGAAGTTGCGCTCGGAAATGTACAAGGGGAGCATTGAAGCCTGCGAGGGGTCGGGCGTCCAAATGAGCATCATGAACGTGTCTTCGACGATGATGCACAGCGTCAGTGCGAGCGTGATGGCGAACAGGGGCCTCTGTCTCCGGAGGCGAGCCTTCTCTATCGGGGTGGACGCGGTGCGGTAACGGAAAAGGGCATAGCCCAGGCTCCATAGCAGGAACACCTGGCGCATGCTGTAGAACAGGTACTGCCGCCAAGGCCCTTCGGGCAAGAGAAGCACGATGCCCGCGCATGCTAGGGTGAACGCAACCGCAGGTCCAGCAAGCAGCAAGCGACGACGCTCGTCCACGTAGTCGCACACGATGAGCCACAGCGACTCGATGGTGCCCAACGAGAACGCTATCTTGAGCGCCGGGTGGTCGATGCCGTAAAACGCGTCGAGCGGGAAGTTGGTGTTCTGTCCAAGGTATTCGTTTTGGAAGATGAGTGCGAGGTCGAGGAAATAGAAGAGGAAGAATGCCACAGCGGAGAGATGGCTGCGCTTTCGCGATACGAAGTAGGCCGAAAGGGAGATGGTCCCGGCGGCGATGCACACGATCATCACGAGCATGGTGTAGAGGTAAAAGCCGATCTCCAAGGCTGCCCCCTCCCCCTTTTGCTTTTACCGCTAGTTGGGTCGGTCGTTGTCCTGCGTCCGCATTGTACCGTGCGTCTCGCATGCTTGTGTCGATGTCGGAGGGCTTTTGGAAGGTGCGGTTATCATGCCTGATCAGAATAGGGTTTATGGTGAGATTATTTTGGGTATAGACGCTCGGATTTGAAAATAATCTCCATTATTCCTTCACAGAAACGAAGGGATGGCCGCATAGTGTGCGCCATAGAAGCGCGGCCGAAGGGAAGACCGCTTCCGAGCCGCGAGACATCGACCCGTAAGGAGGATCCATGGCTGTGAAGGACTTCATCGACACCAACGACTTCACCAAGGAGGAGCTGCTCGACATGGTGGAGCTGGCCCTCTCCATGAAGAAGATGATCAAGGAGGGCGGCCGCTACCCGCTCATCCTCAAGAACCGCACGCTCGGCATGATCTTCCAGCAGGTGTCCACCCGCACGCGCATCTCCTTCGAGACGGCCATGACCGACCTG
>NZ_NFJP01000044.1 GCF_002159915.1 Gordonibacter sp. An230
AAGCCCGCCATCGCCGAAAGTACTGCGGGGCAGCCCGCGGGAGGACAGGGCGTCGCGCTCGCGGAGGGCGCTTTTCTGCTCCGAGGGGCGCTCGCCCCCGGCCGGGGGACGGCCGGGGGCGAGCGCCTTTTTCGCGCGGGGGGGGGGCTCGAAGGCGTTGCGCCGTACAAGCGGGTGGTGAGGCTGCGGTTCGGGCGAATCGCGGCCGTCGCAGGAAACATGCTGTGTTCGTGGCCTCTTTGAATGGCGCTGTCTCGAGATCGTTTATTCCATTACAATAAAACAGTTAGATGGCATGATGCAAAGGGGCTGTGATGGACTTGCATATTGCAAAGCGTGCTGCGCTTTTGCTGCTGTGTGATGTGGCGTCCACGTACCTTTCCTATTGGCTTGCTTCGTTGTTGACGAATGTGTACGACGAAGTGTTCGTCAACAACGAGATCTATTTCATGCTCGGCATATTGGCGCTGTTCAATATCGCTGGTCTGGCACTGTTTCGTTTGTACAACAATTTGTGGGAGTATGCGAGCGTTGATGAGGCGATCCAGATCATGCTCTCCGTCGTGCTCTCCACGTTGGCAGGGGCCGTGTTTTTATGGGTTATCAACGTGCGCTTGCCTATTCGCGTGTTCGTTGCATCGGCGATACTGCTTGTGCTCATCATGGGCGGTGTGCGCATGGTCTGGCGCATTTTGCGGCGTAAGCATCCTGTGCGCGCTTCGACCGAGGTGGAGCGTCCTCGAACTTTGATCGTCGGGGCGGGTGAGACGGGATCCCTCACCATTACGCGCATGGCCTCCAAAGATCCCAATATGCCGGGTGTCCCGGTTGTCGCAACCGACGACGATCCGACGAAGAAGGGATCCCGCATCCATGGCATCAAGGTGGCGGGAGGGACTGACGACATATTGTCGCTTGTCGAGCAGTACGATGTGAAGCAGATCGTGGTGGCTATCCCATCTGCCACGGCGACAGAGCGGCGCCATATCTACTCCGTGTGCACTCAGACGGATTGCAAGCTCAAAACCCTTCCCAACATCCGTGAATTGCGCATCGACGAGCTGGGGGACGTGGCGCTTCTGGATGTCGACGTGGCGGATCTTCTCGGTCGGGAGGAGATCGTGCTCGACACGCGCATCGCCTCAAGTTACATTTCCGGCGAAACGGTCCTCGTCACCGGGGGCGGCGGTTCCATCGGCAGCGAATTGTGCCGCCAGCTGGCCAAGGTGGCTCCTGCCCGTATCGTTGTGTTCGACATATACGAGAACGACGCGTATCTGCTGCGGCTTGAGCTGCTCTCCGAATACGACGATGTCGACGTGCGCGTCGAGATCGGCAGCGTATGCGATCGGAAGCGCGTGGACGAGCTGTTCGAAAGGTACCGTCCCTCGGCCGTGTTCCATGCGGCTGCGCATAAGCACGTTCCCCTTATGGAGGCGTGCCCTCGCGAAGCGATCCAGAACAACGTGTTCGGTACGCTGAACGTGGTGCGCGCGTCCGACAAGTTCGGCGTTCGGAGGTTCATTTTCATTTCTACGGACAAAGCGGTCAATCCGACGAGCGTCATGGGGGCGACGAAGCGCATGGGGGAGATGGTGATCCAGTATTATGCATGCGCTTCCAAAACCATCTTCTCTGCGGTGCGCTTTGGGAACGTGCTCGGCAGCAACGGAAGCGTCATTCCGCTGTTCAAAAAGCAGATAGCTGCCGGCGGTCCTGTTACGGTGACGCATCCTGAGATCGAGCGCTACTTCATGACCGTTCCCGAGGCCACACGCCTCGTCATCCAGGCGGGCGGCATGGCGAAGGGCGGCGAGATATTCATCCTCGACATGGGGGAGCCGGTGAAGATACTCGATCTGGCGAAGAACCTCATTCGTCTTTCAGGGGCCGTGGGCATCGAGATCGTGTTCACCGGCTTGCGCGATGGCGAGAAGATGTACGAGGAGCTTTTGATGGACGAAGAAAGCACGCTTGCCACCGAGAGCCGATCCATCATGATCTCCACTGGCCAAGAGATCAGCTACGAAGAGGTGGCTGCGAAGCTCGACGAGCTTGAAGAGGCGCTTGGCGGCTGCGACGAGGACGCGGTGCGCGTTCTGGGAAGCGCCGTGCCCACGTACTGCCATACGGTGAATTGCGAGTGACGTCCCTTTGCGAAGGGCGCGCTCCCGAAACGAAAGGAATGCGCATGCAATCTCATTACGACTACCTGATCGTCGGCGCCGGCATCACGTCGGCCGTGTTCGCTCACGAAGCGAGCAAGGTGGGGAAGTCCTGCCTGGTCATCGATAGGCGCTCCCATGTGGCAGGCAACATCTACACGGAAGAGGTGGAGGGTATCAACGTGCACAAGTACGGCGCGCATATCTTCCACACGTCGCTGCGGCCGGTATGGGAGTACGTGAACCGCTTCGCCGAGTTCAACAACTATGTGAATTCGCCGATGGCGGTGTACAAGGACGAGTTGTACAATATGCCGTTCAACATGAACACCTTCTCGAAGATGTGGGGCGTGCGCACGCCGGCCGAGGCTCGCGACATCATCGAGGAGCAGAAGGCGGCCTGCGCGGTGCACGAACCGAAAAACCTGGAGGAGCAAGCGCTGTCGCTCGTGGGGCGCGATGTGTACGAGAAGCTGGTGAAGGGCTACACCGAAAAGCAGTGGGGCAGGGATTGCGCGGAGCTGCCGGCCTCCATCATCAAGCGGCTGCCGGTGCGCTTCATCTACGACAACAACTACTTCAACGACCGTTGGCAGGGCATTCCCATCGGCGGCTACACGGCCATGGTGGAGCGCATGCTGGGCGATACGGAGGTGCTGCTGGACACGGAGTACCGCGACTTCATCGCGGAGCATCCCGGCATCGCCGACAGGGTGATCTACTGTGGTCCCATCGACGAGTACTTCGACTACCGGCTGGGCGCGCTGGAGTACCGCAGCCTGCGCTTCGAGAGCGAGCGCGTGGAGTGCGACAACTGGCAGGGCAACGCGGTGGTAAACTACACCGAGCGCGAGGTGCCCTACACGCGCATCATCGAGCACAAGCACTTCGAGTTCGGCACGCAGCCCGTCTCCATCATCACGCGCGAGTATCCCGCCACGTGGGAGCGCGGCGACGAGCCGTACTACCCCATCAACGATGAGCGCAACGGCGCGCTGTACGCCGAGTACGCGAAGCTGGCCGAACAGGAGGGCAACGTGGTGTTCGCGGGGCGCCTGGGCGGCTATAAGTACTACGACATGGACAAGGCCATCGACGCGGCATTCGACGTGGTGAAGGCCGAGCTGGAGGTGGATCTGCGCGCGTAGGGCAGACGCCGAGGGCTTGCCGAAGGGGGGCGGTGCCGCGATGCGCGCGGTGCCGCCCCTTTTGCGGTAGACGGGCGAAGGAGGGGGCGTCCGGCCGGTTTGGTCGGGTGATATCATCCGATTGCGGCAGACGCGCAACGGCTCTCCGACCGTTCCGAGAGGGTCTGCGTTAGCTGGTATAATTATGGATACGGTTGGGTACGGTCGATGTCGATGGGAGGCGGGTGTGGCACAGGCGGTAGGAAAGTATCCGGTGGGGCGGCAGGTGTTCGAGGAGATCCGCGAGGGCGGCTTCCTCTATGCCGACAAGACCCGTTACGTGTACGACTTGACGCACTTGGGCGGCAAGTACGTGTTCCTCTCGCGCCCGCGGCGCTTCGGCAAGACCTTGCTCGTGTCCACCATGGGGGCGTATTTCCAGGGTCGTCGGGATCTGTTCGAGGGTTTGGCGATCGAAGGGCTGGAGGGCGAATGGCGGGAGCATCCCGTGCTGCGGTTCGACTTCAGTCGCTTCAAGGATGTGACGCTCTCGGCGCTCATTGCGAAGTTCGACATGTTGTTCTCTTCGCTGGAGGAGAAGTGGGGTGTAAGCGAGGAAGGTCTTTCGCCTGGGGCGCGCTTGGAAACGCTTGTGCGTATGGCGGCTGAAAAGACGGGGGAAAGTCCCGTCGTGCTTGTGGACGAATACGACGCCCCGCTTCTCGGCGTCATGCACGATCCGGAGCGTTTGCAGGAGTTTCGCGAGGTCATGCGCGAGTTCTACTCGCCTTTGAAGGCTCTGGAGCCCCAATTGCGTTTCGTGTTCCTCACTGGCATCACCAAGTTCAGCCAGCTGTCTATCTTCAGCGAGTTGAACAATATGCAGAACGTGAGCATGGAGCCTTCCTTCGCGGGCGTCTGCGGCATCACCGCCGAGGAGCTTGGGCGCGACTTGGCGCCCGATGTGGAGCTGCTTGCCGAGCGCATGGGGATGTCCGAGCGGGAGTGCCGCGCCGCGCTCAAGGCCAAATACGACGGCTATCGCTTCTGCGAGGGCTCGCCCGATATCTACAATCCCTACAGTTTGGTCAACGCCCTGCAGTACGGCCGCATAGGCTCGTATTGGTTCGAATCGGGAACCCCCTCGTCGCTTGTGCGCATGCTCAAGACGAGCGGCTTCGACCTTTCCGACCTGGAGGGCGTGGAGGCTCGTGCGGTGACCTTCGACGCTCCCACCGAGGACACGGCCACGCCCGTTCCCTTCATGTACCAAGCGGGGTACCTCACTATCAAAAGCTACGATGCGGACTATGATGCTTACATGCTGGGCATCCCGAACGAAGAGGTGCGTGAGGGCTTGTACAACGCTCTGCTGCCCGCTTACGCGCCGATGGGCGATGTGGAGCGTGATGCCTTCGCGGTGGGCTTCGCGCGTGCCGTGCGCGAGGACGATTTGGAGCGCGCCTTGGGGTTGCTGCGTTCGTTTTTGGCGGCGGTTCCCTACGATCTGGCTCCGAAGGACGAGAAGGCGTTCCAATCACTCCTGTTCGTGGCGTTCAAGGTGGCCGGCGCGCGCGTGTCTTCCGAAGTGCGCACGTCGTCGGGCCGGGTGGATCTGGTGCTCGAGAGCGCGCAGACGGTCTACGTGATGGAGCTCAAGTACGGCGGCACCGCCGAGGAGGCGCTTGCGCAGATCGATTCCAAGGGCTACGCGATCCCGTGGGAGGCGGGCGGCAAGCGCGTGGTGAAGGCGGGGGTGTCCTTCGACCCCGAGCGGCGCACCATTGATGAGGGTTGGGTTGTTCGCGAGGGGTGATGGTTTCTGGCGGTTATGCGGAGTTGCGAGAGCGGCTCTTTTGCGTCACTTTGACTTTCGCAGGAAGTCTCGCATGGCGGCGAGGGTGTTGGCGGGGCCGAGGTTCTTGAGGCTGTAGAGCCCTTCTGCTGCGAGGACGCGCAGGTAGGTCAGCTTGCCGAGGTTTGTCGGATAAGGGAGGCCGCGCAGCTGGGCGAAGAAGCGTTTGCCGCTGGGCGGGATGGCCGGATTCGCGAAGACGAGGCCGGCGTCCATGCGCTCGAACATGCTCGCTGCCGGTTCACGAAGCTCTTCCTGGTCGAACCCTGCGTTGGCCTGAGTGGCCGCGAGATAGGTGAAACCCCGTTCGTAAAGCGCGTCGAGTACGCTTGCGTCTGAAACGTTCAGCCGTTGAAGCGCATCCAACATGTCGTGCCAGCGTTCGAAGGATTTCGGACAAGTGGTCTCCGAATTGCTCGGCGAGGCCAATGAGGCTCTTTCGCTGGTTTCGTGAGGCGATATCGCGTATTGCTTGCCGTCTCTTGCCACGCTCATGCGAAGCTTGTAGAGATCCATCCTCTTATCGGATGACAACGAATAAGACGGTCTGGCTTTTTCAAAATGCTTACTTCATCGAATCGAATTGTCCCCACCATCGTGCGGGAGACAAAATAAGTTGGACATTCCCCATTGGCAGACCGTTAAACATATCGGGAGGGTAATTGTTCTGGCTGCGTTCGCTCTGCTCCTGCAAAGGAGTATGCCTTGGAGCTTATGCGCCCTGTGTTTGTCCTACGTGAAGGGACGGCTCCTTCTGACGGATTCTATCGTAACTGTTGCGGAAAGAGCTCGGCTTTGGAAAGCACGAGTTCTTTTACGAGACGGGGCTGCCGGGCGTTCTTTGAGCCCGACAGCCCCGTCATCGGCAGGGTGGGGCATCCTTGAAGGATGGGGGGGGGTTGCTGGCATTTATGCAAATGGCGGTCTATCGCCCTCCGGTGCGTTTCTTGCGTTTCTTCAGGTAGTTACTCGTCGCGAAGAAGGTGTTCGACACCCCGGTGTTCTTGAGGTTATAAACGCCTTGCGAGACGAGCCCTCGGAGGTAGGCCATCTTGTCGATACGGGGGCAGAGCAGCCCGCGCAGCTCGGCGAACATGCGCTTGCATCCCGGCGAGATCTCGGGATCGGAGAACACCAGGTCTGCGTCCATGCGTTCGAACATGTGCGCAGCTGCCTCGCGCACGTCATCGTGGGAGAGGTCGACCTCTTCGATGATGCCGCTCAGGTAGGTGAATCCGCGGCTGTTGTGCGCGCGCAGGATGGCGGGGTCAGTCACCTGAAGGCGCTCGAGCACGTCCATCATGTCGTTCCAGCGTTCGAGGGGCAGCAGCGTGCTGCGCTGCGCGAACGCCTTCGATTTCTCGGGCGTTTCCTCGCGGTAGCAGTAGTAGGCGTTGTCCAGATAGACGATGCGGTCGGTTTGGCAGAGCGTCTCCACGAGGAAGGGGTTGTCTGCCCAGCCGGCACCGGGAATCTCCTTGAAGCGGATGCCGCGCTGCTCAAGGAATCCGCGCCGATAGATGGCCGACCAGATGGAGGGATGGTGGCACAGCAGATGAGCGGCGTCCTTGATGGCGAATGGCTGCGCGGGCGGGTGGATGCGGTCCTTGTAGCTGCAGTTCAGCTTGCGCTGCTTCGGCGTATCGGGCAGCCAGATGCGCCAATAGGCCGTCTTGATGATGTCGATGGGCTCTTCGAACTGGTTGGCGAAAGCCAGCATGTCCTCGTACATGCGCGGCTCCAGCCAGTCATCGGGCTCCACGATGGATATATAAGTGCCGTGTGCCTCGTCAAGCCCACGGTTGCAGCTGGCGCCGTAGCCTTGGTTTCGCTTGTCGATGACGCGTATGCGTTCATCTTGAGCCGCATGTTTTCGCATGATCTCAAGGGAATTGTCGGTCGACCCGTCGTTGAGGCAGATGATCTCCAGATTGCGATAAGTCTGCCCCTTGACGCTGTCAAGGCACTGGCCGAGGTACTGCTCGGCGTTGTAGATGGGGATGATCACGCTGATCAAAGGATTGTCCAAAGCCATGAGAGCTTGCTTCTCCTCACGTTTCTGCAAGATGTTGAATTAGTATACGATAAAGAGCCGCTATATAGGCGCAGGGTGTGGCGATGGGGGCAATCCCACATGAATTCATTGAAAGACTGGAGAAGGTCGGGAGGGACGTCCCATGCATCCATTGCGACTATCTGATCGTCGGCATCAGCTGACGAGATGAGGCGAATTTGGCGTTGAAGAAGAATCAGTTCTAGAGATCATCGTGTTTCATAAAGCGAAGGAGCGAGGCTGCAGCATTGGGGGCATTCTTACGGCATAGTGAGAAATGCTATAGAAACACTATCGCTCAGCACGCATTACCGCCTTGGACAATATGAGTTGATCCAGGGATGAGAAGTGCGTAGAGCCTCCGAGGAAGGTGAGATGGCGTACGGCTCCTTGTTGCTTTTCAATGTAGGAAAGTGCATGCGAGACGCTGTCGAGGTCCTGAGGGTCTTCTAGGAGAAATGCAGAATGGGTTTTGCCCGCATAAACTCCTGCAGTAAGCGCGTCGAACGGCATCCAAGCTGATGAGACGATGAGCCGTTCGACGGTTATGGGACTTTTGACACTGGATTGATTGGACGGTGTATTTGATGTGATCTTATCATTGATCAATTCGTTTGCATGATATGGGCCATCTCCGATGATCCGTTCGAATTCCGTTCCGGCCCGTCTGCAGCGCTCGAGGAATTCATCTGAGACTCGCTGCGACCCACCCAAAACATACAGATGGGAGAAAACACCCTTCTCGAGAGCCTCCCTAGTGCGCTCGTTGATTACTCCATCCTCGATAAGGAAAAACACAGGGCATTTCTTCTGAAAAATATAAGGAGAGAACGATATGAGGTCGGCGGTGCAGCCATCATAAGTGATGAACGCGGTGTCGCCCCATGCCCCTCCCTCTTTGCCGAATGAGTACATCTCCCATGATAACTGAGAAGCTGTATCTCCCTCAAGTCGAATGATCTCGGGGCGCTTCGGGCAAGCGTTTGCGGCGGCTTTGACTACGGAAGAGGAAATGACAGTTTCGCTTCCTATGAAGACAATTCGATGCGGTGCCAGCCTGTTAAGCTCTTGGAGGGTGGCATCGGGAAGCATGTCTGGTTTCGTAAGCAATAGGGGGGCGTTCATGAGGCTGGCGAGTGCTGTGGCGCTCATACAAGGGGAGGCTAGTTCTCCGGGAGCGATAATGACCGGGCTGCCTTGTGGGAATTTGCATTCCGCTGCGAGTTTAGCCGCTATTCCGTATCTGCTCTCTCCTGCTATCACATCTGCTATCCCGTCGGAGACTTCTATTTTTTCGTTTAGCATTTCGAATACATGCCGTTCCGCTTTCGCGCTACCGACATGACCGCCAAGCACGCGATAAGTACGACATACGTTTTGGGCTGACCCGATCATGCGCGTGTGGCCTTTTTCGATCCAGATAGCCTTGTTGCAAAGGCGCTCTATCTGGGCGTTGTTGTGGGACACAATGAGAACGGTAACATCATGATCTTTGATGAGCTGCGTGATACGGCGCTCGCATTTCTGCTGGAACATGAAGTCACCGACCGATAGCACTTCGTCGACGATGAGAATCTCCGGCACGATGACCGTCGCGATGGCGAAAGCGATACGGGCCACCATACCCGAGGAGTAGTTCTTCATGGGCATGTCGAGGAACTTCTCGATTTCTGCAAATTCGACGATTTCATCGAAATGCTGCTTGATGAACTTTCGGGAGTACCCCAGGAGCGCTCCGTTCAGATAGATGTTCTCGCGGGCGGTCAACTCCATATCAAAGCCCGCTCCCAGCTCTATAAGCGGTGCGATATTGCCATTGATGGCGCATTTTCCCGTAGTGGGCTCCAAAACCCCTGCGATAATCTTCAGCATGGTGGACTTCCCAGAGCCGTTCGTTCCCAAGATGCCGAACACATCGCCTTTCTTCACTTCGAAAGATATGTCATCGAGGGCGCGGAACTCCTTGAACATCAACTCGCGCCGGGCGAGGGCTATCGCGTACTCCTTGAGGCTGTTCAATTGCTCGCTTGCCATGTTGAACACCATGGAGACGTGCTCGACTGCGACCATGGTGGGACGGGTGTCGTCCTCCGGATCGGGATTCGCGTTGAGGACGAGGGGGGAGGTGTTGACGTTTTCTGGCATGGTTCCCCCTAAACGTAGAGGATGAATTTCTTCTCGGTGGCTTTAAATACGGCAAAGCCGATGGCGAAGGTTGCAAGCGCCATTCCAAGGCAGATAAACTGCTCTTTCAGTCCGGGCAGCATGTTGTACATGGCGATGTCTCTGAAATATGTGACGTAGTGATACATGGGGTTGAAGGTCTCGGCCGATTGCATCCAGTCGGGAAGCATGTTGATGGGGTAAAACAGCGGTGTCGCGTATGTCCATGCGGTGATGACGACGCCCCAAAGGTGGCAGACGTCGCGGAAGAACACCGCGAGGGCGGAGAGTAGCATGCCAAGGCCAGCACAGAACAGCATCATGAATATGAGGAGGATGGGCAATGCGAGCAAGTTGACGGTTGGGGGGATGCGGAAAACCAGCATGACGATGACGACCGCGATGAGGGATATTGCAAAATTGACGAGCTGAAACAGCACCTTCTCCAAGGGGAAGATCATCTTGGAGACGCGGATCTTCTTGATGAGCGGCGCCGATTCCAGAATAGATCCCATTGCTCCGGAGGTCGAGTCGGCCATGAGCGCGAAGAGGATGTTGCCCAAGATCAGGTACATGGGAAAGTTCTCGACATCGCCGCCGAACTTCAGGACGTTGCTGAACACGACGGCAAGCACGCACATCATGAGCAGCGGGTTGAGCACCGACCAGAGCACTCCGAGGATGCTACGGCGGTATTTCAGCTTGAAATCTTTGGACACGAGTGAGGAAATGGTGAACCAATTCCTTTTAAACTCGCTTATTGCCGATGCCTGAGTCATCATGCTCCTCGTGCTATCCTCGCAAATTAAAGATTTTGCGCTGAAACGATTCCGAGTTGTTATTGTACCCCATCGGGTATTCGGGCACTCGCTCCCACGAAAAGTCCAAATCGCGAAGTCGATGGTAGATCCGGTAGATCCGTTTCGATAAAATAGGAAGAAACGCCAATTTCCCTGTAAGGAGGTACGACCATGGGTTTCCGAGATGCGGTCGAGAGGATTCGAATGCGCATCCTCCCCCCTTCCGCGAAAGGGTTTTACGCGATTTCCGACGAAATGAGGGACGCCTTTCGCTCGATGGGGGAGAGATTGGATGCCCTTGCGGAGGATAATCGGCGCTTGTACGAGGAGAATGGGCGGCTTTTTGCCCGAATCGAACAGGCTGATTATGGAATCAATGGGAATATTGACTACAAGTTCGAAGACCGTTTGCTTCCACGCCTTGAGGATGCGTTCCGGGAGTTGGCCACTCACGATGCCCATATGAAGCTTCTTTTGTGGGAGATCGCCCGACGTGAGGGGGAGACCGACCGGGAGGCCAAAATGCGGATCCACCGCTCGTTGCCTCGTGCGACGGGGGTGCTTCGCCTGTTACAACGGGGGGGGGTCGCGTTGCTGGGCGAGTTCGTCGAATTGTGCGAGGCCCATGGATTGGAGTACTTTCTCTCGTACGGGACCTTGCTTGGCGCAGTTCGGCAGGGCGGGTTTATTCCATGGGACGATGACCTCGATGTCGGCATGCCCTTCGATGATTCCGAGCGCTTGGCGAAAATCGTCGAAGGCGATGACCGGTACGAATGGTCCGTCGTCTACGATCAGAACGTCTACTGCAAGCAGATTCGCTTTAGGTACGCCGATGCTGCCGTGCCGTGCTTCATCGACGTTTTCATCTATGATTACACGGAAGACGCCGCCTGCATCGCGGAGGCGTATGCCGCTTTGCGCAGAGAGTTGGTGGACGAGGTGAAAAGAGAAGAGGAGGAGAATGGCCTGGAGGGGAAAAAATACCTCTCTGCGAGCGATGGGTGCTCGAAGAAGATAGCCGAGGTGTTCGATCGGTATCGGCGGCGTGCGGAGGTCGAAGGGCTCATCTGCCCTCGCGAAGAGGCCGCCGTGCTCCGATACGGTCTTGAAAACATGGACGATCCCGCGAGCGGCGCGCGTGCCTTTTCCTTGTCCGACATTTTTCCCATGACGCGTGTGCGTTTCGAGGGGGTGGAGTGTTTCGCTCCGAGGGAATACGAGAAAATCCTTTCCAGCTGCTATGGGGATTGGCTTGAGCTGCCGAAGGATCTGCACACGCATTTCGAGCATATCGACAAAAGTAAGGTCGATGCGGATATTCTCGCTGATCGCTTCGGTCGTGATGAATGACGGGCTCTCGTTCGCCCGATCGTATCCTTCCTTGCCGTGAACCTTTGTCACGGTGCATTCAACCCTTTGGATGGTGTCGCTCCTTTTGCGGAATTTTTCAGGATGTAGCAAATTTCGAACTCCGTTTTCTCATAAAGAATAGATTTATTTGAACCGGGTGTGTGGGCGGTCGCTCTCATTTCGGTCATATTGGTGTATGATGGGTCTGTTTTTGTTGTCCGTTATCGTGGGCGATCCCGTGTTGTGTGGACAAGTTGGCAGATTGCAAGAGTTCATGGCGAATGGTGGAGAGGTGCAATGCAGAGAGTCAAGCTTGCCAATGTTCTTCTGGAAAGCAATGATCGGTTTCAAGATTATCCCAGCTTGTATTGCAGAACTTCGAAGTCGGTTCCCTTTGACGAGAGCAAAGGTGCGTTTACGCTCTTTCCTTACGAGAAATTCGATTTTGCTACGTTTTTCAACGTATTCTCCAATAAGAAATGGCGTCGCTATACTGTTGTGGATAACGTGCATGTGCATCTCGAGTTGTGCGGCGATTGCGAAGTTTCCTTCATTGAGATCAGGGAAACGCTGGCAAAACCCAAGCGGATAAGACTTGGGGCTGAGCGGATTGCGTCGCAGGAGTTCAAGACGATCGAATTTGAGTTCAATAACGAAAATGCCGAATTGTTGAGTTTCGAAATCGTCACCTATGGGCTCTGTCTTTTTCGGAATGGGTATTACTATTCGCAGGTGAATGAAGCGGACGTGCGGCCAGTGGAGCTCGCGCTTGCTACCACGACGTTTCGTCAAGAGCAATTCATCATACCTAATATCGAACTCATCAAGAGTCGGATTTTGGAAAGCGATGAGGTGATGAACGCCCACTTCCATCTCCATGTTGTGGATAATGGAAGAACGCTCGACGCCGAAGGGCTTTCAGGGCCGTCGGTGACGGTGCATCCGAACAAAAATGTTGGAGGGGCGGGCGGCTTTACTCGTGGAATCATAGAGGCGCTTCGCCAGCAAGGTACAGAAGCCACTCATGTTTTGCTGATGGACGATGATGTTCAGGTGTCTCCCGAGAGCCTGATTCGAACGTTCAATGTGCTGTCGTTGGTTAATGAAGAATATCAGGATGCATTTATCAGTGGCGCTATGATTTCATACGAGCGCCAAAACGAATTCTATGAGGATGTCGGTTGGGTGCGATCAGATGGTCTGTATGGCCCAGTGAAGCCTCGTCTCGATATTGAAGATTTGGAGGATGTGGTTAAAAACGACTCGCTGGAAATCCGGAAACCCAATCGTTATGCGGGATGGTGGTATTGCTGCATACCGACGAACGTCATCAAAAGAGAGGGACTTCCTCTTCCCATCTTCATTCGGGGGGATGATGCGGAGTATGGCAATCGGGCGGCAAATCGATTCATCACGATGAACGGGATATGCGTCTGGCATTTGACTTTGGCGTTGAAGTTCAGGGCGCATTTGGAGCGTTATCAAGTGCCTCGGAATAGTTTGATTGCCCAGTCGACCACGGGAGTGTTCTCCGGAGTTGATTTTATGGAGCAGTTTCGCCATAACGTTCAACTCGATTTCAAGACGCTGAATTATGATGCCGTGGAGCAAAGCCTTGACGCTCTGGAAGACTACCTTAAGGGTCCTCGGTTCATTATGGAAGATCGCGGGGAGGAGATACTCAAGAAGCAAGCGAAACTCAATGAGCAGTTGGTTGATTTGGCTGAGATCGATGACCCTCGGCTTGATTTCGCAGTTATAGATCCCACGGCGTTATTCAATGTTACCGAGCGTACGTTTTTTGAACGCCTTGTCGATTACTTGACGTATAGCGGACATCGGCTTCCTGATTTCCTGCTGAAAGATGACCTGGCCATCATTCCATGGGACGGATGGTTCTATCCAGCGAAAAAAACCCGCCTACGCAAAAACGTGCTTGCCGTAAGCCTTGACGGACGGCAAGGCGTGCTGCGTACGATGGATAAAAAGCGATTCAGAAGATTGCACAAGCGCTACGCCAAGCTTATGAAGCAATATCGTTCTCAGGCCGAATCCGTTGCCGCAGAGTATCGAGCCGCGCGCGACGAAATGACTTCTCTGCCGTTTTGGATGAAGTATCTTGAGATCGATTAGTGCCTTGCCGTGGTGAATATGCTGGTGAATGAAAGAGGAGCGCATGGTTTTGTCGTTCGATGCCTAGGGCGATTGAAGGCTCGCCGCCGCTACGAGTATGCCTTGGTTTGGGGCGTTTGCCTGCTTGCCCTTTTGCTGGGCATGGCGAAAGCCTCCATCTATCCCTTCGGTGATACGGCATTTGTTCGCGCCGATGGGCTTTGGCAATATGTAGGCTATACCGGTTGGGCAAGCGAGATACTGCATGGAGAGGGCAGTCCCTTTTACTCGTTTGCCAAGTCTCTTGGAGGGGGTACGCTCAGCCTTTTCCAAGGAATGGCCATGTCCCCCACTACGCTGCTGCTTGCTTTTGTAGATTCGGCAGATGTTCCGAAATTCTTCTCGCTTCTCATGATGCTCAAACTGCCGCTTTGCGGCGTGACGTGCCATGTGTTTCTTCGCAAGCGCTTTAGTTTTCACGGTATCGTGCATGTGCTGCTGTCTTGCTCGTATGGGACGATGATGTGCCTCTTTACGACAGGAAGCAACATTATGTGGCTTGACAATATCGTCGCGCTTCCTCTTTTCGCTTTAGGCGTTTATTATGTTGTGCAGCGAAAACGTCCGTTGCTTCTTTTCGTGGTGACGGCGTTGTGCATCGTCGACAACTGGTACTGCGCCTATATGGCGTGCCTGTTCTCGGTCATATGCTTTTTTTTGGAGGTTGCATTCTCTCCGCAACGCAGCTGGATGTTTTTCATCAAGCGAGGCCTTTATTTTGCTTGCACGATGCTGCTAGCTCTCGGCGCGAGCATGGTGGTTTTTCTGCCGATCATCAAAGCGATGTTCGGTGCCGCTGCCGTGACGACCAATGCTGCGGCCTCTGGGGTGTCGTGGTCTTCCGCTTCGTATAGCTTGGATGATCTGCTAAGGAACTACTACCTTGGCAATGCGAGCGTGTTTGAGCCGGATTTTGGGAATTTCCCCATTTCGGGACTTGCGCTTCTGTTGGCGATGTCGCTGTTTTTCATCCCCGGGCACCGTAAGATAAAGGTCGCTGTGGCCGTTGTGCTTGCGGTGTTCGTTGCTTCGTATGTATACCAGCCGCTTGGATTGATTTGGTCGGGGTTCGTTCGCGCCGATTCGTATATCCCTCGCTTTATCTATATCTGGCAGTTTTCTCTGGTTGTTGCGGCTGCCTTGGCGTTCTCCCTGTTGAAGAAACTGCCTCGAAAGAAAAGGGCGGTTTCTTTGGCCGTGCCGCTCGTTCTTTTCTCTGGCGCTATGCTGTATGAGCATCTCAGGATCCCGTTCGATTCGCTTCCTATGCTGGTCTTTCAATTGGCGGTTATGCTCCTGTTCGCTGTGCTTCTTTGCGTGCCTCTCTTTTCGAGGTGGGCATATGAGGGAAAGGAAGAGCCCCGGACGCCCTCGCCCGTTCGTGCTTTTGCGGGCAGAAGGTGGGGGCAGGCGATGTCGGTTATCGTGCCGTGCGCGCTCTCCCTGTGCTTCGTTGTCGAAAACGCATGGGCCGTCTCTCGCATCGTGTATACACCCGAATACAACGTGGCGCTTATGTCGGTTGATTCGTACGAGGAATATATGAAGGGTTTCGAGGCGCATTTGAATGAAGTGGCCTCTTCTGAATCGGAGTCCTTTTACAGAGCGGAGAAGGGCACGTTCAGTTCACTTGGGGATTCGGATGTCAATGATCAGGTTCTTTCGGAATACATGGCGTTGGGAATGCGGGGATTGACGCATTATAGTTCGTACATGCAGCAAAGCGTCAACGATCTTTTGGGCAGTCTCGGTTATTGCGACACCCCTGGGTTCCGCTCGATTACGGTTTACAATTCGCCCATGCTGCTTCCCGACTCGCTTCTGGGGCTGAAGTATCTGTTCGTCCAGTATGACTATCTGCCTGGCTGTAGCATGGTGGGTACGGCAGAAGATGTTGCTGAAGGGGCGAATATCTTCAGAAACGACAACGCCTTGCCGCTGGGATATGGCGTGGCGGAGGATATTGCTTCGGTGGAGTGGTCCGAGGATGTCTTTTCCAACCAGGAAAAATGGCTTTCGGCTATGACTGGAGATGACGAGTCGGGGATTTACAGGGATGCCTTGGTGGTTTCTCGGGAGAACGCGGGGGATGCGGATGCCGCTGCGGCTACTGAATCTGCGACGGCTGCGGACGAGTTTTTGGTGACAGCGCAAGCCGATGGCCCGCTTTACCTCTATCTCAATACCGATGATGGCGTATATGGGGGCGCAAAAAACGCCGGTGCGCTTTTTGCGGACGGATCTTTTGTGCAAAGCGTTTCCGCCGGCCTGTTCGATACCAATGTGGTGTACTTGGGGGACTATACCGAAGGTGCGTCGGTCGAAGTGAGGTTTGAGCGGTCTGCGGAAATGAAAGAGCTCGATGCTGATCAGGTATTTGCTGCGAGTCTGAATCGGGAGCGATGCGAGGAGTCCCTTGCGAAGCTTGCGGCGGCGCCGCTGCAGGTGAAAAGCGTCGAAGATGGATACGTGGAGGCGGATTTCCAAGGGAGCTTTGATGGGCAGAAACTTCTTTTGACCATTCCCGTTGAGGACGGATGGAAAGTTTCGGTAAACGGCCGGGATCAAGAACCTCAATCATTTAACGGTCTTATGGTGTTGGAGATGGACGAGGGGGAGAATTATCTTTCAATGGAGTACCATGTTCCGGGGATGGCGGCTGGCTTCGGCGTCTCCCTCGCATCGGTGGCGATTTTCACTCTCTGGCGCGTAGGGGCTTATGCGAAGTCGAAAGGAAAGTCCCCGGAAAGGCTCATGGAAAGGGGCGGTGGCGAAAAGTGTTGAGGAAAATAGGTGTCGGCATTGTTGCGGCTGTTCTTGCGGTGAGCGTTTCCGTTCCGCCAACGGTTGCCGTTGCTGTCGAAGCGGCAGAGCTGGAAAACGCCAATGGCGATCTCGGATCCGCTTCGGAAGAAGGGCCCTTGGAGGATTTTTTGACTGGAGAAGAGGACGGCTCTAGCGCCGAAGAGAACGCATCGAAGCCGGTTTCTCAAGGAGGTGTGCCGACCGACGAGCTCGAAGACGACCTTTCTTCCGAGGAAGCGGTCGATGAGGAAAATGGCGTTCCTTGGGTGGAGAACGGAGAAGGTGCTGCCGAAATCGAAGAGGAAGGGGATTTCGCTGTTTCGGAGGGGGAGGGCTTTGACGATGCGTCCGACGGTTGGGTGCAGCAAGGTGATTCCCGGTACTATATTATAGATGGCGTTGCCGTTAAGGGTTCGCTGTGCATTGATGGTTCGTGGTATCGCTTCGACGTTTCCGATGGGCGTATGCTTACGGAATGGCAGTCTTTCGACGGCAAGACCTACTATTATGATCCCGAATCGGGGGCGCTGACGTTTCGCAACCGCTGCATAGACGGGGATTGGTACTGGTTTGACTTGACCGAAGGCTATATGTGGACCGGTTCGGCCTACATTGACGGCGCCTGGTACCGCTACGACCTCGTGGACGGCCGCATGCTGCACGGCTCGCAGTGGATCGACGGCGCCTGGTACCGCTACGACCTCGTGGACGGCCGCATGCTGCACGGCTCGCAGTGGATCGACGGCGCCTGGTACCGCTACGACCTCGTGGACGGGAAGATGAAGCATGGGTGGCAAGACATCGACGGGCATCGCTATTATTACGGGTCTTTGGACGGAAAGATGTGTTTTGGCAAGCAAGTGATCGATGGGGGGAATTACCGCTTTCACGCTAGGCAGGGCTACGAGGTTCCCTACTTCCGCGTATATCTCGATGCGGGGCATGGATGGAATTCCAGCTCTTCTGGCCAATGGGATCCCGGTTCGCTTGGCGTGGGGGGTGTGGAAGCCGATCTTACGGCGGCCTTGGTGAACGATGTGGCGGCTCGTTGCCGCGAGAAGTATGGCATTGAGGTGGTGACCCATACGGATTCAAGTTCTGTATGGTATCGGAAGCGGCAGAATCAAGCGGTCGATGAAGGGTGCTCGACGCTTGTTTCGGTGCATTTCAATGCTGGGGGAGGCTCGGGATACGAAAGCTATATCCATAGCTATAATTCTCCTGAAGGATCCGGGGCGGTGCAGGCGATTATGCATCGGCATCTCGGGGCGGGCATTGGGCTGAAGGATCGGGGGATGCTGCGTAGCGAGCTTGCCGTTGTGGGAGGGTATCTGCCTTCGACGCTGTTGGAGATATGCTTCATCGACAATTCCTTTGACATGAATGCTTTCCGGGAAAAGCGCGATCGGATTGTCGACGAGCTTGCCGATGGCATCTATGAAATGTCGCTCACCGACGCATGCATAGGATCAGGATTCTAGATGCCGATTGGAGGTGCCGTGAAAAGAATTCCGAAATATCCAGTCTATGTTGGTCTTGCAATCGCTCTTTCTTTCGGGTTGTGCGCTCCTGCTGCAGAGGCGCTTGCGTTTGAGCAGGCAGGGGTAGGTCGCGTAGACGAAGGATCACTCTCCGACATTTCGGATGCCGAGCTTGCGGAGGATGGAGAAGCTGGGAACTCTGCCGAGGAGAGGGAGGAAGAGGCCGCGGGGTATTTTCCTAGCGGTTCGGAAAAGGCCGATGCAGAGCTCGTCGAGGGAGGTGATCATGCGCCTGTGGAAGATGACGGCGGTGCAGAAGGGTTGCTGGGTGTGCTCGAGGAGGCTTCCGCGCAGAAAATCGATGGCGCGGGATACTCGCCCTCCGGGGACGGCTGGGTGGAGGTCGACGGGCTGCGGTACTACTACGAGGGCGGCGAGCCCCTCGAGGGGCCGCTGTTCCTCGGGGGCTCTTGGTACTGGCTCGACCCCGCGCGGGGCGGCGCCATGGCGACGGGCGTCGTCTGCATCGACGGCTCGTGGTACCGCTACGGCGCCGACGGCAGGATGGTCACCGGCTGGCACGCCGACGGCGGCCGGTCCTACTACTACGACCCGCTCGACGGCACCCTGACCTTCCGCAACCGCTGCGTGGACGGCTCGTGGTACTGGTTCGACCTGGCCGAGGGCTACATGTGGACCGGCCCGGCCTACATCGACGGGGCCTGGTACCGCTACGGTGCCGACGGCCGCATGCTGCACGGCTCCCAGTGGCTCGACGGCTCGTGGTACCGCTACGACCCGGCCGACGGCCGCATGCTCACCGGCCCCCAGTGGATCGACGGGGCCTGGTACTTCTACGACCGCATGGACGGGCGCATGCTCATGGGCTCGGCCTGCATCGACGGCGCCTGGTACCGCTACGACCCCGTGGACGGGAGGATGAAGCACGGGTGGCAGAGCATCGAAGG
>NZ_NFJP01000045.1 GCF_002159915.1 Gordonibacter sp. An230
TCGTGCTGAGCAGGCGGGGAGTGGACCGCGAGGGGGCCGGCGGGGAAGGGGGCGGAAGGTGAGGATCCTCGCCGTCTCGCAACACTATTGGCCCGAGCCGTTCAACTTTTCCGACATTTGCGAAGGGCTCGTTTCGCGTGGGCACGAGGTCGTGGTTCTGACGGGGCTGCCCAACTACCCCGAAGGCAAGATTTACGATGGGTATCGAAATGGGGCTCGCCGCCGTGAGAGCAAGGCTGGCGTTCGGATCGTTCGAAGCAAGATGATTCCTCGGGGCAAGGGTGTGCCTCAGCGAGTGGCCAACTACTTCAGCTTCAGTTGCAATGCGAAAAAGGTGGCGCGCGACCTTGATCCGGATTTCGACGTCGTCGTGGCCATGCAGTCCTCGCCGGTAATGATGGCCGAGCCGGCTCTCGCGTACGCCGAGCGCACGGGCGCTCCCGTCCTCCTCTGGTGCTTGGATTTATGGCCGGCCTCCTTGGCTGCCGGGGGCATAGCCATCGACAGCGTGCCGTATCGTCTCTTCCATCGCATTTCGAGGCGCATCTACCGGGGGGTCGATAAGATCGCTGTGACATCGCCTCTGTTCAGGAAATATATGGAGATCGAGTTCGGCGTGGATCCAAGGGCCGTCGTCGACTTGCCCCAGTATGCCGAGGAGGCCTTTCTCGCTGAGGTTGGCAAAGCGCCCGAGGGCTTCGATTCCTCCAAGGTCAACCTGACGTTCGCGGGCAATATCGGATCGGCGCAGTCGGTGGAGACGATCATGGGGGCTGCGGATCGCCTCAAAGATGACGCTCGCTTTGCCTTTCATATAGTGGGGTCAGGTTCGTCCGAGGCCCATTGTCGCGACATGGCGATGCGCCTTGGACTTTCTAACGTGGTGTTCCATGGCCGTCGCCCTTTGGAGGATATGCCGGCTTTCTATGGTGCGTCAGACGCGATGATCGCCACTTTTGCGGACGATGCGACGCTCTGCTACACCCTGCCGCGCAAAGTGCAAAGTTATCTTGCCGCTGGGAAGCCCATTCTCGGGTCTCTCGCGGGCGAGGCAGCGCGTGTGGTGAGGGAGGCGCGGTGCGGATTCGTTTGTCCTCCCGAAGCTGCCGACGATCTTGCGCAGGCGTGCGTCGCGTTCGCGGATATGCCCGCCGCTGGGCGCGCGCAGTTGAGCGAGAACGCCCGCGCGTATTATCTGCGCCATTTTACCAAGGATAGGTTCTTCGAGACGCTCGAGGAGCAGTTGGAAGAATTGAGGAGGAGCAAGGAATGACGGGTATATCCGCTCTTGCTGGGAAAACGCTTCTAATAACAGGCGGCACGGGCAGTTTCGGCTCTACAGTGCTCAAGCACTTCCTTCATTCCGAGATCGCTGAGATTCGCATCTTCTCGCGCGACGAGAAGAAGCAGGACGATATGCGCCACCGCCTCCAAGAGCTCCATACGGATCTGGCTGGCAAGGTCCGTTTTCGCATCGGGGATGTGAGGGATGCTCGTGCGGTGCGCGATGCGGTGAGGGGTGTGGACTGCATCTTCCATGCGGCTGCGCTCAAGCAGGTGCCTTCTTGCGAGTTCTTTCCCATGGAAGCGGTCAAAACCAACGTGATGGGCACAGATAACGTGCTGAAGGCCGCTGTCGACGAAGGCGTGGGGCGGGTTGTGTGCCTGTCCACCGACAAGGCGGCCTACCCCATCAACGCCATGGGGACCTCCAAGGCTATGATGGAGAAGGTAGTGTTCGCAAACGCTCGCGAGGGGGCGGGTCGCACGACGATCTGCTGCACGCGCTACGGCAATGTCATGTGTTCGCGCGGGTCGGTGATCCCGTTGTTCATGAGCCAGATACGTCGTGGCGAACCGCTGACCTTGACCGATCCCGCCATGACGCGCTTTCTTATGAATCTAGATGAGGCGGTTGACCTTGTTAAATTCGCCTTTGAGCACGCCGAGCCCGGGGATTTGTTCGTGCAGAAGTCGCCGGCTTCTACGGTGGGGGATCTCGCCGAGGCAGTGCAGAGGCTGTTCGGTCGTACCGGGGTGCGCGTGATCGGCACGCGCCACGGCGAGAAGCTGTTCGAGACGCTCATGACCCGAGAGGAACGGCTGCGCGCCGAGGACATGGGCGACTACTTCCGCGTGAGGGCCGACTCGCGCGACCTCAACTACGACAAGTTCTTCGTCGACGGCGAGGTTCAGACTCAGGCCGACGAGGCGTACACCTCCCATAACACCGAACGACTCGATGCGGAGGGCACGGTTGCGAAGGTCAAGACAGCCGAGTACGTGCGGCTGGCTTTGGAGGGCCGCGAGCATGAGGCGGTGCAGTAAAGATGAAGGTGCTGGTTACGGGCGCGAAAGGCTTCATGGGGCGCAACCTTTGCGAGTCGTTAAAGGCTATACGGGACGGTAAAGATCGCAGGAAGCGCTACCAGCGGCTTTTGCCACTCGAGGTGTATGAATACGATCGCGGGAACACTGCGGACGAGCTGGATGCTTGGTGCGCTCAGTCCGACTTTGTATTTAACTTGGCGGGCGTGAACCGTCCGAAAGATCCCATTCAATTCATGGAGGGGAACTTTGGGTTCGCGAACGATCTTTTGGCTGCGCTCGAGCGGCATGAGAACCGTTGTCCCGTGATGCTTGCGAGCTCGGTGCAAGCAAGCTTGGAGGGGCGCTTTGCAGAAAGCGAGTACGGTAAGAGCAAGCTCGCCGGGGAGAGCCTATTTCGTTCCTATTCCGAGCGCACGGGCGCACCTGTGCTGATCTATCGTTTTCCGAACGTCTACGGTAAATGGTGTCGTCCTCGTTACAACAGCGTGGTGGCCACGTTCTGCGATGCCATCGCGAACTCCAAGCCTTATGAGGTAAGCGACCCTGCTGTGGAGCTGGAGTTGCTTTATATTGACGATCTTGTCGAAGAGATGCTCAAGGCTTTGCTTGGTGAGCCGCATCGCTGCGGGTACGACGGCTTGGACATGACGGAGGGCGATGATTTCTGCGCTTGCCCCGCGACCGACAAGGTCAGTTTGGGTGAGATCGTCGAGCTCCTGCAAGGTTTCAAGCGGGTTCGCGACACGCTCGACATTCCGAATATGGCCGCAGGGTCTTTCAGGAAGAAGCTCTATTCGACGTATCTGAGCTACATCGATATCGAAGATCTGGCATATCCCCTGAAGCCCAATAAGGACGAGCGCGGCAGCTTCACTGAAATATTGCATATGGATGATTACGGGCAGGTGTCGGTGAACATATCGGCGCCTCGTGTTGTGAAGGGCAACCACTGGCATCACACCAAGTGGGAGAAGTTCCTCGTCGTTTCAGGGGAAGGCCTGATTCGCGAGCGGAGAATCGGGTTCGACGAGAACGGTGAACGTTTTCCTGTGGCGGAGTACCGGGTAAACGGCGCAGATAGGCTGGTAGTCGAGATGGTGCCCGGCATGGCCCACAGCATAGAAAACCTTTCGGACACGCGCGATCTCGTTACGCTCATATGGGCGAACGAGCCATTCGATCCCGAGAGGCCCGACACCTACTTCGAGGAGGTGTGACGATGGCGCTTCGCACCGACTATTCCGACGTCTCCTTCGCGGATGACGGTCGCATCAAGCTTTTGATAATCGTGGGCACTCGTCCTGAGGTCATTCGGCTTAGCGAAACGATCAAGCTTTGCCGCAGGCATTTCGATTGCCTCTTGGCTCATACGGGGCAAAACTGGGACTACGCTTTGAACGATATCTTTTTCCGCGATTTGGGGCTTGAGGCTCCTGATGTTTGCATGGATGTCGTAGGCGACGATTTGGGATCAACCGTCGGCAACATCATAAGCGCGTCCTACAAGCTCATGGTCGCGGCGAAACCCGATGCCCTGCTCGTTCTTGGCGACACGAACTCCTGCCTCTCCGCCATTTCCGCGAAGAGGCTGCACATCCCCGTTTTCCACATGGAGGCCGGCAACCGCTGTAAGGACGAATGCTTGCCGGAGGAAACGAACAGGCGCATCGTGGATGTGATTTCCGACGTGAACCTGTCTTACTCGGAGCATGCCCGCAGGTACTTGCTGGCCGCTGGCTGCGCTCCCGAGCGCACCTATGTGACAGGCTCCCCTATGGCAGAAGTGCTGCGAGCGAACCTGGCGCAGATAGACGCTTCCGACGTGCTGGAGCGCGAGGGGTTGGAGCCGGGGCGCTATTTTCTTCTTAGCGCTCACCGCGAGGAAAACATCGATACGGAGGCGAACTTCCGGAGCCTCTTCGATGCCGTCAACGCGCTGGCCGAGGAGTATCGAAAGCCTGTCCTCTACAGCTGCCACCCGCGTTCCCGCAATCGTTTGGAAGCCACGGGGTTCAAACTGCATTCCTTGGTGCGCACTCACGAGCCTATGGGCTTCCACGACTACAACAAGCTGCAATCGAGCGCTTTCTGCGTCGTTTCGGACTCCGGGACCCTTCCCGAGGAGTCGAGCTTCTTCGCTTCTGTAGGCCGACCGTTTCCGGCGGTGTGCATTCGTACTTCAACCGAGCGTCCGGAGGCTTTGGACAAAGGCTGCTTCGTGCTTGCGGGCATAGACGAGAAGAACCTGCTGAATGCCGTACGGACCGTCGTGGCGTTGGGGCTCGAAGGGCTGCACGGCCTCCCGGTGCCCGACTACCAGGACGACGTGGCCTCGAAGGTCGTGCGGATCATACAAAGCTACACGGGCGTGGTTGATCGCATGGTGTGGAGGAAGTACTGATTTGGCGATTTATGCGCATATCAACACCGTGCCCAACGGCTCGACCGGCGGCATCATGATGAGGGAGCATCGCGAGCTCTTGGCGACGGGGCATGACTCTCACGCTTTCTGGGGACGTGGGCGCGCTGCCGCCGATGAAACCGAATGTCGGTTTGCAACCGATGCCGAGGTGCGTTTAGACGCTGTGCGGACGCGCATCGACGATCGAGCGGGTTTTCATTCTCAGGCCGCTACGAAGAGATTGCTCGCCAAACTGGATGAGATAGGGCCCGATGTGGTGCATCTGCACAATCTGCACGGGTACTACGTGAACGTGAGGATGCTGTTCGAATGGCTTGCATCTCGGCATTGCCAAGTGCGTTGGACCTTGCATGACTGCTGGGCGTTCACGGGCCATTGCTCGTACTTTACCATGGTGAAATGCGAGCAATGGCGCTCTCATTGTTCGCGCTCGGGGAAGTGTCCTCAGCTGAGGGAATACCCCACAACGTACGGCATGGGTGCGTGCTCGAGGAATTTCGAGGACAAGCGTCGGGTCTTCACGAGCGTGCCCCCTGAAAGGATGACGCTCGTAGCTCCGTCGCGATGGCTCGCCGATCTCGTGGGGCAGAGCTTCCTTTCGGGTTATCCCGTGCAAGTGCGCCACAACACGGTTGATCGGACGGTGTTCAAGCCCACTCCGAGCGATTTCCGCGAACGGTTTGGCATCGGCGATCGCTTCATGGTGCTGGGCGTTGCGAGCCCGTGGACGGAAAGAAAAGGGCTTAAGGACTTCGAGTGGCTATCGGCCAACTTGGATGATCGTTACGCCGTTGTGCTTGTGGGGCTTTCCAAGAGGCAGATAAAGAGACTGCCAGAGAACATCGTGGGTTTGGAGCATGTGGACGGTCCGGCCGAACTCGCCGCCATCTACTCGGCGGCCGATCTGTTTTTGAATCCGAGCGTGGAGGAGACCTACGGCATGACGGTTGCGGAAGCTGCTGCGTGCGGCACGTCCGTCGCGGTCGTCGAGGGCACCGCTTGCGTCGAGGCGGCCGAGGGGGCGGATGCCCATGTCATGAAGCCCGACCTGAGCGACCTCAGGGCCACGGTGATCCGCTGTGGGGGGGGGGGCTCGTGATCGCTTGTGAGAGGGCCTCCGACAAAGGACAGCTCGCCGCCATCTACTCGGCGGCCGATCTTTTCCTGAATACGACTCGCGAGGACAACTACCCGACGGTGAATTTGGAGGCCGAAGCCTGCGGAACGCCCGTGTGGACGTACGATACCGGTGGATGCGGGGAGACGATCGGGTTGGAGAGGAGATCGAGGCTCTTGACCGGTTGCAGCGGCTCTTCTTCGAAAGGGGGCAGCGATGCGTGACATCTCGTCGCCCCTTTCCTCCGTTCGCTTCTCGGGTGGTACGGTTCTTTCGATCCTGCTGCTTTTGTTCGCCCTGCTTTCGCTGGTCGTTTTCATAGCGGAAGGGCGCCTTTCGAACGTCGATGCCGATGCCGGCGTGCTGGCGACCTTTGCCCTCATGGGCTGTCTCGGAGTTTTTGCGCTCGTGCGCGAGATCTCGGCTGTTCCGTTCTCCCTTCCTATGATGCACTGGTTCTTCTACCTCGTTTTCTTCGTCATTGCGCCACTGAACCAATACCTTTGCGGAGAGGTTCCATGGGGCTATGGGCTTGACGATGCCGCCTACCTTTCGACCAACGCCCTCCTTTTAGGGTGGGGCGTTCTCTTTCTTTTTGGCACGTGTCTCCGTTTTGCCAAAGGCGGGGGCGAGCATCGGACAGCACTCGATCCCGTCGAAAGGCTTCCTGTGGTCACACGGAGCGCTGCTGCTATATGCGCTTTTGCCTCGCTCGCCTGTTGCGTTGCCTTCGTGACGCTGGTCGGCATCGATGGTGTCTTTTCTAGGGCTACTGCCGTTTGGGAGAGTAGCGCGGGTTCTGCCGCATACCTGGTCCAAGATAAGATTCTTCGAAGTGTTCCGGTGGTTGCCTTGGTGATCGTCGGATCGCGCTGGAGGGTTCGAGGCGACTCTGTGGTACCTTTGCTCCTTTGCGCGGTTTCCCTTCTGCTCACGGATTTTCCCACTGCTTTGCCAAGGTATGGCGCGGCCGTTGTGTATGGGGGTCTTGCACTCCTGTTCGTCCCCGCTTTGACGAAGCGCAAAGGATTGTTTGCGCTCCTCTTTTTGGTTGCTTTCGTTTTTGTGTTCCCCTCGATCAACGTTTTCAGGTCCGATGGATTTTCGTTTGCGCTCTTCGCCGAGGCTTTGGTCCGTAGCATCGCCAATCTTCCCCAGGGGTTTCTCGGTGGAGACTATGATGCGTATTCCATGCTTGCTCGAAGCGTTGATTACCTGGGCGCAGTCGGTTGCAGCTGGGGGTTCCAGTTTGTTGGCGTCCTGCTCTTTTTCATTCCGAGGGCTATTTGGCCATCGAAGCCGGTGGGTACGGGGTATATGATCTCCCAGGCTCAAGGGCAGGCGTTCAACAACGTATCTTGCCCTTTGCCTGCCGAAATGCTCGTTAATTTCGGCTTTGTCGGTATGCTTGCCGCGGCTTTCCTTTTCGGCGTGCTGGTGCGACGCATCCATGTCATGGCTAACAAGCAAGGGGGGGGGGTATGGTCTTCGCTCTACCCCTTCGCCTGCTTCCATCTTTTCTTCATTATGCGAGGCGACTTGCTTTCGAGCTGGTCTTACCTTGTCGGATTCGCCGTCGTCTACTGCCTTGTTTTGCAGATCGCAGGAAGGGCGGGATTGCATGACGACTCGTCCGATCCTAGCCGGAGGCTTGCTCGGCAATGAACCTCTTGGTGGCCGCTCGACATGCAGGTGCGCAGGGCTTTGCGTCCCTCGATGGGGCATCTCCCGCCTTGGGTATAGTTTTGATTGCCATGCGTGGAGTATGCCATGCTAGAGGTGCTTCTGGGCATATTTGCTGCGATTCCGTATTCTGTGGAATCATTGATGATCGTAAACCTCCTTTTCGTCGTCGCTCTCGTAGTGCGTGGAGCGCAAGGTGGGAATCGCACGGCGCTGATCATCGGATGCCTTTTTTCGTGCTGGGTATGCGTGAGCTGCATCGCGGCCCGTCTGTTCGTTCTGCCGTTCGAGTTTGGCTTCAGAGAGCTTGTGCAGATTGCTTTCTCGATGCAGTACGTGCTGCTTGCGTTCAGGCTGAACGTGGATTATGCAAAGATCTTGGTATGGCTTGTCCGTGGCGCGCTTGTGTTTTCGGCCGCGATCATCATTGCGTTTTTCTCCACAGGAACGTGGCACAACATGGGCGGTTTTTTCCCTGCGGAGAGGCTTTGGGGATTGCCTTTCTTCCCGGGGTGGCCAAACGGCCTCTCGGTGCCCTTGGGCTTTGCGCTTTGGGCTATTCTGCTCAAGGGCGTTGGCCCCAAGAGGAGGCATCTCGCAGCGTTTCTTATCAGCTTCGCCATGTATGTTACGACCTCGCGCGGGGCCGTTCTGGCCTGCGCGCTCGTGTGGCTCTACTACCTTTACTCGCTTCCGTTCTGGCGCAGGTTTCCGGCATTTACCAAAGCTCTGTTCGTTGTCTTCTTGGTTGCGGCAGCTGTGCTTTTTGCCGTAACGTATCTGAGCGACGACACGCTGTACGCCCTCACGAAATCCTACGACAGGGAATCGATAACCAACACGTCCTTGCAGCTCATCGAATTGAGCCCCGTATTCGGTTACGGGGGCCAGACGTTGGAGCAGGTGCAGACGCTCATGCCCGTGAGCCTGGGCGCATGGAGCGCGCAGCAAACACACAACGCTATTTTGGAGATCGCCATCAGGCACGGTGTTCCCGGGTGCATCCTTCTCGTCGCGTTTTTTGCAGCCCTCTTTTCGCGTATGAAGGGGCGGGACAGGTGGGCGCTGTTCGCCATCCTCTTCATTCTCTCGCTAACTCAAGACTTCATCAGGAATTTCGAATTTCTTTTCTGCTGGCACTTGCTGATCCATTTCCCGGAGAGCGCCTGCTCGAGGAAGGCATCGGCTTCCGGTCGACATTCGAAGGAGGACGGCAAATGGACGTGATCCAAGCTTCGAAGAAGACGCTCGATGCTGCTTGGTCGCTTGCGAACATCCCCCTTGCCTTCCGCGCGGCATTGCTAAAGGCTCGGTTTTGCGAGCGTGGCAAGGGTATGCGCGCCTGGGAGGGCAGGTATTCGGGCGAGACGTGCTTCGTATTGGGCGGCGGACCGTCCCTTCGGAAGATCGATTTTTCCTCGCTCGCCGATAAGCGCGTCATCGGCGTGAACATGCTTTATCGAATGGATGCCTACAGAGCGCTTGACCCGGTGTTTCATTGCGCCATCGACTCGATTATGTACAGCAAGTTCGAAAAGCCTTTCTTGGAGTTTATCGAGAGCAAGCCGAAGACCGGCTTCCTGGTGTCCCATAACGCTTCTTCGGCCATTGCCGCCAAGCCCAATGTCTGCATCACGCCGCTTGGGTATCTCCCATGCAAATCTTCGCGCGCCTTTGACCTCTCGAAGCCTAGCCTGGCTTTCGTCAATTCCGTATGTTTTGCCGTTGAGACGGCCCTCTACCTAGGGTTCTCCAAAATCGTGCTCCTTGGCTGCGACTTCACGCAGTTCACCGTGCGACACGAGATTCATGCTTACGGAGAGGAAGTAGGATCGACCCGCGACTACCCGCTTTTCTGCGATCTAATGGGCCACGCCATCGCCATCATGCATCACGAGTATCTGCTAGCCGAGGCGAATCGCAGAAAAGTGTCGATTGTCAACGCCACCGAAGGCTCCATGCTCGATGTGTACCCGAGAGCCTCGCTCGCAGAGGTGTTCGGCTTTTGAGGAGCTTGAAACCCAGGTTTTTCGAGGAGGTCGGACGACATCCGGTGCTTTTGTCGATGTCCGCCGACTTCCTATTGAGCCTTGCTGCGGTGGCCCTCTCCACGGGCGCTATGCAGCTGTTCTTGTATCCGCAGATGGCGCTTAAGCTCGGCCCGGTTGAGTACGGCGAAGTTCTGACTGTTGTCGGCGTCGTGAACGTCGTCACCTTGTCGCTTGGCAACAACCTTACGAGTTCTCGGCTCGTGAGGCAGCACGTTTACGAAGATAGTGGCGAGGCGGGGGATTTTCAGGCGCTTCTTGTCGTTTCCTCCGTCGCTTCCGTGGGCATCGTTGCTGTGTATTGTGCTTTGAGCGGCATGGCTTTGGCGGAGGGAGTGGCGGTTGCGGTATTCGCGCTCACCACCGTCCTCAAGTCCTATTACCTTGTCGCGTTTCGCATCGTCATCGATTACCGTAAGAACCTTGTTGCCAACGTCTTCCTTTGCGTGGGCTACGTTGTCGGTGCCTTTTTCCTGCTTGGGCTGTTCAGCTGGCCTTGGTCTTTCACTTTGGCCAACATCGCCTGCATCGCTTATGTCATGAAGGCATCTCGCATCGCGTTCGAGCCGTTCAGGATCACGCGTCATTTTCGATCCACCTTTAAGTCCTATTCTTATCTTGTAGGGGGAGGATTGCTCGGCAACCTGAGCACATATCTCGACCGCTTCATCGTGAATCCCATTCTCGGAGTCGCAAGCGTTTCTACCTACACGGTTGCCACCTTCTTCCCCAAGGGGTTAAGCCTTGCCCTCGCACCTCTCGCGGGGGTTCTTCTCAGCTATGTCTCGCAAGGCAGGATCAGCTTTGACAAGAGAAAGTTCATCCTCGTCAACGTTGCCATCCTCGTCTTTTGCTTTGTTCTGCTGGCCTTCTCGGTGACGCTTGGACGCTGGATCACCCAATTCTTCTACCCGACCATATACGACGAGGCCGAGCCTTATATCGCGCTCGCAGCCGTCGGCGTGGCATTGGGCATCGGCAACAGCTACAACGGAACGGTGGTTCTCGCCGTTGCCGCACCAGTGTGGCAGACCGTCATTCCTGCTGCGTCGCTTGCGATCTATTTCGGTTTATCCGTCGCCCTCGCCTCTTCCATAGGGCTTTGGGGCGTCTGCTACGCGTCCGTCGCCTCGAACGCTTTGAGGTTTTTCGTGAATCTCGCTCTTGGCTTCTGGGCTATAGGAAAGAGAGAAGCTCCCGTTGAAGAACAACTTTGTTAATGCTGGCTTTAGAGAGGAAGCAATGGAAAAGTTGGCCATAGATGGCGGTCGGCCAGTGCGCGCGAACGTGCTCGGCTACGGCCGTCAGCTCATCGAAGACGACGACGTGGCCGCCGTGGAGGCTGTGCTGAGAAGCGATTGGCTCACTTGCGGCCCCGCGACCGAAGCTTTCGAGCGCGATCTTGCGACTGTGACGGGCGCGCGTTTCGTGACCGCCGTCTCCAACGGCACGGCCGCCTTGCATGTGTCGTGCTTGGCGGCAGGCGTGGGGCCGGGCGACGAGGTGATCGTCTCGGCCATAACATTTGCCGCGAGCGCCAACTGCGCGCGCTACTGCGGGGCCGATGTCCGCTTCGCCGACATAGATCCCGAGACTTGGAACCTGCGTCCCGACGAGGTGCGCCGTTTGGTGACGCCGCGCACGAAGACGGTGGTGGCTGTGGACTTCGGAGGGGTTCCGACGAACTTGGCCGAGATCCGCTCTATCTGCGATGAGCATGGCCTCGTGCTCATCGAGGACGCTGCGCATTCGCTGGGCGGGCTCTACCGTGGGCGGCCTATAGGCTCTATCGCCGACCTCACGTGCTTCAGCTTTCATCCCGTGAAGACCGTGGCCTGCGGCGAGGGCGGCGCGGTGGCGACGTCCGATCCCGAGTTGGCACGACGGGTTGCCCTCTTTGCCAAGCACGGCATAACCCACGACTCCGCGCAGTTTGTGGAGCCGGATGTGGGAGGGTGGCATTATGAACAGCTGGAGCTTGGCTACAACTATCGTATGACCGATATTCAAGCTGCTTTGGGCTCGTCTCAGCTGGCGAAGCTTCCGCGCTTTGCCGGACGCAGGCGCGAGTTGGTTGCGTTTTACAACGAACGGTTCTCGGAGATGCCCTACGTTCGCTTCCAGCGCGATGACCACCCGGACGCGACGGTGCGCCATCTCTACTGCCTTTGGTTCGATACGGCCGCTTTGGGCACTACTCGTCGCTTCGTTTACGATGCGCTGCGCGCGGAGGGCATCGGCGTGAACGTCCACTACCTTCCGGTGTATCGGCTGCCGTACTACGCCGATCTCGGCTACGATCCGGCGTGCTGCCCGGAGGCGAACCGCTACTACGAGGGGGCGGTCACCTTGCCGCTGCATTGCCGCATGTCCGGCGACGATGCGAAAGACGTGGTGCGCGCAGTGGAAAAGGTGGTTGGGGCATGTCGTGCGGGAAGGGAGGCGCTATGAGGGCCGCGGAAGGCAAGGCGTGCGACTACGATGTCGTCGTGCGCGCGGCATGCGCCGAGCCGACGCTCTCGGTGATCGTGGCCGTGCACGATATGGAGGCGAACGGCTACCTTGCCGATTTGCTCGCCAGCTTCGATGCGCAGGATTGCGAAGCGGGTCGCGTCGAATACGTGCTCGCCGACGACTGCTCGTCGGACGGATCGCTCGCGCAGGCGGTGGCGTGGGCCGAAGGGCGCGACGATGCGACCGTCATCCATCTGTACGAGAACATGCGCCAGGGCGCGGCGCGGAACAGGGCGATCGACGAATCGCGTGGGCGATGGTTCTCCATCGTGGACGCGGATGACGCCGTCTCGTCTGATTACGCGTCCTCCATTTTGGTCGCAGCTGACGAGACGGGGGCCGATGCCATCGTCGTGCGGTGGATCCAGCTTGCGGACGAAGGGATGAAACCCATAGCGAAGACTCGGCAAGAAGCTGCTCGGGAGGTGACGCCGCATGAGCGTTGAGCCCAGAGGCGCCCTGTGTGTCATCCCCGCGCGCGGCGGGTCCAAGCGCATCCCGCGCAAGAACGTTCGCGACTTTTGCGGAAAGCCCATCATCGCTTACTCCGTCGAGGCCGCGTTGGGAAGCGGCCTTTTCGACGAGGTGATGGTGTCCACCGACGACGGGGAGGTCGCCGAGGTCGCGCGGCGCTTCGGCGCGAGCGTGCCGTTCATGCGCAGCGCGAAGGCAAGCGACGACTTTGCGACCACCGCCGACGTTCTGGTGGAGGTGCTGGCCGAGTACGAGGCGCGCGGGAGGTCGTTCGACGTGCTCTGCTGCCTGTACGCCACGGCCCCGTTCGCGACGGCCGGCGAGCTTGAAGCGGCATTCTCGATGCTGGGGGAGGGGTCGCCGTCCATTGTGGCGGTGACGGATTTCGACTTCCCGCCGCAACGGGCGTTTCTGCTGGGCGAGGACGGCGGGCTTTCATGGGAACGGCCCGAATACGCCCTCGCGCGCAGTCAGGATCTGCCGCCTGCGGCCCATGATGCCGGAAGGTTCTACTTCGCCTGCGTGCCCGAGTGGCGGGCGGCGCGCGGCTTCGTGATGCCGGGATGCAGGGGCTTTCGCATCGACCCGGCTCGCGTGCAGGACATCGACACGTTTGACGATTGGGCGATGGCCGAGATGAAGTACCGTATCTGGCAGGAAGGGAAGGAGAGCGAATGAGGCTTTTCGAAACCATCGAGAAGGGCGAAGTCTACTTCATCGCCGAGATGAGCGGCAACCACGGCGGGAGCTTGGAGCGCGCGCTCGAGATCGTCCGGGCCGCCGCCGAGGCCGGTGCGGACTGCCTGAAGCTGCAAACCTACACCGCCGACACCATCACCATCAACTGCGACGGACCCGAGTTTCGCACGCAGGAGGGCGGTCTGTGGGAGGGACGCACGCTCTACGACCTGTATGAGGAGGCGTACACTCCTTGGGAATGGCAGGCCGACATCAAGGCGGAATGCGAGCGGCTCGGGATGGACTTCCTCTCGTCGGTGTTCGACCCGACGTCTGTCGACTTCCTTGAAGGTATCGGCTGCGAGGCGTACAAGATCGCCTCGCCGGAGCTTGTGGACGTGCCGCTCATCGAGTACGCCGCCTCGAAGGGAAAGCCCATGGTCATCTCGTGCGGCATGGGGTCTGCCGAGGAGGTGCGGGATGCGGTGGACGCGTGCCGCCGGGTCGGCAACGACCAAGTGGTGCTCCTCAAATGCACGAGCGAGTACCCCGCCGTCTACGAGGACATGAACATCGCGACGATGGCCGACATGAGGCAGCGGTTCGGATTCCCGGTGGGACTGTCCGATCACTCGATGGGCTACGCGGTGGACGTGGCCGCCGCCGTCCTGGGCGCATGCGTCATAGAGAAGCATTTCTGCATCACGCGCGAGGATGAGACGGTGGACTCCGCGTTCTCGATGGAGAAGGAGGAGTTCGCCGAGATGATCCGCGCCGTGCGCAACGCGAAGGCCGCCGTGGGGCGCGCGACCTATGAGAGGACGCCGCGCGAGGAGGCGAATCTGACCGGCCGCCGCTCCCTGTACGCGGTCCGCGACATACGGGCGGGCGAGCCGTTCACGAACGAGAACGTCCGCAGCATCCGGCCGGGCTACGGCTTGGCGCCGAAGCGCCTTCCCGACCTGCTCGGCAAGGCGGCGCCGAGGAACATCGCGTTCGGCTCAAGGATTGAGCGCGGTGATCTAGAGGGTCGGCCGATAGGCAGGGCTGTCACTCTCAGAAAGGTCGAGCCTTCTGATGTCGGGCGCATTTTCGAATGGGTTACCCAGCCTTGGTACGTGAACGAGTTTGCTGGAAACGCCGTTCCCACTCCGGAGACGCACAAGGAGTACTTCGATGCCGTGTTCGAAAGCGGGGCATGCTATCTTGCCGTCCTCTACGGCGAAGAACACGTCGGCTGCGCCGGTGTGAAGTATATCGAGGACGGCCACGGTGAGGGGTGGTGGTACATCGGGAATAAATCCATGAGAGGCAGGGGCATAGGGACGGCTCTGATAGCGAAGCTCGTGGAGTTTGCCAAGAAGGAGCTTGGGCTCAAGAGCATGCACGCCTACGTATTGGAGACGAACGTCGGATGCAGGAGGGCTCTGGAGAAGAACGGGTTCTCCCTCACTCTCGGCGACCACGGCGAGCACAAGGGCATCGCGAACGTTCGGTATGACCTGACTTTCGCCGTGCCCGAAGAAGGCGCTACTTCGCGATGATTGTGTTCAGGGTCGATGCCAATGGGAGCATTTCTGCCGGTCATGTCATGCGGTGCCTGGCCATCGCCGAAGAGGCGTCGGGTAGAGGGATCGACTGCCTCTTCGTATCTGCCGACGAGGGCGCCTTGCCCTTCGTTTCGGATCGCGGTTTTCGTTGCGAGGTGCTTGGCACCGATTGGCGCGACATTGAGTTCGAGATCCCCTCGTTCGCTCAGATGCTTAGATCTCTGCCCGATCCAGTCGTGGTGGTCGACACTTATCAGGCGAACGAACGGTATATGAGACGTCTTTCGACTTGCGCGCGCATGGGCTATCTGGGTACGAAGATCGTTCCAGGCGTCGATTTCCTCATCAACTACAGCTTGAATGCGAATAGGTCGACATACGATGCGCTTGTTGCGTTCAAGGGAGTGAAATTAATGGTCGGGCCGACCTACTCTCCGCTCAGGCGCGCATTTTCTCAAGGACCTATTCGTGTTTCGGAGCAGGTGCGATCCATTCTTGTCACTACTGGCAATACCGATCCCATCGGGGTGACCGGGGCTATCGTGGGCACCCTGGAGCCCATTGCCCGGGAGGAGGGTGTGCTGCTCAAAGTCGTGGTGGGTCCCATGTTCGATCAGGATTGGGAGTGGTTCGAGCGGATTGTCGGCAACTCATCGATAGAGATTTGCAGGGACGTTAAAGACATGGCAGCCCTTATGCGCTCTGTGGACCTTGCAGTTTCTGCGTGCGGGACAACGCTCTATGAGTTGGGGGCGTGCGGTGTCCCCACGGTCGGGTTCTCTCTTTCTCTTGAGCAGGATTCTGGTGGAGAGGCTGCCGCGCTCGGTAGCCAGGGATGCATCGAATATGCAGGAAGAGCGTATAGGGAAAAGTCGGAATGCGTTGCAAATGTTGGTAAGCTTGTCAAGAGGCTCATCGATGATCGGCAGAGAAGAAAGGGGCTGTCTCTTGCGTTTCATACGCTGGTTGACGGCCATGGCTGCGAGCGGATATGCGATGAGCTCCAGAAGATAAGGTGGCTGTAATGATGCGAAGGAGGCATGGTTCCGACAAAACGATCCTGCTCCTCGGCGGATCCGCTCAGCAGCTCGACTCGTTCGAGGCCGCGCGAAGGCTTGGCTACCGCGCGGTGCTGTGCGACTGGGACGCGAATTGCCCCGGGCGCGGTCTGGCCGACGTCTTCTACGAGACGAGCACGCTCGACCGCGACGCCGTGCTGGGGATAGCCCGCGCCGAGAGGGTGGACGGCGTCGTATCCTACGCCTCCGACGCTCCCGCTCCCGTGGCGGCATGGGTGGCCGAACGGATGGGACTTCCCGGCAACCCCTACGAGTCGGTCGCCATGCTCTGCGACAAAGGGCGGTTCCGTGCGTTCCTGCGGGACAACGGCTTCGCGGCGCCCGCAAACGAGGTCGTCCGCAGTGCCCTCGATGCTGGAAAGGCTGTCGGCCGCATCGGCCTTCCTGTTGTGGTGAAGCCCGTCGACTCGGCGGGGAGCCGGGGCGTCGCCGTCGTCCGGGACGTCGAGGAGGTGCCCGTCGCGTTCGACCGTGCCTGCGGCTTCTCGCGCAAGGGCGAGGTCGTCGTCGAGCGCTATCTGGAAAGCGCCACGCCGGGGCGCGTGATGGAGGCCGAGCTCTTCGTCGAGGGGGGAGAGGTCGTTTCGTGGGGCCTCATGAGCGCCTATCGTGACACGTTGCTGAACGGGGTGGTTCCTTCGTGCTACATTCATCCTATGGATGAATGCAGCACGCTTCGCGCTACATCGTGCTCGATCCTCTCGCGTATCGTGGAGCGTGCGGGCATCGTCCAGGGAGCCGTGAACGTAGAGCTCATCCACGACATCTCGGGCGAGATCTACGTCATCGACATCGGGCCGCGCAACGGCGGGAACTACCTGCCGAACTTCTTCTCCCATGCTTCGGGCGACGACATCGTCGAGGCTACGCTCCGCGTCGCCGTCGGCGAGCCCTCGGGGCTTCGTCCCTTCGATGGGGCCCGTGACGGCCTGTGGGTGCAGTTCATGCACTACGCGCGCAAGGCGGGGACGTTCCGCGGCTTCTCGACCTTTCCCGAGTACGACGACGCCCGCATAGAGACGCACCTCTACAAGGAGGTGGGCAGCCATGTAGAACCTCTTTCCAGCATCGGCGATTCGATAGGCGTGAGCCTGCTGCACTTCCCGCGGGAGCGCGATGCGGAGAGCCTGATGGCGCGTCTTCCTTCCATGTGCCGAACAGTGGTTGAATGATCGATTGCGCGGTGATTGGCGCGAGAGGATTTTCCGTCTTGGCTTCAGGGGGAGGCGCTGAAAAGGCGCGGTCTGTCGATCAGCCGCATGCCTGAGAGGGGGTGCTTCTCGGGGATGTTGGGCATCCTTCCGCATTCGCAACGCGCTAAGCGCTATGAGGAGGCTTGCCGGTGCGAAGCGGTGGGGGTTCGATGCCGTGGTGGGCTTTGCTGCTATAGATAGGCATTCGCCTCCCGCTCCTCAAGCTCCCAGCGCCGTGATGGGTATGACGTACAGCCCCTCCTCCACCTTGCGCGCGTACTCTGACACGCCGGTGATGACGGCCATGAACTCGGGCGGCCTTGTCCTTGCGAGCTTGTTGCCGGCGACCTTCTCCCGCAGCCTCCGGAGGCTCGCGATGCCCTCTGCCGCCCTCGCTTCGCCCGTCTTGACCTCGAACGCCGCCCAGCGCCCGTCGGCGAGCTCCACGATGACGTCGGCCTCCAGCCCGGAATCGTCCCGGTAGTACCGCAGGGGGATGTCGGAAGCGCATTCGAGCGCTCGCGCGTACACGGACAGATCGCGCACCACGAGGTTCTCGAACACCATTCCGAACGTCTGCCAATCGCTCATGAGCGCCTCGGGAGACATCGCGAGCGCCGCCTCGGCAAGGGACGGGTCGGCCAGATAGCGCTTGGGCTTTGCGGCCGTTCGCTTTGGAGAGCGGGCGGGGGGAGCCCATCCGGGCAACTCCTCCAAAAGATACAGGCGTCGCAGCAGGTCCAGGTAGGAGGCGAGGGTCTTCTCGGTGATGCCTTCGTCTTCGGCCGAGCGGTCCGCCATGTCGGCGATGAGGGTTCGGTACGTCGCCGCCTGCCCGAGGGTCCGTGCGAGCGAAAACAGGAGCTTGCGAGCCGTTTCGGAATCCTTGCCGTGGCGCGGGACGCTTTCCGTGCGCAGCATCCGCAGGTACTCTCGAGCGATGAGCTGGGCATCTTCGACCTCGAGGTCGATGGCTTCGGGCCAGCCGCCTCGGCACGCCAAGCTCACGAGGGTGGCGGCGTCGGTTTGGACCTGAGAGGCTTCGAACTCTCCTTGGAACAGGCCGGAAAGCGACACGCTGCCAAGGGAATCACCGCTTTCCTGCAGGGACATGGGGTGCATGCGGATCCTTCCGATCCTGCCCGCGCCACTGTGGCTGGGAAAGCCGCTTCCGTTCTCGCCGTCTGCGGGCAAGGGGGCGGAGGATCCGGTGAGTATCCAAGCACTCCGCAGGCCCCGTGTGCGATCGATCTCGTGGCGCACGGTGTCCCAGAGGGCTGGTGCTAGCTGCCATTCGTCGATGACATGGGGTTTCTCTCCCAAGAGCATTGCCGTTGGGTCGTCTTTCGCCAAGGCCAGCGACGCGTCTATGTAACTCACGCTGGCGGCATGCTCAAGGGCCGTCCACGTTTTGCCGCACCATTTGGTGCCGGTTATCTCCACGGCGCCGAAAATGCGCAGGTAGCGCTCGACGAGCGTGTCGACGGTGCGCGGCAGGTATCCTTCCGGCCGTACGGATGCGGGGGCGCTTCTGAGGGGCATGGGCTTTCCTTTCCGACAGGCCTTATTGTAGTCATTACCGATTTTCCGAATAGTTTGTTATCGATTTTCCGCACTCTGCTTCTTTGGGGGTTCTTTGGTTTTCAGCCCTTCCGACGTTTCCCTCTTTTCCGACGATCCCGCTTCGCCCCCCCCCCGAC
>NZ_NFJP01000046.1 GCF_002159915.1 Gordonibacter sp. An230
AGAAGTGTATAAGACACAGCTCCCCGATCGCTCATATTCGCGACACCTGCCCTCTTCGCCCCGGCCTCAGCTTTTCCCGCGCATTCCTTCTTCCTGTCGGCTGTTCGCGGAAATGTCGAAACCGGTCGTCATACTTGAGTTCCGACGAGAAAGGGCGTCGAATTGGGCGGAGGCGATTAGGCGTTTGGTTGCAGACGGGCTTTCCGGCTAGCGGGTCTCTCGTTTTCGAGGCGCGCGGCGATCTTTTCTCGCAGTGGACGATGCGGACGGTTGGGAGGGTCCGGCAGCATCGTCGCCTTTTGCAACCAACGACGAACGAAGCGCCTCCTCAGGATTGCGAGGGGGACGGCAGCAGCGCCTCCCCTCGTTGCAGGCAAAGGGATGAGCCGTTTACGAGACGGGCACGGTGGGGTTTTGGAACGTCGGAATCGATCGGGCTTTCCTGATCGTCACCGCAAGTCCGATCAGCAGTCCCATGGAGATGAGGTTTAAGTAGAGCAGCGATGCGACAGCTCCGGCGATCGACCAGCCGAACGCCCCTTTTAGTTTTGCAGGATCGTCGCAGTTGCGCATCCCGAGGATGGCGGCGACAAGCGCCACGATCGCGCAGATCATAACCACCACTCCGATACCGCTACCCAACATCAAGACGATGCTCGTGATCTGGAGCGCGTCGTCCATGTCCATGCCGGATGACTCCAAGGCTGCCATGGTGCTGGGGTCGGTCTCCAGCTGCGCTGCCACGCTCGGATCGGAAAGCCCCATGCTGCTCAGGCTGAGCAGCGCAAAGAAACCCAGGCCTCCCAAGAGGGCGAGAATGGAGATGATGAGGGTGGCGATGCTCAGTCCTCGAATGGTGCCGGCATGGGGGTTGCGCATGGATGCTCCTTTCAGGCGGGGCGCTTCATACGTGGTGAAGCTGATGGTAGATAGTGTAGCACACCCGAATTTCGATTCGCGTTCTATTCATGGGACGATCAGGCTCTTTCGGGAATCGGTCCATGGTCTTCAGGGGCGCTGACGTTGGCGTCGACGTGGTGGGTCTCGCCCGGCTTGCGACGCCTGCGACGCCCGTGATGGGGGGGGGGCGTCTCGATGCTTTGGCAAGTGATGCTCGGGAAACGGTGGGCATGAAAGCCTTCGGCATAGGTAAGGGCGGCGCTGTGCCGTGCTCATCGAAGCGCTCCGCGTTGTCGTCGATGCCCGTGGGGCGGCTGGGGCGAGGGTGCGCGCTGCTTGCAGACGCTTCGCTTGAGGGGCTGGCCGTGGACCCTAATTCGCGTCCGCGGAGGATCGTGGTGCGCAATGCGGCGGGAGCTTCCGCTCGGCGGGCTCGCGAAGGCTCGGTTGCGAGCGTCGAGTTTGCGGACGGCGCGCGCAAGGACGGAGGGGCGCTTGCGAGCCTTTCGCGCCGGAGGTTGAGGCTGTTCGCGCGAATCGTCTCTCCGGTCGGATTCGGCCCCGTCTTCGGCAAGCGGGGCGCCGGGCAGTGTCGCGCTCGGCCAAAAGAGCGTTTGGCACGATGAGCGCCTTGTCTCTCGCAACCTGCGCCAACGAAGGAAGCTCCTCATTGGCGATCTTGCGTTGCTCGTTAATCGCGCAGATGGAGGTTGACAAGGTTGCGGGCGAGCGGGGATGCGGGGGCGGTGTAGGAGGGACGGTCTTTTCGTGCGTTGCGCCGCTTCTCATATTCTTCCGACAACCATGCCTTCTCGCGCTATAATTGCGACGTTTTTTGTTCGCTATCAAAGAGAGGGATGGGCTATGGGCGGTGGAGAGACGACAGAGGGCGCTGCGATCAAGCGTGAGCGGTTCGGCTCTCGCCTCGGGTTCATCCTCATCAGTGCCGGATGCGCCATCGGGCTGGGCAACGTATGGCGTTTCCCTTACATCACCGGCGAATATGGCGGCGCGGCATTCGTGCTCATGTACCTGGTGTTCCTCGTCATCCTCGGACTTCCCGTCATGGTGATGGAGTTCGCCGTGGGCCGCGCAAGCCAGAAGAGCGCGGCTTTGGCGTTCGATGCGCTCCAACCTTCGGGGCGCTGGCATTGGTTCTCGTGGTGGGGCTTCATCGGATGCATGCTCCTCATGATGTTCTACACCACGGTGGGCGGCTGGATGCTGTCGTACGTGGTGAAGATGGGTACGGGCACGTTCAACGGCCTCGACTCCAATGCGGTGTCCGACGTGTTCGGCGCCATGCTGGCAGATCCGGGAGAGCTTATCGGATGGATGCTCGTGGTTGTCGTGATCGGTTTTTTGGTATGCAGTCTGGGCTTGCAGAAGGGCGTTGAGCGTATCACGAAGGCCATGATGGTATGCCTGCTCGTGGTGATGGCCGCGCTAGTGGTGCGCAGTGTGACGCTTCCGGGAGCGAGCGAAGGTTTGGAATTCTATCTCGTGCCCGATTTCTCGAAGATGTTCGAGAACGGTTGGGCAGGTTTCGGCGACGCCGTGTATGCGGCCATGGGACAGGCGTTCTTCACGCTGTCGCTGGGCATTTCAGCGATGGAGATATTCGGTAGCTACATCGGCAAGGAGCGCTCGCTGACAGGCGAGGCGCTGCGCATCTGCGGGCTCGACACGCTGGTGGCGCTTACGGCTGGTCTCATCATCTTTCCGGCGTGCTTCGCGTTCTCGGTCAATCCCGGCGAGGGGCCGTCGCTTGTGTTCATCACGCTGCCGAGCGTGTTCAACCAGATGCCGCTCGGGCAATTGTGGGGCGCTTTGTTCTTCGTGTTCATGAGCTTCGCGGCGCTGTCCACCATCATCGCGGTGTTCGAGAACCTCATAAGCTTCACGATGGACAAATGGGGCATCAGCCGCCGCGCCGCTGTCATCCGCATGGCTCTGCTGGTGACGGCGCTGTCGCTGCCGTGCGCGCTGGGCTTCAACGTGCTGTCCGGCGTTACGGTTCCGGCCATCGGCGACATCCAGTCGCTGGAGGACTTCGTCGTGTCGAACAATCTGCTGCCGTTGGGCAGCTTGCTGTACGTGCTGTTCTGCGTGACGAAGAGGGGCTGGGGCTGGGATAAGTTCCTGGCCGAGGCAGATGCAGGCAAGGGCGTGAAGTTTCCCGCATGGTCGCGGATGTGGCTGAAGTTCGGCGTTCCGGCGCTCATCGTCGTCATCTTCATCATGGGCTACGTGCCGAAGTTCGCAGTGTGGCTTGGCTTGGGGTAGCCTTGCCGTTTTTCTCGTGCAGGGAGGGCGGCGCTCGCTGGGATTTCGCGTTGTGGATGGCGTTCGCCGAGGGTGCTGCGACACAGCATTGCGAGCGCTTTTGCAGCGCGGGGGCATGCCCTCCATTCGCCGCATGCTGTCCTTTTGGCCAAGATGCGCGCATCTGTGTTGAGAGGTTGCCCGTTCTTCGACTCCCGCATGGAGGCTTTGTTCTGCATGGGCGGGTTTTGCCAAGCTGCGTTTAGGTGGGCTGGTTGCGCCTTGGTGAAAGATGCGCCGTTCGTTCGTGCGCCTGTTGCAGTTGCCGCTGAGTAGGGGTTGGCGTAGGCTGCTTGACGAACCGAAACAGGCAAGGCCCTATCGAGTTGGAGGCGGAGGACTGCCTCTGCTGGTCGATTTGGCAGCGACGAGTCGGCTTTCGATCAGGCGTGCCGCTGGCAATTTCTCACGGACCGTGTCCTTCTGCCGCTGAACCGCCGTTGGCTCGAGTCCGCGTTCGTCGGACCTCGAGCCGAGCCTCCTCCGGCCGGGCGTCTCCGACCCCCTCTCCGCCAAACGGGCGGGTCTTCCGAAGCGTTGGCAGGACCTTGCGCGACGGGCCGGTCTGGCCTACGCCAACGGCGGTTTGACGGCGATGCGATGTCCTACGCGAAGAATCGCCAGACTGCTGCCGACGGAGCGGGGGTTTCGCGTCTATCGCGTGGGCTATGGTCGCGTTTCTCCTGGGCGCTGGAATCTGGAGGAAGCGGTTGCGACGGCCGTGGAATGAAAGCCCTCTCAACCCTTCGTTTTCGGTAGCAGTCTGGCAAGTTTTGCGTCTCGCGGGCCTCTTTCGCTGTAAAGCCGAGATCGGCGAGGGCGCGCCGGTCCGTCGTGCGAACCCCTGTCGGCATAGGGGAGGGGCCCTTGTGCGATGGGGCGACCCTCCGTCTTGTTCGGGCGCAAGGGGCGCGATCCGGAATTCGGCGAGCGCTGATTCACGTCGTTTGGTTTGGCGGCAAAGGGCCGTGTCCGCTGCCGAATCGATTCTGAAGTGGCTCGGCGGGCTGCGGCAGTTGCCGAGGGGCGGTGCGGTTCGGCGGGCTGCGGCAGTTGCCGATCAGCTGACATTGTTCGGCGCATCCCGATGCGTGAACTGGGGTTTCGCTTGGATGAATAGCTTTGGGTCTGTCGAGCGGTCTCCGTTGGCCTCGGCTTGCGCAGCCTGTGCCGTCAGTCTGATGGCGGATTCGGTCTGGCGTGGCGCGGATCGCCTTTTCAGCAGAGGGGGTGGGATACCCCTGGCGCCCAGGACCAAGGTCGGTGTGGCACGGATTGCGTGTTGTGCATAGATTTTTCCCTCCAAGATGGGGGTTTCTCGCTTTCCCGGTGAAAAAAGCCCTGGTCGTCGGTTTTGGAGATGGCTTTCCCCCTTCGAAATCTATGCATAAGGTGAGTTTTCTGCCATTTCAGAGCCTTTCAGCTGCCGGAGGACGAATTCGGCCCCACCCTCTAACGGGGCCATGCGTTTTCGGCGGCGGAGCTGTCCAGGTGCCCTCTTCCTCTTTCCCCGCGGCGAGACGGCGCTGCGCTCCGAAAGCAGCGGGGCCGTTCGGCTCCTCCCTCCCCCTGCTGACCTCTTTGTTGAAACTTCTTCGCCCCTTCCCGGCTTTCCGGCGCCAACAGGGACTTCTTGCAGCCTGCCTTTCCGAGCGTGCCAAGTGACTCGCGCGCAACGTCTGATCGGTTGCGTTCGGCTGTCTTGCGCCCTCGGGCTGCTGGTTTTGCGTGCTGTGGGTGCAACAGGGCGTTGGCGCCGAGATCGCGAGCGGCTCTCCCCGCTATTGCGTGTTTGAGCCCGTGCGGCGAAGAGCGGATGCGACAGGGAGGAGATGCTAGGTGCGGGATGATCCAGGGTGTCTGTGGTGGTCGGTGGCAAGAAAGCGATGGTTGCAACGCTTGGCACTTCCGGGCCGTTGATGTTGCAAAATGCGGAAAAGGACGGAGTGATCGCCGCGATTCAGCGGCGACGCGACGGATCGAGCGATGGATCGTGCGTCGAGCTGCGCGACGAGTTGACGCTGCGGGCTTTGTTTGAGATTGCGCGGCGAGCCGGTTTGGCGAACTTGACTCGGGGCCGCATGGCAAGCAGGCGCAGCGAGTCAAGTGCGAGGGCGTGCGGCAAACAGGGCTGGTGGGCGGAAATTGGGTCGTGCGCCGAATCGGGTGGGCAGGGCGAACTGAAGCGGCGAGGAGGGCCGAAGCAGCCGGTTGCGTTCGGGTTCGCACGATGGGGTAGGCGTGGCGGTTGCGCTTGAGGCTGCTCGGGCCAGTGTGGACGCGGAGCGATTCGCACGCGAATCCAGCGCGTGCCTAACGCGATTTCGATGCTATCCCGATGCGAGTCTTGCGGAAATTCCGTCTAACGTCGATTGCGCTTAGATGGAGATTTTATGAATATGCGGGGGGAGGGTAGTAATGTTTCGATATGTCTGCTGGTTAGAGCAGAGTGCCCTTTGTCCTGCCGAAATGCGAAGCCTGAAAACAGGGAAGAGCGCTCGTGCATGTTGACCTACTTAGGTCTGTCATTTCGTTTTGGATGCGTTCTTCCTTCTCTTTCGTATAATGCGGATAGGTGTGCATGGCTCTATGCGACACCGATTTGCGTCGCGAAGCGGTAACGCCAAGCATGAGGAACGGAGCGGACTATGACGAGCATGAAAACTGAAATAAGGCAGATGGGGGGGGGTGGCTATTCTAGGCTCATCGCCTGTTTAGCTGGTATCGCTCTTTTCCTTGCCCTTGCGCCGGGGTTGGCGTTTGCCGACGAGGGCATTGCGGTAGCCGATCGACCCACGCTTGATACGTGGGAGGGCTACGCGGAAGACAGCACCGAGAATGTGGGTCGTATTTGGACCGACAAAACGGTGCAGACCGAAGACATCGTGTTGTCCCCGGCTGATATCACCGTCAATAAAGCCGATGGCGCCGATTTTCTCGTGGGCCTTTCGGCGCTCTCTTCCACTTCCAACACTACAACCCAATCTTCCAAGCCGCTCGATATCGTGCTCGTGCTGGATACCTCTGGCTCGATGGACGAGAGTTTCGGCGATGAAACCTATCTGCCAACCTATCGAGTGCTGGAGAACATACCCATTGTCGGGATATTCTTTCCTGACTATTATGCCGAAATGCCCGATGGAACTTATAAAGTCATCGAGGAGATCAACTCGTTCGGCTTTCATCAGAGGTGGGAGCTCGATGGCCAAGAGGTTTGGCCTAAGACAAGTGCGGACGACAATGCAGAAGGCCACATCCAGTTCTACACGCTGAGCGATTCCTGCCTTGCCGCGCTCAAATACTCCGTCACGAGTTTCATCGAGAGCGCCGAGCAGGAAAACGCCAAAATCGATGATCAAAATAGGAAGCACAACATCGCGCTTGTCGAATACAACAGCAGCGCCGAAATGCTCGCCGACCTGACGACATGCGAAGGAGAGGGTGCCAGCAATCTCATCGAGAAGGTGAGCGGTCTGGATGCGAATGGCGCGACTCGCGCAGATGAGGGAATGAACCAAGCGCGGACCATTTTGAGCAACGCGCGAAGCGATGCCCAGAAGGTCGTCATCTTCTTCACCGATGGAGAGCCTACAACGTCGAACACTTTCAGCGATGAAGTTGCAAATGCGGCGGTTCAGACTTCTCTCGGCCTCAAGAACGCTGATACTCTGGTGTACTCCATCGGCGTTTTCGAAAATGCGAATCCCAGCGACCCCTCTACCTCCAACAATAACCGCACCAACGCATTTATGCATGCGGTATCGAGCAATTATCCACAGGCTTCCGCTTGGAACAACTTGGGCGTGCGCGATGAAGAAGGCGATTACTACAAATCTGCGGCGGACGTCGAAGAGCTGAATGCTGTTTTCCAAGAGATTTTCGACAGCATCAGCACAAGCGTTTCTTCTCCCACCGAGGTTGAAGAGGGCTTCGGGGGTGCAAACGGCGGGTACATCACTTTCACCGATACCTTGGGCGACTACATGACGGTCAAGGGCGAGATGACGGTCGTCTTTGCAAATCAGGATCACACCGCGGAGCCTGAGAAAAGCGACGACGGCACCACTTCCTACCATTTTGAAGGGAAAGCCTCCAATCCGGTGTATCCTAATGGCAGCCTCTCCGATCTCGTTGCAACGGTGACTCCCGGCGCGAACGGTAAGGGTGACACCGTGACCGTGAAGATTCCCGCGTCACTCATTCCGCTGCGCAACTACACGGTGAACACCGAAAACGACCAGACCTCCATGTCCACCGATCAGGCGTTTCCTATTCGCATCTTCTATAGTGTTGGTCTGCAAGACGGCGTCGAGGACAAGATCGCCAATCCCGATGCGGCCATGTGTGAATACATCGAGAGCAATACCGCCGAGGACGGCACTGTCTCCTTCTTCTCAAACAAGTGGACGGGCGGTGATATGGGCGACACCACCGCAGAGTTCACTCCCGCCGCAACCAACAAATTCTACTACTTCACCGAGGACACGCCGCTGTACACGGACGAGGCATGCACGCAGCGCGCGACTCGATCGGACATCGAAGATCCCAACAGCGTTGGGTCTGTGTACTACAAAAACGAGTTCTACGTGCAACGAGGAGATAGCGGTATCTATCAGACGGAGGGCATCGCGATTCCCGTTTCCGCTTTCAGCACCGTCCATGCTCAGAATTGGGGTTCGGATTCCGCCGGCGCTTACATGAAAGGCGGCTCGCCGCGCCTGAACCGTGCGAACGATTTCAATGCGGAGAAGGGCGTGGACGACAACGTCACCGGTACAGCGAGCAAGTACATCGCACCTCGGTGGAACGAGGCCGAGGATGGCATCATCGTTTCGCTGGGCAACAACGGCAAGCTTGCCAAAGAGGTTCCCGCCGCATTGGCCGTGAACAAGATGGTCGACGCCGCCGAGGGGTTTGAAGGCGAACTCGATGACCTTCAGGACAAGAGCTTCGACTTCACCATTACCATTCCTGGTTTGAGCGGCCAGTACAACGCCGTGGTCAAGGACTCCAACGACGCGGTGCAGGGCGGCGAGTTTGCACTGCATTTCGAGGACGGCGTTGCCACACACTCCATAAAGCATGGCGAGACGTTGTACGTATACGGCCTGCCTGCGGACCAGACCTACACCGTGACCGAGGCCGCCACTCCGGGCTTCGTTGCGAATGGGGAGGGTGATGAGGGCCGGCTGGTTTCCGGCGAAACGTCCACGGCCCGGTTCACCAACACGTATAAACCCGAACCTGCCAACGTCGACGGCGCCGAGCTTGGCGGCACCAAGATGCTTGAAGGTCGAGATTCGCTCAGCGATGAGACGTTCGATTTCGAGATGGCTGCCGCTGACGAGCCTACGCGCACCGCGATCGGGAATGGCACGATTTCCTTCGAAGAGGGTGCCAACAAGGCTTCGGTTGGCGAGTTGTCCGACGGTGTTCCCGGGCAGTTCCGTTTCGGCGACATCTCGATCAGCGCTGCGGGCACTTACACGTTCGAAGTAAAGGAGGCTTTGCCCGAGGGGGTGACTCCTGAAAGCCCGACCGCAAACGGCGTTACTTACGACGCGCATTCGGGCACAATCACCATCTCCGTAACCGATTCTGGCACTGGCGGGCTCAATGCGCGGGTGACGCGAAGTGACATGGCTTTCGTCAATACCTATGAGGCTACGCCTGCGACCTATGGCGACTCTGCCGGGGTGGTGTTGGGCGGCAACAAATTCATCAAGGACGAGACCGGCGGCTTTGTGATGTTGGACGACCAGTTCCATTTCTCCATGCGCGCCCAAGCTGCGGGCAATCCCATGCCCGATGGCCTCGATAGCATTCCCGACGACAACGGCCGCGGCACGGTGGCGGTATCCAACAAGGACACCAACCCCGAAGGCACGCAGGCCACCTACGATTTCGGCACCATCACCTTCCGTCAGGAGCACATGCGTGACGAGGCCGTGAAGGACAACGGCGACGGCACCTTCACCAAGGAGTTCCAATACAACATTTGGGAATCGGACACCGAGGACAACGCTGTGGCGGGCATCACCAAGGACAACAACCGCTACACGGTGACGTTTGAGGTAACCGAGGACCAAAACACCGGCGACATGTCCGTTGAGGCCTCTGCGGTGAAGCTGGTGGGCGGAAGCGACCAGAACATCGAGAATGTCGACATCGGGGAGCTGGACTTCACGAACACGTACAATGCGGACAAAGTTACCGGCTACCAAAATATCCTCAAGACGCTTAACGGACGCGGGTTCCAAAGCGACGACAGGTTCGTGTTCAACGTGTCCATGAAGGCAACGGACGAGTTCGGCAGCCCTATGGTCAAGGACAACCTGCCCACCGTTGAGGAGGCCGAGCTTGGAGGGCAACCGAGCGCTGATCTTTCCGGGCTGGTGTATGCCGAAACGGGCGACGGCTTTAGCTACACGGTCACCATCAACCCGGCTTCCACCGAAACGGGCAACACCTACGTGACCAATACGGGTCAGATCACCTATCAGCACACAGGCACCTATGTATGGACCGTGAGCGAATCCAGCGAGCCGAACATCGCGGGCGTTCGCAACGATGAAACGACGTACACCGTGACGGTGAAGGTGACAAACGAGGACGGCAAGCTGAAGCGCACGGCCAGCGTGAGCCCGAAACCCGAAGGAGGTGACAACACGTTGACGTTCACCAACACCTATGAGCCGTCTGCGGCCGAGGGGGTGCCGGCGGGCTTCGAGCTGACCAAGGTGTTCGAAGGCAAGGTTTGGAACGGCGAGGAGTTCGATTTTCACATCGAGCCGCTTAACGATGCGCCCATGCCCCTAAGCGGAGGTTCGGTGACGGTGGCCGAGCCCGATAATGAGGGGGGCAACACTGCGACGTTCGACTTTGGCGACATCAAGTTCGAAAAGGCGGGCACATACCAGTACAAGGTGGTCGAGGCCAAACGTGGCGTCACCGAAGCGGGCATCGCATACTCCAACAATGAGGCCACGGTGACGGTCGAGGTGAGCGACAAGAACGCTTCTGGCGCTGCCACCGGCGCGTTGACCGCCGTGGCCACGGTCAAGAACGGCACCTTCACCAACACCTATCAATCCAAGCTGGATTATGTGGCCGCAGGAGGCTTGCAGCTGACAAAGACGTTGAACGGTCGCGATATGACTGCCGGGCAGTTCGAGTTCACTGTGAAGTCGACGGGTGGCGAGGATCGCCTGGGCATCGACGGCGAGGTTGTTGCATCTCCGTCTGCCGAGGCGGGAGAGGAGAGCGTGGCTGTGCCTCTGGTCACCGGTGAGGCTGGCAAACCGGTTGAGTTTACGAGCGGCGATGTTGGCAAGACGTTCAGCTATGAGATTGTCGAGTCCAAGAAAGGCGGCACCGGCTACGTCAACGACGAGGCCGCGCACAAGGTCGACATTGCGGTGACGGACAACGGCGATGGCACTTTGAAGGCGACCACGACGGTGGATGGCGTTCCGTACGAATACACAACCGATGGGGAAACCACGCAGATTCCTACCGTGAAGTTTGTGAACTCGTACGATGCGGGCAGCGCTGTATTGGGCGGTGATGGAGAAGTTTCCATTGAGGCCACGAAGAGTCTGACGAATCGTCCGATGGCCGATGGGGAGTTCGCCTTCGAAGTGAAGAATGGGGATGCCGTGGTTGCCACGGGCACCAACGATGCGAACGGCGATGTCATCTTCGAAGAGGTTAGCTACGATCTCGAAACGCTGAGCAAGGACGTGGCAAACGGCATTGCGCAGAAAACTTCTGCCGGCGGCGTGGACACGTACACCTATAACTACACGGTTACTGAAAAAACGGACAGTCTGGGTGCGGGTGTGAAACCTGTTAAAAGCGCCTTCGAAATTGACGTTGTGATAACCGACGACAACACCGGTGTGTTGAAAGCCGAGGTTGTATACCCCGAAGGCACCGATTCGCTGGGCTTTGAGAACGCCTACGGCGAGAGCGCGACGGGCGAGTTTCATGCGCAGGGCAGGAAGGTGCTGGAGCGCGGGGATGGCTTGACCCCGCCGGACATTGCGGGCAAGTACACCTTCGCCATCAGTGGGTCTGACGGCGCGCCCATGCCAGAGAAGGCCATAGCGACCAACGACACTGCCGGCAATGTGGACTTCGGCAAGATTTCTTTCGATATGCAGAGTGTTTTTGGCGATGCCGATTCGGTTGTCGGGGACGATGCCGACGGACAGGGTACGCCCGTTCGGCGCACCAAGACTTTCACCTACACGGTGACGGAGAGCGGCGACGTTGAGGGTGTGAAGAACGACCCTGAGACGTCCAAAACGTTTACGGTCACGGTGACCGACAATGGTGACGGCACCATCAAGGTGGATGGCCCCACCAGCGAAGCGTTCGAGTTCGTCAACGTCTACGAGGTCGATCCGGTGACGTTCGATCCGACGGGAGAGGGCGCGCTGGATATCAGCAAGACGCTGGACGGCCGTGCTATGAACGAAGGCGAATTCAGCTTCGAGTTGGTCGAGGACGGCGAGGTCGTGTCCACCGGCACGGTTGCCGCCGCCGGCGACGGAGAGGCTTCCGCAGTGAGCTTCGCGCCCATCACGTACACCGAACCGGGCGAGCACACCTACACGCTTCGCGAGGTGAACGGCGGCACCACCGCAGCTGGCGTCGACTACGACAGCTCCGTGTACGTTGTGAAGGCGAGGGTGAGCGACGACGGTCATGGCGGGCTTTCCGTCGACATGTCCTTTGATGGCGCCGAGGCGGCGGCGTTTACGAACACCTACGACGCCGATCCGACATCGGTGAGCTTGCGGGCGACCAAGAGGCTGACCGGAGCCGAGTTGGCCGACGGGCAATTCACGTTCCAGATGCTCGATCACAACGGCAAGGTGTTCCGCGAAGCGAAAAACAACGCCGAGGGCGTGGTCGACTTCGGCAGCGTCGAGTTCGACAAGGCGGGTGCATATGTCTACACCGTGGTCGAGGTGAACGACGGTCAAGAAGGCGTGACCTACGATGACGCGAAGCGCAAAGTCGTGGTGACGGTGACCGACGATGGCGAAGGCGTCCTGAGGGCTTCGGTGGAGGGCGCCGAAGGCTTGGCGTTCGAGAACAGCTGCACTGCGACGGGCGACATGAAGCCGCTGCCGATTGCAAACGGAGGCGATAACCTTGCGTTGGCGGGAACGGGCGATGCGGCAACGCCTGCCGTGCTTGCGGGATGCGGGCTGGCATGTGCGGCTCTCGGAATTGCGGCGTATGCGGCCATGCGGTCGCGGCGCGTCCGTCGGTTGGATGGTGGCCGCGATGCGTTGGAGTAGGCAGATGAGGGAGTCCGCCGCGGACCTGTTCGACGAGGGCTTGGGGTACAAGGCGGCGGCCTCCCGCCTGGGCGTGGGCCGCGAAGTGGCGCGCGAGTGGGCGTATGCGTACCGTGCGCTCGGGCGCGAGGGCGTTCTTCACGACGATTGCCGGAGACGCAAGTACTCGGCCGAAGTGAAGCTCTCTGCCGTGCGCGACCGCCTCGACGGCGTTTCGGTGGCGGAGGTCATGAAGCGCTACGGCGTGGCCAATCGCCGGCAGGTCAGGGAGTGGTGCCTGTTGTACCAAAAGCTTGGCAGTGCCGCTTTCGCCCAAAGGGGGTTGTCGAGCGTCTTGTCGGCGACGAGCGAAAACGAATCGAATCGCGATGAAAGGACGGCGTGACAAAAGGGAGGGGCGTCACGTTCAAGGACGAGGCCCGGGTCGCGCCTCCGTCGCGCGCCGTTGGGGGCGGAGGGGTGGACGCATACCGACGATGCTGCTCGCTGGCGGGCCGTGGGCGCCTGTTGCGGCGTCAGCCCTTGTCGTGCGCAAGCCGGTTCGGGTACCATTTCGTCGTGGCCGATAGGGTTCGACGAAGCTCGAAAAGCGACCGGGTGGCGACCGTTCGGCGCTCGGAAGACCGCTGAACGGCAGTTGCGCGGCAGCTGAACATCGTGGGATGATCGGGCCGGAGGCTTCTCCGGCCCGATTCATTTGCAAGGGAAAGAGGGACATCATGCGCAAAGACAGATCTCCGGGCGAGCCGTCTTCGCGCGTTCTCCGCGCTGCCGCCTGCACGAAGGAAGGTTTTCGTGCTGCGCAGGGGGATGTCGGTTCCGTTGCGCAAGGGGGCTCCGCCGCCACTTGGGGCGCGGCCTCGCAAGGGGAGGATACGCGGGGAGCTGCCGTTTCGCAGGGCGTTCCGCCGTCTCCCGATGCGGACGCCCGCTCCGCGCGCGTTGGGCTCCTCGAAGGCGTCGGCTGCCATGTGGTGTGGGGCCTCATGCCCGTGTATTGGAAGCTGCTCTCGGCGGTGCCGGCGCTCGAGGTGCTGTCGTGGCGCATGGTGTGGTCGTGCGTGTTCGTGGTGTTGCTGTGCGCGTTCGTGAAGCGCACGCGGTTCCTCCACCTGTTCCGCGATCCGCGCGCCGTGAGGACGTTTTTGGCGTCCGGCCTCATCGTCACGTGTAACTGGGGCGTGTACGTGTGGGCAGCCAACAGCGGCCATCTGCTGGAGACGAGCATCGGCTACTATCTGTGCCCGCTGTGCAACATTACGTTGGGCCTGGTGGTGTTCAAAGAGCGGCTCACTTTCATGCAGAAGTTGGCTACGGCGCTGGCCGCGGCTGGTGTGGCGTACTTCATGGTCGTGCATGGCGGCGACATCTGGATCGCGTTCGCCCTCGCTCTGTCGTTCAGCGCTTACGGCGCGGTGAAGAAGCGAGGCGGTTATCCGGCGTTGCCCGGCATGGCGTTCGAGTCGCTGTTGACGGGTGTGCTGGGTGCGCTCGCGCTGGCGGTAGGAGCTGTGGCGCCGTGGATTTGGCAGCTTGCGCCCGCCACGCCGGACGCTTTGGCCGTTACGTCGCCCGAGCTCGCATTCGGGTTGTTGGTGGGATGCGGCCTGCTCACTGCTATTCCGCTGCTCCTGTACTCCGCTGCAGCCAATCGCATCTCCATGACGGCACTCGGCTTCATCCAATACGTCAGCCCCACCATCGCGCTCGTGTTGGCAGTGGGTTTGTTCGGCGAGGCGTTCACGCTTGCTCATGCCGTGTGCTTCGCGTGCATCTGGACGGGCATCGCCGCCGTGGGGGCCGAGGGTGCGCTCTCGGCGCGAAAACGCCGTGCAGGAGTATAATGCCGAGAGGTTTCGACGCGCGCCGATGGGGTGATCGCGGGAATCGTCGACATGTCGGTGACGGAGCGCGTCGAGGCGCCGCCTTCTGGATGCGCGCTTGCGGCAGGCGCGTGGTTTTCGACGCATCGCGTGCGGCCCCGGCTCTGCCGAGGCGATGATCGTCGAGGTGCGATGGGCGGTTCCACGTGCGACGGATGCGTCCGCGCGCGATGTTCCCGGTCGATTTGGTCGTCGGGTTCGTCTGTGTCTGCGAATTGCAACGGGCGTACGCGGGCGGGACGCTTCGTCGGCGGGCTCCGCAGTGCGTCAGGCGTCGCTGGGCGCGTCTCGCGTGGCGCGCAGTTGGCGTTCCGCGCAGCGGTGCGTCTATAAAGGAAGGCGCTCGGGCGCTTGCGTCCGTTGCGCCGATGGCGATAAGACGAGGAGGCACAAGCATGCAGGTCATCACTGATCAGGTTTACACGTTCTCGAAGGACAACGCGCCGTGTGCGACCGCGCGTCCGGGGGAGGTGCTCGTGTTCAAAACGCTCGACTGCTTCTCCAATCGCATTCCCGATGAGGACACAACGATGGCCGATCTCGATTACACCTACGGCTTCGCGAACCCCGCTGCTGGTCCCGTGTACGTCGAGGGTGCCGAGCCGGGAGACGTGCTGGTGGTGGATGTCTACGAGGTGGAGGTGGCCGACGAGGGCACCATCGCCACCGACGACCACTGCGGTCCCTTGTTCGAGACGACGGATTACCGCACGAAGAAGATTCCCATTCGCGACGGCATGGCCGACTTCAACGGCGTGAGGTTTCCCATCAATCCGATGATCGGCGTGATCGGCACCGCGCCCGACGGCGATGACGTCATCGACGGCTTCGTGGGCGCGCACGGCGGCAACCTCGACAACAAGCTGATCACCAAGGGGACGCGCCTGTACCTGCCCGTGCGCGTGCCCGGCGCGCTGTTACAGATGGGCGACGTCCATGCTGCCATGGGCGATGCGGAGCTGTGCGGCACGGGCATCGAGATTCCTGCCGAGATCACGGTGAAGGTGTCGCTCATCAAGGATTTCGAACTGCATTGGCCCGTGCACGAGACGTTCGGGCCGCACGGTAAATGGTACGTGAACGCGAGCGCCCAGGAGTTCGACGAGGCGCTGAAGAACGCTTCGAGGGAATTGCAGCGTCTGCTCATGCGCATCACCGGTTGGGATGCCGTGGAGACATACATGTACATGTCCGTGCAAAGCGACGTTGAACTGAACCAGGCGTGCAAGCCATGCGAGGTGCAGCTGTCTCTTCGTTTCGGCACGCCGAAGCTGCCCGGGTTTCCGCCGCTCGTGGGGTAGCCGTGCGATACGGGGTCGGCGGGCGGTAAGCTGGCGTCGGCCATCGGGCGAGCGGCCGATGAGCTCGAGTGAGCGGCAAGCCTTTCGAGCGTCGACGGGCCCTGTTGGAAGTCGTGCGTTTCGGACCTTTCGAGCGTCGACGGACGGTGCGGCGCTGCATGGTGGCAAACGACGGGTTCGCTGACCGTCAGAGTGGGGGCTGCGGCACCGAACGCCGCATAAGGAAGGATCGTCCGGCGCGATACCGCGCCGTCCACGATACCGCGCCTAGCGCTTTATCGCGATAAAGTGTCAGACGCGGGAATACCAGCTGCGCGGTGAAGGCCGTGCGAGACGAGAAGAGAGGTGTTGCGATGGCTCGGCAAGACGGGTCCTCGGCGAAGGCGTCCGAGGGGAACATCGAGCAGTTCGGCTACAAGCAAGAGTTGCGACGGGGCATGGGGTTGTGGGACGTGGTGCTTTACGGCGTCCTGTTCATGGTGATCATCGCTCCGCAGTCCATCTTCGGCACTATCCAGCAGAACAGCCACGGCATGACGCCGCTCGTGTACATCATCGGCTTTGTGGCGATCCTGTTCACGGCTATGAGCTACATGCGCATGAGCAAGCGGTTCCCCATTGCGGGGTCGGTGTACTCCTATGTGCAGCGCGGTATCAACCCCCACGTGGGCTTCATGGCGGGTTGGCTCATCCTGCTCGACTACATCCTGGTTCCGGGCCTGCTCATCGTCATGGTGATGAACTGGGGCGTGGCCCTCGTTCCCGGTAGCCCCGCATGGCTGTGGGGCGTGGCGTTCATCGCGTTCAACACGTTCGCCAACATCCGCGGCATCCAAATGAACCGCGGGGTTGACTGGGTCATCTTCGTCGTGGAGATTCTCGCGGTCATCGCGTTCATCGCCTTGGGCTGCAGCTTCTTGGCGGGCGGCGGCGCCAACGGCTTCACGATGGACCCCATCTACCAGCCCGGCGAGGTCGATCTGCACTTCGTGGCGGCGGGCATCTCCATCGCCGCGCTGTCGTTTCTGGGGTTCGACGGCATGTCCACTTTGGCCGAGGAGACGCACGAGCCCGAGAAGAACATCGGCAAGGGCATCATCATCGCGTTGTCCATCATCATCGTCGTGTTCGTGGCGCAGACCTATATCGCCGCGTGCGTGCAGCCCGACTGGGCGAACACTGATCCTGACATGGGTTTCTTCGATTCCGTCATGATCGTGGGCGGCGAGGGCTTCTACAAGATCATGCTCGTGGTGAACATCGTGGCTGTGGGCATTGCCAACATCATGAACGCGCAGATCGCAAGCTCACGCCTTCTGTATTCCATGGGTCGCGACGGCGTGATCCCGCGCATCTTCGGCAAGGTGCACCCGAAGTACCGCACGCCCTGGGTGGCATCCATCTTCCTGGGCGCCGTCACCCTGTGCTTGGCGCTGCCCCTCATGGATCGCATGAGTTCGTTGGCTGAGTTCGTGAATTTCGGCGCGCTGTCGTCGTTCATCATGCTGAACTTCGCGGTGTTCCTGTTCTTTTTCGTGAAAGAAAAGCGGTGGCACTCGGTCAAAGACGTGCTCATGTACCTGGTGTGCCCGTGGATCGGCATCGCCATTCTGGTGTACGTGTTCACTGGTTTTGCGACGATGACCTACATCGTGGGCATTGCGTGGTTGGTGATCGGCCTTGTTATCGGCGCGGTGAAGTCGAAGGGCTACAAGGAGGTGCCCGAGGCGTTCAAGAACTTGGAGGTGTAGATGGGCGTGCCCCGCGGTTGCGGCGGCGCGCTCGTGTGGCGTCCGCGGGTTTTGTTGGTGGATGCCACAAGCGGACGTCTGGCATTCTTATGTGGGCGCGCATGCGTCCGAAAGGCGTCATTTCGCCTGAAGGCCGCTCCTTGTCGTAGCTGAATTTTCGGTTGCGAAAGGGGCGGCTTTGCGTTTGCGGGAAGGGCGGCGAGGAGTTCGAGGCGGAACGCGCGTGCAGAAGAGGTGGGTTGCAGGGTTGGTTGGCGAGCGCTAATGCGTGGGAGGGGAGGGGTTGGCTCGTGGTGCGCATGGGCGCGAATACGCAGGGTGCGCGGGCGCGTAGGGACGTAGGGCATGCGTGCGGGCGAGGGCGCGCAAGGCGTACTGCCGCGCACGGTTCGTGCTGCGAGGGACCGGCGGCGCTCGAGCGCTGATGGCGGACGGCGCAAGGATGTGAAGCGAGCGAAAGCCGCATGACAAGCAGCGGCGTGCGTAGGCGCGCGGTTCGAGAGGCATAGGGTGGCGGGCGCGGTTGGTGAGCGCGCGACGAGACATGTGGTGGATAGGGCGAAGGCGTCGCTTTTCGGCTCGTCGTATTGATCCGATAGACGAAAATCACGGTTAAGAACGATTTCTGTATTCATTGCAGAAGTGATTTTGGCAAAACACCAGTTCGCAAAATTCTGCCTTTTTAATAAATCGTTCTTAACCGTGATTTTGCGCTAGACGCCTCTCTGCTCTATGCTAGACCGTCGTTGTTGCGGGTTTGGCCGGTTCAAGGTGCAACGCTCTCCAGCGATGCGAAAGATCCCTTGCCCAGCAGATGGGCTTTTCCTCCCTCGCATGGCCGCAAGGAGCCCATCCAAGGTTCAACGAGCATGATCTCGCATCAAACTTGTTTAGTGCAGGGCAAAAACCGTCTTTTTTGAACCAGGACCGATGCGATCCCGCGTTCTCCGGACTTTGGGGTGCAGACCCTTTGCAGCCGGGGCCAGTGCAAGATCCCCAGCCGGACGAAGGGACCCATGCGGCCCCGACGGGGTCGGGCGCGGAGGGCTGGCCAGGCATATGTCGATGGTGGTTTGACGGAGGCAAAAGGCCTTTTGCGTCAGAAATTTGCGTTTGGTGAACAGTTTCGGCGACTTTTCCGGGTGATTCGGGGGGGTGCGGACAAAAAGTTGGACACTCCGGTGTCCGGATTGGAGTCCGCATGTACCCGTTGGAGACCAGGGAGCTC
>NZ_NFJP01000047.1 GCF_002159915.1 Gordonibacter sp. An230
GGGCGGGTGCGGTTCGGCGAGGACGGGGCGGGCGTGGAGGCCGCAGGGCCGACGGGGTCGGTGGTTTGCGCGTGGCGCTGCGCGGTCGGTGTGCGCCGGGTCGCTTCGAGCGTTGCCGTCCCGCGATACCGTGGATGCCGTGTGCGGATGAGCACTGCGGGCGAGTGGGCCGTGGGCAAGCGAGTCGGTGCGCGATTTGCTGCATTCTGGTCTTGCCAATCGTTGTAGAGTAGATTAAGATACCTACTGTTGGTATGTATAGTCAAATTGCACCGATGGGCGTGCGTGTGCTGAGCCGGTTGGCGAGGTTTGCCAAAGCGGATGTTTTACATGAAACATCTGTACGTGTTCGGACGGTGCGCTACGGGAGCGGCGAAGGGGCAGAAGGGAGCGACGGCGTGGCGCGCAACAAACATCCCGAGGAGACGGTGAACCGCATCCTCGACGTGGCGCTCGCATTGTTCCTTGAAAAGGGCTACGACAACACGAGCATCCAGGACATCATCGACGGTTTGGGCGGCCTCACGAAAGGTGCTGTGTACCACCACTTCAAGTCGAAGGAGGATATCCTCTCCGCAGCGCTCGATCGCGAGAACGCAGGGCTGTACGCCCAGTTGCGCCAAATTCGTGACGATGGCCGTATGAATGGGGCGGAAAAGCTGCAAGCGCTGTTCGAGGCATCCGTCATGGGCCCGCAGATGGATTTGTGGGCGAATGTGGCTCCTGACGCCGACCCTGTGAGGAACGCTCGTCTTCTGGGCATGGAGTACCAGGCGCTGTTCGAAGAAACGGTGCCGTTTTTCGTGCAGCCCATCGTTGAGCAAGGGGTGCGCGACGGCAGCATTCGCACCGATTACCCGCAAGAGTTCAGCGAGGTCATCGTGCTGGTGGCGAACTTGTGGGTCAGCCCGATGTTCAGGGCGAGCACGGCCGAGCAGCTGCGTCGCCGCATGGATTTCTACATCGACCTCGTGAAGGCGCTTGGCCTGTCGCTTGAGGAGAACGGTTTGGGCGAGGTGCTGGAGGATTACCGCCGCCGATTTCACGAGCGGTTCGAGGCGATGGCGGGAAAGGGCGGCGCGGAGGGTGCGCTACAGGGTTCGAACTAAATTGCGTCGGAACGCGGAACGAGCCGGGCGGCGCATGGCGGTCGTATGGCATCACGAAGCGCGATGCGCGGAGCTGCGAGGTGCGATGCGCGGGGCCGTGAGGTGCGATGCGCGGGGCTGTGGCGCGCGATTCGCGGGGCTGCGACGGGCGACGACGGCTGAGGTTGTTGCCCTATCGGGAAGGAGATGTTTCACGTGAAACATTTGTACGTTGGTATGCCGAATCGCCGAGCGCGCACGATTGGTTCGCGCACCTGTTCGGGGAGGGGGGCTGCGCGCTGCGGTCCGCGTTTCGATGCAGGATCGCTCCTCGTACCCTCTACACCTCTTTTTTTGACATTAATACATACCAACCGAAGGTATGAAATAGGAAGGATGGATTCATGAAAGTGTTGCTCAACCGATCATTCGTCTCGCTGGTTATCGTGCAGATCGCATCGCTGTTCGGCAGCGCGGTGCTGCGATTCGCCTTGCCGTTGTACGTGCTCGACCTTACGGAGTCGGCGACGCTCATGGCGGCGGTGACGGCTGCCGCTTGGTTGCCGTACATCGTGCTCACGCCCATCGGCGGGGTGGCGGCTGACCGCGTGAACAAGAAGCGCATCATGGCCGCGCTCGACGCGATCATGGCCGCGACGTGCGTTGTGTACCTTGGGTTCGAGGGGGTGATCGATCTCGTCGGGCTTTCGGTCTTCGCGCTTGTCGTGCTGTACGCGGCGCAGAGCGTGTACCAGCCCACGGTTCAGGCGGCTGTGCCGTTTCTCGTGCCGCGCGAGGGGGTCGTGCGGGCCACGGCTGTCGTGAGCCAAATCAGCGCGCTGTCGGGGCTTGTTGGGCCGGTTGTGGGAGGGCTTGTGTTCGGGCTGTTCGGCATCGGGCCGGTCGTGGCGGTGTCGGGCGTCGCGTTCGCGCTCTCGGCTGCGCTCATCGTGGCTACGGTGCACATTCCGCGCGACGCCGTCGAGCGCAGCGATGCGGGTGTCGTCCGCACGGTCCTCGGCGACATCTCGGAAAGCCTCTCGTTTCTGCGGCATGATCGTCCGGTCATCCTCAAGGCCATCTTCCTTGCGGCTGGCATCAACCTCACGTTGACGGCGTTCATCCTCGTCGGCACGCCCGTCGTCGTCACGCAGGTTCTGGGGTTGCCGAACCAGTTCATGGGTTTCGCCGAGGGCGCGCTGGCGCTCGGCGGCCTTGCGGGCGGCATCGCCGTGGGCGCGTTGGCCTCGCGTCTGAAGATCGAGCGCGCCCCGTTGCTTCTGCTGCTGGCGACGCTGGCGCTTGTTCCCGTGGCCGCGGTGCTAGGCGTGCCGATGGATCCCCTGGTCGCGTATGGCGTGCTCGTGGCGAGCCTGTTCGCGTCCATGGCGTGCGCGACGATGTTCAGCATCCAGGCTGTTTCGTTCGTGCAGATGGAGACGCCGGGGCACTTGGTGGGGAAGGTGATCGCGCTCATGATGTCGCTTGCGAACTGTGCGCAGCCGGTGGGCCAGCTCGTTTACGGCGGGCTGTTCGACGTTCTGCGCGCCGACCTCGTGCCGGTGGTGTTGGGGACGGCGGCCGTTTCGTTTGTCATCGGGCTTGCGACCTGGCGCGTCCTTGGGCGGGGACTGCGCGACGCTGGGTTCGGACAGCCTAATGCGGTTGATTGAGCGTTGTTCGTCGAATCCCGCCCAACGACGAGGCGGGGCGGGGCGCGTGGCGGCTGTCTGGTGGTGCACGGCCGCCATGTGCGGCTCTCGCGCTGTCGCCAAGCGAGGCTCGATCTGCGCCAACCTGCGCGTAGAAGCGCCCTGCCATCGGTGATGGGCGGCGGGCCGATCGCGTTCGCAGACGGCCTCCTAGCGTTCCGGACGCCCCTTGCGTCCCTGCTCCGCGCTCGCCGGACCCGTCCCGGCGAGCGCGTCCGACCGGCCGGAAAACTGCCGTTCGTGCCGTGTTTCGCCGAGAAGCCCGATTCGCGCACTTGCGTGCAGAGACCGGCGGGATCAGGCTGCATGAGCGCTTGCCGCCCGAGAGGGGCGCGCTGTGGATGGTGTTTGGCGCTATTCGTGGAAACTTGAGCGTTTCGATCAGGGGGAGGGTGCTCCGCGCGTCCGCATGCACTGCGAAGAAGGGCACGTTAAGCATGCAGAGTTGGTGTTGGTCGACCATACGCGTCCGCATGCACTGCGAAGCCTATTGCGGAGGGGCGTTACGGCGAAACGGGCGGCCGAAGGCGCGCCTCGATGTGCGCGATCTCCGATGTTTGCTGCGAAGTCGAGCTACGCGGGTTTCTGCGATCCGGCGATGCGCGCGGCTAGTCTTCCTCCGTCGGCATGCCCGCCGTGTTTGCCAGGGCGTTTGCCGATCAAGGCGTCGTCTCTGACGGATCTGCGGTATTCGCGCATGCATCCGTCGTCTCCGCCGCTCCCGTTGCGCCATTCTCCTTCGCCCCCGCTCCCACCGCTCCCGCCGTGCGGGATGCACTCGCCTCGCGCCCGCTGGTCGGAAGCGGCCGCCTCTTGCCCGACAGCTCGTCGATGTCGAGCGCCCATACGGCTGTGCGCGGCCCTTCGGCCTCCATGGCGCGTCCGATGTCGCGCTTGTGTTCGGGCACGTACTTCATGCACAGATCTACGAGCGCGCGTTTGAACTCGACGGGGTCGGTCACCTCGCGGATTCGCCCGAAGGCCATCGCCGATTGGTAGCTGGTGGAGAAATCGCCCCCTTCGAAGAACGCCCTCACGCCCGTAACGGCTGTTGCGCACGCGCGATGGTCGTGGCGAAAGCAGTCCGTCTTGTGGCCTCCTTCGCTCGAGGTGTGGAAGTACAGCGCGTCTCCGCGGCGCACGAACGACAGCGGCACGCCGTAAGGCTCCCCGTCCGCATCTGTGGTCGACACGACGACGAACGGTGCGGTATCAAGCGTTTCAAGCGCCTCGTCGCGCGAGGCGGCGCGGTCGGCGCGCCGCAGAGGGTGCTGATTCATCGCGGATATCCTTTCGGGGGTCGGTTCGGTTCTATTTGATCACGAGGCGCTTGCGTCTTCCGGTGCTGGCCCGCCTGCGGGCGTTAGGGCGGGCGGGGCTGGTGACTGTGCGCGCCGTTCGAGCCTTCGTCCACGGACGAACAGGATGATCGCATCTGCCACGTCGATGAAGAAGAGCATCTGCGAAATTATGTGGAGCGCACATTCTCCGGCGCTGATCAGCCCGTCGCTTTGCAGCCGCGCAGCATAGGCGATGACCCATGGCGACCCGCCTACCATGGCCAGCCAGCCGATGGCTCCGGCGACAGGAAGCCCTATCCAGCCTATGAACGCCAGCGCCGGAAAGAGCGAGAACATCATGAGCGCGGCCATGACCAGAGCGCCGAAAGCAAAGAAAGGAATGAGCCCCAGCTTCGTCAGCAGCGCCGCGCGCCGCAGTGTCGCGCGGCGTGCGGCGCCTCCACGCACTGCAAGCCAGATGCTCGTTACGACGCTCGCGAAGAAAAAGCCGACAGACAGCCGCCAAAGCACGTTCATGAGCGTGTCGGCGGCATCGTAGAAACCGTCATCGGCGATTGCCAGCATCACGGCGACGATCGCGAAGCTGTCGAGGGATGCCACGTATGCAATGGGTGCAATCCATGCCAGGGAACTTGCTTTTTTCTGCATGGAATCGTCCTTTCGCTCGGCGAAAGTTTGGCCTATCGGGCTCATCATAGGCGTTTCTGCATGCGTGCGCAATGCGCGGGTAGGCTTGTGTGCGTGCTTGGCACGGCGGCACCTTTCTTCTAGGTGACGAGGGTTTTCGCCGCCATGGGGTCGATTGTCGTTGCTGCGAACGATCAAGGGGGTCTTTGCCGTCGTGCGAGGACGACTGGCGTGCTTTCGCTTGGACGGTGAGCCGAGTTCGGGAGGGAGGGCGCAGCTGGACGCGAATCGAGGACGCGTAGCGCAAAGGGCGGTTCAGGGGGAGCAGAGGCTTCTTGCTGTGCCCAGCTCTGGATTTATTGCGTTTCGTCGCCTCACTTCGAAAACGGTTTCTGCCTCTGCTGGCGAGCGGTCGTTTCGCGGACGCATGGGGAAAAGATGTGCGGCTCCGATGCGGGTGCGCGTGGCTGGCTTGCGATGTCAGCTGCTGTGGGTCGCCATTCCGACGGCGAGGCTCCGATGCGCGAGGTTGGCCGGGGAGAGGGCCTGAAAGATGCGAGGCCCGTGCAGGAACGTGATGCGACTCAAAGTGGAGATCGGCTTGTCGGCGGCGCGACCCGCGCAGCGGCGCGCATGCGGTTCTCATTTTGCTCGAAAGAACGTTCGGGTGCGCTAGACATACGCGAAAGCGATTGATGCTCTTCGGGCAGACAGGATTTCTCTCTTTTTCTGGTATCCGTTTGCGCACCTTCCCATTCAGTGTTTCACGTGAAACGTTTGTTTCTTTACCGCAGTACATTACGACAATTTGTTTCACGTGAAACATTGTGCTCGCAATTTGGGAACATTTTCCTTCGCTTCTTTGTGCGCGGAGTGAATCCGGATGCCCCATCTTCCGTTTCCCCGTCACCTGTCATCCCTTGCCTTCCGCGCCCATCCCGATGCCTGAGGTCTTCGCCCTTTCCTTTCGCCCTTCTCATTCTGTCTCGGCACGGTCGCGTACGAAACGCTTGCGAACGGGAGCCATGCATGACGACATCTGCCCCGTGCGCGCGTGAGTCGGTGCGTGGTGCGTGCCGCGTTGCCGGCGCTCAGACGCTTGCCCCGGGTGCGCGCGTGCGAGCCCGAGTGGCAGTTCGGACAACGTGCTGTCGCGCATTATCCAACTTGCAGCGCGAACGGGCGTAAGAGTCCAAGTTATGCATTGTCGTCTGAAAGGTCGCTTTTAACGCGAAACCGACCGTTTCGGGCGACAGCGCGCGTCGCCTTCCGCGCCTCCCGCATTGCCCGCATCGCACCCCCCCCCCTCCTTCGCGCGCAGATTGCACTTGTGGTTGCCAGATGTCTCCTGACGAGCTTCTCGCCTCTCCTTCGCTCAAGCTCGTGCGCACCTTCGCATTCCCCGCGCCGCATATCCGCCCATCCTCTTCGCGTGCGAACATGCGCGTGAAATTCCATGCAAAATGGATACGTGCAGGTGGGTGGTTTTCGGCTTGACCGCATGTCGCTCGGAAGCTCGATCAAGGAGGGTTTGTTCTAAACGCGCAGGTCGCTTTTCATGGGGCTCCGCTCGTTCCCGCCGTAAAATCCCAGATGGCAAAAACATACCATATCTTGTTAGTAGGAATACACCATCTTCAACATATGGGTGACATTCGTTGACTAACCGGCCCGACGCTGGTAGGGTACGCAGTACTGATTCCCGACTGATCGCATGCTCGAGCCGCATTCTGCGGGCGCATTCCGCATGCGATCACGCGGTTGAGGGAAAACGCAGCGTCAAGCGAAGAAGGAGCGAGCATGTACGAGGTTCAGAAGCGCGACGGCCAAGTTGCCGAATTCGATATCGCCAAGATCTCGAGCGCCATCGCCAAGGCGTTCGAGGCGTTGGGGAAGCAGTACCATCCCTCCACGATCGACCTTCTGGCCCTCAACGTGACCGCGCATTTCGAGCCGAAGATCAAAAGCGGTGTCATAGCCGTCGAGGACATCCAGGACAGCGTGGAGGAGGTGCTTTCCACCGCCGGGTACGCCGACGTGGCCAAAAGCTACATCCTCTACCGTCGCCAGCGCGAGAAGGTGCGCAATGCGAACGCCACGCTGCTCGATTACAAGGATCTCGTCGATCAGTACGTCAAGGTCGAGGACTGGCGCGTGAAGGAGAACTCCACGGTCACGTACTCCGTGGGCGGCCTCATCCTCTCGAACTCCGGCGCCATCACGGCCAACTACTGGCTCTCCGAGATCTACGACGACGAGGTGGCCAACGCCCACCGCAACGCCGACATCCACCTGCACGATCTGTCCATGCTCACGGGCTACTGCGCGGGCTGGTCGCTCAAGCAGCTCATCCAGGAAGGCCTCGGCGGCGTGCCCGGCAAGATCACGTCGAAGCCGGCGAGCCACCTGTCGAGCCTCTGCAACCAGATGGTGAACTTCCTCGGCATCATGCAGAACGAATGGGCGGGCGCCCAGGCGTTCAGCAGCTTCGACACGTACCTCGCACCGTTCGTGAAGGCGGACGGTCTCACCTACGAAGAGACGAAACAGTGCATCGAAAGCTTTGTGTTCGGTGTGAACACGCCGAGCCGCTGGGGCACGCAGGCGCCTTTCTCGAACATCACGCTCGACTGGGTGTGCCCGGCCGACCTGCGCGATCAGCCGGCCATCGTGGGCGGGCGCGAGCAAGGCTTCACCTACGGCGACTGCAAGCGCGAAATGGACATGGTGAACAAGGCGTTCATCGAGATCATGATCGAGGGCGACGCGAACGGTCGTGGCTTCCAGTACCCCATTCCCACCTATTCCATCACCAGCGACTTCGACTGGAGCGAGACGGAGAACAACAAGCTGCTGTTTGAGATGACCTCGAAGTACGGCACGCCCTACTTCTCCAACTACATCAACTCCGACATGGAGCCCTCCGACGTGCGCTCCATGTGCTGCCGCCTGCGCCTCGATTTGCGCGAGCTGCGCAAGAAGTCCGGCGGGTTCTTCGGAAGCGGCGAGTCCACGGGCAGCGTGGGCGTGGTCACTGTCAACATGCCGCGTCTTGCCTACCTCGCCGCCGACGAAGCCGATTTCTACCACCGCCTCGACCACCTCATGGACGTGGCCGCACGCTCGCTCAAGACGAAGCGCGAGGTGATCACGCGCCTTCTGGACGCCGGCCTCTATCCGTACACGAAGCGCTATCTGGGCACGTTCGAGAACCATTTCAGCACCATCGGCCTGGTGGGCATGAACGAGGCGTGCCTGAACGCGAAGTGGCTGCGCGCCGATCTCACGCAGGCGTCGGCCCAGGCGTTCACGAAGGACGTCCTCAACCACATGCGCGACCGTCTGTCCGATTACCAGGAAGAGTACGGCGACCTGTACAACCTCGAGGCCACGCCGGCCGAGAGCACCACGTACCGCTTCGCCAAGCACGACAAGGAGCAATTCCCCGACATCATCACGGCTAACGATCAGGGCAAGCCGTACTACACGAACTCGTCGCATCTGCCGGTGGGCTTCACCGACGACATCTTCAGCGCGCTCGACGTGCAGGACGAGTTGCAGACGCTCTACACGTCCGGCACCGTGTTCCATGCGTTTCTGGGCGAGAAGCTGCCCGATTGGAAGGCGGCTGCCACGCTCGTACGCAAGATCGCCGAGAACTACAGGCTGCCGTATTACACATTGTCTCCCACGTACTCGGTGTGCAAGAACCATGGCTACATCGCCGGCGAGGTGTACGAGTGCCCGTGCTGTCACGAGGAGACGGAGGTGTACTCGCGCATCACCGGCTACTATCGCCCGGTGAAGAACTGGAACGACGGCAAGGCCCAGGAGTTCGCCGACCGCGTGGAGTACGACCTGGGGCATTCGCATCTAACGCGCGAAGGCGCCGTGGCCGTGACTGCGGCGGCCGAGACCGCCGGCCAGGCAGGCTCGCACGTGACGGTTTCGGGCGCCGTGTCCGTGGGAGCTTCCGACGTCGTGTCGGTGGCGATGGACGAGGTCGCTCCGGTCGCCGTCGCGCAGGAGGTGCCCGCGCGCAGCGCGTTGCCGGCGGGCCGCTATCTGGTGGCTACGCGCACGTGTCCGAACTGCAAGCACGCTGCCGCTCAGATGGACGAAGCGGGCATCGCCTACGAGGAGCTTTTGGCTGAGGAGAACGTTGAGCTGGCGCAGCGCTACCGCATCATGCAGGCGCCGACGCTGCTCGAGGTAGGTGCGGACGGCTCCGTGGACATAACGGCCGGCGCGGCGGCGGTGCTCCGGAAAGTCAACGCCATGCGCGCCCAAGTGGTGGCGTAAGGCGCGAAACAAGCACGCAGGTTGAGGGCCGGATCGCTTCGATCCGGCCTTTTTTGATGAAAAAGAGGGATTCGCTACACGCAGCGCGCGCAATTCTCAAACCGAGGGGGGGAGTCGTTGCGCGTTGCGGAACGACTTCGGCATTCAGCGAGGGCTGAATCGACTGCGCCGAGTGCGGCTAGCATCTCATGAAGTACCTGTTCGAGCACCTGACGAAGGAGTCCGGAAGGGGCTTCGCTGTGCGCGCACTTAGGCATATGAGACAGTTTTATGCCACGTTCCCAATTCGGAGCACATTGTGCTCAGAATTTGATCTGATCTCATTATCGTCTAATCGTGCGCGAAGAGGACGAGAAGGAGCCGACCGCTGTTTTCGCGAATAAGCTACCAGCGCATCTGTCGCACAGCGGTTTTCGGCCTTGGTTTCCATGGTTCCTGTTTTGCGTCTGAAGGAAGTCATCGAGCTGTTTGTATGGACTTCTGATACTATAAAATATGCCTATAACTCATAATATCTTGAACGCAGGTTGATTGTTCGGAGGAGCCGCGATGGGCGAATTTGGCCAGTGTGCGAATGTGGTTGATTACTGGCATCTTTTGGAGTTCCTCGACCAAGGCGCGTTCATGGGGCAGTCTCCAGAAGAAAGAGCTTCGTTACGCGCTGCCTCTAAGGTCAAGAGTGCGAAGAAGGCGTACAGCATTTCGATTTGCCACAAGGGAACGGTGGACGCATTCGACTATTTGAAACGTGTTGAGCTCGATGCGCGCATGTACCCTTATCACAAGTTCGTTTCGACTGATGCGTGCATGTGCGCATATTCTTTTGTGCGGGGCGACGCATTCGATGCGCTGAAGAAGAGGTTGGATGATAGGCGCGATGCGCGTCCGGAAAAACCCCGGAGAGAAAGCGTCGCATGTTTTGGTTTGAGGGTCGATAGCGAAGGGTGGTATCTGCGCGATTCCTTGCGCATCTCTCCCATCTTGTGGGCTTTGGACTGCTCTTGCGACGCTCGCTCTGAACTGATTCATCATATTTCGGTTGAGGCGTATCAAAGCTTTACCAAACGGTTCGAATCAGAGCTTCTGCATGGAAGAGAGCGCGTAAGGGTCGATAAAGATTTCTTCGACGCACTGTACAGCCTCTTGCATGCGAAGATTAGAGGCGCAAAGGAGCTTATCTTCGGTCAGGAAGTCTGCTACAAATACGCACGTACCGGCCAAGAAGATGACGAGCTTCGGGTTGACGGGAACGAACTGTCGAAGAGCTATATTCTGCATGATCTCGCACTCGTGAAATCTACGTTGCTCGCCCAGATGCCGATGCCTTCATATGTCCGTCCGTATATACTTGCTCCGAAGCTGCTGTCCGATGAGTTTGATGCGCCTGAAGCGAGGCCGTCTCGCTGGGCATTTTCACGTTGCTCCACGGCCGAGGACGTTATTGCCTTTATGAGCCGTGCGATTCGGGTTGAAGATTTGCCATTGGGTAAATGGCCTTCTCGTTTTCGTCCCTCGTTCATGCAGCAAGCGGCGATCACGCTCGCGCTCGAATCGAGGGCAAAGAGCGACGCGTTTTCGATCAACGGTCCTCCTGGCACAGGCAAAACCACCTTACTCAAAGAGATTGTTGCCGAGAACATCGTGCGGCGGGCAAAACTCTTGTCAAAGTACGCGACGCCCGACGACGCTTTTGCCAAGCAGTCTTTCAAGGATGGGGAGAGCAAGAAAGGGGGCTACTCGTTCTATTATCCGCAGTACGCGGTGTTCAAGGATCCCGAGATCGCGCAGTACGGAATGTTGGTGGCGTCGGCAAACAACAAGGCTGTCGAAAACATCACCAAAGAGCTGCCCGGGTTGGATCGCATGCTCGATGGTGTATCTGATGCCGAGGATATGTCTGAAGTGCGGGATTTGTTCTGCCCGCCGGAAGACGTCGTAGACCTCTCGGATTCCGATGTCGGCTACTTCACGGAACTTGCAGACTTGTTGCTTGATGAGCAGAAAGGAGCGGACGACGATGTTGCGGACCGAGTGTCGTGGGGCTTGGTTTCCGCGCCCTTGGGCAAGCAGAAGAACGTCGGCAGGTTCTCCCGTTGTGTTTTGAAAAATCTGCTCAAACGCTGCACAAATGAGAATATGGAGCAGAGGGCCAAAGAGGGATCTTGGAGCGATGCCGTCACTCGGTTCGAGAACCAGATGGCCGCCGTTCTTGCTGCACGCGAGGAGCTGCGTGAGCAAAGCGATCAGATCGTGCGCTACACCGACCTCGTCCGAGCGTTGGTTGAGGCTCGTGCCAAGCTGGAAGCGGCGAAGGCTCACGCTGAAGGACGCGAAGGGGAATTGTCCAAGCGACAATCGACTTGCGAGGCTGCCTTGAGCCTAAGCAACGCATCCCTCGGGCGAGCTTATACGCGTGTTCTTGAATCCGAAGAGCAGGTTGCCAAAGGCTGCGAGGCTTACGAGCGTGCTGAGCGAGAATACGAACGGGAGCTGAAGAACCTCGAGTTGAGCATAAACGCACGATCTTGGCTTCAGAAACTTCTGCGGATCGAGACCGATGACATGCGGCGTGCTCGTGAGAGGTCGAACGGGTCTTTAGAGCGGTTCGACAAACACCGCTTGCAGGTGCTCTCCCTCAAACAGAAGCTTGAAGCGCGAGTTGCAGAGCATGCTGAGGCAAAGCGTTCGAACGACTGCCGCAAGGAAGAACTCGCGTCGATTTTGCACGAGCGAGAGCGTTTGAAGGAATGTGTTGATTCCGCATTCGCAGAGTACAGCCGCTTGCAGTGCGAAGCCGAGCATGCGCGCAAGCGACTTAAGCTGACAGTGTGTTTTCCCAACGGATCTATCGAACAAGTTGATGCGTGGGAATTCGCGAATGATCTGATCAGCGATGATCCGGCAAGTCGGGCGTGGGCGCATGCCTCGAGTCTCTGGGCCGATGCCGAGTTCGATCGGGCTCGCGAGAAGCTGCTGTTTTGCGCATTGAGACTGCAAAAAGAATTCGTGTTGGGTTCAAAATGCTTCCGTTCCAACATGAAGAATTTGCTGATGATGTGGGGTCAGGAAAGCACCCAGATCGAATACGGTGGCGAATGGCAACGGGCGAACTTCTCGGTGCGAGATCGCGAGGCCAGCTATCTCCACTTGTTCAATTCGCTGTTCTTGCTCGTCCCTGTTCTGTCCACCACGTTTGCGTCGGTTGAGCGGCTGCTCGGCGATGTGCGCGAGCCAGGGGCACTCGGCATGCTCATAGTGGACGAAGCCGGACAGTCTTCGCCTCAAATTGCGCTTGGAGCTTTGCTGCGAAGCTCCTCGGCTGTTGTATTGGGCGATCCTTTGCAGGTCCAGCCCGTCGTCAACGACGAGGTGGACGTCATACGGCGAGGAATCCGGGACGAGAACCTCGTGCCGTATCGGGCAAAATGCCTATCAGTCCAGCATTGTGCGGATCACCTCAACGTATGGGGAACCTATCTGAACGGGGAGTGGTTGGGATTTCCTTTGACCGTGCATCGTCGCTGCGTCAGTCCCATGTACGATATATCGAACGAGCTATCCTACGGTGGCACGATGAACCAGCAGACTCGGCCTCCCTCGCAGGAGAAGATGGAAGGCTTCGTGTTTGACCGTTCCTTCTGGCTGAACGTTGCGGGCAAAGAGCGCGGCAATGGAGATCGTTACGTGGAGGCGCAGGGGACAAAAGCGCTCGAGTTCGTGAAGAAAGCTTTTGCTTGCGGGGCCCTAGAGGGCGAACCCCGTTTGTTTGTAATAGCTCCCTTCAAATCGGTCGTGGCAGGGTTCAAGGCATTTTTACAAAAGAGCGAATGGTATGGCTCGCTCGGAGACGAAGGCCAAGCGATGCTCAAAGCTTGGATGAGAGACGGGATCGGGACGGTTCATACATTCCAGGGCAAAGAAGCTGATGAGGTTATATTCTTGCTGGGATGCGACAGCACGACTCTTCGGTCCGCTCAGTGGGTTGATTCCCATATCGTGAATGTCGCCGTCACCAGGGCAAAGTACCGCTTGTGCGTGATAGGCGACTACCGGGTTTGGAGGAACAACGAGCTCTTCAAGACGGTTAAAAAGCACTTGGACACCTACGCAATCAGGCAGCTGTCCTGTCTTGATCGTGAAAGCGAGGGCTTTGCGAAGGAGGCGGACGGGTTGTTGGGTGCGCTCCCACCTGCGGAGTCGTTCGTTGTGCAAGAAGCCGAATCGCAAGAGTACGAGTTCGTTGACGATGCGTTCTGCGCAAATCTCGAAAGCGTCCAGCTGCCTCCGCTCACGCAAGAAAACCTCGAATTCTTCAATTTGAGCAAAAGCGTCTTAGATGGTCTCGAAAAGGCGGTTGCAAACAACATCGAATGCGGTATCCGACTGTACTACTTCTTTCGCGGCATGCGTGAGCGCGACGTGCGAGAGATAGATGCCTCGTGCTGTTCGATTCTGTTCTGCAAGGCGATGGAGGGACATCTGAAGTCGAGCCTTAAGGAGAAGCTGGCAGGACTCTACGCTCCGAGCGCGCTTGATAAGGAGGAGAAACGTATTACGATTGGCACGTTTGCTTCAGTTTTGAAGAAGGACGGCAATGCTGCGAAATTGGCAGGTCACGTAGACGGCTGCAACGAGGCATGGTGCAAGGAGTACTCTGCGGAACTGAATAGGTTCAAAGAAAAGCGCAACAACTGTTGCCATCACGGCAAATTTGAATGGAGCGACATGAGCGCGATGCTCAACATACTCTTCAGGCACGGGTTGCTGATAAATACGACGTATGTTGCAGATCATTTCAGGGAGGCATGACGCTGGCGGGTATCGTCAGTGCGCCGCACTTCGAGCGAGGGCGGGAGACGGCATGAGCGGGCTCGATACTGCGCTTCGACGACTTCGCTTCGGCTGTCTAGTTGTGTCGAGCTGCCGGTTATTTCAGTGAGGGCGTAGCTGGTCGGGTTGCCGAGGTCGGGGGCTTCTATGAGATACGACTTGGTTTGGATCGAGCCGTCGGCAAACGTGGCCGTCGCGCTGAGCACCGAGCCTGCCAGCTCGCGTGCTGCTCCTTCTTCGATGGCGACATCCAGCTGTGCGGCCGCCTCGTATGAGTGGCCCTCGGACATCAGCTGGCGATAGGCATCGAGTCCCTATTCCGAAAGAGGGAAGCCTGTGTAGATTTCAACGATGTGTCCATCGTCGATCGATTCCTGTAGGTCGTAGTCGAGCGTGACAGTCTTGGGGGAATGGTATGCATGGACGCCCTTCGCCTGCTGCTTTGGTGTGGCGGTTCTGTCGATGATATCGAAGTAGCTGCGCTTCCCTTCGATCTCGTAGGTTATGGTCTCGATGTTGTCGCCCTCGCAGCGTATGTTGAAATGGTACTTGTACCCTGCCCATTCGTAGTTCCAGAGCGAGTCGTCGGTGGGGTTGTGCCATGTCCGCTGTAGCTCCCGCCGCCTTTGAATTGGCTCGCATCGAGCTCCAATGGGCTCTCTTTCGCTTCTTCGGGCTCTTTTGCGGCGTTCTCGTCCGGGGAAGGGGGTTTGCCATGAGGTCGTTGACGATGCCGAACCCGCCCGGCGCGTTGAGGGCGAGCGCGGCTGTGCCCGCATCGAACAGCAAGGCAATACAGGTGGCTATGACGAGTATCCTGGTTCGGTGGTGCTCGAAAAACGCAGGCGGGCGGTCGGGGCCGTGCTCCGTTGCTGCAGCGCTCGCGCTGCCGCGACGTGCTCCTGCTCCAATCCGCCGGTGCGGCGGTTCCAGCTCAGCCGCGCGAAATCGTGGCAGCAGTTGATGGTGACGCGCAGCAGCCACGCCTTCAGGTGCTCGTCGCTCTCGAAGGCGGCCGTGTGCTCCGGCAGGCGCATGAACACGTCTTGGTACACGTCGTCGGCATCGCTCGGCGACCCCGTCTGCGCGAGCGCCACACGATACACCGTGTCGCCCCACGCATCCATGGCGCGTCTCAAGAACGCATCCGAGCGAAGCGGGCAAGGATTGTCGGCCGCATCGGTGCGGCCCGTTGTGCGCTTAAACGGAATGTGCATGCATTCACCTCTCTGGAGACAATACGGGAGAGGCGTCCCGATTGTTCCGGAGAAGGCGAAAAATTCGTCGCGCGTGCTCCTACACGCCGCGCAGCTGGGTGTTGGGGACGGCTTGGCGCAGTTCGGGAAGGAGGGCCTCGAGGTCGGCGGGGTTCCAGGCGTGCAGGGCGCCGGGGCCGGCAAGTACGGTGTCGGCGTCGACGAAGCTCTGCAGGTGCCAGGCATGGGCGCCGGCGATCCAGCGGGAGAGCGCCATAAGGTCGGCCGCCCCGTGCAGCTCGCGCGCGACGGTGGTGCGGAACTCGTAGGGTACCGCGTTGGCGAGCAGGTAATCGACCGATGCGGCGACAGGCGCCAGGTCGAAGCCGGGCACGCCGACGGTTTCCGCGTAGCGCTCGGGCGCGTTCTTCACGTCCAGCGCCACATAGTCCACGAGTTCGCTTTCGACGAGCTCGCGCAGCCGGTCGGGAAAGCTGCCGTTCGTGTCCAGCTTCACCGCGAAGCCCGCGCCTTTGATGCGCGCGCAGAAATCGGCCAGCTCGGGCTGGAGCAGCGGCTCGCCGCCGGTGACGCACACGCCGTCGAGCAGGCCGTGCCGCTTGTCCAGGAACGCGAAGAACTCCTCGACCGGCGTATCGCCGGTTGCATCGCCCGCGCCCAGCACGAGCGCGGCGTTGTGGCAGAAGGGGCAGCGGAAGTTGCATCCCGGGAGGAACACGGTGGCCGCCGTGTGCTCGGGGAAGTCCAACAACGTCAGCTTCTGCAATCCGGCTATTCTCATGGGTCGGCTCCTTGGACAAGAGAACGGGAGCCCGAACACCGTTCGGGCTCCCGACATCATAGGACGCACGGCCGCATTCCGCAAACGCGGCCCGGTTGGACGCGCCGTCTAACCGGCCACTTCCTCGAGCGTGTAGAGGACGGGACGGTTCGGCTCGGCAGCACCATCGGTGGAGAAGCGGTCTGCAAGGTACGCGGAGTACGCCTGCTCGAAGTCGTCCACGGGGACAAGCCGGTAGGTTTTGGTTGCGGTCGTTCCGTCGTTGAACGTGGCGGTGATGGCGATCTTGGCCTGCGAGATTATCTCGGCATCATGCTGGCCGAGCACAAGCTCGAATTTGTCAGATGCCTCGTTCCATGCGGCGAGTTCCTCTTCGGTTGCGCTGTCACGGGGAACGTGGTCATGCGAAGTGCTTGCGTAGAACTCGTCCCACGCCTGCCTGTCGCTGCCCTCGAGCACGTAGCTCAGGCAGATTTCATGGTGCACGTGATCGATGGCGTTCATGTCCTGGTCGTGGTAATCGACGGTGAACGTGCTGTCTTGGTCTGCGGTTGCCACGGCGCTTCCCGCCTCGGGTTCGCCGTTCGATTCAAGGTATTCGCTCGTCAGCTGCCAGTTGTTGAAGGAGACCCCTTCGCCCTGAAGCTCGTAGGTGATGGAGGCGATGTTCTCGCCCGAGCAGGTGAGGTTCAGGTTGTAGGCGCGCGATGCCACGATAGGGCCTGGATACGAATCCGTTTCGGCGTCGTAGAGGGGTCCGGTCGATGCGCGTGTGAGCGCGAAATCCTCGGAGCTCAACGTGACCGGCCCGTTCGCCGGCGTCCCGCCCTCGTCAGCGAAGGCGGCCAGCTGGAACGAGTTGGCGACTGCCGGGACGTCGCCGTTCCCAACCAGGCCGGGCAGTCCCAGCGCGATGGCCGTGCCGCCCAGGCCCAGGGCCAGCACGGTGCAGGCGGCCAGGGCGAAGCCCTTCATGCGGCTGCGTTTGACGGAGAAGGTCGGCGCGGCAACAGGCGCTGCGGCGCTGCAGCGCGACGAGGAGCTGCCGGGAAAGGCGGGCTGCTGGCATGCGGTCGCCACGGTGCCTTCCGAGCGCAGGGTGGGTGCGCTCGGCGCGGACGTGCCGCTCATGCTGGCCGCACGGGCGCTGCTGCTTCTTGCAGCCGATTCGACCTTGTCGGCAGCCAGCCGGGCGCGGGCCTGCTCGAGCACCTGGTCGGGCAGGTGGGCGGGCGCATGGGTGTCGTGCATCATGGACTGGTATCGGTCCAGGGGGTCGGTACTCATAAGAGGCCTCCTTTCGAGGGGAGGATGGAGGTGGTCAATCGGGGTGACTCTTATACACAT
>NZ_NFJP01000048.1 GCF_002159915.1 Gordonibacter sp. An230
AAGTGACTGGGGCTGCGGGTGGGGCGGGTCGCGGGCGTCCGGCGCTGCGCCCGCCTGCCGTCGGGGGGCTCGCCAGCGGGAGGGGCGTCCGGCGCTGCGCCCTCCCGGCGGTTGCGGGTTTCTTTCGGCCGTGGGGCCAGCTGGCTAGGGGTGCTTGCCGGCCGGAAGACGTCGGGTGGGGGTGCCGGTGGGTTAGACTGCGCGCCTGCCGGCCGTGGACGTTCGCCGGTGCTGCGGCAACCGCTGGTCGCGGAGCCCCGAGCGGCTCCCTCCGGCCGGGGCGCGCGCCGGCCGAAGGGTCCGATCGCTCATCCGCCCGCTCTGGGGGCCTCTTCCGGAGGGGGCACATGCCGGTCGGTGGGCGCGCAGCCCGACCTCCTCGAAGGTCGTGCCGTCCGGCCGTCCCCGAGGGCGTTTCCCTCTTCGAAGGCTTTGCCCCCCCCCCTTTTTTTTGTTCCTCCTTTCTCCGATGGTGCTTGCCGGGCGGCGGCCCTTTCCGTTTGGCTCGGGCTTCGAGAACTCCTTCTCCCCCCTCCTCGCCCTTCCCGAGGGCGTTGACCAGGCCGGGCGCCTCTGTCGTTCAATCCGACCCCCCGACTCCAATGGTGCTTTCCGGACGATTCCTCCCTCCTTCCTTCCTCCCTCCCGAGGACGCTCGCCGCCAGCCTACCGATGGTTTCTCGGCCCCCGAATGCACAGAAATCGCCGTTGTGAAGCCCCCGAGGGCGATTTGCGGCCGCGCCGAGATCGCCGACCTGGGCAAACGCCTCGACCGCCGGTCCCGGTCCGCGCGAAAGGGGCCTCGAAGGCGCCGTCAGGGCTTCACAACGGCGATTTCTGTGCAGATTGGCCCTCGGTTTGCGAAAAGATGCGGATCGTCGCCGACCTTCTCGCGGCAAAGGCTGAGAGAAAGCCGGCAAGAAGGTATAATGTCCCTGCGAAAACCACCTGCTGAGGCAGTTCGGAAGGAGAAAGGCAATGCGCATCATCAACGGAAGCGTGTTCGACGGCGAGGGCTTTGTCGAGCGCGATGTGTTCACGGCCGGGGGCCGTTTTGCGGAAGAATCCGACGGCGAAGGCGGCGCGCTCGACGCATCGGGCTGCTATGTGATCCCGGGTCTGATCGACCTGCACTTCCATGGCAGCGCCGGGGCCGATATGAGCGATGGGGACCTCGAAGGCTTGCACCGCATGGGCGCGTACGAGGCGTCGCGCGGCATCACGGCCATGTGTCCGGCCACGATGACGCTGCCCGAGGACGTGCTCACGCGCGCGGCGCAAGCTGCGGCGGCCTATGAGCCGGCGGCGAACGAGGCGGCGCTCGTGGGCATCAACATGGAGGGGCCGTTCATCTCGCCGAGCAAGGTGGGCGCGCAGAACCCCGACTACGTGCGCAATCCCAGCGTGGAGGAGTTCCGGCGCTTGCAAGAGGTGGCAGGGGGCCTGTTCAAGATCGTGGACATCGCGCCGGAGGAGCCGGGCGCGGACGAGTTCGTCCGCGAGCTTTCGGACGAGGTGCGCATCTCGCTCGCGCACACTTGCACGGACTACGACACGGCGGCCCATGCGTTCGATCTGGGCGTGCGGCATCTGACGCACCTGTTCAACGCCATGGATCCCATGCATCACCGCAAGCCCGGCCCCATCCCCGCCGCGGCTGAACGCGACGACGTCACGCCAGAGATCATCGCCGATGGCATTCACATCCATCCTGCCATGGTGCGCCTCGCGTTCAACATGTTCGGTGACGATCGCATGATTCTCATCAGCGACACGCTGCGCGCCGCCGGCCTCGAGGACGGCACGTACGATCTGGGCGGTCAGGACGTGACTGTGCGCGGATATGTGGCCACCATCGAAAACGGGGCGTTGGCCGGCTCGGTGAGCGACCTCATGCGCTGCCTGTACGTTGCTGTGCGCGACATGGGCATTCCGCTCGAGAGCGCGGTGAAGGCCGCATCGACCAATCCGGCGCGTGCTTTGGGGCTGGCTGATCGCGGCTCCATCGCTTCCGGGTTCGTGGCTGACGCCGTGCTTTTGAGCAAGGAGACGCTCGAGATCGAACGCGTCGTCGTGCGCGGGCGCGCCCTGTAGAGGATCGGAAGCTTTCGGTGGGCCGCCGCCTCATGCGCGTTGGCGGACGAGAAGCTCCCTGCGTTTCGACGACGAATGCGCCAAGGGCCCCCTCGCGGAGCTTCCGCGAGGGGGCCCTTGGCATGGACGAGGCGTTGTGCGAGGGAATGCGGCCCGCTGGCCCGCTGGCCCGCCCGGCGGGCAGGCCGCTCGCCGACGCGTCGGACTCGGCCTACAGCTCCGGCAGCGAGGCGGCGGCGGCCGACTGGCCCACGCGGCGCATCATCTCGTCGGGCAGCGTGACGGTGATCTGCTCGGCCAGTTCGGGATACTCCTCGGCCAGGATGCGGTTGCACTCGCTGATGACGAGGTCGCCGCCCACGCCCGAGGACACGCGGCCCAGCACCAGCAGCGTCTTGATGTCGTAGAAGCTGCTGTACAGCACGAGCGTGTGCGCCAGGTACGCGCCGATGGAGCGGAAGATGTCGAGCGCGCCCTCGTGCCCCTCGTCGGCCAGGCCCTGCACCACCTTGAGCTTCTGGGCGGGGGAGAGCTCGGGGTCGAGCTCGATGCCAGCGGCGGGGGCCAGCTTGATGACGGCGTCTTGGCTGAAGTATTTGCAGCCCACGCCGTAGTCGGTGGACCACTCGTCCTGCATGGCTTCGGGCGACAGGTCCACGGGCGCGAAGGCGAGCTCGTTCAGCCAGCCCAGCACGTTGCCGGCGGCGTTCACGTAGCCCACGGCCTCGGAGGTGCCCATGGCGATGCCGAGGATGGACCCTTCGCCGGTGGACATGTAGCCCGCAAGCGCCGTCACGTCGCCGTCGTTGGCCACCACGAGCGGCACGTCGCCGATCTCGGCGGCGGCGCGCTTGTAGATGCTCTTCACCTCGTCGCGCCTCTCGCGCGGCACTTTGATGAACAGCGACGCCACCATCGGGCAGTCGTCCACGTACACGCCGGCCGACGACACGCCGATGGCGTCCACGCGCGGCATCTTGGAGGCGGCGGTCTTGAACGCCGTCACGATCTCGTTGAAGTGGTACGTGGGGTCCTCGGTGACCTTGGGGTACCACACCACCTCTTCGGAGTACACCGACTCGCCGTCGATTACGGCCGACACCTTACGGTCGCTTCCGCCCGCGTCGAAGCCGATGCGGCAGCCGTCCTTGTGGCCGCCGATGGGCTTGGCGGCCTCGTTGGCGGCGGGGAAGTCGGCCTCGGAGCAGGCGATCACCTCGAGGGGCTTCTCGTACACGTCGTCGACGAACCCGAAGTCGAAGGCGCGCGCCCCGGTGGCGCTGTAGGCCTCGGCCAGCTTCGCGGCGATGTCGTCGCAGCCGCAGAGGTAGATGCGGAAACCGCCCGTGCTCCACAGCATGAACTTCACGAAGCGCTCTACGTAGCGCAGGTTCGCCTCGGCGAATTCCTCGCCGCGGATGAAGGTGGAGCGCACCGAGACGAGGCCGTTCTCGCGCTCGACGGCCACGGAGACGGGGCGGTCGGCCCCTTCGAGGTAGGCGCGCATCCACACGCCAAACGGGATGAAGCCCTTGTCGAGGACGGGGGCGTTCTTGATGTCGTAGTCGATACCCAGGTAGTTCATTGCTTCGCCTTTCTCGCGGGTTGTTGGGCGGTCGATGGTCTTTCGCGGAGGTTTCGGAGACGAGGGGCCTCGGAGCGCCGCGCCGCGCGGCCGATCGCGCTTCGAACGCGAATGCGGCCGCGCGAAACGAGGCGGTCTGCCGCGCGGAGGCGCCCCGTCGGGCGGCCTGTCGTGCGTCAGGCCGATGGAGCCGCCTCGTCCCCGATGATCTCGGTGAGGGCTCGCTCGGTCATGGACAGGGCCCGGGGGACGTGGAACGGCCCCTTGAACGTGGAGCCTTTCGTGGGCGGCATGGTGGGAAGGCCGTCGCGGCGCAGGTATCCGTACCACTCGCCGTACTCGGGGTCGACGAAGTGCTCTTTGCAGTAGTCGACGGTGCGCAGCAGCCACTCGAGGTAGTACGCGTCGCCGGTGTCGCGGTAGGCCTTCGAGGCGGCGATCATGATCTCGTTGTGGGGCCACCACAGCTTCATGTCGTGCTCGTAGGCTTCGGTGGGCTTGCCGCATGCGTCGATGAAGTACAGAAGCCCGCCGTACTCTTTGTCCCAACCTGCCTCGATGGCCAGGCGGAATATCTGCTCGGCCGCCTTGTGCAGCTCCTCGTCGCCGCGGTAGTTGGCCTCGTCCATCATGAACCAGCTGCACTCGATGTCGTGCCCGGGGTTCACCACGCGCCCGGCGGTGTAGTCGAGCTCGGGCTGGCCCTCGGCGTTCACACTCTCGAGCGTGCAGCCCAGCTCGGGACGGTAGTGGAAGCGCACGATCGCGTCGGTGCACTCGCGCGCGTGGCGGTCGTACTCCTCGGTGTTGGCGGGGTCGACGCGGCGCATGATGCCGATGATGTTGAGGAAGATCATCGGGTCGGCCAGCGCGCGTCCCGAGCGCGTCTCGGGGATGGTCTTGGGGCCGAGTCCCGTCGGGTCTTCGATGAGGCCGTTGTTCAGCTCGTAGATGAGGCGGTAGGCGCGCCTCGCGCGCTCGAGGTGCTCGATCTTGCCGGTCAGCCCGTAGTACTCGGCGTTCGCGATGGCGTAGAAGCCCTCGGAGAAGCAGTAGCGGCGCTGGCGCAGGGGCTTCCCCTCGGCGGTCACCGTGAAGTACAGGCGTCCGCCCGCCTCGCGGTTGATGCAGTGCTCCTCGAGGAAGTCGAGGCAGCTTTTCGCGGCTTCCATCCACTCCGGACGCTCGCCGTAGAGGCGGCACAGGTGCGAGAAGGTCCAAGCGCAGCGGCCCTGCATCCACACGCTTTTGTCGGTGGAGTACACCTCGCCCGTGCGGTCGAGGCAGGTGTACACGCCGCCGTTCTCGCGGTCGATGCCGTGCTCGAGCCAGAAGCGCACGCAGGCGTCCAGCTCCGCGCGGAGCCAATCGCGCGTGCGGACGAGCGTTTCGATGGTGTCGTGGTCAGCGGTCACGGGGCCTCCTTACTTCGACGTCTCCGGCAAGGCGATGGAGCAAGCGCTCCAGTGCGACGGACGGATCGGGGCGTCGGCGGCCATGAGGCCGGCCTTCTTGAGCACCTCCACGATGCGCTCCACGTCCTCGCCTTCGAGCGCGCACACAGGCTCGCGCATCTGGTTCGTGTTGAACACGCCCATCTGCCACAGCGCCGTCTTGAACGCGCCCACGCCGGCGCCGAAGCCCACGGTGGCCTTTACCTCGCGCGTCACGAACATGAGGCGGGCCAGGTGATTCTGGATCTCGCGCACGCGCTCCCAGTCGCCGGCCTGTGCGGCGCGCCACTGCTCCACGTAGCTTTCGGGATCGATGTTCGCAAGGCCCGGCACCGAGCCGTCCGCGCCGCTGAGGTACGCGCCGTCCACAACCACCTCGTGGCCGGTCAGCAGCTGCAGCGGATGCCCCGCGTCCTCGTTTTGCAGCACGAGCCAGCGAAACGCAACGTCGTCGCCGGAGGAGTCCTTCACTCCTTGCAGCACGCCGTCGGCGCCGAGGCGCACGAGCATCGTGGGGTCGAGCTTCGTGTGCACGCAGACGGGCAGGTCGTAGGCGAACAGCGGCAGGTCGGTGTGCTCGCGGATGGCGCGGAAGTGGCGCTCGACCTCCTTCGGGCCGCCGAGGGCGTAGAAGGGCGCGGTGGCCACGAGGGCGTCCACCCCGTAGCCCGAAGCGCGTTTTGCCTGGTCGACCACGCGCAGCGTCTCCATGTCGATGATGCCCGCCATCACCGGCACGCGGCCGTGCACCATGGCGACGGCTTCCTGCAGCACGTGGTAGCGCTGCGCGTCGGTGAGGAACGCCACCTCGCCCGACGAGCCGAGGAAGAACAGCCCGTCGACGCCGGCGTCGATCATGCGGTTGATGGTGCGCTCAAGCGCTTCGAGGTCGAGCTGGCGCTTCTCGGTCAGCGGGATGACGACCGGTGGGATAACGCCGCGAAACGGTGAATCAGTCATGGGTGGAAGCCTCTTTCCGTGTCTGTTGCAAACGGTAAAAGGGTACAGGTCTCCGAGGGCGAGCGTCAACGAATGTGGGCAGGTCGTCACATAAAAAGCGCCCTCGCACGCGGAGGGGCGTCGCGCGCGAGGGCGAAGGGCGCGCGAACGGGCGGGAGGGACGCTCTGCCGTCCGCGTCCGCGGCGCGCTTTCTGGAGCCGTGCTGGGCCGCGGCGCGAGGGGGCGCAGGGCTGCGTGCGAGTGCGCGATGCGGTCGGCGCGTGCGCGGGAAGCCTCGCGATGCGGTCGGCGGGTTCCGAGCTTCGGGTCGGGCGGCTTTCCCTTCCGCTTGGGTTCGCAGGCGCCCCGCCGTGCGGTCCGCTGCGGATACGGGGATGGCGTGAGGTGGGCCGTCGCGAGGTGGTGCGTGGGCGTGGCCGGACCTGACGCGAGATGCCTTGAGGATTGGCCGCCGAGGTCGACGCACGTGCGGTCCGCGCGGCGTTTGGCGCGTGCGATTGAGGGGCGCAGCGCTTCTTCTTGCTCAGGTTCGCGGGAAGCCCCGGCCTGTGGGCCCCTGCGGATGCAGGGGAGGGGCGGAGGAGGGGGATGCGCTGGGGATTGGCACGAAAAGGCGGAGGGCGCGGGCGGGCCCGACGCGAGGTGGCGCGGGAGGCGCGGGTGCGGGGAGGCTGGTGGACGCGGGGTCCTGCGCAGAAGGAGAGGTGCGTTCGCGCGCCTCCGCGAACCCTCTTGTTTGCGGCAGGGGAGGGGCATGCTCCGTGCATGGTGTTCGCGGACACGAGTGATTTTGCGAGGTCGGCGTGAGGGGGACGGGGGTCGCGGGCGGAGGGCGGGAGGGGGTCTGGTGGCTGCGGTGCCCTGCCCGAGCTCGCAGGCGCCCCGCCGTGCGGTCCGCTGCGGATGCGGGGATGGCGTGAGGTGGGCGAAGGGCATGCGCCCACCCCTTCCGCCCGGTCGGCGCGGAAGGGGCGGGCGCTATGGCGAGATTCCCCGCGTTTGCCCCCTAGCCGGGATGGTGCGTGCGGGCCTGCGAACCACGAGGCTCGCTCGGTGGAAGGGGGGGGAGCCTTCTAAAGTTGAGCCGGGATTGGCTCAGATTGCCTCCCGAAGTGGCACAGATCGCGCTTTGTGCATAGATTTTCTTCCGAGCATCGGCTTCGCGCCGACGCTCGGTCGGAGAAAGACCAGGTCGCAAGAATCCGCAAGGCGATTTTGCAGCCAGAACCTATGCACAAAGCGCGATCTGTGCCAGTTCGGGGGCCTTCATCTGACGAATCGGAGTTGGCGAGGGCGTGCGTCCGCCGAAAAGTGGATCGGATCCCTTGCGGCCAGGGGCGGGGCATCGTCGGCCGGCTGTAACCGCCGACCCGGGGCGAGCCCCCTTCCCGGGTCGCGGCCCGCGCCCCGGCCCTCGGCCGGTTGCGGCCGCCGACCCGGGGCGAGCCGCGCTCCTCCTGGTCGTGGGCTCTCCGCCTTTATGCGCATCGCAAATGATTCGGGCGTTTCCGTCCGAGATCGTTTTGAGTCCGTCCGGAAGGCCAAAAGCGAAGGGCCGCCGGATTTCGATCCGGCGGCCCTTCGTCGTGCCAAACAGTACCCGCTCCGCTGCGCTACTTGCCCAAGTCGGGATGGAGCAGCGAGGGAGCTGCGCCCAAAAGCAGTCGCGTGTAATCGTCCTTGGGGTTCTCGAACACTTCCTTGGCGGTGCCGCGCTCGACGGCTTCGCCGGCGTTCATGACGATGATCTCGTCGGAGATGTAGCGCACCGTCTGTATGTCGTGGCTGATGAACACCATCGACAGGCCCAGGTTGCGCTTGAGGTCCATGAGCAGGTTCAGGATCTGCGCGCGCACCGACACGTCGAGGGCGCTCGTGGGCTCGTCGGCGATGATGGCGTCGGGCTCGAGCGACAGGGCGCGCGCGATGGCGACGCGCTGACGCTGACCGCCGGACATCTGGCCCGGCAGCGCGTCGAGGACCGATTCCGGCAGGCCCACCATCTCGATAAGCTCGTGGATGCGCTTCTCGCGCGAGGCCTTGTCGCCAACCTTGTGCACGAGCATCGGATCTATCAGCTGGTCGTGCACCGTCATGCGCGCGTTGAGCGCCGTGGCGGGATCTTGGAACACCACCGAGATCACGCGGCCGATGAGGCGGCGCTGCGCAGCCGAGCGCTTCGTCACGTCCTCGCCTTTGAAGTACACCTTGCCCGACGTGGGCTGCTGAAGGCCGCACATGACATTTGCCGTGGTTGACTTGCCGCAGCCTGACTCGCCCACGATGCCGAGCGTCTGCCCGGGCATAAGCTTGAGCGTGAGCCCGCGCACGGCCTGCACCTTGTTCGGATGCAGGATGGAACCGGTGCGCGTCTTGAACGTCACGCGGACGTCGTCGAGGAAGATGATGGGCGTCTGGCCGTCCGCGGCTCCCGCCACGGACTCGGCCGCGTTCGTTTCGAGCTCGCTCATAGCAGCGCACCTCCTGGAACGTACGGTTTGATACCGAGGCGCTTGAGCTCGCTGTCAGGCAGCTCGGCGTAGTAGTGGTCGGTGTCCTCCACGCGCTTGAGCACAGGGCGCAGCTGCGACACCTTGTCGGGGTGGCTCGAGCGCGGCGTGAAGCGGTCGCCGACGGGGAAGTCCTTCGGGCTGGGGACGCTGCCCGGCACCTGGTGCAGGCGGTCGCCGCCGGCCTCGATGGACAACACCGAGCCGAGGAGGCCGCGCGTGTACTCGTGCACCGGGTGGCACAGGATGTCCTTGACAGGACCCTGCTCCACCACCTGGCCGGCGTACATGACCGTGATGGAGTTCGCCACCTCGGCCACGAGCGCCAGGTCGTGGCTCACGAACACCATCGCGAAGCCCAGCTCCTTCTGCAGGCGGTTCAAAAGCTCGATGACCTGCTTCTGCGCGGTCACGTCGAGGGCCGTGGTGGGCTCGTCGGCGATGACCACCTTCGGATCGCGCGTGAGCGCCATGGCGATGAGCACGCGCTGGCGCTGGCCGCCCGAAAGCTCGTGGGGGTAGGAGTCGAGCGTGCGCTTCGGGTCGAGGCCCACCAGCTCCAGAAGCTCCTCGGCGGTGCGGGTGCCGCCGCGCTTGGTGAGCTGCTTCATCTGCGACTTGATGAGCATCGAGGGGTTGAGCGAGGACAGCGCGTCCTGGTAGATCATCGCGATCTCACGGCCGCGCAGGGCGTTCATCTCCTTTTGGCTCATGTCGAGCAGGTTCTGCCCGTCGTAGAGCACCTCGCCGGTCACCTGGGCTTTCGGGTCGAGCAGGCCCATGATGGTGAGCGAGGTGATGGACTTGCCGCAGCCGGACTCGCCCACGAGCCCCATGGTCTGGCGCGGGCGCACGACGAAGCTCACGTGATCGACCACGTTCACGTCGCCGTGGCGCGGGAACTTGATGCACAGATCCTTGACCTCGAGGATGGGCGGAACGTCGGTGCGCGCCTCGAAGCGGTCGGTGCGCGTCTTCTCGACGGCCTGCAGCTCGGCGAGGCGGCGCTTGAGCGACTCGGCCTGGGCCTTGTAGGCCAGCGTCGGGTCGGCCACGAGGCGGTCGGCCTCGCGCTTGCCGGCCAGGTCGGAGTCCTTGGCGTTGACGGGGGCCTTCGGGACGGCCGCCAGCGCGTCGGTCATGCCCTCCGAGAGGATGTTGAGGCACAGCACGGTGATCATGATCGCCAAACCGGGGAACAGCGCCTGCCACCAACGGCCGGCAAGCACGCCGTTGCGCGCGTCGGAGAGGATGTTGCCCCAGGTGGGATCAGGTTCGGGGATGCCCGCGCCGATGAAGGACAGCGAAGCCTCGAACACGATGGCGTCGGCCACCAGCACGATGGTGAACACCATGACGGGCGCGATGCAGTTGCGCACGACGTGCTTGACGAGGATCCACGGCGCGCGCGCACCCGACACCACCACGGCCCGGACGTAGTCCTCGCCGTACTCGCTCACCACGTTCGCGCGCACGATGCGGGCGATCTGGGGTATGTAGAGGAAGCCGATGGCGAGGATAAGCGAAGGCAGCGAGTTGCCGAACACCGTCACGAACACGGCCGCCAGCGCGATGCCCGGGAACGACATGACCACATCGAGGACGCGCATGATGACCTCGGACACCCATTTGCGGGACACTGCGGCGATGGAGCCGATGATGGAGCCGCACACGAGCGCGAAGCCGGTGGCGCACAGGCCGATGACGAGCGAGTAGCGCGCGCCGTACATCATGCGGGAGAGCACGTCGCGGCCCTTGTCGTCGGTGCCGAAGAGGAATTCGGCGTTGGGCGCCTGGCGGGCGGTGAAGATCTCGAGCGGGTTGTGCGGTGCGATCACGGGCGCCGCCACCGCCGTGAGCACGATGAGGATGAGGACGATGAGCGAGATGCGCGAGCCGATCGTCATGCTCTTCCAACGGCGAAAGCGCACGCGCCCGGCATTCCCCTCCATCTTCTCAACGAGATTGCCACGAAGCTGCACCATGTCTCTACACCGTCCTGATTCGGGGGTTGATAAGGATATACAGCATGTCCACCACGATGTTGATGATGATGAACGTCAAGGCGACGGTGAGCGTCACGCCCTGCACGAGGGTGGGATAGTTGCCTTGGACGCCCTGCACGATGGCCATGCCCATGCCCGGCAGGTTGAAGATGACCTCGATGACGACGGCGCCGCCGATGAGGTAGCCGATGCGCAGGCCCAGCACCGTGACCGGCGTGATGAGCGCGTTGCGCAGGACGTTCCTGGCGACGACGACCGATTTGGGGATGCCGGCGCCGATGGCCGTGCGCACGTAGTCCTTGTCAAGCTCCTCCACCATGGCGGTGCGGATGACGCGGGTGAGCTGGCCTGCCACGGGAACGCCGAGCGCGAACGCCGGCATCGCCATGCGGGCCAGGTAGCCGCCGGGGTCGGACGAGAACGACGGAAGGTTGCCTGCGGCGGGGAGCACGTGCAGGGTCGAAGAGAACAAAAGGATGAGAAGAACCGCAAGCCAAAACGACGGGGTGGCGATGCAGATGATTGAGAACACGCGGATCACCTGGTCGGGCCAGCGATCACGGTACAAGGCCGAAACAACGCCCAGCACGACGGCGATGACGACGGCGATGAGAAGGCCGATGAACGTCAGCTGCAGCGTGATGGGGAGCGCTGTTGCCACCTTGTCGGCGACGGAGATGGACCCGGCTCCGTAGGTGCCCAGGTCTCCCTGGCACATGTTGACGAGGAACCTCCCGTACTGGACGATCCACGGGTCGTTCAGCCCGTTCGTCGCTCGGTACGCGTCGAGCTGCTCCTGCGTCGCTCCTTCGCCCAGCGCGGAGTAAGCCGTGTCGATGGGAGAGAAGGACATGAGGAAATAGACAAGAAACGTGACTCCCAGGATCATGATAGGGAGTGTGATGAGGCGTCTCCCGATAAGCCTGAGTAGATTGCTCATCGCTCAAACCCCTTTCGGCAACCGTTTTCCACATCCGCCAAACGGACCCACTCAGTGATACCAGTGGGTCCGTTTGCGGACAAATTCACCTTATTATACCGGTAACCGGTTTTTTGGGAAGAGAGCTACTTGCTCGAAACGCCGATGAAAGAAACGCCCGTGGTGCCGATGGACTTGAAGCCGTCGAGCTTGTCCTGGTAGTAGCCGGTGGACACCTTGCGGTGGAGCAGCGGGTACAGCGGCACCTGCTCGGAGAGCAGATCGAAGCACTTGTTCCAGTTCTCCTGCTGCTCGTTGCCGGTGGCCTCCACAGCCGCCTGCATGTAGCCATGGAGCTCCTCGTAGGCCTCCGAGCCCTTCCACTGCGTGCGCTTCTGCGTCCAGCTGTTGTCGCCGTACCACCAGCTCATCAGCAGGTCGGGGTCGTTGCCGAACACCGACGGGTCGCCCGGGGCCAGCACCACGTCGAACTCGGGGTTGTCGGTGTCGGTGTAGTTGCTGTACAGGGCCGCCGAGACGGACTCGCGGATTTCCGCCTCGATGCCGACCGCCGCAAGGTCCTCCTTGATGGAGGGCGAGAGCGCCGTGATCCACGAGGCGTCGGTGGTGTCGAGGGTGATGGAGAGGCTGTCGACGCCGGCCTCGGACAGCAGGCTCTTGGCCTTGTCGGGGTCGTAGGTGAACACCGTGGAGGCCTCGTGGAAGTTCGCGTGGTTCTCGGGCAGGAAGCACTTGACCGTGGCTGCCTGGCCGGAGAGCGCGTTGCTGATGAGCTTCTCCACGTCGATGGCGTAGAAGAACGCCTGGCGCACGCGATTGTCGTCAAGCGGGGCCTTCTTCGTGTTGAACATGAGGAAGGGCAGGCTGAAACCCTGCACGTCGTCGACCGTGGCGCCCACCGCCTGGATCTGCGGGATGATGTCGGCCGGGACGTTCTCCATGACCTGGACGGTGGCCTCGGTCATGGCCGTCGTGCGGGCGGTGTCGTCCTTGATGACGTCCCACACCATGGAGGTGTCCTTGGGGGCGTACGGGCCGTTGTAGTTCGGGTTCGGCGAGAAGGTCAGCTTCGTCTCGGTGATCTCGTCGTAGACCCACGGGCCAGAGCCGACGGGGTGAACCTTGAGCTCGTCGTTGGTCATGGAGGCGGGCGTCACCCTGATGAGCGACAGGCGCTCCTTGATCAGGGAGAAGGGGTAGGCGGTCTTGACGGTCACCGTCTTGTCGTCCTTGGCCTCGACAGAGGAGATGAACGAGAGCATGGGCAGGTACATGCCTCCCTCGACGGTGGCGCGCGTGTAGGCTTCGACCACGTCGCCGGCCACCACGTCGGTGCCGTCAGAGTACTTGGCGCCGTCGCGGATGGTGATCTCGTACTCGGTGTCCGACACGGCAACCGGGTCGCCGTCCGCGAGGGCCGCGTAGGCGGAGTAATCGCTCAGGTCGAGGTCGTAAAGGGCCTCGGTCACGTGGCGGTTGCCGGCCAGCGGGAGCGCCTGCGAGGTGCTGGCAGGCGTGTAGTCGCTGCCGTCGTAGGCGACGGCAGCGGTAAGGGTGCCCGCCGAGGTGGACGTGCCGTCGCTCGTGGAGCTGGAGCCCGAGCTGGTGTCGCCGCCGCCGCAGCCGGTGAGCCCGATGCCCGCGAACGCGAGAGCGGCCGTGCCGCCCACCACGAACGAGCGTCGGCTGATGCCGTTGTTCAACTGTTCCTTCATTCTTCCCTCCTACAATTCGGATTTGGAATTGGGCATATCCATAGTACCCTATGGTGACGATTTTAGTAAGTTGGCAAGATAGGGGGAACCGATATGTTGAATTTCGGACCCCGCAGGATGGCATTGCTGCCGCCCTGTGCTCCCCCTGTCAGCAAAAGCGGCTCTCCAGCGCTTTGCGATATTCGGCGGAATCGAAATCGAGGGAGACCGTTTCCCCTGTCCAGGCCGAGAGGTATGCGGCGTTGATGGTTCTGAGCGATAGCAGGGCGTCCTCGACCGAGCACAAAACGCGACCGTCTCGCTCGACGGCCGAGACGAAGTTTGCGATGATGGCGGCTTGCTGGGCGGCGTTGTCCGTATCGCCGAAAGAGAGCGTTTTTTCGGTGAAAGGTATGCGACCGAACATCTCGTCGGTGGTTCGGGAGAACGCGCGCTCGTCTTGGGACAGCGCGCGAAGCGTGAGCTCGCGGTCGTCTTCGAGCACGGCCTGGCCTGCGCTGCCGCTTATCTCGAGCCGGTTGCTCCCCGGAAATTCGCGTGACGAGGCGATGAACTGGGCGGTGAGGTTTCCGGGATAGCGCAGGTGCAAGACGGCGTCGTTCTCCACCTCTATGTCGCGCTCCACGCCGAACCCGCAGAAGGCGTGCACGCTCTCGGGCGCGCCGAGCATCCAGAGCAAAAGGTCGAGCTGGTGCGACGCCTGCGTGAGCAACAGGCCGCCCCCTTCTCCCGCGTACGTTCCCTTCCATGTTTGCGCGCTGTGGTACGCCTGAGGGCGGTAGAGGTTGGTGATGATCCAGGAGGCATGCTTGAGCTGGCCGAAGAACCCGCTTTCCGCGAGCTCGTGGAGTTTTTGGAAGGCGCTTCCCGCACGGCGGCAGTACAGCACGCCGGATTTCACGCCCGGGTTCGCCCGAAGCGTTCGAAGGAGGTCTTCCACCTCGTCGGGAAACACTCCGATGGGCTTCTCGATGAGCGCGTGGATCCCCCGATCAACGGCCGCTTTGGCCATGGAAGGGTGCAGCGAGTGGGGGGTGCAGATGATCACCGCGTCGATGGCTCCGCTGTCCAGCATGGCGCAGTAGTCGGTGAACGGGGTTGCGTCGCGAAGCCCGAACTCCTCCTGGAGCTGTTTCATGTGGGTTTCGCTCCTGCTTGACAGGGCGGTTATCGTGCAGTTGCCCGCCTTTCCTTCCGTGATAAGCCTCGCGTAGTCCCTTGCGATGACCCCGATGCCGACCATGCCGAATCGAATCATGGGCGATGCCTTCCTCTCCGGTTCATTTTCCTCGCTGCTTTTGCTCCGCGTGCGGCGCATGTGGAGAAGAGCGCGGCTCCAGCATGCGCTCGCTGCTCCGCGCGCGGAGCGGGGGCGTGCCGCACGCGCTCGCTGCGGCGCCGCTTGCCGCTCCTCGCCCTGCGCGCGGCGCAAGGCGCCTGCATGCCGCCGCTGCCCCGTTCTCAGGAGCCTGTGTCCCGCTCGCGGCGCGCGGTGCGGGGCGCGAGCGTGATCGCAGTTGCGGGAATGCCGAACGCCCTTGCTCGATGCGCAGCGCGCGCAGAGCGTGGGCGAGACCCAAATCCTGCACCTCGCTTGCAGCGGCCCTTGCTTCGTGCGCGGCGCAAGGCGCCTGCATGCCGCCGCGCACGTTGGCGGCGGCTCCTCGCCGTCCCGCGCCGCGCTCGGCGCAAGGGCGGCGAGGAGGCATCATACCACGAGCGGGGTGGCGCGCCGAACGGAGTTGCCCCCTCCCCGAGCTCTTTTCGGCTTTCGAAGTCGTCTTCGCGGACGGGTGGCGCAGCGCTGCTGGCGCGCGGCGGGGTGGCGCTCGGCGGGGTGCGACGCCGGGCGACGCGTGACGCGGATGCGCGAGGCCGGCGACGTGCGGCGGGGCGGGACGCGGGTGTGCGACGCCGGGCGGGGCG
>NZ_NFJP01000049.1 GCF_002159915.1 Gordonibacter sp. An230
GAGGGAGGGAGGGATTCCGCCGTTAAAGCGCCGTTGACACGAACCTGAACTCGCCGAGCCTTGAGCCGAGCCCCCCCCCCGACCAGGCGTTTCAGGCTCTCGACGGGCGGGATCTCAGGAGCGCTAGCAAAACCGCGCACGACGAGTCGACCTGGCTGATATCAATGGCGGTTTAGCAGCGGACGATGGGTTCGAAGCGCAGAAAGCGCCAGATTGCTGCCGATTCCGGGGAGGCTGCTATAGGGGCACGAGAACCCGATGGGCATGACATCACGCCATTTTCCGCCCTGCCCTTCATTTAAGGGCACGCGAAGATGAACTGGAGCCACGACCGCTTCGACCCAGACAACGGCGATCCTTGAGCTCGCCTCCAGCCTGCCGAATAGCTCTATGGCGCGCACCGAGGGCTCCCGCCCGCAAGGACGAGGGATCGCAACCAAGCTGCCAAGCCACCGAGATGATGCGAGGGCAGCGAAGAGCAGGCGCCCCTCGCCGCTCGTCTACCACACGCGTTCGGCCAATCAGACAAAGCGATCCCGCTTCGCAGACAGTTCGCAAATAATCTTCGCAACCGATCCGTCCGCAATGCGAACGGTGGAGAAGCCTCGCCGCCGTCACACGTCGCGCGCTGCCTGACAGGCACAAAGCGAAACCGAACGCCTTCGAGCGGATACCACGAAAGCAGCTGATCGACCGCGCGCGTAACCAACCGTCCGCCTCGCGCGCCTTGCCTTTACAAAGCCAGCCGGTAGATCTCCCGGGCATCGTCCATCGAGAGCTTCTTGAAGCTGCCGAAGGGCTCGCCTTTGTTCGCCTTGAGGGTGGGGATCATCTTCTCGATGTCGCCCTCGCCCACGCCCAGCTCGGCAAGCGTCGTGGGCATGCCGAGCGACGCGAAGAACGCGCGCGTCTCGTCGATGGCCGAAAGCGCATCGGCATCCACATCGCCGGTGGGTGCAAGGCCGAACACCTCGCGGCCGTAGAAGGCAAAGCGCTCCAGGTTCTCGCCGCGCACATGTTCCATCCACGCGGGGAACATTACGGCCAGCCCTGCGCCATGAGTGATCTCGGGATAGAGCGCCGACAGCTCGTGCTCCAAGCCGTGCGTGGCCCAATCCTCGTGGCGGCCAACGCCAGCAAGACCCTGATGGCACAGCATGCCTGCCCACATGACGTTCGCGCGGGCGTCGTAGTTGTCCGGTTCGGACAGCACGCGCGGAGCCTCCGCGCGCACGGTCCTCATCAGCGAAAGGTTCAGATTATCGGTCACCGGCACAGCGCCCACATCGTCGAAGAAGCGCTCGAGCAGATGGCAGAACATATCGGTGAGACCGGCAGCCGTCTGATAGGGCGGCAACGTGAACGTGAGTTCGGGGTTCATGAACGCGAGCTTCGGACGCTGCGCATTGTTCGGATAGCCCGATTTCATCTGCAGCTCGTCGTTGCTCACTACGGTGTTCTTCGACGCCTCACTGCCGGCGGCGGGGATAGTGAGCACCACGGCAATGGGCAGCACGTCATCGGTTTGGCGCTTCGTCTCGAAGAAATCCCACACGTCGCCATCGTAGTGCGCGCCTACGGCGATGGCCTTCGCCGAATCGATGACCGAGCCGCCGCCCACGGCCAGCACCCAATCCACCTGATGTTCCTTGCACAAAGCCACGCCTTCGCGCACCAGCGTGATCTCGGGATTGGGACGCACGCCGCCCAACTCCACGCACGCGATGCCCGCCGCATCGAGCGTCGCCTTCACGCGATCGATAAGCCCGCTTTTCACTGCGCTTTGCCCACCGAAATGCAACAGCACTTTAGTCGCTCCGCGCTCGGCCAGCTTCGCACCCACCTGCTCCTCCGCATCCTTGCCGAACACAAAATGCGTCGGCGATACGAATTCGAAATTCTCCATAGTACCGACCTTCTTTCAATCCGGTAACAGCACCTTTCAGCCCGGTAACGGCGTAAGGGTATGCTCAGCATGATACCGTACAATGGCCTTGCTTCAACCTGTTGCCAACTTGACCCCCTCTTGAAAGGAAGCCGCCATGCAAGACTCGAACGCACGCACCATTCGCGGCATCAGTATCGCCGTCATCATTTTGTCGGCACTCGCCCTCATCGCGTTCGTCTTGGGGGCCATCGCCATCGGGGCATTCGGAGCCTTCGCATCCAACTCCAGCTTGTACGTCAGCGGCATCGCCATCGATGGATACAACCACGGTTACTACGACTCTCTCAGCGCCGAGGAGGCCGCCGGCCTGATAGGCGGCTCGATGTTCCTAGTGGCCTGCTTGCTCGTGTGGGGAGCGCTCTGCTCGGCCGTTTCGCTCGTCGCAGGGATCCTCGGCATCCGCGTACCCAGCAATCCCAAAAAGACCAGCAGCGTATTCGGCTGGTCCATCGCGGGCGCCGTCGCGTCTGTGCTCTCCGGACGCCTTATCTCCGCAGTGCTCCTCGTGATCGCAGCGGTGTACGCCAACAAGCTGCGCAATCCCGAAGCTGTCGGCTACCAGCCCCAACAGCCGTATACACAGCAGCCATGGAGCCAGCAACAGGGCTACTACCAGCAGCCATGGGGTCAGCAACAGGGCTACGGACACTATGTGCCAACCTATCCGCAGCCGACGAACGCGACGAGCGCAAACGCGGCGGTCCAGACCATGCCCATGCCAACCAACACGGAGGCAGGCGCGACGTCAACCGAATCCCTCGCAAACCCGCAGGAGCCGTCAGCGAACGCATCGACCGCCCCTGATGCGCGCACCGCTTCCGAAGCTCCTGCCGCCCCTCAAGCGCCCACGGCTCCTGCGACTTCCACCATCTCCGAAACGCCCATCGCCCGCGAGATGACCGAGCCGCCCTCGGAGACCGAGGACTCCACAGCGCCTGAATCCGACACGACGCAGAACCGCTAGCCCAGCGCCACGTCCAAGATCATCATCACCAGAAAACCCACCATCACCCCGACGGTACCGATATTGGAGTGCTCCCCGAGGTGCGCCTCGGGGATGAGCTCTTCCACCACCACGTACATCATCGCACCGGCCGAGAAAGCCAGCATCCAAGGCATGTAAGGCGAGATAAGGCCCGCGAACAGCACCACGAGAATGCCGAACACCGGCTCGGCCAGCCCCGACAGCGCCCCCATGGCAAACGCGCGCGGGGCGCTCATGCCCTCTTGCAAAAGGGGCAGCGCCACAGCTGCCCCCTCAGGAACGTTCTGGATGCCGATGCCCAACGCCAGCGCCACGGCCATGCCGAACAGAGCCGGATCACCGCCGTTGTTAGCCGACATCGCGAACAGCAGCCCCACGCTCATGCCCTCGGGAATGTTGTGGAGCGTGACGGCAGTGAACAGAAGCGTCGGCCGATCCCATTTGCTGGGCAGGCCCTCTGGCTTGTCTTCGCCTGGATGCAGGTGCGGCAGCAGTTGATGCAGCACCATGAGGAACGCCACCCCCAAGGCGAAACCGCCCGCAGCGGGAATCCAACCCGTCTGCCCCGCTTCCTCAGCCTGTTCGATGGCGGGTATGAGCAGCGACCACACCGACGCGGCAACCATGACGCCGGCAGCGAACCCGAGGAACGCCTGCTGGAACAGCTTCCCATTGCGATTGCGAAACAGAAACACCGAAGCCGCCCCGAGCGTCGTCATCAAGAACGTGAAACCCGTGCCTCCGGCGACCCATGCCAGCGCGGTCGTCATGCGTCCTCCTATCAATCGCCTTCCATGCAACGAGGTCGGGGACTTTGATAGCCCCCGACCTCGTCGAAAGGAACACCGACAGTATCGTTTGGCCTCTTTCGGCTGCCCACTAGCCCCGCTTACGCAGGTTCCGCAATAATACCGCACGAGACTGTTACTTGGCGAAGATAGTCTTATTCGTTCGTATTGCGCTTTCAACTGTCGGACACCGGGCATTGTATCGCCTTTTCGCGGGCCTGCGAACCCCTTCGCTTGTTTTTGTGCAGGTGAACAAGCAAATTGTTGCCTCTCGGCAACGCACTTGATGCCCGAGCGACACGCGAATGCCCCGTATCGGAGCGCATGGCGGAGAGGCTAGCGACGCGCAAGGTCATGCGTCGTCAACGCACCGTAGGCCGCGAATCGCACGGCAGAACGGCGGCTTGCGCGCCCCTTCGGATGCCTCCCGCACGCCGAGCCCTGCATTCCCATTCGGACGCTCCCTCTGTTCGCGCCGAACGCCAGTCCCACGCGGAACACGACGCGCCGCCGCCTTGGCCCCCTTCCACGAGCCCTCGCCACGCCGCAACACGAAATCCGGACACACGGAAAAGCGCCCGCATTCCGAAAAACGCGAGCGCTTCCAAGCCGGAGTATAAATGCGCGGATTACTCTTCGGACGCAGCAAGCGGGCTCGGCACGGAATAGACACGAGCCGCGTTCTCCTGATCAAGATCGTACAGAGCCTTCGCGTCAGAGCCGAACAGCTTCATGCGCGTGATCATCTTGTCGGCGTTGTCCTCTTCTTCCTGCTGCTCTTCGATAAACCAGTCGAGGAACTTGCAGGTGCGGTAGTCCTTCGCCTCGACAGCGGCGGCGTAGATGTCATTGATAAGACCCGTAACGTACTTCTCGTGTTCGAGGGCAGCCTCAAGCGGCGCGAGGAAATCCGAAAACTCCTCGTCGGGCTGCTCGATGGCGAACAGCTTCACCTTCTGGCCGTTCTCGTGCAGGTAGTTGCGGAAGATCATGGCATGGTCGCGCTCTTCCCGGGCCTGGATCTCGTACCAATTGGCAAATCCTTCCAGACCCTCCTCCTCGTAGTAATCGGCGAAGGAAAGGTACAGATAGGCCGAGTAGAGCTCCTTGTTGATCTGGTCGTTCAGCAGTTCATACACGCGTGCGTCCATGACATCCTCCTTGATTGGTTGGTCGGATCGTTCGCCAGCGGGCGTTGCACTCAACGTCCCTGTTCAACATGTGTTTATGATACCGCCGATCAGCCTCGTCGCCGCAAACCGTCCACCGAATCCACAGAGTGCGCAAGGAGCTTCGAGCGACGTCGGCCAACCGCCCCCCCTCTATGCCGACACTCGCCATCGGCTCTCGCCACGTGCGAAAGGGCAAAGCGAGGCCCAGACATGGACGCTATGGAGCCTTCAGGATATGCCCAGATATCCCAGACCGATTTTGCGCAGAAAACCTGCTCGCTCACGTCAAAAAATTTCGTTTGGTGAACGGTTTCTCGGAACTTGAAGCGCAAAGAAGAAAACGCACCTGGGGAAACGTCGGTTAATCGTGATCTTGAAGCGGCCACGTTGCTTCAAGAACAGAAAACCGTTCACCAAACGAAAAAATCTGCGCGGAAAAGGTCTTGCCTCTGTTAAGCCACTGCTGGCATAAGCCGGATCGCCCCCCTCCAAGCAAGACCCGCCAGTATTTCGGAAGGCCACGCCCGTTGGACAGGGAGAGTCTTTCGAAGCGCCCGGTCAGAGGAAGCTCGACTCGACATTATGCAAGCATAAGTCCTAGTTCTCGTTTAACGCAGAGAGGTCTTGACCTCTGTTAACCAGAATTGATACAAGCATACGTTCGCCCAATATCGAGCCGAACCACTTGCGACCGGGCGCTGCGAAGGACCCCGCAGGACAAGAGGCTCCGCGCAGCGCCGAAGGGACCGATGCAGTAGGCTGCGGGCGACGCGATCACAGACGCGAGAATGTCAGCTGCGCAGCGCCGAAGAGACCGCATACATCATACCGATCTGGCTTATGTCAATGGCGATTCAGCAGGGGCGGCCTCCGTTGTCCAGCGCCGAAAAGCCCCCTTGCAAGTCAACCGGCAACGCCAGAGGCGAAGAAGGCGTAGAGGCCCTTCGCAGAACCCCGCCCGTCGGCAGGATCCCGCCCCGCCGACCTCCCGTACTCCGCCGGCAGGATCTCGCCCCACCAGCGTCCCGTCCCACCAGCGCCCCCGCACAAAAAAGCCCCTGCTCTCGCAGGGGCTCCACACGCGTCTGTCGCATCGCGCGCGGCTTTCAGTCCGCGCCGTCAGCGTCACCCGATGCAACTCGCAACCTGCGGCGTGCGGCACGCAGCCGACCGCACGCCGCAGGTCATCTATGACGGCGTTTTCTACAGCAGAGGCGTCACTATCGTCACCGGCAGCGCGGCGACCACCACCAGGTAGCGCAACAGAAAGCCGCCGACGAGCACGCCCACGTCCGATCCGAAGCTGATCCAATGCGCCTTGCGGCTCTCCTCGAACTCCCTCGGGCTGAAGAACAGAAGCCACGTCTCCAAAACGGTGGGCAGCACCAGGCCGATCAGCACAAGCCCGACCCAGAACCACGGCGCAAACTCGCCCGCCACCAAAGACACCACCGAGTTCCACCCCGCAGCGGAATTGCTCGACGTGACGAACAGAAGCGAAGCCACCAGCACCAACTCGATGATGGGCAGGCAGAAGTGGAATTTCTTGAGCACGCCCACGCGATTGAACTCGTCAGCGTGCTTCACGATGCTGACGAGCAGCACCGACGCCATGCCGGCAGACATCGCCGACACGAGGAACAGGATGGGCAGAAGCGCGTTGTTCCACAAAGGGAACGTCTTGCACACGCCCAAAAGGGCGCCCGTGTACATGGCCACGCACAGCGCGAACACCACGCCCACGATGTCAAGCCACACCGGCACGGGCCGCTTCAGGAAATCGAGCAGCACCACCACGAGCGCCACCACCGTGAAACCGGCCAAGAACACCACGCCCCAGGTCATCACGGAGCCGAAGTTCGTCAGCAGCAACGCGAAGCGCAGCGGGTTGTGCAAGCCGCCCTCGGCGTCGAACATGAGCAGCACGAGGCCCACGATGACGACGATAGGCGCGATCAGATGCCCGATCTTGCGCATCTTGACGGCCTCGGGATGCTTCCAGCCGAGGAACGCCGAGGTCACGAACGCGCCGCCGCCCAGACCGGCGAGGAACAGGTACCACGCAATGATGGCGCCCCAGATAGGTTCAAACGTCATCGTTCATCACCTCACGTAGAAGATTTTCGCTTTTGTCAGATCGCCGGCGATGGGCTGCGCGTTCGTGGCGGCGATCTCCTGGGCGATGTCGCTTTCGGGATCGTCCAAATCGCCGAACAGGCGCGCGCCCGTCAGGCACGCCTCCACGCACGAGCACATCTTCGTGCCCGACGTCTCGGCCGACACGGTGCAGAAACGGCACTTGTCCACCGTGCCCGTTTCCTCGTTGAACACGCGCACCTGGTAGGGGCAGGCGGCCATGCAGTACTTGCAGCCGATGCAGCGCCCATGGTCAACCTGCACGATGCCGTCCGCACCGATGTAAGCCGCGCCGGTCGGGCACACCGCGGCACACGGCGCGTCCTCGCAGTGCATGCACTGCAGCGGCACGGTCTCCACGCGCACAGTGGGATACGTGCCCGTTTCCTTCTCCTCGTAACGGATGAAGTCCTCGGTGGGCAAAAGGTCGTTCTGGCGCTGACAGGCCACGCGGCACGCGTAGCAGCCGATGCATTTCTTCGTGTTGATGAGCATTCCATAACGGGCCATTACGCACCTGCCTTCTTGACCGTGACGATCGCTTCCTGCGTGCACGCGCCCCCGTAGCCCGGCTCTATGCTGAACGGCACGAAGTCCATCTGGCGCAAACCGATGTTGTACGCGGTGTGCTGGTCAGGCGAGGTGCAGCCGTAGTGGCTGGGAACGTACAGGGCTTCGGGGTTGATGCGCTGCGTCACCTTCACGCGGACGCGGCCCGTGTGCTCCTCGTTGGACACCTCCACCTCGTCGCCGTCGGCTATGCCCAGCTGGGCCGCCCTGTCGGCGTTCATCCACACGCGCTCGAGGTTGTACTTCTTGGTGATCTCCATCAGCGGTTCTATGTTGGCCGTCTGCGTGTGGGTGTGGATGGCCTGCTTGCCGCCGATCACGCGGAACTGGTTGCCACCCGCCGGCTTGGTGCGAGGCTCCACCCATACCGGCACGGGAGAAAGCCCTGCTTTCTCGCACGCTTCACTTGAGAACTGCACCTTGCCCGTAGGCGTCTTCCACTTCACCGCCGCGCCGTAGCTGTATTCCTTCTCGGGGAAGCGCGCCGTGCCGCCCGCCTGCCTGAGCCCTTCGAGGGACAAGCCCACCGTGCGCAGCTGCGCGTCGGCCAGCTCGTCCACCGTGAACTGGAAGTACTCGCCCACGCCGCACGCCTCGGCCAGCTCGGAGAATATCTCGTCCACCGGCTTGGTGTTGGGGTGCACCTTCTCGATCACGCGGTCGCGCAGCGTCACCGCCGGCACCTTGCCGCCCACGAACTCGGGCAGCTCCAAGCGCTCGAGGTAGCTCGTGTCGGGCAGCACGTAATCGGCGAGCATGCACGTCTCGCTCATCTGCACGTCGATGGCCACCATCAGATCGAGGTTGGAGAAGCTTTCGGCCAGGTAATCGGGGTTGGCGTAGCCCGCCGCCATATTCGAGTTGTAGAAGAACAGGCCCTTGACCGCGCCTTCGCGTGCCTTGTCGGCCAGGATGACGTTCACACCCATGCTGCTCAAGGCAAGCGGATACTCCTCAGAGCCGAGGATCTTCCCCTCGGGCTTCGGCACCGCCGGGAACTTCTCGGCATCCACCTCGCCGGCAGACACGCTGGGAAGGAACAGCGCGCCGCCCTTTTGGTTCCAGCAGCCCAGAAGCGTGTTGAACAGGCAGATGGCGCGCGCCGTCTCGCCGGAGTTCGCGTACGAGCAGCCGAACGCGCCGCGCCAGCTGGGCTCGATGGACGCCGCCGGAGCGCATTCCGCGAACCGAACGGCCAAGCGCTCGATGGTGGACGCGGGAATGCCCGTGATGCCTTCGGCCCACTGCGGGGTGTGGTCGGCTATGGCCGCCGCCCACTCGTCGAAGCCGATGCCGTTTTCGGCCACGAAGTCCTTGTCGTACAGGCCGTTCTTGATGAGCACGTTGGACATAGCCAGCACGAGCGCCAGGTCGGTGCCGGGGTTGATGGGCACCCACTCGTCGGCAAGCGTGATGGTGTTGTTGCAGCGCGGGTCCACCAGCACGATGTAGGCGCCGTTCTCGCGAGCGCGCTGCAGGTCGTGCACCGAGCTGGGGCGGATGGCGTCGGCATAGCTGCGCCCGATGAACATGGTCATCTTGCTGTTCGCAACGTCGCTTGCGTAATCGCCCGCGCCGATGGCCTGCGTGAACCCGCTGTTCTTCGACAAGTTGCACGCAGCGCCGTGCGTGTACACGTTCGCGCTGCCCAGCGCCTGCATGAAGCGCTTCGTGTAGTAGCTGCCGGAGGGCCGCGGATCCTGCACCATGGCAAGCGCCTCGGGGCCGTTGGAGGAGATGATGGCCTTCACCTTCTCGGCGATCTCGCTGTAGGCCTGATCCCAGCTGATGGCCTCGAACTCTCCCTTGTCGTTTTTCTTGAGCGGGTCGGTCAGGCGGTCTTCGGAATAGGCGATGGACGCATAGCCGTACCCGCGGGCGCACAGGGTGCCCTCGCAATACGGGTGATCGACGTCGCCGATCATCTTGGTCAGCCTGCCGTCCTCCACATATCCCGTGAAGCCGCACTTGGACGAGCAGGAGTTGCACAGCGAATGCGCCGTGGTCACTTCCCTTCTCCATCCTCCGGCGGCATGCGCCTGCTCCCAAGCGCCGAAGCCCATGTAGCCAGCCGTCGCCGCGAGCCCAACTGCTCCGGCGCTGCCAGCCAGGAAGCTGCGCCTGGTGATAGCGTGTTCTGACATAGCGTGTTCCTCTCTTATATGCATGCGTGAGAACGATTCGTGTTCGGCAGCGGAACAACCTCGGCTCCGGCATTGGCTTCATGGCCCGTACGGCTTTCGCAGCCAGCACGCGCCCCTGCCGCCTCGGCCTCGGACGCCAGTTGCGTCCGGATGCCTAAAAGCACGTCGACCAGGCCGATGTAGAAGCCCGCGCTCGGACCCAACTTCAAAAGTCGCATCCGATAGGCGGTCAGCCAAGCAAGCCGTTCCGCCAAAAACTGACGGGCGGCATCGCGCGCGCCGGACCGCAGCAGCACGGCTGCCAGATCGAGCTCGAGCGCCAGATGGTCCGGACAAGCCGCAAACTGCGACGGCACGCCCATGCCCATGCGCTCGACGAGGTCCTTCATGTACCGCGCCGAATCCCCCTGATACATGCCCGCACAACGCGAAAACGGCGACGGCAGCGTGCCGTGCGACCACGTCGCGTACAACGACTCCACGGGAAGCGCCGAATCCGTCAGCCCTCCGGTGAAGTGGCGGGCCTCAAACGCCCGCTTCTCGTCATACGTTGGCGGCGCGAACAGCGCCCTCACCTCGCCTGCGGAAAGGAATTCCTGCAAGGGGCAGCGCTTGCGCGCACGGCTGATGGGGCTCGTCGGCTCGCCGAACACATCGTCGTCCTGCAGCGCCCGGCGCGCGGCGTCCAGAAAGCCGGACCACACCGGCTGCGCCGTCAGCTGCTTCCATTCGTCGCGCTCGACCGAGGCGAAGCATACGGACATCGCCGCAAGCATCTCGTCGCTCTCCATCATCGCCTTGCCTCCTTTCCCGGGATCGTCCTTCCGCCCGTGCGCCCGCCTCTGGGACGAGCGGACATGCTCGTCAAATGCACCTTACACCTGCACGAGGGTTGTCGTCCTCACGACGCCTTGGTCGATGACCTTCTGGGCGATATCCTGCCAATCGATGAACTTGATGGCGCCGTTCGGGCACTGCTCGGCGCAACGGCCGCACGAGATGCACTTCGTGGACACGCGCGACTGGCTGTCGATGCGCGGCATGTTCCACGGGCATGCCTGCGCGCACATCCCGCAGCCGATGCAGCGGTCGGTGTCCACCATGCGGGCGCCGTTGTCCTCGCTCGCGTAGATGGCATGCACCGGGCAGTAGTTCATGCATGCGGCGTCGGCGCACTGCTTGCAGTGCTCCACCGTGAACTGGCAGTTGGCATACGAACCGTCGCCCGAGCCGGGGTTCGTGCCGAAATTGTAGTTGTCCCACACGCGCACGCGCGCGATATGCTGGCACACCCGACCGTCGTTCTTCAGCGTGCACATCATCTCGCAGCGCTGGCAGCCCGAGCAACGGGCGCGGTCGGTGACGATCATCTTCGTGGGCGTGGTGCGGATCTCGATGCGCCCCGAAGCGATGGATGCGGACGTGACGCCCCACGAGGCCAGCACGCCGCCGGCAACGAGGCCGGCCACGCCGCAGCCAGCCATGGCCAGCACCGTGCGGCGCGTGAAGGTCTTGCGCGTGGTCGTCTCTTCGGATACGGGGGCCGCGTCGTTCGTCGCGGACTCGGCTTCCCGGGCTTTGCGCTCTTCGGGGGTGTTCTGGTTCAGGTGAGAATCTGACATAGCCTGGTGCTCCCTCCCTCACATCGGTTCGGTGAGTCTCGTCTTGAAAACGCCATCTGCGCTTCGCACCTCGCGCCCGCAGCTTGCGCCTCGGCTTGCCCCGCCCATCGCAGGACGCGCCCCGCAAGCACAAGCGCGGATGCCTTCGCTCGCCCGCCCGCTCATGCGGATTCCGTACGCGGATTGCGCGCAGCTCGCGTTCGCGCATGCGCCCGACTCGTCTGCCATCCCCTTCACACAACGCTCTGCAGTATGGGGCCGAGCAGCCTTTCTCCCTCCCCTCTTTGGGGGTCATTTCGCCTTTGACCGGGAATTTTGATAAATTACCCTCAAAGAGGGTACGACGGGGTAGCGCATCCGGCGATACTTTCAAGCGACGAATGTCGTCAGCGCTCGTTGCGTCCGCTGGTTCCCCACACAACAAGGAACTCTTGCATCCGCACAGACTGGGAGAAAAGCAACATGGCTGACGAAACATCGTATGGATGGGCCGGTAAGATCCTTCGCGTGAATCTGAGCACGGGCTCGATCACGACGCAGCCAACCGACCCTTACAAAGAGTACATCGGCGGCATGGGCTTGGCCAACAAGATCATGTACGACGAGGTGCCCGCCGGCACCGACCCCCTCTCGCCCGAGAACAAGATCGTTTTCGCCGTGGGTCCGTTGACGGCCTCCGGCGTTCCCTTGGCCGGCCGCACCACCATCTGCTCGCTTTCGACGTTCTCGAAAGACCACCTTATCGTGGACGCGCATTGCGGCGGCATGCTGGGAGCGAAGATCAAGCTGGCTGGATGGGACGCCATCGTTCTGGAGGGCGCCGCCGACCATCCGGTTTACCTCAATGTGAAGAACGACCAGGTCGCCATCAAGGACGCGAGCGACGTGTGGGGCCTCGGCACACGCGCTGCCACCGAAGCGCTGTGCCGCAAGGAAAGCGTCAAGGCGTGCGTGGCCGCCATCGGCCCGGCGGGCGAGAACCTACTGCCTTACGCGGTGATCATCAACTCGCGCAACCATTCGGCTGGCGCCGGCGTGGGCGCGGTCATGGGCTCCAAGATGGTGAAGGCCATCGTCGTCGAGGGCGACGGCTCCGTGAACGTCAAGGATCCGCAGACCGTGGCCGATCTGTCCGATTACATGCTGCGGGAGATCATCGGCTCGAACAACAACCACGTGGTGCCCTCCACCCAGCAGGAGTGGGCGGAGTACTACGACGCCGGATCCCGCTGGACGGCGCGCAAGGGCCTGTACTGGGCAGCCGCCGAGGGCGACCCCATCGAGACGGGCGAGCCGAAGCCGGGCGAGATCAACACCGTGGGCTACCGCTGCATGAAGTCCACGAAAGACCTGGGTGCCGCAGCCGAGAAATACACGGTCAAGATGAACGGCTGCCATGGATGCCCCATTCACTGTTACTCCGACCTGCGCGTGGAGGGGGCGAAGGAAACGACGGGCTACGAGACGACGGGCAACACCTGCGCCGCGAACTTCCCCGTGAGCTCCTACATGGAGGGCTTCCTTAAAATGGGCCTCAAGGACGAGGGCAAGGGCGACCTATCGGTGCTATGGGACACCACGACGTCGAACATGATGGACAATCTTGGCATCTGGTGCAACTACGCTCAACTGTATCGCGATATCGCCTATTGCCACACTTCCGGCGTGTTCAAGCGCGTGCTGCCCGAGGAAGAGTACAACTCCATCCACTGGGAGAAGTTCAACGCCGACGTGGCCGACCCCACCGTCATGGTGGAGATCCTCGAGAAGATCTCGCGCAACGACTCCGAGCTCTCCTACATCGCCCACGGTCCGTACGTGTGGTGCGAACGTTGGGGCGAGCAGGCCTGGTTCGACAATGCGAAGTCTACGCTCATCAACTATCGCGGTTGGCCCGTGCACCACGCCATCGAGTGCTTCGGCCAGGTGGGCGCCGTCTACAACATGATGTTCAACCGCGACGACATGATCCACTCGGCAGTGAACTTCCAGGGGTGCGGTCTGCCCATCGAGCTGAAGAAGGAGATCGCCGCCGAGGTGTGGGGCGGCGAGGACGCGTGCGATCCCGACAAGAACTACACGCCCATGAACGACCACAAGGCGAACTTCGCGTGGTGGTCCATCGTCACCGACGTGCTGCACGACTCGCTCACGCTGTGCAACTGGGTGTGGCCGATGACGATGAGCCCCACGAAGGCCCGCAACTACCGCGGCGACCTCGACCTCGAGGCCAAGTTCTTCAAGGCCGTCACCGGCGAAGAGGTGACCACCGACGACCTGTACAAGGCCGGCGCCAAGATCATGACGCTGCAGCGCGCGAACACGGTGCGCGGCATGACCGACGAGAACGGCAACATCGGCTGCAACGACCTGCGCAACGTCCACGACGTGATCACCGCCTGGGCCTTCGACAAAGATCCCGACAAGGAGCCGTTCACCGAAGGCACCGACAAGATGGACCGCGATGACTTCCAAACGGCGCTCGGCATGGTGTACACGAAGTTCGGCTGGGACGAAAAGCTGGGATGCCCCACGGCCGCCTGCCTTGACGAGTACGGCATGGCCGACGTGAAGGAGGAGCTCGACGGCCTGGGCCTGCTGCCCTAACGAACCATCCTTCGTGCCGCAGACCGCGCCCTCCCCCATCCGCACGGTCTGCTGGCCTTTCCTGCGGCCCCCGGCGACAACGCCGGGGGCCTTCTTACGCACGGGTGCCAACGCGAGAGCGCGAGAGATGCGGGAAGCATGTTCAAGAGACGTCGCGCGACACGACGTGATGATCGCCGGGATGGAACGCGACTAATGCAGAATGCGAGCGAAAACGTAGATCGTGCGGGGGCACCAAGCGAAAGCGCGCAGAATTCGCCGGACCACTACCGCTTGCATTCGCCTGCCAGCAGAACCGCTCCGAGCGGCCATGCTCGCCCCAGGCGGTGAGATGCCGCCCGCCACGCCACAAGAGGGCTAAAATCCGGTAGCAATCTGTCGAATTTTGCATCAGGAAAGCTTGCCATGCTCTTTGATCGCATCGCACTCAGAGGTGGGGGGGGGGGGGGGGCGGGGGCCCCCGCCCCGGGCGCCCCCCCCGG
>NZ_NFJP01000005.1 GCF_002159915.1 Gordonibacter sp. An230
ACTGGGTCCTCCCATCCAGGGGCTCCCCCCCCCCCCCTTTTTTTTTGCGCTCGGAGCCAAGGCTCTCCTCGGCCATTTCGATGAAATGCCCAATCGCATGCTCCGGTGCCCCTTCGACTGGTTCTGTCGACGAGAGCGGTTCCGCAACGATGCGGGAGTTGCGGGAGTCGTCCTGCTCCCATGAGGCGTTCGGCGCTCATATCCGCACGTGGGAGCCGACCCGCTTCGATTCCAGACCGTTCATGATTCGCATCGGCAGACGGATATTCGATGAGCGGAGCGGCTGCGTATCGATGGCGGTTTGGCGGCGGATCCTCGCGGCCCTGCTGCAAAAGCGCCGATTTCGGCAGGTTGGCGGGCGGGGGCGGCGGCCGGCCGCGCGGCGTCCCCCGTCGGCCGCTTCCCGACCAGGGGCTTCGCCCGGCGCGCGCAAGGCCCGGGCGGGGAAGGGCCCCCGCGCCACGCGGGAGGCGCCGAAACCGGCGGTTTTGCAGCAGCCGGGCGGGGCCTTGCCGGCGGGGCCGCCGCCGGCGCGGGCCGGCCGCCGGGGGCGCGCGGCCCGCCGCGCCGTGCCCCGCGGGCGCTCCGCGGGCTCCTCTGGAGGCCCCGCCCGCTTGGCGGGGAGGGGCCCAAGGCGCCCGGCCGGAGGGGCCCGGCCCGGGCCCCGGCGGGCGCGGGCTCGCGCCGGATGCGGCCCTCAGGCGCGAGCGGGGCCCCGCCGCCGGGCCGTGCCCGGAGGCCGCGCCCGGCCCTCCGCGCGGCGACCCGCGGGCTCCTCGGAAGGCCCCCGCGCCCGGCGGGGCGCCCCCCGGCCTCGCCGCGCGCGGGCGCGGGGGCGCGGCCGGAAATCCGGCGAGCGCCAGCCCATACCGTTCTGGGTCCGGCGGCGGACGCGTCGCTTCGCTGCTGGTGCGGGATCGGCAAGGGCGGTCCGTCGAGCCGAGGTTTTGGAGCCATTCGGAGGATTCGGCGCTGCTCGTTGTGCGAGGCGCAGGCTCGAAACGAGAACCGCACCGCTGCCGGTCCGCGCCATCGCCGGTTCGGGGCGCGGATCGTAACGCGGACCGCGGTGCGGGCGTTTTTTGGGAGCAGGCCACGGTGGGGTCGGTCTCGGGAAGCGGACCTCGTCGCTGCCGGGTTCGGGGTGCTGCCGGATGCGGGGCAAGGAGCGCAATGCCGTCGAATCGCGTCGACCTTGGCTTGGGTGCGGATCGGCGATGTGCGCGCATGCGCGGAGCCTCCTATCGAAGGCGCCGGTGCCGCGCGTCGCGGTATTTGCGGATGCGCATGTGCGGTTCGCCCGCCTTCGTCGTATCTGCGTCGACTCGGGAACTTGATCGTTAGGCTGTCGGCCTGCTGCCTTGCACCAGGTCGATCACCTCTTGTTTCGAGTGGACCCCCAGCTTGCCGTAAATTCGCTTGACGTGGGTTTTCACAGTGTTTTCGGAAATATCGAGGTCGTCGGCGATCTCGGTGACGGACAGGCCTCGAGAGAGGCCCGCGAGCACTTCGCGCTCACGGGCGGTGAGGTCGTAAGTGCTGCCCAGATCGTTTTCAGGAAAGGGTCGCTCCGATCTTTCTCGGCGCAGTTGGGCCACGGCTCCGCAAAGCTCGCTGCGCGAATGCACCCCGAAGCGCCGGTAGAGCTTCTGGGCGTGGTACTTCACTGCGCTTTGCGAAAGATACAGCTCCTGCGCTATGCGCGGTATCGTGCGGCCTTCCATAAAAAGGGCGAGCACGGTTGATTCTTGGTCGGAAAGGCGATAGCGAGCGGCCAGCTCTTCAAGCGAGAGGGATGGGTCCGTCCCCTCAGCGGATGCCCGCTCGGCATCGCAGTGCTCGCCGGGACCGCCCTTTTCCCCATGTCGGACGCTGTCGCGGTGGACGTTCGTCGGAAGAGGGGCGCAGCTCTGTTTTCGCGCGTCCGAGCGTCCCACCAGCCATGATGCCGCAAGCGCGACCAGGTACAATCCCCCTAGGCCCATGAACGCCGCGCTCGTGCCGGTTTCGACTAAGTGCCGCGCAAGCGCGAGCCCCGCCGCCTCCCCTGCCAAAAGGCAAATGAGTGTCAGGCAGGATACGCCTGCGACCAACGGAAGCGCCGGCACACGGGCGATCTTCGACGCTTCGCCCACCATGCAGTACAGCACGATGCCCGTGATCATGTATCCTGTGGTGACCAAGGTGCCGGACAGCCCGGGAGGCACCGTTTCGATGAGGCCTGGCAGCACGAGGAACCCGAGAGCCGAGAGCGGCAGCGCCACGCGGTAGCTCGTTTCCAGCTTGAGGGGCTGGTGAAACACGAGGGCTGGCACCGCCATCACCACGAGCACCACGCTGGAGACGCCTTGCGTGAAGAACTGGAATTCCACGGGGTTGGCGTCGTCGAAACCTTGGCGGGCGATGGAGGACACGAGCCCGCTCACGAACGCGAACACGCCCACGGCCAGCACGCCCCGCCATAAAAGCGGTGCGATGTCGCCCGCCTGTTCGCGCACCGTGTGCTCGAGCCTCTCGGCGCGCGGCAGCTTCGCGAAGCACGCGTTAGCCGTCACGAGCGACACCGCGGTGAGGGGCAGCAGCCACGACGTGGGAAGCAGGAGCGCCACCGCCACGAGGGCGGTGGCGGCCACGTGCGTGGCGATCAGGTAGAGGTAGCTTCCGCGGTACGAGAGCAAGGGGAGCTTCGACGCCCATGCGAGCCCCATGACTCCTTGAGCCGCCCCGAGCGTTGCCGCGCCCGTCACGAACGTCGCCAGCGCTGTCGGATCCGTCGCTCCCGCGTTCGTGTGCGTGATCGCGCCTGCGACGAGCGCGAGGCCCGACAGCGCCGCCGCAGTGGCACCCGCGGCGGCGGGGACGGGCGGCAGTCCCTCCTCGTGCGAGCGCCCTCGCGCCAGCACCACGATCGCGTACGCGACGATGCGCGCGGCGGCAAGTGTGGCGAAGTAGACGTTCTCCAGCTTGGCGCCCATGCTCCCGAGGTCCGCGAACGCCGTGGCCGCATGGAAGCTCAGGATTTCGGTGAGCCAGTAAAGCGCGAACCCCGCTGCGGGGGTCGCCGGTCGCTTTCCCATATGACAGCCCTCCGCGCCGCGCGGGCGCCTCCTCCTTTTCGTACCTGTCCATGATAGCCTCTTGCAGCGCGCCGCGAGGTTGGGAATTCGTACGCAGACATGCATGGGTGACGCTGTTTGGCCGTTTCGGGTGACAAAACCGTTCCGGCGCGGTCCGGTACGGAGGATGTTGGCCCAAAGTTTGTCCGGACGGGTGATGGACGCGCCGAAAACCAGCGGTCATCATGGAGGGGCGGAGCCGCCCGGAAGGGTTGCTCCGATCGTCCGAAACCAAGGAGAGAAAGGGGACTCATATGACGAAAGGCGAGAGCGGCAAGGGCCTTTCCCGCCGAGCGTTCCTCGGCTTGGGCGCCGCAGCGGCGGTGGCGGGCGCGACGGGGCTTGCAGGGTGCGCTCCCTCTGCGAAGGAGGGGGCTGGCTCGACCGTCGAGGGCGGCACGACGACGGGAGCGGCTGCTGGTGGAAGCTTCACCGAGTTCACGCCGTCGTTCCTCAACCCGCCCGAGCCCGTCGACGAGTCGAAGGTGACCGAGACCGTCGACGCAGACGTGTGCGTGGTGGGCCTCGGCCTGGCGGGCGTGTGCGCGCTGCGCGAGGCCGCAGACGCCGGCGTCAAGGTCGTCGGCCTGGAGAAGGGTCCGGACGTGGGCTACCGCTCCGGCGAGTTCGGCACGTTCGGCAGCGAGATCCACAAGCAGCTGGGCATCGAGCAACCCGAGACGCAGGAAGTGGTCAACGAGCTCATGCGCGTCATGGGCAACCGCCCTAACGCGCAGCTGCTGAACTACTGGATCGCCAATTCCGGCCCTGACCTGGACTGGTACATCGGCACCGCCGAGCACGAGCTGCTGACGAGCGACCATGATGCGCCCGCCGACCCCGAGAAGCCCTACGTGTTCCCCGAGCGCTGCCCCGTGAACGAGAGCTACAACTGGCGCGAGGAGAACTACCCCTGCTTCCCCGGCATGGTGCACCTCTTGCCCGACCACGGCTGGGCCATGCACGGCACGCTCGAGGCTGCGCAGGCGGCCGGGGCCGAGGCGCGCTTCAACGTGAAGGGCGAGCAGCTCATCAAGGAAGGCGACCGGGTGACGGGTGTGTACGCCTCCGACGAGGACGGAAACATCATCCGCGTCAACGCGAAGCTGGGCGTGGTGCTCTCAACGGGCGACATTTCCAGCAACGCCGAGATGCTCGCCTACTATGCGCCCCAGGCCACGAAGTACGGCGTGTTCTTCAGCAGCATGGACAAGGAAGGCAAGCCGGTCAACACGGGCGACGGCCATAGGATGGCCATGTGGGCCGGCGCGGTCATGGAGGACGGACCCTACGCACCGATGACGCACAGCCTGGGCACGAACTCCATCGGCATCAATCCCTACCTTATGGTGAACCAGGACGGCAAGCGCTTCGCCAACGAGGACGTGGGAGCGCAGGAGCTGCAAAACGCCATCAAGCGCCAGAAGGGCGGCGTGTCGTACCAGATCTTCGACAGCAAGTGGAAAGAGCAGCTGTCGGCGATGCCCCAGTGCTTCGGCGGCGTGACGCACTACATACCGCCCGAGCAGGAGGCCGAGTACGAGCACGCCATCAACCACTTCGCGGCGGGCTACGCCTCCGACACCTACTTCCAAAGCGAGATCGACGCCGGCTCCATCATCCCGGGCGACACGATAGAGGAGCTGGCGAAGGCCGTGGACATTCCCGCTGACGCGCTCGTGGCCACGGTTGAGCGCTACAACGAGCTGGCGCATGCGGGCAAGGACACCGACTTCTCCAAGACGCCGAAGCGCCTGTTCCCCATCGAGAACCCTCCGTACTACATCGTGCCGTTCGGCGATTCGGGCATGCTCGTGCTCATCGGCGGCATCGATTGCGATGTGGACTGCCGCGCGCTCGATGCCGAGAAGAACCCAGTTCCGGGCCTGTTCGTGGCCGGCAACACGATGGGCGGCCGCTTCCTGGTGGACTACCCTGTGACGGTTGCGGGGGCGAGTCATTCCATGGCGATGTCGTTCGGACGCCTGGCCGGCCGCAACGCCGCCGCTGGCAAGTAGATGCCGCGCTGGGCGCGGGTCGACATGGCCCGCGCCCAGCCCCTTTTGGACCGTGCGCGCTTGTTGCTCGATCGGCTTTCGACGGCGGGCAGTCTTGCTTTCCGCGCGTCGAGGGCGGGAGCGGAGAGGGGTCCATGGCGCGGCTGCGCCGTCTCGGATGCTCAAGGTTTCGGTACGGCTTCGCGAGACGTCCGTCTGTTCCATCGGGGGCTCAATACGAAGAGCGGGCGGTTCCGCTTCGTCCCGCAGATTGCTTTGGGCGCCTGCGCTCGCTGGTTGCAAGGACGTGCGCCCGCTTCGGATTCGCGCGCTTGCGTTCGGGGCGGGCTGCCCTTTGCCGGGTTTGGCGAGCGACATTCTCAGGCTTTCTTTTGCATCGGCGAAAAGCCGTTCGCTTCAGCGCGTGTCTCATCAGGCGCAAAAGGCCCTGCCCGCTAAAGCGCGTCTGTTGCCCGGAAGTTGCCGAGGCGCTACGGCCTTGCAATCGCCTCTCGTCATTCTCGTGGAACAATGCTCACGTGAACATCGGCGAAAGCGACCGCGGGCGCTTTGACTGCGCGACCGCGAAGGGAGGCGAGACCTTTCATGGTGAAAGAAGACGGTTCTCGCAGGAATTGCGAATCGGATGATGCGTTGTGCGCGAACATGTCGAATCGCACGTCGCGTGGAGGTTTGTCGCGTCGCGCGTTCCTGGCGGGGGCATGCGCGACCGGAGCGCTCGCATTGGCGGGCGAGCTTACGGCGTGCGCGCAGGAGCCGCAGCCTGCCGACCAGGGCACGGCGGACGGTGCGGGCACGGGCGGCGATGCGGCGCAGGGCGGCTCCGCGCCTGCCAACGTGGACAAGACCTACGACACCGACCTGCTCATCGTGGGTGCCGGCGGCAGCGGGCTCGCGTGCGCGGTGCAAGCGGCGCTCAACGGCACGAATTTCATTCTTGTGGAGAAAAACTCCCAGGTGGGAGGTAATGCGAGCTTCGTCGAGGGCATGTTCGCCGTCGGCTCGACGCTGCAGCGCGAGCAAGGCGTCGAGATCGACCCGGCGGACATCGTCGAGGCCGAGCTCACGCGCGGACAGCATCGCCAGAACGGCGCGTACTGGCTCGATTTGGTGAACAAGTCGGCCGAGAACATCGATTGGTGCATCGAGCAAGGTGTTCTGTACTCGGGAACGGTCGACGACTACTACGGTGGCCTGTTCCCCACGTTCCACTGGTTCCAGGACGGGAAAGCCGAGGTGGGCTACGTCGAGCCCATGAAGGCGCGCATCGACGAGCTGGGCGTGCAGCTGCACCTCAACACCGCGGTGAAAGGCCTTCTGCGCGATGGCGACAAGGGCCGCATCACGGGGGCGTACGCCGAGGGCGACGAGGGCGTGGTGCGCTACAACGCGAAGGCGGTCGTGCTCGCCACCGGCGGATTCGGCGGCAACGCGGAGGTCATCGCCGAGCAGGGGTGGAACACCGACGGCATCCATATCGTGGGCTCGCCGAATGCGGCGGGCGACGGCTACCGCATGGCCATGGATCAGGGCGCACGCGACTTCATGGCGCAGTCGGCCCAGTCCATCCTCTACGCCATCCAGGCACTTCCGCCCATCGACTTCCACGATGCGGCTGAAAATCCCATCAACGGCTACTTCGGCATCGCGGCGGGCGGCCCGGTGCTGTGGGTGAACGAGGCGTGCGAGCGCTACAGCCGCGAGAACCTCACCGACGACAACTTGGTTTTGCAGTGCATCCCCGGCAAGGAGAACAAGGAGAACTACGTGGTGTTCGATCAGGCCATCTTCGACGAGTTCTTCGGCACGGACGACGATGCGAGAAAGACGTTCGACGACGCGCTGTCCTCCAATGACGGCAACAGCCTTCATCGGGCCGACACGATAGCCGAGCTGGCCGACGCGTTCCAACTCGACGCGGACGCGCTTGCGGCCACGGTTGATCGCTACAACGAGTTGGCCGCTGCCGGAGCCGACACCGATCTCGGCAAACCCGCCGATCTCATGGTGCCCATCGAGACGGCTCCGTTCTATATGGCGAAGCTCACGTACAGCTACTTCTTCTCGGTCGGCGGTATCGCCACCGACAAGAACCGGCGCGTGCTCGACGGCGATCGCAACCCCATCGAGGGCCTGTACGCCATCGGCAACGACGGCAACATGCTCTACCGAAACGTCTACACCATCAACATGCCGGGCACCGCGTTCGGAAACCAGGTGAACAGCGGTCGCGAGGCTGCCAACGCCGTGCGTGACTACCTGCAAAGCGCGTAGAAGCTCTCGACTGCCGCCGCGCGACGAAGGGCGCCGAAAGGCCCTTCGTCGCGCGAGCGCCACTTCCGTGCCTGGTGAGAGGCGTGCAGGTTGCGCTTTGCCGCGAGCGCACGGGGATGTGCCTGGCGAAGCGCGGCAGGGCGTGCCTGCGGCGGGGTGAAGGCCGCAGGCACGACGAAGGTTCTACGCCTTGAGCGCTGCCACCACGGCCTTGCCGGTGACCAGGCCGCTGCCGGCGTTGGGCGCGAGGTCGCTGCCGCTGTCGGCAACGGTGGAGCCGCAGCAGTACACGTTGGGGATGGGAGCGCCGTCCTTGTCCGTGAGCTGGCTGTCGGTGGCGATCTTCATGCCACCGTGCGTCTTGTAGCGGTAGGGGAAGTGCTTCATCGCGTAATAAGGGGCGGAAAGCGAGTTCAGGAACAGTTTCTTGCCGAATTCGGCATCCTCGCCCGCGGCCACCGAAGCGTCGTAGGAGGCGAACGTCTCCTTGAGCGTGCTGGCTGGAATGTCCATGGCGGCGGCCAGCTCGTCGAGCGAGTCGCACGGCCCCACGAGGCGGTCGGCATTGTTTTTCATGTTCATCTCGACGTTCCACTTCTGACTGCCGTTGACGGTCTGGTCGTCGAAGACGGTCCACCAGTACCCCAGCCCCAGCTCCACCGCCGCGTCGGGAGAGTCGTGGCTTTGGTCCTCCTTGATGAAGCGCCGACCCTGCGGGGTCACCTGCACCTGCGGCGAGAAGTACCCCCATACCGTCACCTGGGCGAGGTCGCTCATGCGGTTCGCCTCCATGTCCATGTGCGCGTACTCGCCGCCGAGGGCCTTGCACATCTGATGTCCCTCTCCCATGGAGTTCACCGTGAGCGGCCCAAGGCGCGCTTGGCTGGGCAGGTACGCCGACACCATCTCTTGGTTGCACGAGAAGCCGCCGGTGGCCACGACGATCTTCTTGGCGCGGATGTCCACGGGCTTGTCGTTCTTCTCGTCGTTGAAGCGCACGCCGATGGGCGTTCCGTCGCCATCGACGATGAAGTTCGTGGCCCGCAGATTCAGCTTGTACGTGGCGCCTTTCTCCTCAAGGCCCTTTTGCAGCGGCGTGAGCACGGCCTGCATGTCGCCGATGCCGTTGCCTGGCAGCAGCATCGAGGTGGGCGCGCCCGTATCCATATAGTCAGTGATGGGCTGGAACACGGCGCCGTAGTCGGCGGCCACGCGGTCGGCCCATTCGGTTTGGTAGACGTACACGTTGTGCTTGTAGTCCATGTCGTCGGTTTCGCCCTTCTCCTCCAATACGGGCTGGTAGGCTTTCCATTTCTCCTCGGGGTCGCCCTCGATGCCGGCATCCTTCTGCATCTTGCTGCCCGTCACGTTCATAACGCCGCACGCGATGAAGCTCTCGCCGCCCACGCGCTCCAGCTTGTCCACGAGCATGACCCGGTAGCCCGCCTCGACCGGATCCATCGCAGCCGACATGCCGGCGATCCCCGTGCCGAGGATGAGCACGTCGGTCTCTTCGCTGAACGAGACGGGAGCGGTGCCTGCAACCTGCCCGGATGCGTTCGAGCTGCTGCCGCTCGCCGCATTGCCGCTCGGCGAGCATCCTGCGAGCGTGCCCGAGGCGGCGATCACGGCGCCCGAGGCGATGGCGGCTTTCAGGAAGCTGCGGCGATCCATTGAAGCTTTCATGGTTGTCCTCCTTGTCGATGGAAGCGGTCCTTCCGATCCGCCGTGCGCGCTCTGCGTCCGGCGACCTTTTCACCCTATGTTCGATCAGGGGGTTCGTCACCGTCCGTTTCGGACTATATTGGCGTTTGAGACCGGCTTAGGGCGCGTTTGCCCGTGCACAGCGAGTCGTTTTCGGTATGATGTGTCCAGGGGGGGAGCGAAGGAGGCGGTTGGAGGCAGATGGCGCGCACTCGCACCAATATCGCGTTCTCGGCTGCCGTGATCGTGGGTTTCGGCCTGTATCGCGGCGTCAGTTCGAGCGCATACCTTTCCGCGTTCGCTTCTGTGGAATCGCCGTTCATGTTCGTTCCCGACCTTTTCTTCAACATGGTGGTGGCATGCTCGATCATCGTGTGCTCGGTCGTCGTTGTGGCGCTTGCGCTGACAGGGCGGCTGGAGGCTAACTCCATGCCGTATTGCGCGCCGGCGGCGCTGCTGCTTTCCGGCGGCGCTCTGGCCGTGATGGGGGCAAGGCTGGGGCTGCCTTCCGAGGCGGCGCTGCTCGTGCCCGGCGTGTTGTACGGCGTGGGAAGCGTCATGCTGTCTCTGTTCTGGATCGAAGCGCTTGCGACCGATGCGCCCAGCGCCATAGCCGCGCGCATCGCGTTCGGAATGCTGCTGGCCGTTGCGGTGTCGTCGGCGCTGTCGGCCTTTTCGGCGGATGCGCAGATGTGGTTGAGTTGCGCGTTGCTTGCGGTGACGACGGGGTGCGCTCGGTTCGCGCGTCGGCGCATGAGCGTTGCGGACGCGTCGGGCAGGGGCGTGGGGCCGTCCGGCGTGTCGGGCGCGTCCGAAGGGAAGGCTTCTTGCGGGCGTGCGCTTGCGCGCGTGCGGTGGGATGCGTGCCGCGGCGCGCTTCTGGAAGTGGGCGACGCGCTTGCGGCGTTCTTCGTTCTCGAGGCCGTTATCGGGCTGCTGAACAGCTTCATGTTGGCGGGGTTTGTGGGCTTCGAGGGCTCGGGTGCCGTGTCGGCTGCAGCCATTGCGGGTGCGATCATCGTGTTCTGCCTCGTCGTGTTCGTTGCGCGCCGCATGCCGAAGGTGTCCACGGTGTCAGGCGCGATCATGCCGGTGCTGGCCGCGATGCTCGTGCTCCTTCCGTTTCTCAGCGAGCGCTACCGGCTTGCGTTCTCGCTGCTGTTGTTGGGGAGCTACTGGTTTGTCGCGCTCATCGTCACGTACCTTGTGGCCGAGGCGGCGAATGTGCGCAAAGCGCCTCCTTACGTGCTGATGGGCGTCGCGATGGGCGGAGCTCGGGCATGTCTGGCGGTCTCGTTGGCTGCGGGATTCGCTGCGGCTGCGGCGGGCGGGGGCCCGGGTGACGAGGCCGAGCGCACGATGCGCTATCTGGCGATCATCGTCGTGGTGTTGTACCTGCTGTGCATGGCGCTCGTGTTCGTTTCGCGCGGACGCAAGCGTCGCCCCTCTTCTGACGAGCGGTCGGCGCTCGGCTTCGATTTCGGGGGGGGGGCGTACCGGTTCGGGCGAGTTCTCGGGCGCCGTCCCGTCGATTCCGAGGGCGCCTTTGGAGCCGGCAGCGCCCGTGGTTTCGAGCGACGCGTCGGGCTTGGGGCTTCGGGTGCTTCCGGGTCGAGTTCGTCGTGCTCGCCCGCAACCTCTTTGCCTTCTGCATTGCAGGCGGGCTGTTCTTCTTCGTCGCCGGTTGCGGGAGCGGATGCCTCCGCTGCGGATACGGGGGCGGTTGCGGCTTTGGCTGATTCTCGTGTCAAAGGGTGCGCACCAGCGCTTGACGAGCGGTGTGCGGCGGTGGCGAGGGAAGGGGGGCTCACCGGGCGCGAGGCCGAGATTCTTGTCTACTTGGCGCGCGGCCGCACGAAGGCATACGTTGCCGACGCGCTGTTCGTCACCGAGAACACGGTGCGCAGCCATGTGCGCAACATCTATTCCAAACTCGGGGTGCATACGCGCCAGGAGCTGCTCGATCTGGTGTATCGCTGAGGGTTCTGGCGCGTCGTGCTCTCGGGGCCGATGGCGCGCTGCCGGGCTGTGCGGTTGGTTTGCGGAAGGCTCGGAGCGGGCTTTCGGGGCCAAAGGCGTGGATGCAAAAGGGAGGGCGCGCCATCGGAGAGGATCGGCGCAAGGGTCGGGAGTCGTTTCAGTCGCGCTCGCTCCTTCTGTTCGGGATCGTCCTCGGCGCTGTTCGCTCCGAAAGAGTCGGGGCGATCGTCCGGGTTTGTCGATGCGCATCCGACGCTCAAGGTGGTTCGTCTTTGTTGAGCCGCCATTGATGAATGTCCGGTCATGTTTGCATAACGTCTTCTGCCGCAACAGGGAGCGAGAGGTGCGTCTCCCTGAGGGTCATGCGCTGGGTTTGCTCTGCGGGTCATGAGCTAGGTCCAAGCATTGAGCCTTCCGCTTCGCGAGCGAACGGCAGCTCCTTGCGAGGCAGCTCCCTGCGAACTGGCACGAATCGCGCTTTGTGCATGGATCTGCGGCCCATCTGCGACGCTCGGCTTCCCTCCGACTTCCCGCGACCTGGGCTTATGCCGACCGCCTTTGGCCCAGCCCCCTTCCTGGCGCCGAAAATCTATGCACAAAGCGCGATTCGTGCCAGTTAGGTCCTCTGTCCATGTCAAACCTCCGTTGATGCGAGCCTGCGCTCACTCGGACTTGCGCTCAGATCCCTTGCGGGCGGGCGCTGAGGGGCCCCGTCGGGCGAAGGGGGCCGTGCGGTGCCGACGGGGCCGTACGCGGAGGCTGCCCGGGAGCACGCCAATGGCGGTTTTGACACAGGGGAGGAGTTTTCGCGCCACGGCGCATCGGTGTGCGTCAGAGCTTTTCGGAAGGAGAGCGGTTCGGGGTGTGGCGAAGCGTGGCAAATGGATCGAACGGGTGGAAAAGGGGCATGGCGAAGGGCGGGGATGATGCCGCATTGCGGCGTATGCCCGGGGCGCGTGGCGTAGGAGCTGCGCCGAAAAGGCGGGATGTTGCCATATGGCGGGCACCCGGCGTTGCGACAGAGGGCGCGCGACAAACGGTGGGACGAGGCCGGCGTGACGGAATCCGGCGTAGCTCGCTGCTGGAACGGGGTCGACGCGAACCGGCGCACGCCGGACTGTGCATCGAGCTCCTTGCGACCGTGTGAGGCGGAGGGCTTCCCCGTTGGCAAAGGACCTTTCAAGCGCTGGAGGGATCTGCGCTGCGGATCGGTGTGTCCCCCTGCCGATCTTGGCTTAAGAGCGGATGGCGCAGCTGCGTGGCGAGAAATGACGGAGCGGTGGGACGCTGTTGCAGCGACGAAGGGACGGGGACGATGTCGCATGGAGAGGGCGTCTTGCGTTGCCGGATGTGGCAGAAGCCATGAAAGGAGAGGTTCGGTCTCGCGATGGCAAGGGGGAGGGTCGAGTTCGAACGGCGACGGCTTTGCGTGGGGCGCTCGAGCTTCCGGCGCGGATCGCGTTTGCTTTTTTGGGCGGCCTGCCGTTGTCGTAGCGAGATCTGCCTTGTCGAAGGCGTTATCGCGCGTCGCGCGGAGGCGGCACGGTGGCGACGGCTTGGCGCAGGGGTGCATCCGCTATGCGAGAAGCGCGTTCGGAGAGCGACGCTGCGGGTTTCGGCGGGCTTTCGAAAGGGGAGGGGGAGAGGGGCCTGCTCTTGTGTGGAAAATCGTCGTCCGGCCCTTTCGCTTTCGGGCGTTTCTGCGGGTGCGAGGCGCCCGCTTCCGGCATTGTGAAAGATGGCGCTTTCATGCGATTCCCCTCTGCTTTCGTGGGCCGCCTGGCGTCGCCGGTTGCGGCGATTCCCGGATGCGCACCGCATGGGGAATGGCGCAATGCGCGCCCATGGCATGTTCGGAGCGCTCGAATTCCCGGACGTACATCGTACGGGGTATGGCGCGGCGTCACGGTGTCGCGTAGTATGGGGACATGAACGACTTTCTCATGAGCGACCGGCCGATGACGGCGAAGGACTGGGCGATCGACGCAGTGGTGACGGCTGCGGCGTTTCTGTTCGGCTGCGTGCAGCTCATGCTCACGGCTTCGTCCATCGTGGTGCCGGACCTAGCACTGCGGCAGTACCTTGGCTTGGTGAACGTGGTGCCCGACACGTCGGCCTACGTGGCGCTTGCGCTCACCACGGTGCCGCTTGTCGCTCGCCGTCGCTGCCCTTGGCCGGTGTTCCTGTTCTGCTTCGTCGCTTTCTTGGGGCTGCAGGGCGCATTCGGCGGACTGTCGCTCACCATCGTGGGGCCGGCGGTGGCGCTGTACACCATCGCGAACGAACGGGGGCGCTCCGAGGCGGTTGTCGGCGCGGTGGTGGCGGCTGCGGGCCTGCTGTTCGTCGATGCCCCCTCACGGACGGCGAGCCTGGCCTTCTTCACGCGGTTTCAGAACATCGCATTCGTCGCGGCGGCGGCGTTCGCCGGATACGCCTACCGGGTGCATCGCGCCTATGTACGGGCGACCGAGGAGCGGGCTTTGGAGGCCGAGCGCACGCGCGAGGAAGAGGCGGCTCGGCGCGTGGAGGAAGAGCGCGTGCGCATCGCTCGCGAAGTGCACGACATTACGGCGCACTCGCTGTCGGCGGTGAGCATCCAGGCGGCCGCAGCTGAGCGCCTCATCGACCGAGACCCGGTGGCGGCGAGGGAGGCCGTCGTGGCCGTGCGCGCCACGGCGAAAAGCGCGCTCGACGACATCCGCAGCATGATAGGGGTCCTGCGTCGCGGCGACGAGGCGGAGACGTCGCCCGCTGCAGGCACTGACCGTTTGGACGACCTTGTGTCGTACCTGCGTGGCGCGGGGGTGGCCGCGTCGCTCGACACGCGCGCCTACGACGGTTCCCGCGTGCCCGCGCACGTCGATATGGCGTTGTTCGGCATCGCGCGCGAGGCGGCGACGAACATCGTGCGTCATGCGGGGGCGCGCACGGCCACGCTGCGCTTGGCGCTTGAGGACGGGCAGGCGCGGCTCGTGGTGGAAGACGATGGGCGCGCCGCCGTCGCGCAGGCTTTCGAACCTGCGGATGCCGCCCCCGGTCGTGCGGGCGGCGGCCACGGCATCCCCGGCATGGCCGAGCGCGTGCATCTGCTCGGCGGAGCGTTTTCCGCAGGCCCCAAGGCCGGCGGCGGCTTTCGTGTGGTGGCGAGCATTCCCGTGAGAGGAACGGAGGGGTAGGGTATGGAGCGAACAGGGCGGCAAACCCGACCGGAGCAACCGGGGTCGACGGAGCGCGAGGAGCGCTCTGGACGCTCGGGGCGCGTTGAGCCGGTGCGCGTACTGGTCGCGGACGACCAGGACCTTGTGCGCAGCGGATTCAAACTCATCCTCGCGTCGTACGATGGCATCGAGGTGGTGGGCGAGGCGCGCGACGGCGAAGAGGCCGTCGAGCTGTCCCGGCGGCTTCTTCCCGACGTGGTGCTCATGGACATCCGCATGCCGCGCATGAACGGTATCGAGGCTACGCGCGCCATCTGCGCCGATGATGCGCTCGAGGGGGTTCGCGTGCTCATCCTCACAACGTTTGATCTGGACGAGTACGTCTACGATGCGCTGGCCGCAGGCGCCGGCGGCTTTCTGCTGAAGGACTCCGAGCCCGACGAGATCGCAGCTGCCGTTCGCGTCGTGGCGCGCGGCGACGCGCTCATCGAGCCGTCCATCACGCGTCGGCTTGTCGAGACGTTCGTGGCCACGCGTCCCGCCGGCATGGTGGCGGGACGCGCGGCCGGACTCTCCCGGCTGACGGATCGCGAGCGGGAGATCCTCGTGCTGGTGGCGCGAGGCTTCACAAACGAAGAGATCGGATCAAACCTGTTCATCTCGCCTGCCACGGTCAAAACGCACCTTGCGCGCATTATGGCGAAGCTCGATGCCCATGATCGCGCCCAGCTCGTCGTGCGCGCCTACGAAAGCGGCCTCGTGAAGCCGGGGCTGCGGTGATCCGCCCTCGCTAGGCCGTTGGGACGGAGCGGTAGATGGCCTCGATATGACGGACGAAGTGCTCTTCCGCTTCGGTGAGCCTTCGTGTGCGCCAGAACAGGTGCAGCGGCGCAACGACGGGTGATCCGTCCTCGTGGACGAGAGGCACGACGAGCACCCCGTCGTCGCGAACTGTGCGCTGCGCGTGTTGGAGGGGCCTGATGGCGAAGACCTCCCCCCGGGCTATGGCGCTCGCGTCGCTTTCCAGTTCGATTTGGAGGGGCGACAGGTGCGAGGAGGATTCCAGGTTGGGATGGCGGTCGAGCAGCGACGCGGCGAACGCCTTCTCTCCCGGAGAGGAGAGCGCGCCGCATTCGGACAGGTCGCGAAGCGTCGCGGACGCTTGGTCTTTGAACCGCGGCAGCGATGCCGACACCACGGCAGCCAGCGAATAGAAAGCAAGAGCCACCTTTTCCACTCCAGTTGGAGGGGCGGCGCCGTTTATGCCGAAGTCGAGCGTGCCGCGTATAACCCCGTCGATGAGAAGGTCGCCTTTCATTTCGACGAACTCCCATTGAGTCTCGGGGCGGGCGGATTGCACGTCGCGCAGGGAGTCTACGTCGAGCGTCCCGCCGTGCGTTTTGAGGCACAGGGGGTTGATGCCCACTGTCACGATCTGCCGCCTGCCCTCTCGGTAGCGTAGCGCAGTGCGTTCGATGCGGTCGAGGCCGAGGAACACGTTGCGCGCCTCGTCGCGGATCGCCGCGCCGAACTCTGTCAGATGCAGCCCGTTGCTGCGGTCGAACAGAGGCGCGCCCAAACGGCTCTCGAGGATTTGGACGCCCTTCGATACGGCCTGCGGAGACACGAACAGGTTTTTGGCGGCACGTGAAAAGCTTCCGGTTTCCGCCGACTCCAGAAAGTACGAAAGCTGTCTCATGTCGATGTCGATCACGGCGTTCCCCTCCGTCGCGTTCTTTTGCGGCTCGGGACATCCTCCCCGATGCGTGGATGTCTCGAACGCCGTCCGCCCATTTTACCATGTTCCCTTTGATGAGCGAGAAGCATCTCTTTCAAGAAATGGTTGTCGCTTTCAGTCATACGTTGCTTCGCCTGCGCCGCATCGCACGTCTATCCTGATCTCGAAGGACGTGTCGCGCCGAAGCGGTTTTGCGTTGGATCGATCGTCGCGACGTCCTGCGAAGGGGTGCGGCGCGGTCGCGTCGCGTGCATCATGCAAGAAAGGAGAAGGGAGATCATCATGGATATCGATCGCAGGGGATTCCTTAAAGGGGCGTTGGGCTTGGGCGCGCTTGCGGCCGCCGGAGCGACGGTGGGAGGCTGCGCTCCGAGCAGCGCAAGCGATGCGAATGCGGCCGTCAACGGCACGTTCGAGGGCGTGGGCCAGGGGATGCAGGGCGACATCAAGGTGTCCATCGACGTGAGCAGCGGCGTCATCACGAACGTCGAAGTGGTGGAGGCGAAAGAGACCCCCTACGTGGCGGAAGTGGCCCTCGAGCGCATTCCCGCCCAGATCGTGGAGCATCAAACGACCTCGGTGGACACGGTGACCGGGGCCACGCTGTGCTCCATGGGCATCATGACCGCGGCTGAGGACGCGGCGAAGAACGCGGGGCTTGACATGGGCGCCCTGAAGAAGAATGCGTTCACGGCGTCTCCCGGCCCGGATGAGACGTGGGACACCGACGTGCTCGTGATCGGCGGAGGCGGCGCGGCGTGGTCGGCCGCCATCACGGCGGCTCAGGCGGGTTCGAAGGTCACGCTCATCGAGAAAGGGTCGGTGTTCGGCGGGAACACCATGATGGCCGGTGCGGCTTTCAACGCGGTTGACCCCGACGCCCAGGCCATTATGCGCCTTTCGGCGGCTCAGAAGGGCACGCTCGACGGTTACCTGGCCCTTTCCGTGGACGACCCTGCGCTCAAGTTCGATCAGTTCCCCGAATGGAAGGACGTGCTCGTCAACTTGCAGGGCGAGATAAGCGCGTACTATGCGGCCAACGAGGGCAAGACGCCCGGAGTCGATCTACCCGGATTCGATTCGGTGTCGCTGCATATGTGGCACATCTACGTGGGAGGCCTGCGCGAGATGTCCGACGGCACATGGATAGCGTCTGACATCGACCTTGCGCGCACGCTCGCGGAAAACGCGCTGGGCACGTTCGAATGGATGGACGCCCAGAACATGGAGTGCGTGTACGGCTCGAAGGCCACCGAGGGCCTGTACACGGTGCTCGGGGCCATGTGGCCGCGTACGCATACGTTCGTTCAGGGCAAGGACCGCATCACGCGTTTGCGCGAGGCGGCGGAGAAGGTTGGTGTGTCCTCATACGCCGAGACGGCCGCCAAGCAGCTTCTCACCGATGGCGGCGCGGTGGTCGGCGCGGTGGCCGAGCGTTCGGACGGCACGAAGATCACCATCAACGCCGTGCAAGGCGTCGTGCTCGCGTGCGGCGGGTACTGCGCGAACCCGGCGATGGTGAAGAAATACGACAAGTACTGGGGAGACGACCTCAGTGACACCACGTTGACCACCAACATGGGCACCAACGAGGGCGACGGCATCGTCATGGCGCAAGAGATCGGCGCCGCAACCACCGGCTTGGAGGTGGCGCAGATGATGCCTTCCTCGTCTCCGGTGAAGGGCACGATGACCGACGGCGTGTGGGGAGACGCCTCCGAGCAGATTTGGATCGACGGGGCGGGCAACCGGTTCGTCGACGAGTACGCGGAGCGCGACGTGCTGGCCAAGGCATCCCTCAAGCTTGACAACGGCATCTTCTACATCCTGTACGCTGGCGCGGCGGACGAAACAGGCTGGGTGAAGGGAGCCGAGTACGAGGGAACCGCACCTTCGGGGTCGATCAAGGATTTCGTTGAGTCGGGCCAGGTATGGTACGGCGAGACGCTCGAGGAGCTGGCCGAGGCCTCCAAGAACCCCGCCGCCGGTGTCGCCCCCGGATTCTCCGCTGACGCGCTCCGTTCGACCATCGAAACCTACAATCGCTACTTCGAGAACCAGAAAGACGAGGACTTCGGCAAAGAGGTTATCTCGGGCGCCGTCGACATCGATGCGGTGGAGAGCACGGAGGGCGTCGGGTTCGTGATCAGCCCGCGTCGGGCATCACTGCATCACACCATGGGCGGCGTGGTCATCGACACCGAAGCCCATGTGCTCGACGAGCAAGGTCAGATCATCGAGGGCTTGTTCGCCGCAGGCGAGGTGACGGGCGGCATCCATGCGGGCAACCGTCTCGGCGGCAACGCCATCGCTGACATCTTCACATTCGGCCAGATCGCAGGACGGGGTGTCTCCGCTCGCTAAAGTGCGATAAACAGCAAAGGGGAGGGCGGCCGCGCACTTGTTGCGCGGCCGCCCTGTTTCAATTGTGACGAACATTTGGCGATTGGGCGAAATCTTAGTCGGCTGCGCTCATATTTCCTCATTACCTCTTGCATTCGGGTGCGAGGATGCTATGATTGCTCATTGTTTAGCACTCGTTACTACTGAGTGCTAGCAGTCGCCACAATCGAGTGGTTAAATAGGCAAACGTGCGATAACCAGTTTCGTACACCAGTCGGACGAAAGGAAGGCAGCGTTATGAATTTGAAACCTCTGGGTGATCGCGTGATCGTCAAGCAGGACGAGGCCGAGGAGACGACGGCCTCCGGCCTGTACCTCGCCACCGAGGCGAAGGAGAAGCCCCAGAGCGGCACGGTTCTGGCTGTGGGCGACGGCAAGCTCGACAAGGACGGCAACCTGGTTCCCGTTCCCGTGAAGGTGGGCGACAAGGTCGTGTACGGCAAGTACGGTGGAACCGAGATCAACGTGGAGGGCGAGGACGTCCTCATCCTGCGCGCCGACGACCTGTACGCGGTGTTCGCGTAAGTTAGGTCCGACGGCTTTCGCGATGGCTGCCCGGTTTGCCAACCTGAGCGCTTTCGCCGCGGCGCGAAAGTCGCTTGGCTAAAGCGTTGCCCAGCCGGGTGCGAAGGGCGCTTGCCGACAAGCTGTCGCTTGCCGGTCCAAGGTCTGCAGCGCATCGCGAAACCTTGCGATCACCTTTACTAGATACCAGTCGAAAGGAAGCACACATCATGGCGAAAGAGATCAAGTTCGAGGCCGACGCTCGCAGCGCGCTCGCTGCCGGCGTGAGCAAGCTGGCCGACGCTGTCAAGGTGACGCTCGGCCCCAAGGGCCGCTACGTCGCCCTGGAGAAGTCCTATGGCGCTCCCACTATCACCAACGACGGCGTGACCGTTGCCAAGGAAGTGGAGCTTGAGGATCCGGTCGAGAACATGGGCGCCCAGCTCGTGCGCGAGGTGGCCGTGAAGACCAACGACGTGGCCGGCGACGGCACCACCACCGCCACGCTTTTGGCCGACGTTATCGTGTCCGAGGGCCTGCGCAACGTGACCGCCGGCGCCGACGCGCTCGGCATCCGTCGCGGCATCCAGAAGGCCACCGACGCCGTGGTCGAGGCCATCAAGGCCGACGCCACGCCGGTTGCCGGCAAGGACCAGATCGCCAACGTGGGCACCATCTCCGCGGGTGACGCCGAGATCGGCGAGAAGATCGCCGAGGCCATGGAGGCCGTGGGCAACGAGGGCGCCATCTCCGTGGAGGAGAACGCGCAGTCGTTCGACCTCGAGCTCGACATCGTCGAGGGCATGCAGTACGAGCGCGGCTACATTTCGCCGTACATGGCCACCGACATGGAGAAGATGGAGGCCGTCCTCTCCGATCCCTACATCCTGCTGACCGACCAGAAGATCACGAACGTCCAGGACATGGTGCCGCTTCTGGAGGAGGTCATGCGCTCCGGTCGCCCGCTGTTCATCGTCGCCGAGGACGTTGAGGGCGAGGCGTTGGCCACCATCCTGCTCAACAAGCTGCGCGGCACGTTCAACTGCGTCGCCATCAAGGCTCCCGGTTTCGGCGACCGTCGCAAGCGCATCCTCGAGGACATCGCGGCCGTCACCGGCGCGCAGGTCATCGACAAGGACTTCGGCATGACCATGGCCGACGCCAAGGTCGACATGCTCGGCCATGCCAAGACGGTCAAGGTCACCAAGGACACCGCCCTCATCGTGGACGGCGCCGGCGACAAGAAGGCCATCGAGGATCGCATCCATCAGATCAAGGCCGAGCTCGAGCGCGTCGACTCCGACTTCGACCGCGAGAAGCTGCAGGAGCGCTTGGCGAAGCTGTCCGGCGGCGTGGCCGTGCTCAAGGTGGGCGCTGCGACCGAGTCCGAGCTCAAGGAGAAGAAGTCCCGCATCGAGGATGCCCTGCAGGCCACCCGCGCGGCTGTCGAGGAGGGCATCGTCGCCGGCGGCGGCGTGGCGCTGCTCGACGTGCAATCCGCGCTCGATGCCATTGACACCGCCGACAAGGACGAGGAAGTGGGTATCGCCATCATCCGCAAGGCGCTCGAGGCTCCCATCCGCGCGATCTCCCAGAACGCCGGCTACGAGGGCAGCGTCGTTGTGGAGCGCGTCAAGGGCATGGCTAAGGGCGAGGGCCTGAACTGCGCCACCGGCGAGTACGGCAACATGATCGAGATGGGCGTGAACGACCCCGTGAAGGTGACCCGCACGGCGCTGCAGTCCGCCGCTTCCGTCGCGGCCCTCATCCTCATCACCGAGGCCACCATCAACGACATCCCGAAGGATCCCGATCCGGCGGCCATGGCTGCTGCTGCGGGCGGCATGGGCGGCATGATGTAAGCCTTTCGGCTTGCAAACTTGCACGCACGCTTGCGCATCGAGAGGGGCCGCATCTGCGGCCCCTCTTTTGCGTGCGGCTTGTTAGCGCTGCGCGAGGAAACGCAACGCCGCTGCATCGGCGGGGGCGTGGAAGCGGGGCTCATCCAATCCTGCTCGGAGTGTGAGCGCGTCAGGCCCTTCGTAGGTTGTCAGCGTGCGCAGCTCGACTTCTTCGGCTGTTTCGGCGCTCTCTCCAAGCTTTGCGGTCGCGCGCTGTTGGAATGAGGCCGTGTGCTCGATGGCCTCTGAAGGCTTCTCGGCGCTTTGCCGGGCAGGAAAGTCGAAGCCCGAAACGAGAGACGTAATGGCGTCTTTATCCTCGCAGGTGGCGACGACCTCTCCGGTTCGCACATCGGTCAGCGTGATGTGTTCGGCTTTGACCAGGGCAGACGCGGCATCGACCGTGTTCGCATCATCGTTGATGTCGGCGAACATGCCCGCCAGATCATCTTGCACCCCCTTGAGAGACGAGGCCGCGTCGTTGACCGCATCGGAGGCAGCTTGCTCGGCATCGTCGGAGGGGTGTCCGCTGTCGTTTGAATCGGTGACGAACGAGCGTCCGGCGAGGGCCGATACGCCGAGGGCGGCGAGAAGGGCGGAGCATGCGGTCTTGCGAACGGGAACGAGATGCGGCGGAAATATCAAAAAAAGAAAAAAGATGAGCCTTTCTAGGCGAACGATGTCGAATGCGAACGCATTGGCGCAGGCGTGAGGATGCGGGCGCGTTGACATGCGAGATTCCGTATGGCAACGCGCCCGAGATGCGTGCTAGCGAAAGTGCGCTATCGATCCTTCTTGGAGACGAGCAGCAAGATGCCGCCGATGAGCGACACGAAGATGAGCGTGCACACGCCGAATCCGGTTGTGTTCGCCTTCGTTCCCTTGTAGATGCCCCAGATGTGCACGGTCATGGGGATCATCCAGGCAAGAGGAATGATGGCCCAGCACACTGCCACGGTCGAGATGACGCACAGGACGAAAGCGGCCAGACGCAGGCCGCGGTCGCTGTCGGAGGACTGAGTCTGCGCGTAGGTGGTGGAGGCGTTCGGCTGCGCATCGGCGAAGTCGTCGGTCCAGCGCGTGCCGTCCCAATAGCGAAGCTTCTCGGGGTTGCCCGAGGGGTCGGGATACCATCCAGCTTGTGTAGTTTCCATGATCTCCTCCAATAGTTGTGGGATAAGTAACAAAAAGTATAACCTATCAATAGGATTCTGTCCTCTATTGTCGCTCCTATAGCGCAATTTTACCCCCCCCCTCCCGTTTTCTTTTCGTCTTTCCCCTCAGGCGCTTCGCGGCCATCGGGTTGGACAATGCGCCCTCTCGCAATAGGGGTGTTCTTCGTTCAAGGCCTGCCGTGCCGCTCTCCGATAAAGTCTCTGCCGGGGGTCTTGCCGGCTCTCTTTGCGATCGATGGCCGTTTCGCGACGGGGGGCTGTCGTGCGGATGAGATGCGGCTTGGTGGGCTACAATGCACGGTATGGAAGAATTCTTGCATATCTCGGGGCACGTTCTCGCGCATTCGGTTACGGACACCCTGTACCTCATCCCGTTTCTGTTGGTTACGTATGTGGCTATGGAATGGCTTGAGCACAAGGCGGGCGGCAAAGCCGAGGGCGCCATTCGGCGTGCGGGGGCTGCGGGCCCCATCGTGGGCTCCGTCGTGGGCGTGGTGCCGCAGTGCGGGTTCTCTGCGGCGGCGGCCACGCTCTGGGCGGGACGCGTCATCACGCTCGGAACGCTGTTCGCCGTGCTCTTGTCCACCTCTGACGAGATGCTGCCTATCTTCATCGCCGAACAGGTGCCAGCCGACGTTGTTCTCAAAATCGTCGGCGCGAAGATCATCATAGGAATGACGATGGGGTTCATCGTGGATGCGGGTTTGCGCATTATGCGTCGCATCGACGCCCCATTGCACATCCATGAGTTGTGCGAGCAGGAGCGCTGCCACTGCCATGACGGCGGTGGCAGCGTCCTCAAAAGCGCCGTGAGGCACACGCTGCAGGTGACGCTGTTCGTGTTCGTCGTCACTCTCGTGCTGAACGGCGCGCTCGAGGTGGTGGGCGAGGATGCCCTCGCCGAGCTCCTGAGGGCGAACCCGGTGCTCTCGGTGTTCGGTTCGGCGCTCGTTGGTCTCGTGCCGAACTGCGCGGCTAGCGTCGTCATCGCGCAGCTGTACGTGGAGGGCGTGCTAGGAACGGGCGCGATGCTGGCGGGGCTGCTGGTCAGCGCCGGTGTGGGTCTGCTCGTGCTCGTGCGGACGAACCGTCGCGTCAAGGAGAATGCAGCTATCGTCGTCGCGTTGTACGCCATGGGTGTTGGCTGGGGGCTTCTCGCAGACGCGTTCGGCATCGTGTTCTAGGGGTTGGAAGCTTGCCGTGGGCGACCCTGCGCATTCGCGCAGCGGGCGGCAGGCGCTCGACGGTCGTGCGGTGCGTCCTCGGACGGGCGGCGGCACGACTGCGCGCTCGCTGACGGGTGGCGCAGCGGGGTGGCCGCCCGGCAGCTCGGTTGCGATGCTTGGCGGGCGAGCATGCGGAGGCGCCCGGTCGTCAGAATGTACGATGAGGAGGACGCATGTCGGAGAGAGATCGCATGGAGGCGGGCGAGCTGTACCGCTTCGAGGGTGACGCAGAGCTCATGGCGCTAGGCGTGCGCTCGCGTCGGTTGACGCGCCGCTACAATGCCACGCGCGAAGACGAGGAGGAGCTGCGTCGCGAGTTGCTCGAAGAGCTGTTCGGCTCGATGGGGGAGGGCGCCCGCGTCGAGCCTCCACTGCATTGCGACTACGGCTTCAACATCCATGCGGGTGCGCGCTTCTTCGCGAATTATGGCCTGATCGTGCTCGACGAGTGCCGCGTCTCCATCGGCGACGACGTGATGATAGGGCCGCGCGTGAGCCTGTGCTGTGCGGGTCATCCCATCGACGCGGGCGTGAGGGCGAGCGGATTGGAGTACGGCAAGCCCATCTCTATCGGGAACAACGTGTGGATCGGTGCGCACACGGTGGTGAATCCGGGCGTGACCATCGGAGACAACACGGTGATTGGCTCCGGTTCTGTGGTGACGAAGGATGTGCCCGCGAACGTGGTGGCGGCGGGCAACCCGTGCCGTGTGCTGCGGTCCATCACCGCCGAGGACGCTGCTCGTTGGAAGGCTGCGCGCGATGCCTACCTTGCCGCCGTGGCGGCAGAGGTCGAGGAAGGACGTTGACGTTTGCCGCTTCGCTGTCCGCCCCACCGACTCTCGGCTTCCGCTCTCCTTCGTTTGCGTTGGCGGCGCGTCGTCTTCTCGTGGCGGCGCGGCGCGCTGCGGGGCTTGTTCGTGTGAGCTCCCGTTGAGGGCGTGTTGCGAGCGAGCCGCTCTTGAGGGCTGCCTTCGTCGGCATGCGAAACGGGTCTCAACAGAATCCGCTGCTAAGTCGGCACGACAGAGGCGGCCTGGCCGTTCGATGCCGTCGGGTTTTCGGCGAATGCATCGGAGCGGAGCCGGGGTTCGCTCGGATGCTGGCGTTCTGGACCGCACCGATGTCGGTTCGACGGCGAAGGGTTCCTTTGCGGCGTATGATTCGCCAGATTGCCGCCGAGGTTCATGCTGCGCGGCCGAAATGAGGCCTATATTTACTTGCCGACGAGCTCGTCGTCGAAAACCCTGGTCGTTTGCGTTGCGAAGGTGTGTTTCAAGCCAAGAGCGGTGGCAATCTGGCGAATTGCGCGTTCCGAGCCCCTACGTTCGCCGTCAAACCAAGATCGGCAGGCGCCATGCAAGCCCGCCGCGCAGATCCCTCCAGCGTTTGGGAGGGTTTCTCGCCGATCAAGGCGCTCCTCCGCCTCGCCCTGTCGCAAGGGGCGCAATCCGGAACCCGGTGCCTGCCGGTTTGCGTCTATTTCGGTTTGGTGGCTGAGATCTTTTTCCGCTGTTGATCTGGTGTTGCCGTCGGCGATTCGTCGTGCCGAAGCCTGCGGGAGCCTGGCGGGTTGAGACTTGCAACGGCCCGCCGTGCCGAAGTTGGCGAACCTCTTCGGTGGGGCCGATGGGCTCGCTCGGCGAACCGGTCCCGCTCCTGCGGAATCTGGGTCGAGGTGCGGATGGGAGCGCAGGAGCGTGTTCGTTCCGTTGCGTCGGCGGGAAGCCGTCGGCTGCGCCTGTCAGCCAAGAAGGACGGCGGCGACGGGGAAGCCTGTAAAAGTCGCTGACAGGGCGGGCCTAATGGGGTAGCATGAAGGGAGGCTGACATCTTGGGATTTCGGAAGGAGAGCGATGGGCATGGCGAAACTCGAGGCGGGCATGACGCGCGACGAGGCGTTCGCGCTTCTGCAGGAGCACAACAAGGACCCGTTCCACATCGAGCATGGCGAGACGGTGGAGCAGACCATGCGCTACTTCGCGCGCGAGTACGACCCTGAGAACGAGGAGTTCTGGGGCATTGTCGGCCTTCTGCACGACCTCGATTGGGAAGAGCACGACGACGAGCCGGAGAAGCACACCCTGTATGCCGCCCCGCTCATCGAGGCTGCCGGCGGCACGTCCGAGCTCGTCCGCGCCATCCAAAGCCATACGTCCGATTTCAATCCGACCTTGCCCAAGCCCGAGCTTCAGATGGAGAAGATCCTGTTCGCCACTGAAGAGTTGACGGGCCTCATCGGCGCGGCCGTGGTCATGCGTCCCAGCAAAAGCGTCATGGACTTCGAAGTGAAGTCGCTCAAGAAGAAGTTCAAGGACAAGCGCTTTGCCGCCGGTGTCAATCGCGATGTCATCCGCTCCGGTGCCGAGATGCTTGGCTGGGAGCTTGACGAGCTGTTCGCCCGCACCATCGAAGCCATGCGCTCCTTTGCGCCCGACAAGGACACGTTCCAGGCCGAACGGCCGACCGAGTAGCGCTGTCTGAGAGGTCAAGAGACGCCGGGGGTGGACGCGCAGGTTTTACGCGTCCACCCCCCCCCCTTTTTTTTTCTCTCTCTTTGCCACGTGCGGGAGCATCTGGCGTCGATCGCTTCGGTCATACGCCTTTCGCCGCGTTCGCCTCTCGCCCTCCATCGCGCCTGCGTCTCGTCGCAGTGCCCCCTCGCATTCGAAGCGCCCTTTTTGCTCAGATCGCATCGTCGTTGCGCTTCGCTCCCCGCTGCGGTATCAGCCGATCCTCTCGTGGTTCTCGCGCCTTTCTTCCCGCCGTGTTTGCGAGAGGGGAAGGTGCGCGTTGCGCGATGCGGACACGGTGGAAGAGCGCGCGATCAGAGGGGTTCGTTCGTCACCGATTCGCGTGCTACGCCAGGTCGCCGGCCATATGGCGAACGGCATGGCGGGCAAAGGTGATGGTGCGTCCGCATGCGCAGCCCACGATGTACTCAGGATAGTTGTTGCCGAACACGCTGCCCGAACAGTCGCCGGCTGCGTACAGGCCTTTGATGGGCCTCGCGTTGGCGTCGAGCACCTGCATGTCCTCGTTGATGCGCAGTCCGTCCACTGTGGTCAAAAGCGATCCTCCGTACCACACGCCGTAGAACGGCGCGGTGCGCAATGCGGACAGGCGGTAGGCCTCCTTGCCGAAGTCTGCGTCGTCTTGCGCGTCGTAGAAGCCGTTGTACTTTTCCACCTCTGCCAAGAACGCCTCTTTCGCTTCGTCCGCGAAGCCCAGCTTGTCGGCCAGTTCATCGATGGTGTCCGCCTTCACCATGACGCCTTTTTCAAGTTCGGCGGCGTAGATGTCGTCGATGGGGGTGTCGGCCTCTTTGGCCAGAAGCTGCTGGGTCTGTCGTGAGCAGCCGATGGTGCTGAAGCGCTTCACGTCCTCTTTGAGGTTGGAGTCGAACACCTGGCAGAACACCCCGCCTTCGTGCTCGGCCGCCGCGAAGCAGCAGAAGTCGTAGGGCGTGGACTCGTTCACGAAGCGCTTGCCGTCGCGCGCCACCTTCATGAACGGCTGGGATCCGAGGTTGAATTGCTTGTCGGTTCCCACGAACGTGGCCACCTCGCCCGGTTCGCTGATGATGCCCGCGCTCTCGCCCGGCTTCACAGCGCCGCGGTCGAAGATCATCGGCGCGCCGATGCTGTCCTTCTGGCCGCCGGCCCATATGCCCGCCTTGATGCCTTCGCCCACGTTGTTGGGCGAGCCGTACTGCAGCGTGACGCATCGGTCCACCAGGGGGTTGCATGCGCGCAGCATCTCGGCGTTGCTCGTGTAGCCTCCAGTGGCAAGCAGCACGCCCTTTTCGGAATTCACCTGCACGTACCCGTCGCTCGTTTCGAAGAGCGCGCCGGTCACGCTTCCCGAATCGTCCTGCACGAGCTTGACCAGCTTGTGGTTGTAGGTCACGTCGTGGCCGCGCTCGTTGATGTAGGCGAGCAGCACCTTGTTGCGCTCGAGCGACTCCCCGGATGCGTCCTTTCCCGAATAGTAGTGCTCCATCGGGAACAGCGCGAAGCTCGTGCCGCCCGTCGCGTGGTCGATGTCGTTGTCGAAAGCGCAGGTCATACCTGCCGACGTGAGAATAGGGTCGAGCCAATCCGTCATTTCGGCGCTTTCGCGGATCCACACGCGGATGACGCGCTGGTCGCACTGGCCCGAAGCGTAGCGGGCGAACTCGTTGAGCAGCTGCTTTTCGTCCACGTGCGCGCCGGCGGCCTCGGTGTACTTCGTGTTGATTGCGCCGAACCAGTGGCGCGTGCGCTGCACCGAGCCGGTCTTCTCGCACAGCATGAAGTCGAGCCCCAGATCGGCAGCCGTGGCCGCTGCGGCCATGCCGCCGTTGCCCGCGCCGATGATCAGCAGTTCGGTGTCCTTCGTCTCGACGATGTCCTCCGGAGCGATCTCGGGCGCGCTGCCGAGCCAGTCGCTGTGCTCAGGCTGGCCGTCGGCGTTCGTGCCAGGTATGGAAGCCCCGTTTTCCGCCGATGCCGTTTCGGCCCCTTTTGGCGCGCATCCTGCGAGTCCGAAGGCGGCAAGCGCTCCCACCCCGGCTGCTCCTGTCAAAAAGCTCCGACGCGTCAATCTCTGTCCAATGTTCGTCATGTTTGCTCCCTCCTTCTGGAATGGTTTTCGATGCGCTTTGGTCCACCTGCTGTCATGATGCTGCGCATCCGTCCTTTCGTCCTCACCGCAAAGGGGCCAATTTTTGCGGCAGATCGGGGCGGCGCTTCTCACCCTCTTGGTACCAGATCTGAGGTTTCGCCTTGTCAGGAGAGGGTGAAGTGCGATAGTCTGTGCGGGCATGCGCAAAGGGAGGGGCTGATCGTCGTTCATGGACGCCGTAGGGAAATCGCAATCATCGCACGCGGAAGCGCCGCGCTTCGCCATCACGCCTTCATGGGCACGCTGCCTGATTGCGCTCACCTTCGAGTTATTCGGCACATGGCTTACGAAATCGTCGCTCTATCCGCAGTACACAGCCGTGCTGCCCGTCGCTCGTGACGCTTCGTCGCTTGTTGGCGTGGCGACGCTCGTGGTGCTGGCGGTCTGGGCGCTGCGCAAGCCGTCCTCGCTTGATGAGCGTTCGATCACAACGGCGTCGTTTGTGTTGTACTCGGCAGGGTTTGCGCTCGTGGTGATGGGCATTGCGCAGCAATCGGCGCCGCTTTTGCTGGCGGGCGCATGCGTGCGCTCGGTCGGATCGCGCTGGGTCGTCGTGCTCATGGGCGTCTCGCTGTGCGCGTTGTCCAAACGGTCGTGCATGCTGTGCATCGCCTCGGCGTTCGTCGCAAGCTATCTTTTGCGCGTGCCGTTCGCGGATATTGGCGTCACGGCGGGCATGGTCACGCTCTTCGTGCTTCCGTTTGCCACCTATGCCGCAGTGCGTCCCTTAGCGCTCGGCATGTTGGACTTGACTAAACGCGCGGTTCCGCCGGTGGAGGCTTCCATTACCCAGCCTGCGGCGTACGTGCCGTTTGCCCACGGACTGTTTGTGGCCATCTTCATCTTTCGCATCGCTTACGGTTTCGCGCTTACGTTCGGTTCGGTGGACGGCAACCCGCAGCAAACGTTTTTCGGCATGGTTCCGGTTGTCATTTTGTTGGCGATGGCGTGCATGCCAAACGTGCCGAAGGCCGACGTGCTCTACCAGGCCGCGGCCCTGTTCGTCGTGGGCGGATTTCTGATGGTGGTGGTGCTTGCGGGTCGCGTTTTGGACGATATGACTCTGGCGCACGGACTTTTGTATGCAGGCAGCGAGTGCTTCGACGCGCTCATGTGGTTCGTGCTCGCTTCTATCGGCGCACGTAACCGGGTGAACGCGCTCGCCGTGTTCGCGTGGGGACGCGCCGCGTCGTCGGCCGGATTGCTCTTTGGTGCGACAGTGGGGCATGCCGTGAATGCCACGCCCGATGCGCTCGTGGCGGCGATCGGCATTGCCGCGGTGCTGTTCCTGTTCGTGGCTATGAATTTTACGGTGCTCAAGCCTTTCGGCTTCCAGGCGACCATTGACGGCGTGCGCTCAACCGAATCCGTGACCTCTTCGCTCCGTGTCGTGGGTTTGCGGGAGCGGGGCGCCTCGGTTGCCGCGCGCTATCGTCTCACGCCGCGGGAAACGGAGATCCTTGAGCTTTTGGCGCATGGCCGCAACGGCCCGTTCATCCAAGAGAAGCTCGTGCTGTCGCGCAATACCGTGAAGACTCATGTGGCGAACATCTACGCCAAATTGGGAGTGCATTCCCAGCAAGAGCTGATCGACCTCGTGGAGCGGGCCGACGCAGTGGGCGCGGACGCGTAGCGATGGGCCGAACGGATGGCGGCTGGTTTCGCGTTCGCGCTTTGCCGCTGAGCTGGTGGCCCTATCCCGCATTTCGCCTCGCTTTTCGTCGCGTCACTCTCTGTCCGATTTGCCCTTGAGGAATCGCGTGAGGCTGCAAGGCTCAGCGTGGGCGCGACGAGGGCGCCCGCTTCGCCCGTAGCCGCCAGCGTTCTCTTTTGACGCGCCCTTCGAGATCCTGTTGGCTTGCCCGCTCTTTCGGAGCATGGCAGGAAGGGTCCTTCGGGTTCTAGGATGTCTCCTCTTTGCATGGCCTTCCGGCACATTCGCGGGATGCCGCCTGCTCGAGCGATCCCGCGAGAATACGACGAGAGGGGCTGCGGCGCGAAACGGAGGGCTTCGCAAGCGACGAGGGCGCGGTGACCGCAGCTGGCGCGACGATCGGGGTTCGCACCCATGCGATGGCCTGGCTTTCGCTCGCGAGCTCGTTTGCGCCCTCGTCAGGTTTTGAGGGCTTTCGCCTGGTCAGGTGTAGACGCGCTTTCTCGCCTCAGCCCGGTACGAACAGTTTCGGAGGGCGGGGGGGGGGCAGTCTTCTGTGTGTTTTGCCTCGATGGCGGTCATGCCGCTCGGTTTTCGCCGTATGCTGCCCGTTTGGTCGGCCCGTCGCCTTCCGCTGCTTTTGCGGTGCGTCTTTGGCGATGGGCGCGGTGATGGGGAGACTGTGCGCCGTCGCATAGCTCGCGCTTCTGAGAAAGCCTTTCACGCCGCCCTGGCCACGACCGCCCCATGACGATGGGGTCGCATTCCTCATCGCCGGTGCATTCTGCAACGAGGTTGGCGGATGAGGCGTTTTTCAGCAGGCGATCGCATGCCGCGTTCAGCAGTTCGTCGGCCAGGGCGTTCAGCTCGTCGAGCACCTTGGCGGCTTGGTCGAAGAAGGCCGTTTCGGTTCCGGCGCCCATGCCGTAGGGTTTCATGGCGCGATCGAAGACGAGCTCGATCCGCGTGTCCCGCGCCGATCTTGCGGGCCAATTCGAGCGCGCGGGCCAAAGGGGCCGATCCGTCGTAGGCGACGGGCGCCTTCGAACGCCAGTTGCTCGTTTCGCTCATATGGCCATCTCGCTTTAAAACGGACGCGTCGATGTTTGAACGGAATGCGTCGAAGGAACGACGGTTCTGCGGCGATCTTGAAGTCGTCTCCGATCAGGGTGCGACAGGCTTTGTCTTCGAACGGTTGCAAGCCGGGCGCGGCAGGATGGCGCCGGGAGCGCAATGCGGGCGCATCGTCATCGCGATGCGGCCGTCTTCGTCGTGCGGATGGCACCGATGGCGGTTGGTGTTGGTATTCGCCATTGACCGCATGCAAGCGCCCCGGTACAATAAGCAATTGCGCATCGACGCGGATGTGGGCCGTTAGCTCAGTTGGTAGAGCAGGGGACTTTTAATCCCAAGGTCGCGGGTTCGATTCCCTCACGGCCCACCATTTTCGTCCGCTGCCGTGCGTTCCAATACGCTCACTGGGCCGTCGTCCAACGGCAGGACTCTGGTTTTTGGTACCAGCTATCAAGGTTCGAATCCTTGCGGCCCAGCCATAGTGCGTTTTCGAGCGTCCCTTCCGCACACTTTTATAGCCTCGGGCTCACGATGAGCGGTTTCTGCCCGATCTGCGAAGGGCGCTGGGCGCCTGTTCGCGAATCTCTTTGAATTTGGCCACGAAAGTCCGTTCTGGCACGTTCTGGGCGCTTTTCTCGGCCCTGTTTAGTGGGCGAGGGGCGGCGATTTTGAAAAACGCCAGGTCGTTGATGTTTTGGCGAAAAGAATGCGCCGATGGTCGTGCCGGAACGGGCTTTCGTGGCCAAAAATGACGGTTGCGCTTGCATGGTCGACGCATCCGACGACCGGGCGAGTGCTTTGGGAGGGCGACGGTCGCCGTGGCGAGATCATGCATCGGCGCTCGAATACGTCCGATGGGCGGGCGGCCGCGCAAAAAAGCTCGTCGTTGGCAGCGCTTATGACGAGCTGTCCCACGCGATGGAATGGGCGAGCAGGGGAAGCCGATCAAGCATCAAAGCGACGCGTATGCGGGAGGACGAGCCTGCAGGGCCGACATCGTCGCGTGCGATGGGCGGCTTACGGAGCGAAGAGCATGGATGGCGGCATGCGGAGGCGCGCGATTTGCGGCAGGGGCGATGCGCGGGTCTGATCGCGATCACGCGAAGTTGTGGACAAAGGCGCGCAAAGCTTGCAAGTGCGGCAAGGATGGGTTCGTTCGGGCGGCGCGCTTCGACGACGCATCGAGGACGCGAACCTTGCGTCGCGCGAGGCTTGCGGACGGGGCGTCGTGCGAGTGGCGGCGGAATGTGAGCTGGGGGAAGGGGCTTTCCCCGGAAGGGTTTGCTGTTCGGCGCAGGCAACCTGGCGAGTGAGTTTGTTCGCGAAATCGTTTGCAACCGGGGTCTTCAGCAGGTATTCCAAGGAAGATGGGTATTAATTTCCTCAATTTGATGCGTTTTCGGTGATATCATGGGATGTTGAAATTGTGGGCTTTTATGCCGGACGGCGTTGGTTGGGAACGGTCGTTGGAGATGCGTACGCAGGAGCGAGACATTATGGCAACCTATTGGGGAAACGGCGGGGTCGTGCGTGATCGTGAGGAGGATTCCTCTCTGAAAGGCAACGCGGCCCAGGGGGATGCGGGCGAGGGGGCGCGGTCGAACGCGCTGCGCGGAAAGGTCGTGCTTCGGACGAAGCCGTGGGAGCGCGTCGTGTCCATCGTCCTGTCCGTTTTGCTGGTGGCTACGATGAGCGACTTTTCGGGCATCCAAGGAGCGTTCGCGGCCCAGGGAGGCGCTTCGCAGCCCGCGCCTCAAGCTTCGAGTGCGCCCGAGGCCTTGACGGCGCCCGACGGGGACGCTCCGCAGGATTCTGTCGCTTCCGACGAAGGTGACGCTTCCGGCGATGGCGCGTCGGTCGGCGATGGTTCGGCAACGGGTGAAAATGCCGCTTCCGACGAGGGCGGCGCTTCCGGCGAAGAGGCTCCCTCCGACGATGCGGCGGCATCCGACTCCGATGTCGCCGCCTCCGAAGGTTCCTCCGCCTCTTCGGAGGCTTCGGACGTTGGGGACGTCTCGGGCGCTGCGGTCTCTTCGGACGCTTCCGACAGCGAGGCCGTTGAGACTTCCGAGCAGGTCGAGCCTGCTGTCGAACCCGCCATCGAGGCGCCTGCGGGCCTGGTGCCGGCGTCGCAGGTCGAACCGGCCGCCACCGAGGGCCGCGACGACATCGCGCGCGTGCTCGATCCGCGCGCGACGGTGTTCGGCGCTCCGCAGACGTCGGAGGGGCGCTACCAGGTGAACGGCACCTCCGTCAACGTGGATGCGACGCTCGGGCAGTTGCGCTCCACAGTGGGAGCCGGGTATCTAGGCGGTGCCTCCGAAGGTGATCGCGTGACGGTGACGGTGGACGCGCCCTACCTCTATCTCGATGAGAGCGGATCGTTTGCGCGGACGCTCTCGCCTGCGGAGTGGATGTCCCATGGCGGCGAAGAGCGGGGAATGCGCGCTGCTCTCGTGGCCGATGGAGTTCCCGAGGGCTGGTCTGCCTGGGCTCGATGGAGCGAGGAGGACGGTTACCAGCGTCTTGACGACGAAGACATGCGCGCGGGGGCGAGCGGCCATGTCGTGTTTCGCTACGAGGGGATCGCGGACACGCCCAGCGCGAACGGAAGGCTGCGCGCCGATGGAGAGCTCCCCTCCTTCGAGATTCACCTGGCGGGGGATGTGCCGGCAAGCGAAGATGTCGAAGTTCGGGTTGGTTACGACGTGCGCTCGTTCACATCCGAAGAGGGCGTGACGGAGACGGGCGTGGCGAGCGGCGATTTGACGACGGTGACCGTACGCAACGAGCAGCCGTCCGTGAAGGCCGATCTTGCCGCGGAACGCCTCTCCGCTCCCGCCGAGGGCTCGCAGGGCGGGTGGCTTTCGTACAAGCTGAAGCTTCGCGTTCCCTCGGGATATCCTGCGGCAAGCGGCTTGAGCGTCGCGTGGGCCGACGGATACGACCGCTCGGGCGCAAACGCCTCGGATGTCCGGCCGATGCTGTGGGATGTGACGGGGCTTGACGACGGAGCCGTTGCGGCCCTCGATCCCGCCGACGAGGAGGCGACCCTACGGGCGGGGGCGAAGCCCCTCGCCGCCGACTGCGACGGACGGTTCGCCTTGAAGGCCGATGTGGATTCAGCCGAGAGCCTGCCGAACGCCGAGCGCGAGGTCGTGCTCTTGGCGGCGGTTCCCTATTCCGCCCAAGAACATGCGATGGGGGGGGGTATGAGTTTCCCCATGCGTCTCATGTGCGCTCTTCCCTGAGCTTCGGCGAAAAGGGCGCGGCAGGGTCTTTCGAACTGTCGCTGACGGCGGCCGAAAAGGACATTCCCTTCGATGTTGATAGAACCGCTGCCGATGGTGGAGCCGACCGAGGCGACGAGGAGGGGTTGTCGGATTCCATCGAGACGACGGACGAGGAATCGGAGAGCGTGTTGGAGCAGGGGCCGGGCGCGCTCGACGGAATCGCCTCCACGTTGGCCGATTCGGCTGCGGAGGGCCTACTGTGGGCGCCCGGCTTGGCCAGCGGCCTTCCAGCCAACTATTTCTCGCCGTTTTTGAACGTATCGGGCGCGACCGATATGGGCGGCGGACAGTACATGGTCAAACAGGGCGACCTTCCCACCGTCACGGTGGACGCCAAGCTCGGGTTCACCCGGGGCTATCTGGGCAACGTTCAGTTCCGTCTGAACGTGCCGTACCTGTACCAAACCTCCACGGGCGCCATCCAAAGCGCTTACACAAAGGAGGAATGGGAGGCCGGCAAGCAGGAGGCTCCCGAGGCCAACGCCGACAACAAGCGCATCTCTCTCTCCATCGCCGATCCGGATACGTTCTTCATGTACTGGGATCTCCTCGATTCCGAAGGCGGCAAGATCACGAAGGAGGATTACGTCGCTTCCGCTTCGGACGGGCTGACGGGATCGTACACGCTCGTGTATCGCGGCCCCGATGGCAAAGGGCACTTCAACCAGTCGTTCCAGCGGCCTTCGTTTGCGCTGAGCTTCGTCGGCTCCATTCCTGAAAACGGCGGCGGCTTGGTCACGCTGGGCGCAACGGCGCAGAACTACTACGACGAAGACGGCTCTTTGAGCCTCGAGGGCACCATCAACATTTCCGATGGGCAAACAGACCAGGTGAGGGCGGCTTTCATCAAAACCAATCTCGATTGGGATCCGGACGTGGAGCTCGTGCATACGCCGGTGCTGTGGGATCGGTACAACTATGCGGTGTACAAGGTCACGCTGACCAACACCTCTCCCTCCGACGACAGCAAGATCGACCGATTCAGGCATTACTTCAAGTTCACCAACGTGGTGAACGACGAGTACGGCATGCGCCCCGAGGATCTGATGGCTTGGCGCGTGGAGTCCGACGGAAGCGTGGTGGCGAACGACAACACCGACGTCACCGCCAACCTGACGTTGGTGGGCGTGCCGGGCGAAGGCGGAGCCCTCATCTACGACACGAGCGACTGGGACGAGAGCACCTACGAGCAACTGGACATGGACACGTTCTCCAATATCGAAGAGCTGGGGGGCGGTCCGGCCCTCACGTACAGGACGGGAGGCATGAACGGCCAGATAGAGTTCTCCACTTCCGATGAGGACGGCGGCCTGGTGTCGAACGAGGGGGAGACGCAGGGGCATAAGGACCACACCACGCTGTTGGTGGCGCTGCCGTATACGACCAACATCGGGTACACGACCTCCTCGGATGGCGGCAAGGAGTACGATCGTGCCGAGTTCAACGTGGAATCCACCGTGTACTTCGGCAACATGGGCGAGAACGATTACGCATGGGGCAAGTCGTCGAGCACGTCCAACGGGTTCATCGAGGCGGTGTCCGGCTTCTCGCTGGATAAGTGGGCCATTGATCGCAGCGACGGCACCCAGAAAGAGACGCTTAAGAAGGAAGGGCGCGATCGGCTAGGGTACCTGAGCGGATACGTGATCAACAACATGAGGTCCACGGGGAACGTGCCCGTGTTCGGAACGCGGAGCGACGGAGGGCCGTTCGGTCAGGACGATCCGTTCGAAGAGGGCCAAGAGAGCTACACGGAGGAGCGTCATGCCGGGGCTGCGTTGGTGGATGCCCTTCCCGATGACTGGGAGTTCGGAAACGTCGAGATAACCCTGCCGGATGTCGAGGTTTCGGACGATGGCGCTGACGCTCCCGACGATCCTGAAGCGCAGGGCGCGCAGCTATCGGACTGCTACCATGTGGGTGAATCGGGCAGTCCGCTGCAATTCGAGGTGCAAAGCGCCGAGGGCGCAACGCGTTGGGTGGACGTGCCGCTTTCTGCAGAAGAGCTGCGCGACGATGAGGCGCAAACGGTCACATGGCGATTCGGCGGAACGACGCGCGAGGACTCGCTCGCGGCCGCACTGAGGAGCGCTGGTTACGCTGCGAAGGGCGAGGCGGCCGATGGCGAAGAGGCGTTCACCGGTCGTTTCCGTGTTCTGTTCAAGGAAATCCTTCCCGCAAACAGCGAAGTTCCCGGGTCCATCCAAATCAACGGGTACATGAAGTCTCCGGGAACGGAGGCGAGTCCGCAGGAGTACCCCAACTCTGCCCGCGTGGAGTTCTCTCAGCGGATGTGGGTGACCGGATCGGCAACGGGGGGCGGGTCGGTCGAATCGACATATCAATTCCGCAACGAGGCGAGCGAGCGTGCGGAAGCGAAGCTTCTGCCGCTGGTGCCGGTGGCCCCCGTGGTGGACGCCAAGGCGTACGGCGATGCCAGTAGGGCGGCCGACCCCAACGCCACGCTTCAAGACAGTGCGTCGGTGCCCGTCAGCTTGGAGGCAGCGGGGTGGCGGTTCTCGTTCGGCAACGACAGCAGATCCATGGTGGAGCCGGCTCGGATCGTTGTCGGCCCGGTGCCGAAAAAGGAGGTGGCGGACGGGACGCACGAAGGGTACACGCGCTACGAGGGCTTCAAGGCTTCGAGCGTGTCGCTTTCCCGCGACCTTGTGGAGGAGTTCGGCTCGCTGAGCTCGGTCGAGGTGTCCTATTATGTCAGCCTTGACGATCCGGAACTGCCGTCCGACCCAGAGCAGGCGAAGGAGCCCAAGCGGGTGAGCGTGGGCCTTGACGAGCTGCGATCCTATTACAACAAGGACGTCGATGCCTACGTGCTTCCGAGCTCCGTGTGGCGCGATGGTTACGTGGACCGTGTCATGATCGGGTTCGATTACGTGCACGGCAACATGCCCGCTTCCGAGGCGAACGCGTTCGTCGACGTCTTCGGAGCGGGAACGGTGTCCGACACGTACAGCATGTCTGCGACGTTCTCCTCTGCGTATGCCGATCCTTCGTGGGACGTGTCCCGAAGCGATTCTGCTTCGCTGGACGTGTTCCCGGTGGACCCCCAGCTATCGGCCGTGGCGTACACGGCGGCAACGGGCCCGGGCGACCCCGAGCCGGATGCGTCCAGCAAGGTGTCGGCACCGCTCGGCCGCCAGCAAAGCGGCTGGCGCTTCACCGTGTGGAACGCGAGCGCGGCCGTGATGGAGCCGGCGGCCATCCGCGTGGGCGCCGTCCCCCGCGACACCGACGGCAGCAAGCCGCGCGGGTTCGAGGCGTCCCATGTCACGTTGTCAGCCGCGCTCCTTGCTGCGGGAGAGGTGCAGTCGCTGATCGTGCGGTCCTACGATGGAGATGCCGAGGAAGCGCAGGAGCACGAGCTGTCGGCAGAGACGGTGCGGTCGCACATCGACCAGTCGTCGGGGAATGCGGTGATCCCGGCCTCCGCATGGGGCGGCGGCTACCTGAGCGAGGTCGAGGTGATCTTCGCCTCCTTTGCCGGCAACGCCCCCGAAGGAGGGGAGAGCGGCAAGGCGTTCGTCGACGTGTTCGGCACCCCGACGCTTGTGGGAGAGCTGTCCCTCGAAGGTGTGTTCGAGACGCGCTACGACGATCCCAGCTGGGACAAGCGCGACAAGGGTAGCGCCGTCATCGATGTGACGACGATCGACCCCGCAGTGTCCCTTTCGCATGGGTGGAACGACGGAGCGGAGGATCGCGTCAACGAGGCGATTCCGTATCGATGGGGCGATGGGAAAGGCGAGGATGCCTGGATCGAGGCGAATCTGACGAACGAGACCGAGTCGACGGCCGACGCCGTGAACTTCGACCTCTGGGTCGATGGGACGTCGAGCGATGGGCCGGTCGGACACGCACGCGGGTTTCTTCCCGTGGGGGCGGAGGCTGTCGGCTTCCAGAACGAGCAGGGCGAGGACGCCTCGGGCGATGACGTGCTGTGCGCGGTGGACGGGACGGCGGGAACTCAGGCCCTGCGGCACCGGTCGGGCGCCATCGCCGGTATCGACCTGTACCGGTTCGACCAGCTGCCTTCAGATGACTCAGCGGTTTTGCCGGTGAGGAGCTACGACGCGGAGGACCTGGCGCAGTGGGTGTCGGAGGGTTCGCTGCGCATACCGGCGAGCGAGTTTCCTGCCGACACGCCCGTTTCATTCGTGCGCGTGAGGTACGCGCGTCTCGGCGCGCAGGCGGCGTTCGCCCTGCGGCTGTATGGGCGTGCGGACACGCATGGCGAGCCCGCTGGCTCCCAGACGTTCTCCAACGGCGTGACGGCCCATACCCGCTTCTTCCCCACCACGGACGACTACGGCGAGGGCATCGAGCGCACGGCTGATCGGCGGGTGAGCATCGGCCAGATCTCCATGGTTTCGGGGGCATCGGCGTTCAAGCCGCAGGACGTGCGTCCCGTGTCCGGCGCGACGGAGGGCGCAAGCGTGGAGGTTGCGGCGCATGCACGCGAAGTGGGGTATCGCTTCTCGCTGAAAAACGGCAGCTACGCCCGCTCGGACGAGGCGGTGGTGTCGCTTGATGTGCAGGGCATCGCGCGGCGCACTTCGGAAGAGGACCTGTCCGTACGGGGCTTTCTGACCGATACGGTGAAGATCGGCGCGGACGTGTTGTCGCTGGGCACATGCAGCGCCGCGTACGGGACTCCCGCCGAAGGCGAATCCGACCGCTCCGCCTTCGTCAAGGCGACGTTGACCTTCCTCGATCCCACGACGGGCGAGCCGATGCCCGATACCTTCGAGCTTGACGAGGCGGCGGTGCGGGAGGCCTTGGGAAGCGGCGAATCCTTCACGCTGACGGTGGGCGAAGGGGAGCTGTCGGCCTACGAGGGGTGCTACCTGTCAAAGATTGAGCTGAGCTACGACGAGATCGATCCGCTGACTGCCGGAGCTGACCTGGGCATCGAGCTGACGGGCCGCGCCGAGTGGTACGACGCGCTCACGGCGAAGCAGACGTTTGTGCAGACGGGTGCGCTCGACACGCGCAACACGAACGAGGCCCAGGCGACGCTGCGGGTGGAGCGCCCCGCCGCCGAGGTGCACTCGTACGTGCAGTACGCGGAGAGCGATTCGACGGAGTACACCGATAGCGATTCCTGGGCCTCCGATGGCAACCGGCAATCGGCGGCCGTGCCCTACGACCGCGACTTCACGATGTGGGCTACCATCGAAAACGAGCGGTCGGTGTCGGTGCTCGACGACCTCGACGTGTCCATCAAGCTCCCCCTTTCCTGGGAGACGGGCATTAAGCAGGCCGACGGCACCACGTTGGACGCGTGGACGGGCTTTCACGCCACGAGCTTCGAGGTGGCGGCTTCCCTGCTGAAGTGCTTCCCGAACGGGGAGGTGGGCGTCATCGAGGTGGCAGGCTACGCTCCGGACGCGCAGGGGGCAGATGCCTCGCTCGTGGAAAAGGCGCTGCATCCCGTCGCGTCCGATCCGTCCGGCAAGGGGGACGGCGGCGCAGTCGATGCCCCGCTCAATGGGGATCAAGTGGTCGGGTTCGTCGACGAGGCGGGGCGGTTCTACCCAATCGTGAATGGCGTGATCGTGGTGAGCGAGGATGCGCTGCGCGCTCTGGGCATCGAGAACCTCGTCTCCATCGAGCTGGCGTCGTGGAAGAACATGCAAGAGGACGCGGTGGCTGCCGCAGATCAGGTCATCACCGTGCATGGCTACGAGGACGCGAACTTCGGCTCGACGGGCACGTTCGAGGTGCGCACCGTCAACCACCTCGGCGGGTTCCGCACAGGCGATCAGGCGGCCAGCTACGAGGTGGTGCGTCAGGACCGCTCGCATGCGTACGTGAGCAAGATGTACTTCGACGCCGTGAGCCGGATGGGGTACAAAGACGGCGAGACGCCCAATCGTCTGACCAATCATACGAACGGCTCGCAGGATTCGGGGCATGCCGCAGGCCGGTACTATGGCGAGACGAACGGCGCGCTCAACATCGGATACAAGGCGCAAGGGTCGTTCCTTGCGGACTTCCGCCAGGTGAGCAACGTGTCGGGACCCGAGTACACCTGCAATCTGCTCACGAGCCACAGGTGCAACGAGCAGAGTTCGATCAAGGGGGTGGGCGCGCTCAGCTACAACACGGGCCTCACGCTCACGCTGACCCAGAACCTGCCTTCGGGCGTCTTCGACGCCTACTACGTGCGCATCCGCCAGGCGGCGCTTCCCTTCATAGAAAGCGTTGTCGTGACCTACGAGGACGGCTCGACCCTGACCGTTCCGAAAGAGGAGCTCCTTGCGCAAGGTGAGAGCGGCGCCCTGTCCGCCGAGACGGGGACTGACGGCAAGCCCTACTTCCGCCTGAACCTTCTGCGCCTCGATAGCGAGGGAGGCCACGAGGCCGACTTCGGGACGGCGAGCGGGGATGCGTATTCATATCGCGATCCTTTCGCCGACTACGCCGACGAGGTCATGCCGTCGGAAAATCGCCTGGTGAAGAGCGTGGCGTACACGGTGCGCATCAACCAAAACCAATATGATGGCTCGGAGAACCATCCGGGCGACGGGCGCGGGGAGAAGGCGAAGGCGCCCGACTACGGCACGTGGTTCGGCGACAATCTGGCCTACAGCGACGAGGCGTGGACGAACCTCATGGCGTTCGAGGTGACGGGCCGGTTCTACCGGGCGGCGGACGACGTGACGGCGACGACCGAGGTGACGGTGAACGCGGGCGGCGATTACTCGGGCAACGAGCGCGCGGGCCACAAGGCCGTCACGCGCTACGACGACGGTTCCTCCACGGGCGATCACCGGGGGTTGTGGTCGTACCAGGATAGGACGTTCGAGTACAACAGCTATTATAGCCACTACCATCATGACGGCCGCATGCGCCACCTGCGTACCGACCAGCGCTTCTCGGTCATAGACGACGAGAACTACGTGCGCAAGGGCGTGAACGACTCCCTGGCCTTCAGCCTCGACACCGACACGTCCGTCAGGTTCGCCGACGATGTAAAGTTCCGCGTGTCGTTCTATCGCCAGCATAAGACCTTACCCTTCGGCTCGTACGACTATGCGGCGGGCGACGACTGGGGTGGGAGCCGCGTCTCGTTCGCCGACCGCGTGGTGCTGACCGATCGCTTCCCCGTTTGCTTCCCGAACGACGATTTGGGGTACTACGGCTTTTTGAGCACGGGGGTGCAGATCCCCGCCGACTCGGAGGTGCTAGGGAAGCTGAAGCAACAGCGAGACGACCATCGCGGCGGCATCGCGCCGAGCGTGACGCTGTCCACGAAGACGTGGGTGCGCGACGACGCGGGGGCAGCAGACGGCGATGCGGCATCGGGGGCGTACCGCGAGGACGAGGCCGCTGCCCGCACCATCGCGGTGCGGGAGGACGGCACCTTCCTCATCAAGGGCGATGGGCAGGAAGAGCGCCTCTCCGAGGCGGACATCGATGACCTTCTGGCCGCCACGGGCGAGGACGGCGCCGTGTACGTGCAGTTCCGGCGTCCCGGCGAGGAGCCCGCCGCCGAGATACGCGCCATGATTGATGCGGGGCGCACGCCGTTCGTCATCGACCTTGGCGAGAACGAGTTCGTAAGCGAGCTGTCCATCGAGCTGGGCGCGTTCGCGGGCGATGCCGACGGCACGGGCGAGACCTCCCCGCGCTACGACGGCGAGCGCTCCGACGATGCCACGACCATCGATCTGTATGTGCTGGGCCGACCTTATGTGTACAGCAACCAGACCAACCCGTCCACAGGCGCCCAGACGGCCGTCCAAGACGCGACGAACACCGTTGAGGCGTTCAGCTTCCTGAACCAGGACGACCAGACACTCATCGCATCGCCGCTTTGGGGGGAGAACGCCTCGCAGGATCCGGCGGCGTTCTTGGGGTATCTGATCCCCTTCCGGTACAACTACAGCCTGCAGGCGGAAGGGAACGAATCCGGCATACCGACCGTGCGCGATTACACGGACGACAACAACACGCCGAACACGGCGACCTACGAAGCGCGATTCTGGAACATCGAGGACGTCAACCCGGGCAAAGAGGACGCGCAGCGGGCATCTCATATCAATCATGTCACGTTGAGCAGTGCCGTTAACGACAGCCTGCGTGTGCAGAAGCTCTTCATCCCGCAGAAGCTCGTGCCGGGTGGCGAGGGATATGATGACGACTGGATGCGCGTGGAGTCCGTGCGCTTCACGGCCAACGGCAAGACGGTCGCGCTGTCGTGGCAGCAGGCGGTGGATGCGGGCATCGTCTCCGAGGCGGCCAACAGCAACGGCGACTTCGAGGTGGACATCGAGGCGTATCTGCGCCGCGACCTGAAAGCCGAGCTGGACGGTTCCGACGAGACCGAGTCGCTGGGCTTGGTGGGCCGGTATCGAGCCACGGGCGCAACCAATTCCATCGGGGGCTTCGCAGGCGATGACAGCGTGGACATCGAGTACGCGAAGCCGCATGTCAGCATGTTGGAGGTCACCTACGACTCCCCGAACGCCGACCGCAGTCGCCCCGAGACCATGCTCGATTCCGGCCAGTATCTCGCCAACGAGGCCGGAGGGTACGCGTTCGCCTACGAAGGGGTGTTCGCCGATCGTCCGCTCGAGGCGTTCGCGAACGCCTCGACGACGGGGACGAGCGTCGAGGCCGGATGGGACGGCCTGTCCACGCCGTCGTTCGGCAAACAGGTGACGTCGAGCAGCACGTATGGCGCCGAAGCGCAAGCCTCAGACACGATGGCGGTGTCGAACGTGCAGACGAAGGATCCGAACCATAGCGTCTTGAAACCGAATAGCGAGGACCGGGTGGCGGCCTACCGTGCGAACCACATCCTCGGCCAGCTGGAAACCAGCATGGCGCGCGGCACGAAGGTGCAGGCGGCTCCCGACGCCGAGCTTCGCGACCTGTTCGCCTACGACCGCGACGACCGCTCGGCGGCAGCGCCTTCCACCGCAGCTCCCTTGTCGGGCAACGTGACGGATGTCCCCGACGGGGCGCTGTATGCGGGCGATTACGTGGACTACGAGCTCATCGTGCGGGCGGGCGCAGACGTCCCGCTGCCGCTCGAGCATGTGGACGGCCGGTTCTCGGTGCAAAAGGGACAACGCATCGTGGGATGGGAGGTGGTGGAGAACACCACGCGTGGGGCGAATGGTGCGCCGCTCGAGGTGTCCGCGCGCATCGGGGCTGCCGAGGCGGGCGCGGAGGGGCTGCGTCCCGCCCCTGCGCGCTCCGACCTGTCCCGCATGGACGGAGAGGAGCAGTACGAGGCGAACCGCGAGCTGGTGCTGAGCGTGGGAGAAGACGTGCGCGGCGAAGACGGCGAGCGGCTCGATCCTGATGCGACCCAGATGGATCAGGGCACCTTCGTCAAAATACGCGTGATCACCCAGATGACGAGCGAGTTGGAGGAGGATCCCGCATACGACGGTCGGGAGGGCGTCGCATTCTCCCCCGATGCTCCCGGATGGGCCGGCGGGCGGCTCGTCGCGAACTTCTTTGCGACGGCGGCGCCGAAGCACGGGTTCGCCCAGTACCGCGTGACCGATGCGCCGGAGCGGTCCAACCCTGCGGGCGGCGCGTCTTCGAGCTATTACAACAGCGTTCGCACCGACAAAGGGCTGGGGGCCACGTACTTCGGCCGAAATCTCGACAAAGACGCTCGCTTGGACGGCAAGAGCCAGTTCGGAGCGCAGGATTGGTCGGAGGTCAGGTTCTACAACCATGCTGCCGACGTGACGGCGGGCAATGCGAACCATGCGGGGGACGCGCGCCTCTCCTTCTCGTGGACGGAACTCGATCCGGCTACGGGCACCACGGCCAACACCGACGGGAATCCTGCCTTGCTGAAGGTGAGCGGGTTGAAGAACCCCACCTACCATGTGCAGGACATGACGGTGACGGTGCTGTTCTCGCAAGGCCATGACGAGAACGGCGACCCGACGGGCTCGCCTGTGTTCGAGCTGACGGACACGCCGAAGCTGGCGGACACGCTGGCCGATCCCGATGGTCCCCGCGAGGTGGACTACCCCGACGGTCTTGCGGACAACGAGCTGGGCCCCGATCCGTCGAACCCCGGCCGTCCTGCGGTGAAGGTGGAGTACTACGAATCGACGCAGAAGAAGTGGATCGAGTACGACGAGCTGTCCGCATTCATGGACGAACAGGATCCTTCGCTGAGCGCGCACCTGGAAAACAGGAACGTGTTCCGCACGACTACGGGCGTTCGCTGGACGTACTACGATCTGCCCGCCCGCGCTGACGGGGACGACGGCGCGTTCGCCCTCGACGACGTGGCGCTGGTGGGCGTCGGACGCTACCATGACGTGCGCCTCGACGGCGAGGGAAGCGTTTCCACCGTCGAGCAAAGCACTTCGTGGAACATCTCCTCGCAGCTGGATGTCGGGTTCACGCATCGCCACAATGAGAGCGTTCCCCTGTTCGACGATGGCTCCATGCTCCTCCCTGAAGACGGTGGGCAAAACGCGGAAACCGCTGTGCGCGATGGTGCGCAGGATGCTGGCGATGCAGACGCCGCCGCACTGCCCGCCCTGCACGGGCCGTGGCTCACCAAACAGGATGGCAACGGCTCGACGCCGATCACCGTGTCTCGCCGCACCCCGGTGATGCGGTTCCAGAACCAGGTGTTCCAAAACGAGGAGCAGGCCGAGGACGCCTACGACGAGGGGGCGGATCAGAAGCTGGGCTACATTCCCGGCGAGCGGTTCTGGTACAAGGACACGCTGCTCAACGTGCCGAAGGGAACCAACTCCGGCGTGTCCGACCTGCAAGGAGAGCTGTACAACCCGGTGTTCTACGAGCGCATCCCGACGGCCTACCTGAAGCAGGCCGGCGCGGGGGCCGAGAAGGACATCACGGCCGACTACCTCGCCGACCAGATAGCCAGGAGGCTGCGTTGGACGGACAAGGACGGCAACGACGTGCTCGCGCAGCGCACCGATGGCATGGAGCTGCATGTGGAGCAGGTTGACGAGCAGGAGGCACCCGACTACGGCGGCGCGATGCTCTACGCGTCCTCTGAGGAGATAAACGCTCCGAGCGGCAAGCCGTTTGCCGACCTCGACCCCTCGGCCGAAGGCGTGAGCAAGGATACGCCGTTCGCGCTGTTCAAGATCAGCTGGGAGCCGTCCGAAGGGGCTTTGCCGGACGAGGCGGCCGAGCCGTCGGAGCTGGCTCCCGCCGATGCGGTCCGTGCGGGCAACGCGCGCATGGAGGTGGGCGACACCATAGAGCTGTGGTTCCCCGTTCGTGCGGCGCTCGACGGGTTGCCCCAGGTGTACACGGATCTCGATCGGGCAGTCATATCGTCGGGGACGACGGGCGCCGAACCTGCGTACTTCCCGCGTTTGGGCGAGTACTCTACCACGTCGAGCCAGACGAACCCCTACGGTGCCAGCTTCGGAGCGCAGTCGATACCCAGCAACACGAGCATCCAGCGCGTCGGGAACGAGAACGTGCTCATGGACATGGATGCGCTGCTGCACGAGAGCGCGTTCTCGGGCGATGCGCCCGAGCAGACCGACGCATGGGAGGCGTTCGACGGGTCGCTGACGTACCTTCCCGGCAAAGCGGGCGATGTGAACAGCACGTTCCTCGACGAGGACGTGAGCACAAAGAACAACAAACAGGTTGCCCGCTACTCGCCGCAGCGCCCGCAGGACGCGACGGTTGACTCGCTCCCCGAAAGCGCGCTGTACGCGCCGACGGACGGAAACAGCTCGTCGCTTGCGTCCAGGAAGTACCTCTCGTACGGAAGCTTCGTGCTGCGACCGCGCACGGAGCCGACGACGGCCGATCTCGTCGAAGCGGGCGCGTCCGAGATGCCGCTTGTCTGGAGCCAGACGCGCGTGCATCTGCAAAAGGGATGGATCGCCGCATCGAGCGAGTTCGTGCCGGAAGGCGACGATCCCGACCGCGAGAATGGCGCGGCGCCGAACTACGACAGCTCCCGCGCGTACGACAAGGGGCGCGACCCCCACTACAACCATGCACGGATTTCCACGAGCTCGTCATCTTGGGCTCGCGTCGAGAACGGCACGCGCGGCGTCCTGTTCGGGCAGCACACGACGGCGCTGCAGTACAACGAGGACTTCACGGCCCGTTTGCAGGCGTACAACTACGGCGACCGCACGCTCGACGGCGTGGAGTTCACCTACGTGCTGCCGCGCGGCGTGGAGCCGGCGCTGGAAGAGGACGGGTCGGTGCAGGTGGATGCCAAGGTGCTGCAGAACGTCGCCAGCGCAGCGGGCGGCCAAGGCAACGATCCGTACACCGCCGATACGTGGAGCGATGCGGCGGACGTGCTGGTTGAGGTGGTGCAGCGTCCCGATGGGCGGTCGGCGGGCTATACGGCGCCGAGCGCTTCTCAGGATCCGGCGGAGTACCGCGACGGCAGGGCCCTTGCGGCCGATGCCGACCTGTCCGCGGACGCGGCCGCCTCGTCGTACGACCTGAAGGCCGCCTCCGGCGGCGATGCGTCTTCGTATCGCGACAGCTCGCAGCCATGGGTGCTGAAGATCACGGTGCGCGAGCCGCTGGGAAAGTGGTTCGGGCGCGCCGTCGACGGCGATCCGGCGAACACGGCCGACGCTGACGGATACGATGCGGGCGGCTACAAGGTGAGCGTGGACGTGCCCGTGCATGTGTTCGCGAACAACGCGAACGGGGAATGGCACGACCGCGTGCTGGCTCGTCCGGTGGACACGGATCGCACCGCCGATGCGCCCAGCAAGTCGAGCGCCTACTACCAGGTGTTCGACATCGACCACCTGGAGGGTGCCACCGCCCAGTCAAGCTCGGCCAAAGAGGCCGACGTCCAGCCGTACGGCATGGATTGGCGTTGGTCGATCAGGGGATGGTCCGATCGGTACTGGCAGACGTACGGCTCGCCCAACATGCCGGCCGTCAACGGCAAGACCGTCCAGAACAACACGGTGACGGCGTCCGATCCCGCCCGCAAGGTGGCCGATGCGGGCTCGATCAAATGGGGCGAGGCGTACAAGGGCGCTGGCGAGGGCCCTGCGGCGCTGTACGCCCAGACGGGCACGAGCGCCGTGCAGCGAAAGCCCTTCGTGCGCATTTGGAACACGGTGGGCGATGACGGCGTGACCGGCGATCGGACTGCGTACTACGTGCAGCAGGAGGGCGGTCATCGCCAGCTGAACGTGCACGTGGAGAATCATTACTGGTGGAACGACTATGCTCCCAATCAAAGCTACAGTTCGGGCAATCGGTGGTATGACTTCTACCACAAGTATCTGCACAACTATTCGACGGATGGTGGAGCGCGCGGCGATTTGGTGCTTCCTGTGGTGACCACGGTGCTTCCCCAGGGGATCGCCCCCGCGCATCGGAGCACGGGCATGCCCTACGACCTGCTGCCCGACAAAGAGCAAGAGTTCGCCGCCGAGGATTGGGGCGTGACGTACGCCGACGGGGCGAGCGCCGCCGACCCCGATGCCGGCAGCCAGTCCCTTCAGTCGGGCTACAAAGCGACGGTCACCTACGAGCGGGTGTCGGAGGCCGAGGCGGCCGCATCCGGCGACGATTCGGCTGAGGGCGAATGGCGCTACGTGGTTCGCTTCGTTGCGACGGGCGACGATCTCGATGCGCTCGATGGCAACGTGGACGGCCGCAACACGGCTTCGGACGAGGGACGGCTCGGCAACTCCGAACAGCGCATCAAGACGAACGGCTTGGGCACGTTCTCGTTCGACATCGCCACCTACGAAGAGCCCGACCACGTTGACGGAGAGCCTGAGCAGGTTGCGAGCTCGTACGAGAACATTCGCAGCTACGTCAGCTCGAAGATGGGCGGCTACCGCTTCGTCAGCGACACGGACATCAGCGAGAATCCGTACCAGGTGGGCAATCCCCGCCACATCGATTCCATGCTCTACAACAAAGACGAGCGCTTGGATGCCCACACGGCGACGAGCGGCTCCGAAGTGAATGAGGGGGTCATCCCCGAGGACGCAATGGCTCTGCAGGGCGCACGCGAAGGGATGGATTGGGATTGGCTTCCCGGATTCACCGGCACGTACAAGGAGATGGGCTCCACGGAGAACACCCGGGCCATGGCATCGGGCTCCTTCGAGCGCGCACCGGGTCTCGACCGGGAGGGTCTGCCCCTGCTTGTGGAGGATTACGCGTTCCGTCCGGCCTGGTCGCTCTCTGAGGCCTCAACCAAGGGCCTCGACGGAGATGCGAGCGCGGTCCATCGGGACGCGTTCGGGAACAACGCGAACGGCGGCGCGCCCGACGAGCTGGCCGACGCCGGGTCGTACGCGGCGCTCAGGCTGCGCTCGACCGAGCCGTCGTTCACGTCGTCGTACGAAGTGGAGATAGAACCGAACGACCGTCCGCGGGACGATGCGCCGGATGGCTCCGAGGGCGTTGGGGCGCCCTCGACCGGCCAAGGCGCGGTCGAGGGGGAGGTCCTCGATGCGGACGGCGGCAAGACGGGCGAAGCCGCGCAGTCGTGGCAGTACGGCGACGAGCCGTGGTACGCCCTCACGGTGAAAAACGGGTTGAAGGGCGGCGTCTCGCTTTCTCAATCGGGAGCGCTCCTGCACGGCAAGCTCGTGTTCTCCTTCCATTTGCCCGAGCAGGTGACGTTCTATCGCGATGGTGTGCTGACAAACGAGAACTATGACGATTACGAAGGCGACGACTACCCGTTCTATGTGGAGCGCACCTACACGCCGCGCGGGCAGGCGCAGCAGGTGACCGAGCGGCTAACGCCCAAGCAGCTGCGCGCTGCGGGCTGGACGGTTGAGGTGACAGCGCAGCCCGATTGGAAATCGAACAGCTACGACGAGGAGGGCTACGCTCAGCCCGACTACGATGCGGCCGAGGGAACGGTTGCGCCTGAGGGCGTGAAGCCCAAGTCGCATGGCGGGGAGACGCTCGTGGTGGAGCTGGCGCCGCCCGACGATGCCACCGACGAGGAGTTCGATCGCTCAGACAGCATGCTCGAGGCGTTCTGGAAAGACGGCATCCGCCCCGACGGCTACTTCGGCTCGGGCGATTCCGTCACGCTCAAGATACGCACGTCCATCGACAACCTAGGCGACGAGGAGTCTGCCGCCCAAGATATGAAGGAGGCCTACCAGGAGCAGTTGAAGGACATCCGCACCTGGGACGGCGAGGGGTCGCGCGCCTACGTGACCACGCATGAGCGCGATCTGGGTTGGCTGTCCGACGACGACGGTTGGACGCACACGTACGCCGACGGCTACGAGGGCGACGGCGGTGCGCCGGGCGACACGGTGCGCAAGCGGAAGGTTCCCGATGCCGCGTCCGACCTTCCGATCAAGCGCTTCACCGACCAGACGCCGGAGCGATTCCGGTACGACGACATGGTCGTCGATTCGGCAGGGGAGACGGACGACAACGGAACCCCCGACGACCCGTCCGACGACATCGTTCTGCCAACTGTCGATTTCGACGCCGATGGCGAGTATGACGACGTGTACACCTCGGCCGCGGCGGGATGGTTCAAGGTGCGCAAGCCGAGCGCGTCCATCCGCGCCGACACCCTGACGCAGCGACGCTTGGTGTCCGATCCCGACTTCGGCGTGAACTTGGCCGATGACGCGCACGAGCGCGGCAACGCCACCATGCTGGTCACGCAGGCCATCAACACGGGCGGCGCGGTGAACAGCTTCGTCATGGATTGGCAGGTGCCGTTCTGGGCCACGGGCGAGGGGTCGGTGGAGGACGCTCCGTTCGACGATCCGTCCATGGCCATCGGTCGCGCGCGCCCCGGGGTGCAAAGCGTCCGAACCGGCGTATGGGAGGTTCCCGGTGCCGAGTGGAGCTCGTATGTGAACGCCGACGGAGAGCCCTGCGGGGCGGATGACCCCGGAGCGCGGAAGGCGGAGGGGGCGATTGCGGCGAACGACGCCGCGCGCACGGAGGAGCAGCTGCGCGTCTACGTGCTCGTGCGCAGGGCCTCGGTGATCCAGAGCGATCAGGAGAACGGCTACAACGAACAGAACGGAGCCGAATACCAGAGCGAGGAGAACTTCGCTTTGGCCGGTTCGGCGAAGGACCGTTCGTACTATGGCGGGGACGCATGGGAAGTCGTGGGCGATCCGAAGGGGTATCCGCTTTCCAACAAGCAGAACAGCGAGATACCCATCGAGGCGGTCGACGGCACGGACGTACGCCAGGTGCGCTGGGTGGTCACGGCAGGGGAGCTGGGCGACACGAACGCCGGGCGCGCTTGCCCGGTGCCTCAGGGCCTGCGGCTCGCCGTGGACGCCGTGGATTACGACGAGTCCTCCGAGGAGACGAAGGAGTTCTCCGCTGGCTCGCAGGAGCCCGACGACATCGACCCGCAGCGTGCCAACGTGGGCTGGGAACCGCTCAAGGAGGGCGACGGCACCTACCAGCGCGACAAGAACGGCGCCATCAAGGTGAAGGCGAAGACGCCCATGCCCGCCGGCATCACCGACAATGCGGCGGCGGTTTCGTGCACCACGCTGCCGTTGGAAACCCCGAAGGCGCCCGAGGCCGAGGCGGAGGAACTGGCCGGAGAACCGGTCCCCTCGTACGTGGAGGTTTTCGAAGGGTCCTTGGAGGAGGGCGGCGAACCTGCGACCGCGTCGAGCGACCCGAGCGTGCGGATGGCCTCCGACGGATCGTGCGCCCTCGTCTCCGCGAGCGACGAGGGCCTTGAGGCCGCCGAGGCAATGGGCTTGGCCGTCTCCAACTCCGCCGGAGAGGAGATCGCTCCCGGGGATGACGAGGAGGATGAGCCTATCGCCTCCACTTCCATCGTGCACCTCAACCATTTCGTCAGCGCCACGCCGCGCTACGACGACACAAAGTACCTGAGAAGCGATCTTGCGCGCGCACGCGCCGGGTTCTACCGCGATCCCGAGTACCCGTACCTGGCGTTCGACATGGCCCAGTCGTACTTCGAGGGTTCGGGAAACAGCGGGTACGAGTGGGCGAGCTTCGACACCAAACCGACTATCGACGTGAACGCGTCGCGCATGATGCGCTACCGGATGACGCTGACCAACTTGAGCGAGGAGCAGCTGAGAGCGCTTGGATTCTCCAAGGAGGACGCCGAGGCCGATTACTGCTCGAACCCGCAGCTTTCCATCATGTTGCCGTTCATCGAGGACTTCGGTGCCGCCGACGCGCTTACGGCTGACGACTTCCAATACGTTCCCGCCGAGGAGGCGGCGAAGGAAACGTGCCCGCTCAGCATGGATTATCGCACCGAGTACACCACCGAGGAGGTGCCGAAGCTCGATGAAGAGGGCAAACCCGTTGTAGATGAGAACGGAGAGCCCGTCTACGAGACGGTGGAGCATTATGCGCAGAACCTCGACGAGGCCACGCCTCTGTGGACGTACTACGTCACGGACACGACCGTCTCGAAAGACGAGCAAACCGACGACGTCGACTTCGAGCTGGGAGAGCGGGAGGAGCAGATCGAGGGCGGCGTCGGCATGCCCGGGAACTACGTCAACGGCGACTTGCTGGTGGCCGACAAGCTGGGATCGGTTGAAAGTCAAGTGAACAGGAAGTTCATGAGCTGGCATTTCTCCGGCTTGGAAGGGACGGAGTCCGAGGATCTCGGCCGCCTTGGCCTCGGCAAGACGCTGGTGGTCGATTTCATGATGCCCGTTCGCCCCGATGCGAACGGTGCCATCTCGCGCGAGCTGCTCGGCGCGTTCGGCTACGGCTACAAGCAAGGCGACTTCAACGGGTACGTTCCCGCCATCCAAATGGGGGAGAGCAAGCTCGCCATGACGCGCGACACCCGCGACGTGAACCTCGACGGTGCGACGAACCAGAAGATGATCCAAAAGCAGCTCGAGACGGTAGGGTTTTCCGCCAACGAGACGGTGGGGCAAACGAAGTACTCCTCTTCGCAGGTGAACACCATGTTCACGATGGGCAACTCCAACGTGAACGGCCCTGTGGCCGTGCCGGAGGGAACCAGCTACACGTATCTGGATTCCGTGGACAACGTGGGCACGAGCGAATCGGCGGCCCAGGGTGCGGTGCGCACGGTCATCTACGATGTCCTCCCCCATGAGGGGGACAAGACGGCCACCAACCCGGGCGACGGCGACGGCGAGCCCCGCGACTCCCGTTGGAACGGCTGGCTGGAGGATTTGGATTCCGTGGTGATGACGCGTGCGGTTCCCGATGGCGAGACCGGCGCGCGGAAGGATCAGGTCCTCAACGATGACGAGTGCAGCATCTGGGTGGGCCCCATCAAGACGGAGGGCGGAACGCTGATCCCCCAGACCGAGGACGCCCTGCCCAAGCTCTATCAGATGGGCGAGGCCGATCAGCTGAAACTCATGAACGAGCTGTACTACGACGTGCGCGACAACGGCGGCTCGAAGATGGCGTCGTATTCGTTCGTGAGCCTCGACGCGCTGAAGGAGTACTGTGCGGAGCACCCCGAGGAGGCGGACAAGCTCAAGAAATCCGTGCGCGCCATCTGGGCGCAGGTGATGAACGACGATCTGTTCGTGCACACTTTGGGCACCATTCGTCTCAGCTACGATCTTCGCGCGCCTTTGAACCTGCCCAAATACTTGGGCAACCTGTCGGGCGACTCCCAGTGGGATTCCGATGTCGAGAACAACCCCGAGCGTGCCGGCCAGCTGGCCGACGTGTCGCAGAAGAACACGTTCGCTCAGCGCGTGAACAAGGGCACGGGGGCCACGGCTGACGACGAGGCGGTCATCCGCGAGAACTCTTCGGCGGGCGCGTTCGTGGACGCTCCGTCCGGGAGGGGCTACATCGGCGACTACGTGTGGCTCGATCCCGACTGGAACTGCTTGCAAGACGATACGGAAGGCGCCGTGACGCAGGACGGACTAGGGCGCGACACCACGTACCATCGCGCTTCGAACGGCCGCTGGCTGCTGTCCACCGGAAAGGCCATCGATCCGGAGACGGGTCTGTGGACGGGGACGTACGGCGACGGTGCCGCGACGAGCGACCTGTTCCGCGACCTTGACTACGACGGCAAGCCCGACGATCCCGGCGTGAACGGCGTGAAGGTGGAGCTGCTCAACGAGTTCGGCCTGCCGGTCAACCGCGATGGGGAGGTTTCCCAGCTGGTGAACGATCCCAACCTGACGGACGGGGAGGATCGCTGGGTGGTGTGCGATCCCGAGACGGGCGAGCCGGTGAAGAACGCTCAAGGAGGCTACGACCTGGCGGAGGCCGGCGCTCCGTACTCGTACGTGACCGAGTCGGACTACTATGACAACCAGGGGTACTATATCCTGTCGAACCTCGTGCCGGGCTCCTACAAGCTCCGCTTCACCTTCCCGAAGGAATACGCGGGCTATTCGCTGAGCACGCATCAGATCGGACCGGACGATGCTCGCGTGTCGATGGACGTGCGGCATGTGGTCGACGACCCGTCGACGCCGGAGGATGAGACGGCTCTGGTGGCAACCACGCGCGACGCCATCGAGGTGGAGGCAGTGGCCTACGACGAGGAGGCGCTTGCAGCCGGGCGCTTCGACGAGGTGCACGCTGCTTACGACGCGCGCATGACCAGCTACGACGTAGGCATCGCCCTGCCGGTCACCTATGAGGGCGTGGTGTATCGGGACGATATGCTGGCCGACGGGACGCTCGAGGACGAGGACGCCATCGACGGCGTGCTCGACTACCATGGCACGGACATCGATGCGCAGCTGGGCTCCGGCACGGCGGCGTCCGAGAGACGCTTGGCCGGTATGACCGTGACCGCTCGCGACTACGATCCCGAGACGGGGGCGGTGTCGGAGGAGCCGGCCGTCGACGCGGACGGGAATCCCGCCGTGCAGGTGACGGGCCAAGAGGGACCTCAGGGCGAAGGATCGTTCTCGTTCCGTCTGCGCACGGGGCGTTCATATGTGCTGACCTGCGAGGATGAAGGAGGCACTCTGCTTTTGAAGCCCACGCTGTACGTGCGCAGCAACGACCCGCTCGAATATCCGACATCCGAGGGCGGCGTGTGGGACAACGACCTTCAGCTGAAAGACGGTCGCGGCATCACGCGCGCATTCGAGGCGAAGGTGCCGTTGGACGAAGACGGGCATGCCGTGTACGAGCAGCCTGGCGAAGCGTGGACGGGGCTCGCGCGCTATCGCAAGATAGCGATGGGGTGGATAGACGGAACGAAAGGCTATCTGGGCAACTTCGTGTGGCACGACGAGGACTACGATGGCGTGCAGGATATGGACGAGCCGGGCATTCCAGACGTGGAGGTGACGCTGGAGCAGTACTGGTGGAACCCCGGCAAAGAGGGCGGTGCTGGCTGGGAGCGCGTGCTCGACGCCGAGGGCGTGCCAGTGGAGCGCACGGAAACGACGAGCGCGTCGGGGTTGTACCTATTCAAGAACGTGCCCACCTACGTGGCCGATCCGAACGACGCGGACGACCCCGACAAGCCCGAGGAGCAGAAGCAGAAGTTCTTGGCCGGTTACCGATTGAAGGTGGACGAGGGAGCCGTAACCTCTCTTGATCGCAACTGGGGCGTGACGCTGCGCAACTACGCCGCTTCCGGCGCTGTCGACGAGGAAGCCGACTCCGACTTGGCCACGTCGAGCGCGTCGACGTCGGGCACCCCCGTCTTCTGGATGAACGAGGAGGGCTTGCAAAGCGATGACGACCTCGCGTTCGGCCAGATGATCGTCTTGGCCACGCCGATGGACGACGGGACGGCGGACGGAAGCGGCGTGGTGGCCGTGGAGCCGCCTGGCGAACAGGCGCGTCGCTACGATCTGAGCAACGCCCAGCGCATCGAGTCGTGGGACGCGGGGCTAGTCGAAGTGCCCACGGCGCGCGTGACTGGCCGCGTGTGGAACGATGCCGACTATGACGGCCTGCAGAAGCTCGATGAGACGGGGGCGTACCATCCCGACGAGCCGGGGCTCGAAGGGCAGCTGGTGGAGCTGACCCAGTGGTACTACGACGAAGGGCGCGAGAACCCCGACGATGGCGACAGCCACTGGTTCCGCAACGAACGGTTCGGCGAGGATCGCTGGACGAAGGGCATCGTGTCGAACGGCACGGCGTCGCAGGGCGTCGTGTCGGTTGCGACGGATGCGGACGGCGTGTACGCGTTCGACAACCTTCCGACGGCCTATACCGACGACGACGGCGGGCATCGCTTGGCAGCGTACCGCGTGCGGCTTGCGGCGCTCGAGACCGACGACGACGGCACGCCGTGGTTGCTCACGCGCTACCATCAGGGAACCGACGACGAGACCAGGCTGCTCGACTCCGACGCGGCGACGCCGGGCGAGGACATGGCGGTGACCGACCGCTACGCCTCTGGCTCCGCGGGCACGGACGAGGGGACGCGCTCCCATGCGGGGCAGATCATCTTGGCCGGTCCGTCCGATGATCGCGTGGTGGAGGGGCAGGCAAGCCAGGTGTCCGTGACGGCCGGCGACGCTCCCGACGGGACGGCCGCCGTGTACGACTGGCTGCGTTGCGCGGCCGACGAGGACGGCGAGGTTCCCGGCGGCGACGTGGGCGAGCTGTCCGCGCCGCGTCCGAGCGTGTCGGGCTTCGTGTGGGTGGATGCCGACAACGACGGTGTGCGCGATGCCGAGGAGACGGAAGACGCGCTCGATGCGGGCGCGAGCGACCTTCCCAACGGCGTGCAGGTGACGCTTGAGCGCTACGTGCCCGATGGGGCGGGCGGCTGGACGCGCGACGCCTCGTGGGCGAGCGAGGACGCGTGGCGCGCCTACGACGAGGATCCGACGCGGGGCCTTCCCGAGCATAATGCGGTCACGGCCACGCAGTCGCCGGTGCCGGCCGCTTCGCAGGAGCCGGGCGCGGGCGAAGGCGGCGAGGATGCCGCCCAGCCCGGCGTGTTCCGCTTCGACGGCCTGGCGGCATCCGCCTACGACGCCGAGGAGCGGTCGTACGTGCCCTACGCCTACCGCGTGCGCGTGACCGATGCGCGCTACCTCGGCCGCGACATCCTCATGGCGAAGTACCGGCGCGGCGACGACCGCCGGGTCGATTCCGACGTGCGCTTCGAAGACGGATACCTGATGGATCTGGGCGAGGACGGCCAGTCCCGTCCGGAATACGACGTGCTGCTGGACGTGGCCGACGAGCAGTCGCTCGCCGCGAACACGATGGGCGACCAGCCCGTTTCGGGCAATCCGAACTACGAGTGGGCGAACCCCGGCACGGCGGGCGCGCCGACGCTCTCCTACGACGCCGCGAAGGCGTCGGATCGCGCCTCGAACGATGCCGGCATCATCGTGCCGCCGACGCAGACCGTCTCCGGTCGCCTGTGGAAAGACGCCGACAACGACGGCCTGATGGACGAGGGCGAGGAGGGCCTCGGCGGCAAGAAGGTCGTGCTTAGGCAGTGGGTTTTGGACGACGAGGGCGCATGGGTCCGGGTCGAGAGCGGCGAGCGGGAGTGCACGACGGCCGCCTCCGACGAGGGCGGCGTGCGGACGGGCGCGTTCTCGTTCGAGGGCCTTCCCACGTACGTGGGCGGCGAGGAGGGCGGGGTGCGCCTCGCAGGCTACACGCTGGAGGTGGCGGGCGCTGGGGCCGACGGCATCGGCTCCGAACCGCGTGCGCGCCTTCTGGCCGAAAGCCCCGCTCGCGACGGCTCCAACTCCACGCTGCGCGGGCCTGACGACGCAGCGGCCTCCGAAGGCTCGGCATACGGAGCGGGAAGCTATCCGCTTCGCTGGAGCGAGGAGAGCAGCCAGGCGAACGGCGAGGACGGCCTGGTGCGCAGCGTGCTGAAGGGCCGCCTGGTGCTGGCCGCGCGCGCGGACGGCGACACCTCGGCCGAGTACCGGGTGGATGCCGACGGCCTTGCGTTCGACGTGTCCGCAGGCCAGGACGAGAGCCGCATGAACGGCGGCGTGGTGCCCGACGCCCTGGGCCGCATCGAGGGCACGGTGTGGGACGACGCCGACTACGACGGCGTGCGGGCCTTCGAGGGTGCGGATGCGGTCGACGAGCCGTTGGCGAGGCAGCGCGTGCATCTGACGCAGTGGTACCGCGAAGGCGACGAGTGGGTGCAGAACACGGGCTTCGGCCCGGGCGAGGCGGGTGCCCCCGAGGGGAGCGTCACGGTCTCGACGGACGACGAGGGCGCTTACGTCTTCGACGGGCTGACCTCCTATGTGCAGATGGACGGCTCGGGTCGACCCGTGTCGCGTTACGGCCAGGGCCGCGTGGACAACGCCGCCGACGACTTCCGCCTGGCGGCGTACCGCGCGAGCGTCTCTTTGCCCGACGGCACGGAGGCCACGCTGTACCATGCCGGGGACGACCGCGCCTTCGACTCGGACCTCGTGAGGCCGGACGGGGACGCGGCGGGCGAGCTGCGAGAGACGTTCGACGACGGCGAAGGGGCCTTCGACCATGCACGCGAGGACGGCTACGTGGTGTTGGCGCAGGTGCAAGCGGCGAACGGCTCCTCGGGCGCTCCTCAGTACGGAAGCGAGTTCAACGGCGTGGCCTACGACGCGCTGGCTGGCCGGGAGCGGCAGCGCGGCGGCGACGCGGGCGTGTTCGCGCCGCGCTCAGCCGCCCTGTCGGGCACGATATGGAACGATGCGGACAAAGACGGCATCCAGGACGGCCCGGAAGCCGAGCCCGGCATCGCCGACGTGGAGGTCACGCTCGAGCGCTGGTACTGGGATCCCGCCGGCGACGGCGCATGGAAGCCCGTTTCGGACGGCGGCGCCGAGGGCCGCAGCGGCGCTGCGGAGGCCTCGACGACGACAGACGGATCGGGGGCCTACCGCTTCGACGTGCCGACGAAGGTCTCCGTTGACGGCGTCGATTATCTGGCGGGATACAAGGTGCGCATCGACCAAGACGCGCTTCGGGCGCTGTTCGCCCAGGCTGAAGGCGATGGGAAGCACGCGTGGGCTCCCACGCACCGCCGCGCGGGCGAAGACGCCGCGCTCGATTCCGACGTGGCGCGGACGTCGGAGCCGGTGGAGGGCTCCTCTGCGGCGGGCAACGCCTGGTACCTGACCGATCCGGGCGCGGACGGGGAGTTCGCCATCGTGGCTCGTCCCGCAGAGGCGGGGTCGCAGCATGTCGTGGACGGCCCCGACGACGCCCGCTACGATTACCTGAACGGCTTCGAGGACGACACGTGGGACGGCGGCCTGGTGGCCGTGCCGTCGGCGGGCCTCGAGGGCGCGGTGTGGGCCGACGCCGACTACGACGGCCTGCGGGCGGACGGTGAGGCCGGCGTGGCCGGCCGGCGCGTGCTGGTGGAGCAGTTCGTCCTGCGCGACGGGGCGTGGCGGCGCAACGGGGCCTTCGGGACCGCGTCCGACCCGTTCACCTCGGGCGCCGTGGCCGACGCCTCGGGCGCGCCCGCCGAGGAGGGCGGCCCGGGCGAGGAGGGCTTCCTCGCCGTGCGCACCGGGGCCGACGGGCGCTACGCGTTCCGCGGGCTGCCCACGGCGTGGACGGACCCGCAGACGGGCGCGGCCTACCTCGCCTCCTATCGCGTGCATGCGGAGGGGCTCGGCGACGACGAGCTCCTCACGCGCTACCATGCGGGTGGCGCGGATGACGCGGGCGCGATCCTCATCGACTCCGACGCGGACGCCGCGGACGCGTCCGGGCGCTATCCGCTGCACGATCTGCGCGTGGGGCGGGACGGCTCGGTGGGCCTGCGCCCCGACGACCGCATCGTGCTGGCTGCGCCTGTATCGTCCGATGCGTCCGGGTTGCTTTTGGGCGCGTCCGATCCGGCTGACGGCGACGCGGCCTACGACGGGCTGACGGCCGTTGCCGACAGCGTGGCCTCGGGAGATGTCGGCGTGGTGGCGCCTCCTGCGGCCGAGGTGTCGGGCACGCTGTGGTGGGATGCCGACCACGATGGGCTCTACGATGCCGAGAACGAGGCGGTGCTTCCCGGTCGCACGGTGCTTCTTCGGGCCTGGCGCCTGGACGACGCGGGCGCATGGGTTCGCGTCGAAGGGGGAGACCAAACCGCCGAGACGGGCGCGGATGGCCGCTTCGCCTTCGAGGCCCCCGCTTCGATCATGGCCGATGGCGGGCGGAGCTTGGCCGGCTACACGCTCGAGGTCGACGGCACCGCGTTTTACGAGGCTGGCTCGAAGGGCGTGGGCGGGCTGCCGGTGACGGCGCTGCAGGCCTTCTCGCCCGATGCCGACGACGCGAACTCGAAGGTGCGCAGGCCCGGCGACGAGGGGGTTGTGGCTCCTCAGGTCGAGGGCGCCTACGCCTTGGCATGGGACGCGTCCGCGTCCGAAGCTGACGATGCGTCCCGTCGCGTGCTGGGCGGCCGCATCGTGGTGGCCCTGCCTCAGGAGGAGGGCATGAGTCCCGACTACGCGCAGGCGGGCTACAACATGGCCTTCTCGGCGGACGAGGATCGCATGAACGGCGGCTTCGTTCCGGCTGAAACGGGCTCTGTCGAAGGCTTGGTGTGGAAGGACGTGAACTACGACGGCGTCCAGCAGCTCGATGGGGACGACCCCGAGCCGGGGATTTCCGGTCGCTGGGTGTACGTGACGCAGTGGTATTTGGGCGACGATGGATCCTGGGTGCAGAACGAATCGTTCGGGCAGGCTGCCGGCAATGAGGGCTTCGACGCCGACGGGGGCCAGCCGCAGCACAGCCAGAAGGTCCAAACCGACGAGGGCGGCCGGTATCGTGTCGAGGGGCTGGCTCCGTACGTGCAGCTGCGCGACGGGGCGCCCGTGGCGCCTGGCTCGCCAGGAGACGACGACTTCCGTTTGGCGGCGTACCGCGTGAGCGTGCAGGGTCCGGCTGACGACGAGGTGGTCACGCGCTTCCATGCCGGCGATGATTGGCGCGCCGACTCGGATGCGGTGGTGGCCGCCGACGGCGAGCCGCTGCCGTTGTACCCGCACTACGAAGGGGTCGACGAGGGCGGCGCGCTGCAGGCCGAGGGCATGGTGGTCGTGGCCCATCGCGTGTCCGCAGGCGATGCCGAGGCGCCATACGCCGTGGAGCGTGGCGGCGTCTCCTACGACCCGGTGCGAGCCGAAGAGGGGGGCGTGGAAGGCGGGGATGCCGGTTTCACGCCGAAGGCCCTCACTGCTATCAGTGGGCATATTTGGGTGGATGCAGATCGCAATGGCGCACGCGATGCCGACGAGGCCGGCGTGGCCGATGTGGAGGTTGTGCTCGAGCGTTGGTATTGGATGCCCGATGGCGACGGCGGGCAAGGAGAGTGGATCCCGTATGCCGTCGATCCCGTCGATACGGCGATGACACGCGGGGACGGCTGGTATCTGTTCCGCGATCTGCCGACTACGTTCGAGGTGGGCGGAACGGAGCGCCTTGCAGGCTACCGGGTGCGCGTTGACGGTGCGGCCCTCGGGGGCCTTCCGGTCGCTTACGGTGTGACGGCGCGCCATGCTGCGGGCGATCCGAACGATCCCTCGAAAGACTCCGATTTGGCAGAGCTCGTGGGGTCGGCCCTTCCGGGCGCGCCCGAGGCCGAAGGGGGCACGCGCTACTTCACCGACGAGGGCGATCTGCCCGACACGGACGGCTTCGTCGTGGTCGCAAGCCGTTTGGAAGACGGCGTCTCGAGCCAGTACGAGACGATGGGGCCCGACGGCATCCGCTATGACGCGGCGGCCGGCGTGCGCGCCGATCATTTGGACGGCGGCCTGGTGGCCGTGCCGTCGGCGGGCCTCGAGGGCGCGGTGTGGGCCGACGCCGACTACGACGGCCTGCGGGCGGACGGTGAGGCCGGCGTGGCCGGCCGGCGCGTGCTGGTGGAGCAGTTCGTCCTGCGCGACGGGGCGTGGCGGCGCAACGGGGCCTTCGGGACCGCGTCCGACCCGTTCACCTCGGGCGCCGTGGCCGACGCCTCGGGCGCGCCCGCCGAGGAGGGCGGCCCGGGCGAGGAGGGCTTCCTCGCCGTGCGCACCGGGGCCGACGGGCGCTACGCGTTCCGCGGGCTGCCCACGGCGTGGACGGACCCGCAGACCTCCCGCTCTTACCTTGCGGCGTATCGCGTGTGGGTGGAGGGCGTCTCGGAGGGCTCCGTGCCCACGCGCTACCATGCCTCCGATGCCGACGACCCGTCGTTCGACACCACCCGCATCGACTCCGATGCGGATGCGGCCGACGAGGCGGGACGCTTCCCGCTGCACGATCGCGAGGCGTTCACGGCCGGTGATGCGGGCGCGGGCCTGCGCCCCGACGACCGCATCGTGCTGGCCGACGAGGTTGCCGAAGACGCAGGCGGGCAGGCCGACCCGGCCACGGGCCGCGCCTACGACCTGCTGGCGTACGGGGCGCAGAGCATGCCGGGCGGCGACATGGGTGAAACGCCCGTGGAGCCCGCCTCCCTCTCGGGCGTGGTGTGGGACGACGCCGACGGGGATGGCGTGCAGGACGAGCGCTCCCCGCTGCCCGGTGTGACCCAAGGCTTCGATGCCGCCGCGGGCATAGACGGCGTGGAGGTGGAGCTCACGCGCTACGTGCCGGGTCTCGACGAGGACGGCGCGCCGTGCTGGCTTCCCGACGAGGCGTTTGAGCCCGTCCGGACGACCACGGCCGAGGGTGTTGACGACTTCGGCCGCATGTCGCACGGCGTGTACCGTTTCGACGGGCTCGAGACGTGGGGCGCAGGCGAGGCGGGGTCTCCCGTCGTGTACGCCTATCGCGTGGCGCTGGCCGATGCGGAAGCGGTGAAGGCATCGTGGCTCGTGTCGGTCCCCCGCATCGGCGACGATGCAGCGTTCGATTCCGACCTGTTCCAGGACGGGCTTTTGGCCGAGGAGGCTTCCCAGGAGCATTACGTGCTGCTGCGCGAGGCCGATCCCGACACGCCCGCCGCCAACGTGGCGACGGCGCCGTCCGCGCGCGCCGAGGGCGGCGACGGCCTTGCGGAAGTGCGCTACGACGTGGCTCAGCCTCGTTCGCAGGGGCATGTCGACGCCGGCCTCATGGCTCCGCCGGAAAGCGCCATCGCCGGCACGCTGTGGGTTGACGCCGACTACGACGGTTTGATGAGCGCCGGAGAGCGGATGCTTGCGGGCAAGGAGGTATCGCTGACCTCGTGGCTTTTGGTGGACGGATCATGGACGCAGGGGGCGGTCGAAACGCGCCTGACGGGCGACGACGGCCGGTTCCTGTTCGACGGCCTTCCCTCTTCGCGCCTTGACGACGAGGGGGTTCGCCGCCTGGCGGGCTACACGCTTTCAGTGGACGGCTCGTCGACGCCCCAGGGCGTGGGCGGGCTGCCGGTGACGGCGCTGCAGGTCGACTCGCCCGACGCCGACGACGCGAACTCGAAGGCGCGCAGGCCCGGCGACGAAGGGGCGGTGGCGCCTCAAAAGCAGGGCGATTTCGCCTTGGCGTGGGCCGAGCGTGACGCCGCCACGTCCGAGCGCTCGCTTTTGGACGGCCGCATCGTCTTGGCGCGCCCGGCGGCGTCCGGCGACCAGACGGTGAACGGGGCGTACGTGTTCGCGGGCTTCGATGCCGCGCGCGGCAGAAGCGAGCTTCGCATGAACGGCGGCTTCGGGCCGTTCCCGACGGGCGCCCTCGAGGGCGTGGTGTGGGACGACGAGGACTACGATGGCGCGCAGAACCTGGAGGCCCCGGGCGAGGAGGGGCTGGAGAGCGGCGTGCCCGGCCAGGTGGTGCGCGTAACGCAGTGGTACCGCGAGGGCGGCGAGTGGGTGCAGAACCTCGCGTTCGGCGACGAGGGCCAGGGCGCTTCGCTGGCCGCGACCACCGACGACGGGGGACGGTACCGCTTCGAGGGGCTCCCCTCGTACGTGCAGATGAAGGACGGGGCTCCGGTCGAGGCGGACGGCGTCGGCGACGACGACTTCCGCTTGGCCGCGTACCGCGTGTCCTTGGAGGGCGTGCCCGAGGGGTACGTGGCGACGCGCTACCATGTGGGCGACGACCCCGCCGTCGACTCCGACTTGCTCGTGGACGAGGCGAATCGTTCGCTCAACGTGGTGGAGCGCTACGCCGACGGCGAGACCGAGACGCTGCGAGGAGACGGGTTCGCCGTGCTTGCGTCGCCGGTGGACGAGGGGTTCGACTCCCAGTACCGGGACGTTTTCGCGGGCGTGGAGTACGATGTCGTGCGCAGCGTGGCGGCCCAACGCGGAGGCGACGCGGGCTTCACGTCGCCGCGCCTCGCGTCCATCGGCGGCCGGGCGTGGATCGATGCCGACGGCAACGGCGCGCAGGACGAAGGCGAGGCGGGGCTCGCCGGCGTGCAGGTGCGGCTCGTGCGCTATCGGTACGAGCCGAGCGAGGACGGAGCCGTGCGCTGGGTGCTCGACCGGGCGTTCGGCGGCGGCGCGGCCGCGCGCACGGCCACGACGGCCGAGGACGGCTCGTATTTGTTCTCGGATCTGCCGGCCGTCGCGTGGACGGCGGCAGACGGTGCGGTTTCCAACGCGGTGTACGGCTACCGGGTGTCCGTCGAAGGGTTCCCGCACGGCTTCGACGTGGCGCCGCGCGATGCCGCTGACGCCTCGGTCGACTCCGATTTGGACGAGGTGACGGGCCGTTTGGCTCCCGACGCGGCAATCGAGGGCCTCATCGTCCTTGCCGACGAAGCGGACGGGGCGGATCCCGCCGACCTCCAGACGGGGCCGGGAGGCCGTGCGTACTCGCCGGCGCTCTCGCACGATTGCGTCAATGCGGATGCAGGCTTCGTTCCGCATGGCACGACCGAGATCGAGGGTCGCGCGTGGGACGATGGCAACCGCAACGGCGTGCAGGACGCAGGCGAGCAGCTGCTCGTCGGCTTGGAGGTGCGCTTGGAGCGCATGGAGGTGCCTGCAGACGAGCTGCCCGAAGGCTTCGGCGCCGTGCGCGTCGAAGACGCCGCCGACGTGCTTGACGAGGCGGGCGACCCTGTCGAGGGCGATGTCGCGGAAGACTCTTCTGCCGACGAGCGCGGCGCTTCCGGGAACGAGTCGCCTTCCGGAGGGGAGGGGGCTCCGTCGGAGAGCGGATGGGAGGAGGTCGCCGTCGCCTGGTCGGGCGAGGACGGCTCGTACGCGTTCTCGGATCTGCCGGTGAGCTCGGATGCGGGTGTTCCGTACCGCTACCGGCTTCGCGCCGTAAAGCCCGACGGCTCGCACTTCACCGTCCTCGATGCGCAGGGCGGCGCGCGCGACGACGTGGACAACGACTTCGCCCAGTTGGGCGATGCCGCCGACGGCTCGTCGGCCAACGAGGGCGCGACGGGGCTCTTGGAGCCCTCCCGCGTCCGCCTCGCCGAGGCGAACGCGTTTGGCCAGGCGTACGACTTGGTGAGCGTAGACAGATGGACGCGCGAGCGCGGCAATGCGGTCGACCTGGGCCTGTGGTTCGACGAGGGAGTTCCCAAGCCGCTGCCCACGACCGGCGACCGCTGGCTGGGGTTTGGCGCGCTCGTCTTGCTGGCGATCGGCGCTGCGGCCGCCGCGTTGCGCTTTCGCGGGAAAGCCGCGCGGCGCGGCTGATCGGAGCGCGCTGCCCCCGGCGCCGGTTTTCCGACGGCGCCGGGGGCAAGGGCGCAGTGGAAGGAGGGGCGGGGCCTCGTCGTAGGACGCGCCGCGCGGGGAGCGCGTCCTGGCGATCCGGCGGCATTTCGGTCTTCGGGCCCGGCGGCGGGGCGTCGTGCGCGCCGCTGTCGCCGAGCCCTGGGAAAGCATGCGGTCGCAGCGCCTGCCTTTCGTGCCGGGGGTGCGGCCTTGAGTTTCCTTGCGCGATGCGCGTGAGAGGGGGCGAGGGGCGGGGTTTTCCGTTCCCGTCGGAAGAGCTCCCGCAACCCGCTTCGTGCGTTTGCAAGGCAATCCGCAGGCGTGCGACGCGCGAAGGGCGAGGCGTTTGACCGCCGGTCGACGGCGTGCGGGTCCTGCGACGATGCCGACCCCTTGACCTTGCGGCCAAAATGCCTACAATGAGAATGCGACGTCGCGCGCATCCTGCGTTTCCGCGTTCGTCGAGAGCCGACAAGGCGGCTGCGCACTGCGCGAATACCTGGCGGTCCCGCTTCCTCATGCGCGGACTGCGCGGCATCAGACCGCGAGCCTGGCAAGCAGGTACCAGAAACCAACAAGGTTTGTTGGTTTTGTGCGCTCATCCCGCTTTTTCCTCCACATCTCGTCAATAGTTTGGTACTATCCATGATTGCTGCTTAACGACGATTTCGCTTGGAGGAGCACCTTTGACCAAAGAAGATGTCATCGAGCTCGGGGGCACCGTCCTCGAGGCCCTGCCAAACGCCATGTTTAGGGTTGAACTCGAAAACGGCCACAAGATATTGGCCCACATTTCCGGCAAGATGCGCATGCACTACATCAAGATCCTGCCGGGTGACAAGGTGACTGTCGAATTGTCTGTCTACGATCTGAATCGCGGGCGCATCACGTACCGTTTCAAGTAGCAAGCGAATCGGCGATTCGTCGTGCAAGCATCGTCGGGTAAGAGAATCATCGTCTGCGGCTGGGCGTGAAATATAGAACAGGTACGCATAACCGAAAGGAAAATGATATGAAGGTACGTCCTTCGGTCAAGAAAATGTGCGACAAGTGCAAGATCATTCGACGCCATGGCAAGGTGCTCGTCATCTGCGAGAACCCGCGTCACAAGCAGCGTCAGGGCTAGGAAGAAGAGGAGATTAACCTATGGCACGTCTTGTTGGCGTCGACCTTCCTCGCGACAAGCGCATTGAAGTCGGCTTGACCTACATCTACGGCATCGGCCTGACCACCTCCAAGAAAATCTTGGCGGAGACGGGCATCAACCCCGACACTCGCACGAACGATCTCACCGAAGAGGAGCTCGTGAAGCTGCGCGACTACATCCAGGCGAACCTCAAGGTCGAAGGCGACCTGCATCGCGAGGTTTCGCAGAACGTCAAGCGCCTCATGGAGATCGGCTGCTACCGCGGCCTCCGTCATCGTCGCGGCCTGCCCGTTCGCGGCCAGCGCACGCACACGAACGCTCGCACCCGCAAGGGTCCGCGCAAGCAAATCGGCGGCAAGAAGAAGTAAGGGAGCAGACAAGTGGCAGCTAAGAAAAACGTGCGCACGCGCATCAAGCGTTCCGAGCGTAAGAACATCGCCGTCGGCGCCGCGCATATCAAGTCTACGTTCAACAACACCATCGTGAGCATCACCGATCCCCAGGGCAATGTGATCTCCTGGCAGTCTGCCGGCACGGTCGGTTTCAAGGGTTCGCGCAAGTCCACGCCGTTCGCGGCGCAGATGGCCGCCGAAGCCGCCGCCAAGACGGCGATGGAGCACGGCCTGCGCAAGGTCTCCGTGTTCGTGAAGGGCCCCGGCTCGGGCCGCGAGACGGCCATCCGCTCGTTGCAGGCCGCCGGCCTCGAAATCGCCAGCATCCAGGATTGCACACCCATCCCGCACAACGGTTGCCGTCCGCGCAAGCGTCGTCGCGTGTAACTGAAAGGATCGATTAACCATGGCAATCAATAGGACCCCGGTTCTGAAGCGCTGCCGTCAGCTTGGTCTGGATCCGGTGGTGCTGGGCTACAGCAGCTCCAAGACGTCCATTCGTGAGCCGAAGCGCCGCCGCAAGGAGAGCGAATACGGCATGCAGCTTCGCGAGAAGCAGAAGGTCAAGTTCATTTACGGCGTGCTCGAGAAGCAGTTTCGCGGTTACTACAAGAAGGCGAAGTCCATGCCGGGCATCACGGGCGAGAACCTGATGCGCATCCTCGAGTCGCGCTTGGACAACGTCATCTTCCGTCTGGGCTTTGCGCGCACGCGCAAGGAGGCCCGCCAGATCGTGACGCACGGCCACATCCAAGTGAACGGCCGTCGTGTGGACATCCCGTCGTTCCGCGTGAAGGCCGGCGACGTTGTGGCCGTCGCCCCCAAGTCGAAGGATCTGCTGGTCATCAAGAGCGCGCTTGTCTCCAACGAGCGCTTCCAGGTGCCCGCATGGCTTGAGGTCGACATCGAGAAACTCCAGGGCAGTGTTCTTTCGCTTCCGCAGCGCGATCAGATCGATCTGGACATTCGCGAGCAGCTCATCATCGAGCTCTACTCGAAGTAATCGCCGCGAAGTTAAGGAGGCTTATCCCACATGACAGAGTTCATGAGGCCTACGGTTACAACGGAAGAAGTCAACGATACTGTCGCGCGTTTCATCGTCGAGCCGCTCGAGCGCGGTTACGGCTACACGCTGGGCAACTGCATGCGCCGCGTGCTGCTCTCCTCGCTGGACGGGGCGAAAGCCACCGCCATCCAGATCGAGGGCGTGCAGCATGAGTTCACCACGGCCGAAGGCGTCATCGAGGATATCACCGACATCGTCCTGAACGTGAAGGGGCTCGTGTTCTCCGCGCTCAACGACGACATCGAGGAGGCCACGGCGCACGTGTCGGCCGAGGGTCCCTGCACGGTCACGGGTGCGGATCTCGAGGTGCCTACCGAGTTCACGCTGATCAATCCCGAGCACGTCATCGCCACGGTGGCCGACGGCGGCCAGCTTGACATGACGGTGCGCATCGGGGTGGGCCGCGGGTACGTGTCGGCCGAGCGCAACAAGCGCACGGAGGATCCCATCGGGGTCATCCATGTGGATTCGCTGTTCTCGCCGGTTCGCCGCTGCACTCTCAACGTCACCGACACCCGTGTGGGCCAGCGCACCGACTACGACAAGCTCGTGCTGGAGGTGGAGACGGACGGCAGCATCGCGCCGACCGAGGCCGTGTGCCGCGCGTCCAACATCATCAACCAGTACATGGGGGCGTTCCTCAGCTTGTCCGACGTCATCGACGAGGAGGAAGGCGAGATCCCGTCCATCTTCGCGCCGGAGGGCCAGGAATCCAACGCCGAGCTCGACAAGCAGATCGAGGATCTCGATCTGTCGGTTCGCTCGTACAACTGCCTGAAGCGCGCTGGTATCCACTCGGTGCGCCAGTTGGTCGAGTTCTCCGAGAACGACCTGCTGAACATCAGAAACTTTGGTGCGAAGTCCATCGAGGAAGTGAAGGATAAGCTCATTTCCATGGACCTCAATTTGAAGCTATAGGAGAGAGGTATCATGCGACACAATTACAAGGGCCGCAAGCTGGGGACGGACTTCGCCCATACCAAGGCTATGAAGAAGAGCCTGGTGAACGCCCTGTTCCTGAATGATCGCATCAAGACGATCGAGTCGCGCGCCAAAGAGATCCGCCCTGACGTGGACAAGATCATCACGTGGGCGAAGCGCGGCGACCTGCACGCTCGCCGCCTTGCCATCGCCGCTTTGGGCGACAAAGAGCTCGTGCGCGAGATCTTCGAGAAGGTCGCGCAAGGCATGTGGCAGGATCGCCAGGGTGGCTACACCCGCATCATGAAGCTCGGCCCCCGCAAGGGCGACAACGCTCCCATGGTCATCATGGAGCTTGTGACCGAGCCGGTGAAGAAGAAGGAGGAGGCCAAGCCTGCCGCAAAGAAGGCGGCGAAGAAGGCCGCTCCGAAGAAGGTTGAAGCGGCCAAGGATGCTCCGAAGGAGGAGGCCGCCGAGGCGAAGGCTGCCGAGGCTGCGGAGGAGAGCGCCGAGGCGAAGGCCGAGGAGGCTGCCGCCGAGAGTGCGGAGGGCGTCGAAGCCGAGAAGGCCGATGCTCCTGCCGAGGAGTCCAAGGAAGAGAAGGCTGAGTAGCCTTTTTCCCACAATGCGCTTGCAGAGGGGGCCGTGGTCGCGGCCCCCTCTTTTTTCATACGGTGCGGTTCGCGGCGCTCTGCCGTGGAGCGCGATCAGGTTGGCTTTGGGCGTTGCGGTCGAGCTTCGTGTGGACGAAGGGGCGGATCCTGCAGGCGCTTCCCTCTTGCTCGGGCTGCCCGAGGGTTCGCGGGTTTCGATTTGGCTGGGGGTTCGCCGACTTCGGATCCGCTCAAACCCTGCCTCCTTGATTCGGTCGGACGGCTTCGTCGGTTTTGACTCGCTGATCCCTTTCAGATCGCGAACCTGCCGAGTGCTCCGTCGCAATCGCACCTGCCAGGTGCCTGTCGGCTTCGAGTTTTTCGAAGCTTTTGCCGGTCTTGGCTCGACGGGTTTTGCGGGCTTGGGGACGTGGCGAGTGGCAACGGCTTTGTCGTCAGGCGCGCTGGTGCCTCCGCATGGCGTCTCCGAGGCGTTTCGCAGCTGTAGGTCGCTGGTGGTCGCGCGCGTTCGCGAGCGTTCTTAGAATGGGGGTCCGAACAACGACGGGGCACAGGACGCCCTGGAAAGGAGCACTCATGGTTAAGATCGACATAATGGAAGAGGACGTTGTGCTCGATGGCCAAACGTCCGAAGCCGACCGTGCGCGCATGGCCGCCGATGACTTGCAGAGCATAGAGGAAGAGGTGAGGCGGGAAGCCGAAGCCACAGTGGAAGATTGCGACGACGAGGGCGACGAGCAGTGCTCGGTGGAGGCGGCGGAAACCGCGTTTGACTTCAACCAAGCCCAAGAGCGTACCGGGAGGATCGCCGACAGCGCAGAGGATCGCCGGGAAAGCGGCAGCACCCAATCGTAGCCGTTCCGTTGCCCTGCGTCATCCGACGGGTGCGCGCCCTTTCTTAGAATGGATTGCGGCGAACGAGAAGGCAAACTCGAATCGAACTCGAAAGGAGCACCACGATGGTTGATCGGGCTTTCAAGACCGGCGATGCGTCCGTCGATATGAAAACGGGTGCGAAGGATATGGCGCATGATGTGAAAAACAGCGTCAAGGACGCATATCACGACGCCAAAGCCGGTATGAGCGAGCGCAAAGCAGAGGCCGAAGCGGCCAAGCGTGAGCACGAGGAGGCCCAGCGTACGGGCGATGCCCAGGCTGCGATGCGCGCGCGTCAACATGAGATGCGTGCGAGCGAGAAGAGCGAGGGCATCCTCGGCTCTGTGAAGGAATCGCTGGGCAAGGCCGGCGAGGCCATTAAGGAAGCCGCCGTCGACGCGAAGGACAACGTGAAGCAGGGTGTCGGCAACATGCGCGAAGGTCGCTAGCCCTCAAGCGGCCTTCTGAGGTCGCCTCAAGACGAGCGCTTGGATGCGAGCGTGCCTGGCACCCTCCGGAAGCCCGCGGCGTTGGCCGCGGGCTTTTCCGCGCGCTCAGCGCGAACTGACCGGAGCGACGTTGCGCGATTGACGCAGCTTCGGCGCACGTCGATATCGCGCGATTGTCACCCCGGATGACGACGGGACGTGATAGATGTGGCATACTGCCTGCATGCGCATCGACGTCAGCTCCTACATACCCGGCTCCTCACCCGTTCACCTCTGCGATGCAAGGGTGAAGATCGTGCTGCTCGCAGCCTATTCGGCAACGCTGTTTCTCGTGCGTGCTTGGGCGGGCCTCGGCCTCGCTGCGCTTGCGTTCGGCGTTGTCTCGGCGATTTCGGGCATCGGATGGAAGCGGTACTTCGGACTGCTCGTCCCGGTGTACGTGGTCGCGGCGCTTGCCGTGGCGTTCAACGGCTTCTCATTCGATGTGTGGCAGGCCGCAGGAGCCGCCTCTGGCGCGTCGGGTGGGCCGGGCGACGTGTCGGCGGGCGTGTTTGCGAACCTGCCCCCCGTAGCGCTGGTCGGATCGTTCGGCGTGGTGCCTGCGGGGTTTGCGCGAGGATGCTTCTTCGCCGTGCGCATCGTGCTTCTCGTGACGGCAAGCCTTGTGGTCGTCTACACCACCACCTCGACCCAGCTCACCGATGCGTTCGCCGTATTCGTGCGCCCGTTGGGGCGCCTGCGCGTGCCGGTGGACGATGCTGCCATGGTGCTCTCGCTGGCCTTGCGATTCATTCCCGTCACGGCGGAGGAGTTGGGACGCGTGCACGATGCCCAGTGGGCGCGCTGCGCCGCGTTCTCCGAAGGTGGCTTGCGAACGCGCTTGGGAGCGTGGCAATCTGTGTTCGTTCCCTTGTTCGTTGGTTTGTTTCGGCGTGCCGACGCGCTTGCCATAGCCATGGACGCGCGGTGCTACGGGATAGGCGACGCGGTGCGAACGTCGCTGGGGCGCAAACGGTTGGCGGCGAGCGACATTGCTGTGCTGGCAGTGGGCCTGGCGGCATGCATTGTGTTGGCTGTATGGCTGTAGGGTGCGGGAAACGATCGGATTCGCACCTCTTCTCGGCAACTTCTGAGCGCGCGGGGACGATCGGGGGTTGTGGGCTGCGCGGGGTCGGGGCCTGAGCGCGCGTGTGAAGGATTTCCGGTGGAGGCAGGGCGTGGGGGCAGCCTGTGGGAGCGCCTGCGCGCGTGGCAGACCGTGCTCATCCCCCTGTTCGTGGGCCTGTTCCGCCGCGCCGACGCGCTGGCCGTGGCCATGGACGCCCGCTGCTACGGCGCCGAGCCGTGTCGCACCTCCCTGCACGATCGCCGCCTTGCGGGTCCCAGCCTGGCCGTGCTCGCTGCCGGCCTCGCGCTGTGCGCAGCGGTAGCCGCGGCGCTGTAGAGTAAGCCGCCTCCAAGGGCGTTCGCCGCCAAAAAAAACGAGGGATGCGGCCGTCGTGCGGCTGCATCCCTCGTTTTCGAGGGCCCGGACGCCGGGGAGGGAGGGGGCGCCCGGGCCGAACGGGCCGGCCTACTCGGCGCCGGCCAGCTTGCGGCCGGTCACGTAGCCGAACGTGAGGCACGTGCCGCCCAGGTTATGGCCGGGGAAGTGCGTGGAGTAGCAGTTGGTGTACATATCGCCCACCGTGGAGCCCAGGCAGTACAGGCCGTCGATGACCTCGTCGTTGGCGTTCATGACCTGCAGGTCCTCGTTGCAGCGGATGCCGCCGGTGGTGGACAGGAACCATGGCGTGCACTCTATGCCGTAGAACGGACCCTTCTTGATGGGCAGCAGCAGCTCCTTGCGCTTGCCGAACTCCTCGTCGACGCCTGTGTCGCAGTAGCCGTTGTACGCCTCGATGGTCTTGAGCGCCTCGTCCTTCGGCAGGCCGAGCTTCTCCACGAGCTCCTCCACGGTGTCGGCCTTGATCATCTTCACCGGGATGTCGCCCGAGCCGTTCATGTTGATGGTGCCGGGTCCGTCCACCACGGTCTGCCAGTAGGCGCGCACGTCGTCGGGCGTGTCGAACACCTTCGGGCCGTCCACGTAGCGGTGGTTCTGCCAGCCCGGTTCGTTCGCGTAGTCGTCATCCCAGATGGCGAACGCGTGATTACCTTTCTGGTGCATGAGCGCCAAGCCGCCGTGCGAGATGACGTTGTCCTCGTTGTCGTAGCGGCGGCCGTCCTCGTTCACCATGAGGCCCTGGAACGCGCGCACCTGGCGCGTGATGGAGCGCCACTGGAAGCAGAAGATCATGGGCGCGGGCGTCTCGCTCTTGTCGACGGCAGCACCGGCCCAGTACGCCATCTTGTGGCCCGAGCCGTTCCAGATGCCGCCGAACTCGGTCTGGTGCGCCGCCCAGGGGATGAACTTCTCCAGCATGTCCTTGTCCTGGCCGAAGTCGCCCGTGGCGATGACCACGCCGTTCTTTCCGTTGAATCGCACGTAGCCGTCCTTGCCCTTCGCCACGACGCCCACCACCTTGTCGCCGTCCTTCGCGAGCTGCTGCGCCTCGGTCTCGTAGCGGATGTCCACGCCGGCTTTCTCGCAGTACAGCGCCATGTTCGCGCACACGTCCTGCTGCGGGTTGTCGTCGGGGCCCTTGCCGTTGGGGCCGTCGAGGAACTCGTGCGTGCCGGGGAACTCGCCGTTGATGTTCTCCGGATCCTCGTACCAGTGCTCCATGACGGGGGTGAGGTCGTCGCCGCCCACGGAGCTGGCCGTGGTCATGCGGTCGATGAGCCAGTCCATGGCCTCGCCCGAGCGGTTGAAGTGCAGCATCCATTTCCGGCCGTCCACGCGGTAGGAGTGGTAGCCCATCATGCGCTTGTAGCGCTGGGCCACCTCCTCGACGGAGCACTCGTAGCCCTTCTCCTTCGTGAGCTTCGAGTTCATGGCGTAGATGGAGCCGCCGCGTCCGCTGACGTGGTCCATGCGCTCGAGCAGCACCACTGAGGCGCCGTTTTCGGCGGCTGAGAGCGCACAGCATAGGCCTGAGAAGCCGGCGCCGATGACCACGACGTCGGCGTCCACCGTCTCGGCGATGTCGCTGTCGGGGATGGGATCGGGTGCGATCTCGAACTCGTAGGCGGTTGCGCCGTCGGCCTGGCCTTTCGAGGCGCCGTCCACGCTCCCTTTCGGCTGCGCGCCGCATCCGGCGAGCGCGCCCGCGCCGGTGACGGCGGCTGTGGCCATGGCGCCGGTGGCAAGCGCCCCCTTCAAAAAGCTGCGGCGATTCATGTTGGGGCTGTTCTTCATGGCGATCCCTTCCTTGCTCGATGTGCGTGCGCGCGGCTTTCGTGCGCGGAGCGTCTGCTTCCCTGTACGGCTTGCCCCTTCCTGCGTGTCGCGGCTTTACGGCTTCGGGAGCGGCCGTCCGCCCTCGCGCCGCGTTGCGGTTTCGTCGCATTCGCGCGTTGCGGCCCGATGTCTGGCTGTCTGGCCGACGCCTGATGCTGCATTCGGAGGGGCGAGGCGATGGCCCCACCGTAGCATGGGGCGCGAGGACGTTTCGTCGCCCGCCGCAGGGAAAACGCCGCATCGCGTGTTTTCACCCCGGAGGGTGAGGCCCGGTGCGGCCAAGAGCGGTATCCTGAACGCAGGGAGGAAGGAGAAGGGATATGCCGAACGAGCATGTGCGCAATCTGTTCAACGCTGCGGGCGAGCGGCGAAGCGTGGCCTTCGGGGTGGGGAGGTCCGCCGCGGGCCGCGGGTGCATCGCGCTTTCGTTTGCGTGCTACACGGTGTGGATGATGGCGTGCTGCTTGGGGCCTGCGGTCGCAGTGCCGGTGCCGCCGGGCGGCGTGCTGTTTGCCGCGGGCGCTGGTTTCGGCGCGGAGCCGGTTTCGGCGCCAGATGCGCTCGGCGCGGTGGCGAGCGTCCCGTCCTGGGCGGGGCCGGTGCTTGCCATGGCCGTGTCGAGCGTCGTCATCGCCGTGCGGTTCAGGCGCACGCGTCGCGTGCCGAACGGTTCGTCGCAGCTCGTGGTGATGGCCTCCATCATGACGTTGGCGGCGGCGCTGCATCTGACGTGGGCGCTCGACCGGTCGCTGCCGGAAGTGGCCGATGCTGCGCTGTACGGGGCCGCCAGCACGCTGACGGGCATCGGAGCGGCGTTGTTTCGCGTGGAGATCGATCGGGCGTTCGGCTGGGTGGGCACGCAGCAGACGCTGTACCAGGGCATGTTGGGCGTCGTGGCGGGGACGGGACTTGCGGCCTTTCTGGCCTTCCCGACGGGGGGGGGTGCTGAAAGCCCGGTGATCCTGCAAGCGGGTGCCGTGGCGCTGCCGTTTGCGGCAGCGGCGCTCTTGCGCAGGGTTGTTCGCGGGTTTCCCCGTCGCCGCTATTACCGTTACGGCGCAGACGTGCCGTTGCCCTTTCCCGCCAAGTTCGTGGCGACATCGGCGGTGCAGGGCGTTGCAGCTGGCGTGCTCCATGCGATCCTGTTTTTGTTCGGAGCGCCTTTCGCTGTGGCGCCGGCCTTGGCGATCGGCCAGCTGGCCGCCGTGGGTCTGCTGTTCGCGACGCTCGTGTTCGTGCGGCTCGACTTCAATCGATTCATCTACAAGGTTGCGTTTCCGTTCGCGGCTGTGGGATTCTTGCTGCTGGCCGCCGCTTCGCAGACGCCTTGGGTTGGCATCACGGTGTTGTTCGCCGGGTTCTGCTATCTCGACCTTGTGCTGTGGAGCCTGGGCGCGTGCCTCATGAAGAATATGGGATTGCCCGCCACGTGGGTTGCCAGCTGCCCGGGTGCGGCGCTGTTCTTCGGCATGCTGGTGGGCGGGGCGGCGACATGCGCGGCGCTCGGCGGGCATCCTCGCGAGGATGCGGCGATGGCGGCGGGTTTCGTCGCGTGCCTTTTGTTCGCGTGCGCGCTGTTCCTGTCGAGCGACAGCAACTTGAAGCACGGATGGGGCACGGTGCTTCCCGGCGAGGGCGCCCTCGATACGGGCGACCTGGAGGGCATCGTGCGGTTCATGGCGACCGAGCGCGCGGTGACCCAGCGCGAGACCGAGGTCATGCTGCTTTTGGCGCAGGGGAAGTCGCGCCGCGCCATCTGCGAGGCGCTCACCGTGTCGCCCGACACGGTGAAGACCCACGTGCGCGCCGTCTACCGCAAGCTCGATGTGCATTCTCAGCAAGAGCTTGTCGATCGCATCGTGGCAGAGCGCGAGCGATTGGCGGACGACGCCGAGGAAGTTGCGCTGGGGTAGGAGCGCGCGGCAATATGGCGCGTGGGCGGCCGACTCGTCCTTTGCGAGCGACGGCTGGCCTGGGATGGGGGGTGCGGCGAGGAGACCTCGTCCATCCGGACGCAAGGGCCATGGACGCGTCCCGAACGCGTCGGAGATGTCGGGGCAAGGTCTGCGAGAGCCGGGGCGCAAGGGACGGCGCGTACGAGGGTGGCGCGTGCGGCGCGCGGTGCGCTCGGGATGAGGGGTGGGGTCGCGCGTCGTTTTGGCGTGTGGGCGGCGTGTTGCGTGCAAGGGGTGGGGCGGAGGCTGCGCAGCCGCGGATTCAACAGCGCTTCACGCAGGCGACCGCTCATCGACAAAGGCTGGCGAACGGATGGAGGAACCCCCGCCGTGCGTGCGACATGGTATGATGCAGCAAGGTGCATCTTCGCCGCGTATGCGGCGAAACGGACGAGAACGTGCTAGGAGGCATTCATGAGCGTCATCATCGATGTGTTCGGTCGCGAGATCCTGGACTCGCGCGGCAACCCGACCGTGGAGGTGGAGGTCGTGCTGGAGGACGGGGCGTTCGGCCGCGCCGCCGTGCCGTCGGGCGCGTCGACCGGCGCGTTCGAGGCCGTGGAGCTGCGCGACTGCGACAAGGACCGCTACCTCGGCAAGGGCACGCTCGACGCGGTGGCCCACGTGAACGAGGAGATCGCCGAGGCGCTCATCGGCCTGGAGGCCGACGACCAGCGCACCATCGACGACATCATGCTCGAGGTGGACGGCACCGACAACAAGGGCGCCCTGGGCGCGAACGCCATCCTGGGCGCGTCGCTGGCCTGCGCGAAGGCCGCGGCCGAGTCGGCCGAGCTGCCGCTGTACAAGTACGTGGGCGGCGCGAACGCGCATCTGCTTCCCACGCCCATGATGAACATCTTGAACGGCGGCGTGCATGCCGACAACAACGTGGACTTCCAGGAGTTCATGATCATGCCGGTGGGCGCGGACTCCTTTGCCGAGGCGCTGCGCTGGTGCGCCGAGATCTACCACACGCTGAAGAAGGTGCTGCACGACGCGGGCCTGGGCGGCGGCGTGGGCGACGAGGGCGGCTTCGCCCCCAACTTCACCACGAACGAGGAGCCGCTCGAGTACATCGTGAAGGCGTGCGAGGCCGCAGGCTATAAGCCCGGCGTGGACATCATGTTCGCCATGGATCCGGCTTCGACCGAGTTCTACGATGCCGACAAGCAGCGCTACGTGCTGGCCGGCGAGGGCCGCGAGCTCACGAGCGCCGAGATGGTGGACTACTGGGAAGCCCTCGTGAACAAGTACCCCATCATCTCCATTGAGGACGGCATGGCCGAGGAGGACTGGGACGGCTGGAAGGCGCTCACCGAGCGCATCGGCGACCGCGTACAGTTGGTGGGCGACGACCTGTTCGTCACGAACTCCAAGCGCCTGGCCAAGGGCATCGAGATGGGCTGCGCGAACGCCATCCTCATCAAGGTGAACCAGATCGGCAGCCTCACCGAGACGCTCGAGGCCATCGAGATGGCGAAGCAGGCCGGCTACGCCTGCGTCATGAGCCACCGCTCCGGCGAGACCGAGGACACCACCATCGCCGACCTGTCCGTGGCATGCAACACCGGCCAGATCAAGACCGGTGCGCCCTGCCGCTCCGACCGCGTGGCGAAGTACAATCAGCTGCTGCGCATCGAGGAGGAGCTGGACACCGCCGCCCAGTACGCCGGGATGAGCGCGTTCTACAACATCAAGCGTTGATCGCACAGCATGCGGTTGTCGTACGGCATGCTACGCGCAGCGTTCCGTCTGCCATGAGCGTTGCACAGTAGCCGCTCGTTAACGATGGATGCGGCGGGTTCCCGTGTTTGGGACCCGCCGCATTGCGTGCGGGGAGGGTGCTGCGCGCATGTCGCTTCGAGACGGCTGCGGCGCGCGGTCAGAGGAAGCTCGGCTCGATAATGGGAGAACGTAAGTTCGTGTCGATCCTTGTCTAGCAGAGGGAAGCGGATGCCTTTTTAGCACAAAAAAATGCGTAAGAACGATTATCCAACCGGGCAGGATTCTACGAACTGGCGTTTCCTCAAGAACGGCCTCGAAGGAAGCGATTAGATCGTTCTTAACCGTGATTTTATGCTGCCTCCTTCTTCTTCGGCCTCTGCTTGGCCGCCGTCGACTTTGGCTTGGTTGGATCGCCATGTCCGACCAGAGGATCTAGGCTCGATACGTGGCGAGCATGAGTTCGTGCCGATCATGGTTTAGCGTAGGCAACGGGCGAATCGCGCACGTTTTTTCGTTTTTGCGAGCGAACTCGCGTTGCTTTCGGTTGTTTTTCGAAACTGCGGCCGGAAAACCCCAGATGGTGAAATTCCCCTCTTTCTCTTCGTTCCCAAAAACGAAAAAACGTGCTGTTTATTGCGGTTTCGGGGCGACCGTTCCAGTTGCAAGGGGACCCGGCGCTGAAACCTTGCGCAAGGGGGCGATTCGCGCTTGTGGCCTGTGCGCTTACGTCGCGTCCGCGCGCACGGGGGAGGGGGCTGTGCGCTTGCGTCGCGCCCGTCTACGCGAACACGATCCAGGCGTACGGGGGCACGGATCGCGCTCGCGAGCTGTGCGAGAAGACGCGCCTGCACGCACGGGGCCGCATCTCCGTGACGCGCCCGTCCGTCCGAGCGCGTCACGCATCTGCAAAGTGCCCGCCTTACGCTCCTAACTGCATGGCGAGATCGGGATCGGGGTGGACGAGGACACCTTCGCGCAGCATGGCGGCTCCCACCTCCACGTATTCGTCGGCGGCGCTCGTGCAAAGGCGCTCAACCTCTTCGTCGTCGAGCGTCCGCACAGCGCGTGCGGGCATGCCCATGATCATCGTGCGTGGCGGGAACTCCTTCCCTTCCGCGACAAGAGCTCCAGCCGCCACAACGCACTCTTCGCCGATTTTGGCCCCGTTCATGATGATCGCGCCCATGCCCACAAGCGTGTTGCGTCCGATCTCGCATCCGTGCACGATGGCGCCGTGGCCCACCGTGCAGCGGTCGCCGATGGACACGGGGCAGTCGACCTCGACATGCACAATGGCATTCTCCTGGATGCTCGTTTGCTCGCCGATGACAACCGGCGCATCGTCTCCTCGGATCTGCGCGCCGGCCAGCACGCAAGACTCGCTGCCGATGCGCACGTCTCCCACGATGCCGGCGGCAGGGGAGATGCGCGCGTTCGGATGGATGCGCACGCGGTGGTACAGGGTGGTTTTGATGCCCATGAGCATGTCCTTTCGACTAGATTGCCATTCATTATACGGAGATGTGCGTTCGGGCGCTTGCCCAGATTCGAAAGACCGTGGGGTTGTTTGAGTGAGAGGCCCGCAGATGTTCGCGCATGGCGTCAAGGTTGGCGCGCCGATCGGCTGCGTTCCGGGCGGCGGGCGCTTTCTTCGGGGGAGGGGATATAGCGTGCCGCAAGGGTTTTGTCATTGTCGATGGATGACGGAAATCTTTCGAATACTTGTCACCTTGGCACACGCGCGGACGCGCTACGATGGAAGGAGCTCGCTGTCGGCGAAAGTGAGAAACTCGTGGTCGGAGGGTGATTTTATGCTCAAAACGGTCAGGGATATGCTCGATTTGGACAGCTTCGACGGTGCCAAGGCGGTGGCGGGCTTCGAAGGGCTTTCCCGCACGGTCACCGGAGCGTCGCTCATGGAGGTTCCAGACGTCTTCCCCTATTTGGAGCAGGGCACTTTGCTTCTGACCACGCTGTTTCCCATTGCCAATGACGATTCGCGCATGCGAGATTTTATCGCCCGCTTGAATGAGTGCGGCGTTGCGGGGGTGTGCATCAAGCCGCGACGCTATATCGAAGAGATCCCTGCGCATATACTCGAGCAAGCTGACGAGTTGGGATTGCCGGTGCTCGAGCTACCGCCCGACGCGAACCTGTCCAGAATGGCGAACAGGGTGCTCTCCCTGCAACTCGACGAATATATTGTGCAGCTTCAGTTTCGAAACCACGTTCACAATGCGCTTGCGGAGCTTTTGTTGAACGATTCTGACGTGGAAGCGCTTGTCGGTCGCTTAGGAGAGCTCATCAGCCGCGATGTGTGCCTGTTGGACAGGGATATGAACGCGGTGTGCGCCGCCTCGTCCTCCGGCGCGCTGCGAGGTCCCAGCGATATGGCGGCGCTTTTCGACGGTGCCGAGGTGGTGCGGCGCAAGCGCAAGCTGCTGCTCGACCACAGCCTGTACCCCATCGTGGCGGGCAAGCACCGCTTCGGCTACATTTACGTGCCGGACTACCCGGGCGATCAGGATGAGCGCGTCAATCTGGACATCGCCGTGGAGCAATCCGCCATCCTGTTCGCCGCCCTGTTTCTGAAGACCGATGCCGTGCTCAAGAACCAGAAGAGTTTTCGAGACGTGTTCATCCGCGACCTTCTGCAAGGCAAGGTGAAGTCTCCCATCGAGATCGAGAACAAGATGCGGGCGTTCAGCATGTCGCTGGGGTTTCCCCAGCCGGTGGTGTGCCTCAAGGTGTTCACGGAGGACGAGACGGCGCGCAAGGAGTTCTACGACAACGTGATCAGCACGGGATTGCTCGACGAGTGGTGCGGCCGGGCGGATGGACGCGTTTCGGACAGCGCGTACGTCGTGTATTTCAACGATGCGTTGGTGGTGCTCGGCGGCGTGTCGAGCGTGGAGGGCAACGTCGCGCTGTTCAACGACATGATGGCCGATCTTTTGAGGTTGACGCGCGGCAGGGGAACGAGGATCGGCGTGGGTATCTCGGACGCATGCGAGCGCGTGAGGGCCCTCGATGTGGCTTATGCGCAGGCGATGAGCATGCTCAAGACGGGAAGCGCGCTCAGCAGGTCGTCGTTCGTCGACGCCTACGGCCGACATCGAATTTTCCCGTTGATTGAAAGCGTGCAAGACGTCGACGCTCTGCAGCGGTTCGTGCGGGAAAAAATCGGCCAGCTCATCGATTATGATCGCGAGAACGACGCGGATCTCATGGAGACGCTGGGGCACTTGATAGAGGGCGATCTGAACTATAAGCGGGTTGCGGAGCGCTCGTTCGTCCACTACAACACAGTGCGCTACCGAGCGAATAAAATCGAGCAGATGGGGGTGAGCCTCAAGCCGGGGCGCGACTTCGCGGAGGTCGTGCTGGCGTACGACTGCTGGGTGTGGCTTCGCGCGTTGTCCGGCAACAAGTGAGGCAGGCGTGCGGGCGCTTCGCGCGGTGGCTCGCAGAGACAATGAAATGGCTTCTTTTTATCGATCCGTGACAATGACAGGCGGGAGCCGCCTCCATACAATGAGCGCATCGGGACAGAAGCGTTGGCCAACGGATCGTCCAGTCATCTCACAGCAGGAGGATGCCGTATGAGAAAGATCGATGTCCGCAAGATCGAAATGTCCGGCCCCGACGACACGCGCGCCCTGAAATCGCTTATCGACGAGGGCGCCGTCGATCCGAGAACCATCATCGCCGTGCTCGGCAAGACCGAAGGCAACGGCTGCGTGAACGATTTCACGCGCGGCTTGGCCACGCTGGCGTTCAAGCGCCTCATCGCCGCCGAAACCGGTTGGCCGGAAGAGGAGGTGTCCCGGAAGGTGGCTTTTGTCATGTCCGGCGGAACCGAAGGAGTGCTGGCTCCCCATGCGCTCGTGTTCTGCAGCATCGAGGCCGAGGGCGAGCCGAGCGCTGAGAAGACGCTTGCCGCCAGTTCGGGCTTCACCCGCGACTTTTTGCCCGAGGAACAGGGCACCATGGCCGTGGTGGAGGAGTGCCGCCGCGTGACGCTCGAGCTTATGGAGAAGGCCGGCATCGCCGATCCGGCAGACGTCCACTTCGTGCAGATCAAATGCCCGCTGCTCACGTCCGAGCGCATCTTGGACGCGCAGGAGCGCGGGTGCGAGGTTGTGGTGCACGACACGTACGAGTCCATGGGCTACAACCGCGGCGCGTCGGCGCTGGGCGTGGCGCTTGCGCTCGGCGAGATCCCCGAGGGCTCCGTGAGCGACGAGGTCATCTGCTCCGATTGGTCGCTCTACTCCAAAGTGGCGTCCACTTCCGCCGGGGTCGAGCTTTTGAACTGCGAGATCATCCTCATGGGCAACTCGACCGCTTTCGACAGCGACTTCGCCATCGGCCACAGCGTCATGAGGGACGCCATCGACATCGAGGCCGTCATCGAGGCCGTCGAGAACGCCGGCATGAAGGTGGACGGCCTTCCCACGGCCGAGCAGAAAGCCCTGATCGTCAATGCGCTGGCCAAGGCTGAAGCCGACTCGACCGGCTACGTGCGCGCCCGTCGCAACACCATGCACACCGATTCCGACATCAACCACACGCGCCATGCGCGCGCTGCCGTGGGCGGTGTGATCTCCGCCGCGGTGGGCGATCCGATGGTGTACGTGTCCGGCGGCGCGGAGCATCAAGGACCCGACGGGGGCGGCCCGGTCGCCGTCATCGTAAGGCGCTAGGCGCCAGGTTCTTCGGGGCGGCGCAAAGCCGCCCCGACCGCAGGCGCGTCGCGCCGTAATCCCATACTGTGAGAGGGTGAGAAAATGGAGCTCGTTTTGAGTTTGATCCCCCTTGTCGTCATCATCGCGCTCTTGGTGCTGAAGAAGCACATGCTGTTCGCGGGGTTGGTGGGCGGCATCGTGGCCATGATCATCGGGGGCATCGCCGTTGGGGGCATGGGCGATGCCGTGACCGAGGGCTTGGGGACCATGTTCGGCAACGTCGCCCCCATCATGTACGCCGCCGCGGCGGCGATGGCCGGCAAGGCGGGGTGCTTCAAGTCGCTCGTCGATCTGTGCGAGAAGCTGCTGAAGGGCAAGTTCGCCGTGCTGGCCGCCGTGTTGGTGATCGTGCAGGCGTGCGCCACGTACATGGCCGGCCTGTCGGCGGGCAACACGATGGTCATAGCCCCGCTCGTGTTCGCGGCCATCGGGGCGGTTCCCGAGGTGATCGCGGCTATGGCCATCGCGGGAGCTGTGTGCTTCATCACGTCGCCGGCCGGCGCCCAAGGCGTCGTGACGGCAGAGAACATCGGCATCGAGGTGACGGAGTTCGCCAACATCATGATGCCGTTCACCATCGTCTTGGTGCTGCTGGCCGCCGCCCTGGCCTTCTGGGGCGTGCATCGCCGCGGCTCGATGGTCGCGCAGGACGCCTCCTGCGAGAAGGCCGACGAGGAGCAGCTGTCCAACGGCAAGCTGTTCGTCCGCTCCATTCCCGTTATCGTGCTTCTGCTGATGGTGGTGCTGGGCGGCTGGATCAACGGCCTGGTGGGCTCGCACATCGTCGTTCCCGCCGTGACCGTGGCCGTGGTGTGCATCCTCATCGTCGTGTGCACGCCGCTCGACATCGAGGGCACCTGCGCCGCGCTCATCGACGGCTCGCAGTTCATCCTGACCACCATGTTCTCGGTCGGATTGTTCCTCGGGTTCATCAACCTCATGGAGCAGATCGGCACGTTCTCCAACATCGCGTCGCTCACCGGGGGCGTGCCCACGTTCATCATGCTGCCCGTGGCCATGATCATCGGATTCTTGATCGCCATTCCGTCGGGCGCGTACTGCGCAGGCGTGCTCACGCTCATCCTGCCCACGATGTCGCTCATGGGCTTCTCGCCCGTGGCCATGGGACTGATCGCTTTGGCGACCGGCCTGGGCACGCAGATCAGCCCCGTTCAGATCAACGTGGTGGCGCTTTCCAACGGCTTCGACAAGAGCATCATGGACATCGTGAAGACCAACATGAAGTACATGATCGGCATGTTGGCGCTGCTGATCGCGGTGTCGTTCTTCTTCGCGTAGGGGCGGCGTGGGCGACGTTATGGCGACGTTGCGTGCGGAGGCGTGCGACAGCCGCTTCGAGGCTGCGATCCGTGCTCGGATGACCCTTCGCGTGCTGCAGGTGTTCGACCATGCGGTGAACCTGGAGGGCGGCGGACAGCTGTGGACGGTGGTGGCGCGGCCGAGGTTCGCGGCGCCGTTCACAGCTTCCATCGCAACGCGGCGCTCGTTCGCGGATGCCCGCATCCGTCTCGGGAGCGTGGCGGGGTGGCGGGAAGGCCGGCTGGCGCTCTCCTCGGACGTGCGCATCGACTTTTCATCCTGCCGCACGGTGTCGACGGCGGGCGAGGAGATGGCGTGGGACGTCGCCGCCGTCCGTCGCGGGCTTGCGGCCCTCGACGAGGCGTTGGCGGCATCCGGCGAGGCGCGCGGCTGCCTCCTCGGGTATCGGCGGCGCTGGTTGGGCGAGACGCGCACGCTCGACGCCGTGTCGGCGTTCGTTTGGCGGCGGGCTGACGACTTGATGCGGGCCGCGCTTGCCGGGGAGGGCGTCGAGGTTGCCGCGCGCGGGCTTGTGGGCGCCGGGCAGGGGCTCACACCCGCGGGCGACGACTTCATCGCAGGCGTGCTGTGCGTGCTGGGGGGCGTGGGCGGCTCCGACGCTCGGCGCGTGTGGCGGGCGGTTGCCGACGGCGTGGGCGCGCCCGGCGTGCTGGACGCCACGACGCGGGTGAGCCGCCATATGCTCGCCTGCGAGCTCGCTGGTCAGGCCGCCTCCACCCACCTGCGGTTTCGGCGGGCCCTGCTGCGCGACGCGCACGATGTGGGGCCGGCGCTGACCGAGCTGTTGTCGGTAGGGCACACCTCGGGGGCCGATTTCGCCGCAGGCGCCGCTGACGTGCTGAGAAGGCTTGTACTGTTGACTGGCGTTTCGGGAAGGAGACGTTGATGCACCAGGTTACGGTGGTTCGAAGGAATTCGTACTTCGATTCGGTGACGCTCATGTCCATCGGAAGCGAGATCAAGGGCCGCGAGGGGGTGGAGGAGGCCGTGGTGTCCATGGCCACCGAGCTGAACAAGGAGATCCTTCTGAACGTGGGACTTGCGACCGAAGAGACGGACGCAGCCGGGCCCAACGACTTCGTCGTCGCCGTGCGCGCCGCATCGAAGGAGGCGTGCGATGCGGCGGTGGAAGCCGTGGACGAGCGCTTGACCCGCAAAGACAAGGGCGCCGGTGAGCGAGAGGTGGTGTGCCGGACGGTGCGCCAAGCTGCTGCGGAGGGCTTCGGGGACGTGGCCGTGCTGTCGGTGCCGGGCCGCTACGCCGCGCGCGAGGCAATGCTGGCGATGCGCCAGGGGTTGCACGTGATGATGTTCAGCGACAACGTGAGCATCGAGGACGAACGGCGTTTGAAGGAGTATGCGGCCGCGCACGGGCTGCTCATGATGGGCCCGGATTGCGGCACCGCGGCCATCAACGGTGTGGGGCTGTGCTTCGCCAACAAGGTGCGCCCCGGCCGCATCGGGCTGGTGGCGGCGTCCGGCACCGGGCTGCAGGAGGTCATGGTGCAGATCGACCGCATGGGCGGCGGCGTGTCCCAGGCCATCGGCACGGGCGGGCGCGACCTGAAAGAGGCCGTCGGCGGCATCATGATGCTCGAGGGCGTCAAGGCGCTTGCGGCCGATGAGGGCACCGACGTCATCGTGCTGGTGTCGAAGCCTCCTGCGGAGTCGGTGAGCGCGAGGATCCTCGGCCTTTTGGAAATGCTGGGCAAGCCGGCGGTGGTGTGCTTTTTGGAGGGCGACGCGAGCATTGCGGTGCCGAGCCACGTTCATGTGCGCGACAACCTCTTCGATGCCGCTGTGGCCGCCGTGGCGCTTTCGCGCGGCGAAGAGGTGCCCGAGGCGGGCTCGACCGAGCTCGACGAGACGATGCGGGCCGCAGCCGCCGAGGCCCATGCCAAGCTGCGCGCCAGCCAGAGGAACCTGCGCGCGTTTTTCTGCGGAGGCACCCTGTGCGCCGAGGCCGTGTTCTTGCTGCGCAGCCGGCTGGACGCGCTGCGCAGCAACGTGTCGCATCGTCCGGGCGAGGAAATGGGCGGCTCGGAGGCGCGCGTGGGCAACGTGCTTCTGGATATGGGCGACGACGAGTTCACCAACGGCCGTCCTCATCCCATGATCGAGCCGGCGCTTCGCAACGACATCATCGTGGAGCAGGGGTCCGACCCGACGGTGGGCGTGGTGCTGCTCGACTTCGAACTGGGCTTCGGCTCGCACGACGATCCGGTCGGCCAGACGCTGCCCGCCATCCGCGCCGCCCGCGCGGCGGCCGCCGAAGGGGGCCGCGAGCTTGCGTTCGTGGGGTACGTGTGCGCGACGGAGGGCGACAAGCAGGGGCTCGCTGCGCAGACCGCCCTTCTTGAGCAGGAGGGCGTCATCGTGGCGCGCAGCAATCGTGAGGCGGCCTTGCTGGCCGCGAGCATCCTGTAGAGAGGGAGGGTGGATCGCATGAGCATCAACGACCTGTTCGGCAAGGATCTCGGCTTCGTCAACATCGGCGCGCCGAATTTCATGGAGGACCTGGCGCTTCAGGGGCAGAGGGTCACGCAGCTGGCCTGGCAGCCGCCCACCATGGCCCCGGCGCTTCTGGAAGCGCTCGACGCGCTTGCGGACGACGAGGAGGTGCGCGCGGCCAACGAGGAGGCGGCAAGCCGCATCATGGCGGCCCAGACGCGCCTGGTGGGCCTGGCGCCGGCGCGCGAGGTGGTTCCCGGCATGACCGAGAACACCATCCTGCACGCGGGCCCGCCCATCTCCTGGGAGGACATGTGCGGCACCATGCAGGGCGCCGTTGTGGGCGCGCTTCTGTACGAAGGGCGCGCCGGCGACGAGCGCCAGGCGCGCGAGCTGGCCGCATCGGGAGAGATCGAGTTCGCGCCCTGTCACGAGCACGGCGCGGTGGGCCCCATGGCGGGCATCGTGTCGCCATCCATGCCCGTGCACATCGTGGAGAATCAGATCCATGGCACCACGGCGTACTGCACGGTGAACGAGGGCCTGGGCAAGGTGCTGCGCTTCGGCGCGTTCGACGAGAGCGTGATCGAGCGCCTCAAATGGATCGAGCGGGAGTTCGCGCCGGCCATGGACAAAGCCGTGCGCGAGCTGGGCGGCATCGACACCAAGGCCATCATCGCCCAGGCGGTCCAGATGGGCGACGAGTGCCACAACCGCAACAAGGCCGCCACGAGCCTGCTGTTCAAAGAGGTGGCGCCCGCATTGCTCGAATGCGGCGTGCCGCTCGATGCGGCCAAGCGCGTCATGCGCTTCATGTCGGCCAACGAGCACTACTTCCTGAACCTGTCCATGCCCTCGTGCAAATGCGCGCTCGATGCGGTGTCGGGCATTCCGAACTCCACGGTGCTCACGGCCATGTCGCGCAACGGCGTGGAGTTCGGCATCCGCGTGAGCGGGCTGGGGGATCGGTGGTTCACCGGCCCGGCCAACCTGGTGGACGGGCTGCTGTTCCCCGGGTTCTCTCCCGAGGACGCCAATCCCGATCTGGGTGACAGCGCCATCACGGAGACGATGGGCATCGGCGGCTTCGCCATGGGGGCGTCGCCGGCCATCGTGCAGTTCGTGGGCGGTTCGGTGGCCGATGCCATGCGCTATACCGAGAGCATGCGCGAGATCACCGTTGCCGAGAACGCGGGCTTCTCGCTGCCTCCGATGAACTTTCGCGGCACGGCCACGGGCATCGACATGGTGAAGGTGCTCGAGAGCGGTGTGCTGCCGGTTATCAACACGGGCATCGCGCACAAGGTGCCGGGCATCGGCCAGGTGGGCGCGGGCATCGTGAACCCGCCTATCGAGTGTTTCGAGCGGGCGCTCGAGGCGTTCGCGGACGCGCGCGCGAACTGACGGCTGTGTTTGACGAGCGAGGACATGCGGAAGGGAGGGCGCGGAGGGCTCTGGTGGGGCTTGCCCGCGCCGCCCGCGTGGACGGGGCGCGGCCGGTTCGGCGCCTCGCGCTCGTGGCGGCGGGGTCGGCGGTGTCGGCATACGGCATAACGTTGGCCATAGGGGCGGGGTTCGGCGGCGGGACGCTCGCCGTGCTGTGGCAGGGCGTCGCGCGCACGTTCGGCCTGACGCTGGGCCAGGCGTCGTTTGCGGTGGCGGCGCTCATGATCGCGTTCTCGCTGGCCTACGACAAACGTCAGATCGGCTTGGGAACGGTGCTGTACCAGGTGGTGTACGGCTTGCTCGTGGACGCGTTCTCGGGCGTTCACGGATACGTCGGGCATCCGTTCGCCGATGCGGCGCTCATGGCGGCGGGCATCGTGCTGTTCGCGGCGGGCACCGGGCTGTACGCATCCACCGACACCGGTCGAGGGTCCTACGAGGCCGTCACGTTCTCCCTGTCCGAGAAGAACGGCTGGCCCGTAGGGCGCGTGCGCGTGGTGTCGGATGCCGCGGTGGTGGCGCTCGGCGTTCTACTGGGAGGGGAGCTCGGTCTGTGCACGGTGTGCATGATGCTGGCGAGCGGTCCTGTCATCCAACGCTCGGCGAGGTTGGCGCGAAGATGGCTTTTGGGCTGCAGAGACTGACGCCGAAGCTCGCTTCGGCGCGTTCGAGAAGGAGGCGATTGCGACATGGTTGGTGCGAGAAAGCGGTTCACGATAGGCGTGGACGACCGGGTGGCTCCTCCGCAGGCGGCGCTGCTCGGCGTTCAGCATTTTCTCTCCATGTTCGGCGGGACGGTGCTCGTGCCCTATCTCACGGGCATGTCGGCGTCGTTGGCCATCATGTGCTCCGGCGTGGGGACTATCCTCTATCTACTGGTCACGCGCGGGAAGATTCCCAGCTATCTGGGGTCGTCGTTCGCCTACATCACGCCCATCGCCATCGTGGCGGCCAGCAGCGGCATCGGGGCGGCGTGCGGGGGCATCGTCGCGGCGGGCGTCGTGTACATGGGCGTGGCGGGGTTGGTCAAGCTCGTGGGAACGGGATGGATCGATCGATTTTTGCCCACAGTGGTGGTGGCGCCGGTGGTCATCGTCATCGGGCTCGGGCTGTCCTCCGACGCGGTGGAGATGTCGTTTTTCAACGGCGGGTACGACTCCGGCGGCGGATTCGTGGCCAGCGGTGCGGTGGTGGCGTTCATCTCGCTGGCGGTGATCGTGGCCACGTCGTGCCTGCCGGGGATGTGGGCGGCCTTCCCCGTGCTCATCGGCATCGTGGTGGGTTATATCGCCGCCGTGTGCTTCGGGTTGGTGGATTTCGCGCCGGTGATCGAGGCTCCGTGGGTGGGGCTTCCCAGCCTCGTCTTCCCCACGTTCGAACCGAGCGCTATGGTGCTCATAGCGCCTGTGGCGTTGGTGGCCATCGTGGAGCATATCGGACATCTTTTGGTGGTGGGACAGGTGGTGGGAAAGAACTACAACGGCATGCTGTCCCGGTCGCTTTTGGGCGACGGCCTGGCCACCACGGTGGCGGGCCTTGTGGGCGGGGCTCCGGCCACCACGTACGCGCAGAACATCGGCGTGATGAGCGTGACGCGCGTGTACTCGACGCAGGTGTTTTGGTACGCGGGCGCGTTCGCGTTCATCGTAGGCGGCTTCTGCCCCAAACTGGAGGCGCTGGTCAACTCCGTTCCCTCGTGCGTTATGGGAGGCGTGTCCTTGGCGCTGTTCGGCCTGATAGCCACGAACGGCATGAGCATGCTCACACCCGACAAGGTGGACTTCTCGGACTCGCGCGACCTGATGATCGTGGCGTCGGTGCTGGTGCTGGGGATCGGCATGGAGTGCGCGGGCATCGTCATACCGCTGGGCGACTACTCCATTCCCGGCATGGCGGCCTGCGCCATCCTGGGCGTCGTTTTGAACCTCGCCTTGCCGCGCTCCCAAGGCGATGGGCCGACGGAGGCTGCCGAATAGGCGCGCGAGTCGTGCTCCGGCCTCTCGCGGACCTGGCGGACCGTGCGCGAAGGGCACGTCGCGGGGCGGGCCGTGCGGCTTTGCCGCTTTGCCGCGTGGAACGGGTTTTGCGCGCATGCGACGAAGGCGCCTGCGTTCGTGCCCGACTCCCCCGGATTCGGATGCGGGGCCTGACTGCGAGGGCGGGCGGTCGTCTGAGTCCGCGGGCGGGAGTGCGAGGATGCGAAAGCCGTGGGCGGACTCTCTTTCACAGGATGGCACAGCGCTTTCATCCTGACAGCGGTATAATGCTCGCCAGCATATACGTGAAAGCGGCTCGGAGGCCGCGGCGAAGACGCATCGCATGCTGCGGGAAGGGAAGGCCATGTCGGAGATGATCTCGCTCGAGGAGGCGCGTGCGCTCGTGTTGTCGCACGTCGGTCCGCTGCCGGTGGAGACGGTGCCCGTGCTTGAGGCCGTGGGCCGTGTGGCTGCGGCCGACCTGGCGAGCGACATCGACATCGCGCCGTTCGCTCATTCGGCTATGGACGGGTTCGCGGTGCGCGCGTCCGAGTTGGCCGGGGCTTCGCCGGAGTCCCCCGTGGAGCTGGACGTCGTCGCCGAGGTGGCGGCGGGAGAGGTGTTCGAGGGCGTCATCGGGGCCGGCCAGTGCGTGCGCATCATGACGGGCGCGCCGCTGCCCGCCGATGCGGATGCCGTGGTGAAGTACGAGATCGTTGAGGCGGTGTCGGGCGACGGCAAGCCTGGCAGCCGCGTGGCGTTCCACGCGCCTGCGAACGTGCGCGCGAACGTGCGCGAGGCGGGCGAGGAGGCACGCGCAGGCGAGGTGGTGGTCGGGCGCGGCGAGGTTGTTGGCGCAGCCGGAGTGGGCTTTCTCGCAAGCTGCGGCATCGTGGAGGTGCCCACGTATCGCCGCCCGCGCGTGGCGGTGATCGCCATAGGGTCGGAGCTGGTCGCGCCCACCGAGGTGCCCGCGCCCGGCAAGATCCGCAATTCGAACAGCTACGCGCTGGCCGCATGCGCGCAGGCCGCAGGTGCCGCGCCCACCGTTTTGCCCATCGTGGAGGACACGCACGAGGCGCTTGCCGCCGCAATCTGCGACGCGGCAGCATCGTACGACTTCGTGGTGACGAGCGGCGGCGCGTCCAACGGCGACTTCGACTTCATCAAGCCGGTCGTCGAGGAGCTGGGTCAGCTGCTCATGACCACGGTGAACATGCGTCCGGGCAAGGCGCAGACGTTCGGCCTCGTGGACGGCACGCCCGTGTTCGGCCTTCCCGGCAACCCGGCGGCGGCCTACGTGGGCTTCGAGATGATCGTCCGTCCGGCGCTGCGCAAGATGCAGGGATTCTCGCGCTTCGATCGGCCCGTCGTGAAGGCGCGCCTTGCGACAGACGCGAAGAAAAGGGATCCTCGCCGCGTCTTCTTGCGCTCGACGCTCTCCAAAGACGAGGCGGGCGGTTATGTGGTGACTCCGGCGAAGAACCAAAGCTCGGGGCTGTTCGGCCCCATTCAGCGCAGCAACTGCATGGCCATCTTGCCGGAGGGCTTGGAATCGCGTACAGCGGGATCCGTGGTGGAATGCGTGCTGCTCGACGTGTCCGAGGAAATCGTTCTGTAGGAGGGCCGTATGTCCGAGAATCCCATCACCTTCGCCATCATCACGTGCTCTGACACGCGCGGCATGAAAGAGGACACGGCGGGCGCGGCGCTCGAAGCGCTCATCGCCGAGAACGGTTGGGAGTGCAAAAGCCATGTGGTGGTGCCCGACGAGCGGCCGTTCATCGCGTCGGCCATCGTGCGCGCGTGCGACGAGGCCGACGTTGACGTGGTGCTGACCTGCGGCGGCAGCGGCCTTTCGCTGCGCGATGTGGCGCCCGAGGCCACGATGGACGCATGCGAGCGCAACGTGCCCGGCATCGCCGAGGCCATGCGCGCGCACTCGCTGGCCATCACCCCCTATGCGATGCTCTCGCGCGCCGTGTGCATGCAGCGGGGGCGCCACCTTGTGATCAACCTGCCGGGGAGCGAAAAGGCCGCGCGCGAGAACTGGGACGGCATCGTGGCCGCGCTATCGCACGCCGTCAAGATGATGGCCGGCGGCGGGCACTGAGACTTCGAGGTGGGGTCTTCCCTCAAAGAAGGGGCTGAAAAGGGCGGCTAAATCGCGATGGGGCATGGGTGCTGCGCGGTGCGCGAACTCGGGGAGGGGGTCTGCGCGTCGGTGCTGGAAGGAGCGTTGCGGTTGGCGTAGCGTGAGGATTCCGGGCCTCCCCAGTCGTTTGGGGTGGCTGCTTGCGCTTTGCCGACTTTGGCTTGGCGGTTGGCGCGGCAGACGACTTTTAAATCGGGACTGGCAAGGGCGATCCTGGTAAGGGAGGTCTTCGAACCGAGGTTGCCGGAGCTGCTTGGTAAGTCCGGTCGTCTGCTCGCGTGAGGTTTTTGGACTCGAGATTCGAATTGCGGCATGCCGGGCCTTCCGGTTCTCTTTCTGATCCTGGCTTGGCGCGGTGCGTGGTCGTTTCTGTCGAAATTTGCGTTTGGTGAACGGTTTTGCTGCTTGGGGCGGCGTTTTGGTCTTTGCCGAGATCATGCGGAACGACATCGCCTGGGCTTTTTCTTCCGGCTTCTTCCCGCCGCTTTTCTCGCGGTCCCGAAACCGTTCACCAAACGCAAATTTCCGACAGAGGGCGGCTTTTGTATTTGTTAAACCGCTGTTGACAGAGGTTGGGTTGGCTCGTCGAGCAAGGTTCTGTCGGCGCCGCAGGAGGCCCCGCCCGTCGGACTGGGAGGGGCCTTGCGAAGCGTCCGACCGGAGAAAGTCCGGCTCGAGAATAGGCGAGCGCGGGTTCGTGTCAATCCAGGCTTAACAGAGACCCGCGTTTTTGCCATCGAGTTGTGGCCGGTCTTGTGGGCGAACGGATTGAAAGCGGGATGTGTTTTGCTGCGATGAGGCGGGGTGTCGCGCGGCGTGCGGGATTTTGCGGCCATTTCTATTTCCAGTGCTCGTGCATGCGAAGTCCTCGAAAAACGGACGTAAGGGAGGTCGCGCTCGGATGGAGCGGCAAATTGGCGAGCTGTTATTTTGCAGGGGTTCTGGGGATCGTCGGAGGGTATGGGAGGGGAAGGAGGACGCTAGAATCCCACGGTCATGTGGAGATGGTAGAAGCCGATGCGCGTGATGAAGACGGCGAGCAGCATGAGGGCGCTTGCAGCGATGCGCAGGCTCATCGCGAGACGCCTTGATTGCGCGCGCCGAATCGACCAAGCGGCCGCCCCCGCCCCGAGCGCTCCGAGCGCGAAATGCGCGACAACGGCGGTTTCGTAATGCGGGGCAAGCGAGGCTGCCGTGTACTCGTTGTTCGCGATGCCGTTGAGGCTTTCCGCGTGCATGCCCAAAATGATGGTGCTTGCGATGAGCGCACCGAACGAGATGATGACGAGCGCCGTCTCCAGCCCGCGTGCCTGGACGCGGGCAGCTTCCAGGCATAGCAGCCCCAAAATGGGCCCTGCCAAAAGCGCCCCCAGCACGAGGTTCGCTGGCGTGAACGGGGTGTCCCAGGTGGGCACGGTGCGCACTGCGTACGCGAGGGACGTGCAGACGACGAGCATGCATCCCGCGCCAATGCCGAACAGAAGCCAGAGCCGTGCGAGCGCATCGGGGAACCGCTCTTTGAAAGACGCCATCCAGTACGACCCTGCGAGAAGCAGGAACGTCACGGCGGCCAGCACCTCGTTCGACAGCGGTGAGCGTCCGATGCCCGAGAACACGTGCAGCGCGTTGGCGGGGGTGCCGAGGTGCGTTGCCGAGGCGATGAAGCCTCCGAGCGCGATGGAGAACGGCAGCGCCACCGCGCGGTCGAGTCTCATAGCGGCTTCGCGTCCAGCCGCCCCGAGCCTCGCGAGCGCAAGCGCGACGAACGCCACCGCGCCCGCTGGGGCGAGCGTGGTGAACAGCGCAAGCGAAAACGCATCGAACCCGCTTGTCATAGGCCGATCTCCTTGCGGTTGACGATGCGCCCCTTTCCGTCCTCGGCTGCGAGCGCGGCAGGCGAAGGCTGGATGTAGAGGTTTGGGCTGGTCGCGTTTTTGTCCGGAAGCGGCATGATGGATCGCACGGCATTGGGGTGACGTTCGTGCAGTTCAAAGGCCGTGCCGAAGTCGAGGGCGCGCAAGGGGCACGCCTCGACGCAGACGGGCCGCGCGCCTTGCGCCACGCGGTTGCGGCATCCGTCGCATTTGCTTGAGCGTTTGAGGTGCGCGTCGATGTGCGGCGCATGGTAGGGACAGGCCATGGTGCAGTATCCGCATCCGATGCATTTGCCTGCGTCGGGCCACACCAAATCTAGTTCGTCTTTGTGCATGGCGCCGGTAGGGCACACCTGCGCACATGCGGGGCTGTTGCAATGGTTGCATGCGAGCGAGATATGGTAGGCGAACACGCCGTGGGCCGAGATGCCGCCTCCGTCGCCCTCTTGTCGCGACCATGAGCCGCCTTCGTAGTCGATCACCATGCGAAATGCGCTGTCGACGCCATGGTCTTGGTAATCCTTGCAGGCAAGGACGCAGGTGCGGCAGCCGGTGCAGCGCGTGTTGTCGAAGAAGAATCCTCGTGGCATGGCATCGCTTTCATGATGGTGGCAGGGTGCATTGTAGCGCATTTGGGGCCGAGGAGCCCTTCGGATGGCGGGCTCCCTTTCGCTCTGCAGCGCATCCGCGTTCTCCTCGCGTTTGTGCGCATAGCTGCAAGACGAGGGGCGCTTGCTCGGCCTCGCAAGCGCCCCTCGTCCTTTTGGGACTTGTGCTGAGAAGGCAAGGCAATTGCTTCCTCAGCGTCCGCGAGACGGTGATGCGGTGCAAGTCCTTTGGCGCCTTCGTGCGTGGCGAAGGGCTTGCACCGCAGTGCACGGCACCGCATTCTTCAAAAAGCGCCTTGCGATGCCGGGCGGTTGCTCAGGCTTTTCGAGGCGTCGGAAAACAGACGAGCGCCGCGTAAGCCTTTTAGTCCCATGCGATCTACGCGGCGGGAACCCCCGTCACCTCTTTGCCGTTGGCGATGGCGCCGGTCGCATCGCCGGGTTCCTTCGCGGCGGGGCAGGGCAGGATGGCGATGGAGGGCGTCGTCTCGTCGGGCGAAGGCATCGGCGCGATGCCGGCCACCGTGCCTTCGTGGGCGGCGCGCAACTCCTCGATGTCGCCGAACTCGAGCGCGCGCAGGGGACACGCCTCCACGCAGATGGGCTTCAGCCCCGCGCTCACGCGCTCGGCGCAGCCGTCGCACTTTACGCCCTTCTTCGTCTCTTCGTCGAGGGTGGGCACGTTGTAGGGGCATGTCTCCACGCATGCGCCTGCGCCTGTGCACTTCTCCTCGTCGATGAACACGAGGCCCGTGTCGGTGTCCTTGGAGATGGCGCCCGACGGGCACTTGGCCATGCAGGCGGGCATCGCGCAGTGCTGGCAGCCCAGCGACACGTGGTAGGCGAACGCGTCGGAGGTGTACGTGCCGTCGCCGACGCCGGTCCAAGCGCCCCCTTCGTAGTCGTAGACGTGGCGGTAGGCGATGGTCTGCGGCAGGTTCTTGTAGTCCTTGCACGCCATCTCGCAGGTGCGGCAGCCCGTGCAGCGCGTGCTGTCGAAGTAGAATCCGTACTGGGTCATGTCGTCTTCCCCCTTTAAGCCTTCGTGACCTGGGCGATGATGGAGTGCGCCGGGCCGTTGCCCTTGGCCAGCGGCGTGGGCTTGTACGTGGTGAGCGTGTTCACGCACGCGCCCGTGTCCACGCGGTCGCCGTCCATGTCGGCGTTGTGCCACGCGCCTTGCGGGATGCCGACGGTGCCGGGGATGATGCGCGGCGTCACCTTCGCCTCGATGCGGATCTCGCCGGCGGGGCTCTTCACGGCCACCGTGTCGCCGTCGGCGATACCGCGCGGCTCGGCGTCGAGCGGGTTCATCCACAGCTGCTGGCGCGCCACCTGCTCGAGCTCTTCGATGAAGCCGAACGACGAGTGCGTGCGGCTCTTATGATGGAAGCCCGCGCAGTACAGCGGGTACTCGTCGTTCACGCTGCCGTATCCTTGGAAGCCTGGCGTGAACACGGGGATGGGGTTGATGACCTCGTCGTCTTCCAGCTCCCACGTGGCGGCGATGTCGGCCAGCTGCTCGGAGTAGATCTCGATCTTGCCGGACGGGGTTCCCAACGGGTTCTTCTCGGGATCGGTGCGGAACGCCTCGAGCCCGATGACCGGATCGAGGGTGCGCTTGTACACGCCCTGCTCGCGAATCTCGTCCCAGCTGGGCATGTTGCCGTCGGCCTCGGCTCCGGTTTCGTAGAGCTCTTGGATCCACTGCTCTTGCGTCTTGCCCTCGGTGAAGGCGTCCTTCATGCCGAACTTGTCGGCGATGTCTGCGCACACATCGTAGCTGGAGCGGCACTCGCCAGGCGGCTCCTGGGCCGGACCGCCCACCACGACGGCTGTGTAGTACTCGGTGTAGCCTTGCGTCTGCATGTTCAGCTGCTCGGAGCGCATGGCGTCGGGGAGCAGGATGTCGGCGTATTTGGCCGAGTCGGTCATCACGGTGTCCCACACCAAAATGAACTCGCATTTGCTTTCGTCGGTCAACACGTCGTGGGTGTAGTTGATGTCGCCGTGCTGGTTCGTCAGGCAGTTGCCCGCGTAGTTCCAGATGAACTTGATGTCGCTCGACAGCTTGTCGGCACCGCTGATGCCGGCGTTGGTGGCGGTCATCTCATGGCCGTGGTCTACGGCGTTCACCCATTGGTACACCGGGATGGCCGTCTTCACCGGGTTCTCGAACGGAAGGCCGCCGACGAGGCTGACAGACGGGCACGCCTCGCGCTGTCCGGTGTTCGTGCCTGGAAGGCCGATCTTGCCGATGAGGATGGGCAGCATGCAGATGGCGCGGCAGGTGTCCTCGCCGTTGGTGTGGCGCTGCGGCCCCCAGCCTTGCGCGATGAACGGGGCCTCGGCAGCTGCGATCTCGTCCGCGAGCGCGCGGATGGCATCGGCGGGAATCTGCGTGATGGGGGCGGCCCATTCGGGGGTCTTCTCCACCATGTCGTAGCCCTCGCCCATGAGGTAGGCGCGATAGGACTTGTTCTGGCCCTTGGCGCTCTCGGGCATCGTCTCCTCGTCGTAGCCCACGCAATAGGTGTGCAGGAATTCGAGGTCGATCTGGTCGTTCACCACCCATTCGTGCGCGATGGCGCTTGCCAGGGCGGCGTCGGTGCCGGGTCGGATGGGCAGCCACTCGTCGGGGTGGCCCGAGGAGCTTTCGTTGAGGCGGTAGTCGATGTTGACGATGCGCCCGCCGCGCTCCTTGACGGCCTCGCGCACGCGGGCGAAGTCCCACACCGCGTTCGCGCCGCCCATGCGGGTTTCGGCGGGGCTGTTGCCGAACATCACCACGAGGTCGGAGGCGCGTTCGGCCTCTGAGAACGAGGAGGCGTTCAAGGCATCGTAGGGGCCGAAGACGCTGCCCTTCTCCTTGTCGCTGCCGTACATGAACGGCATGGCAGCCGAAAGCATGTTCGTCGAGTAATCGTAGGCTTGGTTGACGTAGCCTCCCAGCATTCCCAGCAGACGCAGCCCGGGCTGCTTGCCCGTGCACGAGTACATGCCGGTGGCGTAGTTCACGTAGACGGCCTCGTTGCCATAGGTGTCGATGATGCGTTTGAGCTCGCTGGCGATGGTGTCGATGGCCTCGTCCCAGCTGATCTCCTCGAACTTGCCCTCTCCGCGCTTGCCGACGCGCTTCATGGGCTTCGTCAGGCGATCGGGATGGTTGATCCAGCGGCGCATGGAGCGACCGCGCAGGCAGGCGCGGGCCTGCAGGGCGTCGTCGCCGGTGTTGTCGGATTCCATGTAGACGATCTTGCCATCGCGGCTGTGCCACTGGAAGACGCAGTTTCCACCGCAGTTCACATTGCACTGGCTCCAGGCGATCTGGTCGGCGGGCGCGTCGGCTGCGCCGTTCGCGCCGTCTCCCTGGCTTTGCGGTGCGCATCCGTAGAGCGCAGAGCCGGATGCCCCGGCAAGCGCAAGGCCTGCGAGCGACCCTTTGACGAACGTGCGGCGCGACAGCGCCGATTCGCGTGCGGTCATGGTTCCCTCCTTTGGTTCGGTTGTTCCTCTCGCCATGCCCAAAACTACCGGAACCGCGCGGGAGGCGAATCACACCGTGCATGTGATTTAAGGACAAAACCCCAGGTTGTCCTCTTGGCTTTGCAGAAACTCTGATCGGTTCGTCATCATGCGTATGCTACCATGCTGCCAGCGGGACGGCAGAGGGGGTGAGAGCGGGATGGTGTGGACGAGCGCGCGCGTGCACGTGTCGAGTTGGGGTTATGCGTGCTTCCTCACGGTGAACGCCACGTCCATCTGGGGCGGCGTGTTCCCGTTTCTGCCGCTCGAGTTCCAAACGGCGGAAGTCACGCTCACGTTTTTCTTGGCGCAAGCGCTTGCATTCGGCGGTACGTTCGCGGCGAGCATGCTGGGGGCGTATCTGTTTCCGCACGGCGCACGGCGCATGCTCGTGTCGCTGAGCGCGCTGCTCGTGTTCGGTGGGTCGGCGTGCCTCATCGCGGCCATGTACGTGGCGACGGCGGCGCTTGCGCTGGTGGCGGGTGGCGGCGTGCTTTTGGGGACCGGAAGCGCGGGGCTGTTCATGTTGTGGCAGCGCTACTTCGCGTCGCTTCCGCCGGCTGTGGGGACCTTGCGGCTCGTGGTGGGCACGGCGGTTGCGCCGTTCGTCTACTTCGCGCTGTACCTCGTCCCCATCGCGTTGACGGCGTTTCTCGTGCCACTTGTGTTCGTGCCGCTGTGCGGCTTGTGCATCGCGTTGTCGGTGCGCGAGATGCAGGTGGATCAACCCATGTTCGAAGACGTGCCGCGCCAGCATCCGCGTGTGTACCGCCAGGCGGTGGCCGACTACTGGCGCAGTGCGCTGTGCGTGGGATCGCTTGCGTTCGCGAGCGGCGTCATCCGTGGCATTGCGATTCGCCATGAGGAGATAGCCGCAGTGGTGAACAGCGCTTCCATGGTGGGCTCGTTTGTTTCTGCGGCGGTGCTCTTGGTGCTGTGGTACCGCATGAGTTTCCGTTTCGGACTGACGTCGGTGTTCCGTGTGGTGTACCCGCTTGTCGTGACAGGGTTTCTGCTGCTGCCGTTTCTGGGGGCGGGCTATCTTAACCTGTTCGCTGGTTTCACGTATTTGGTCTTCTCCCTTGTGCAGATGCTCATGATGATGCAGTGCGCTCAGGTGTCGCGTGATCGCGGCATCAACCCCGTCTTCATCTACGGGTTCTTCGGGGGCGTGTCGTACCTTATGCAGAGCGTGGGCTTTTTGCTGGGCTGGACGAGCGAATTCGTGTCGGCGGACGGGCGCGAGTGGCTCTTTTTCATCGCCATGGTGTCGAGCTGGGTTTTGGGCCTTACGTTGCTTGCTGCCACGGGCACGCTGTTCAGGCCGCTTGCGTCGAGGGGGACGACGTCGGCCGATCCCATTGAGTTCCTGCCATCCGCGGTGGGGGCGAAGGGGGGCGGGTCCGTCGACGCGCCTGCGAAGCCCGCGGCCAAGCGCCGTCGCAACCGCCCTTCGGCCTCGGACGGCGCCGGCGCCATCCGCGACCGCACGTCAAAGCAGTGTCGACAGCTGCAGGAGGCGTACGGGCTGTCCACGCGCGAAACGGAGGTCATGGAGCTCATCGCTCGCGGCAACAGCATGGCGAGCATCGCAGAGCGCCTGGTCATCAGCGAGAACACGGTGCGCACGCATGCGAAGCACATCTACACGAAACTCGATATTCACAAGCGCCAGGAGCTGCTGGACATGCTGGGCGAATGAGGCGCAGCGGTGCGCGACATGCGGCGTGTGCTGTGCGGGAAAACGGCGCGGTCTATGCTAAACCAGGATTGAAGCGAAATTGTGTTCGCCGTATCTTGAACGGGGCTCTCTGGTCGAATCGGAGTTCTCTGATGGAGGGCGGCGATCCGACCTAGCCTATGTCGACGGCGGCCAAGCGGAGGTCGACGAGGGCGATGGCGCAAAATCACGATTAAGAACGATTTTCTCGTTCCTATCGAAATCATTTTTGGTGAAATGCCAGTTCGTGAAATTTTATCCAATCAAAAAATCGCTCTTGACCGTGATTTTGCGCTAAAAAGACACCGGCCCCTTATGTCAATCCCGGTTTGACATAAGGGGCCGGTGTCTCTGTTGAGACAGGATCGGCACGAGTTTGCGGTCGCTGATCTCCGAGCCTAGCTTGTTCTGGTTGGATGCTTCGGGAGGCCCCTCCTGCCCGACGGGCGGGGCCTCCCGAGATGTCGGCGGAGCCTCGTCCATCGGGCCGATCTGTCCTATGTCGGTTCTGGTTGAGCAGAGACGCGACGTGAAAATGGCCACGGAGCCGCGTTCTGGCGCAAAACCGGCTCAAGATAGAGATGCGCTTGCCCAGTCGATTTGCGCGACCGGGGGCTTCGACGAGGCTCGGGCGGCGAAAGGGAGCCGTCGGGGTCGCGATCCGTGCCAGAGCGCGGCCCGTGGCCATTTTCGGCGTTCGCGCGTTCACGAAAGGGCGAGAAGCCGTTTTTTGGGTTGGGGGGCGATCAGACGCGGGAGGGGGAGGGGTCGAACGTTCGAGGGCCTTCCGTGCTGACCGGCCGACGGTTGCCGCTTTTGCCTGGCCGAGGCGCTGTTTGTGCGCTCGGCATGCAGGGCCGAACGCTTGCGGGAGGCGAATCGTCGCAGGTCTGCCGCAGTCGCCCTCCTTTACCGCCTGCGCGCCGCATGCGGGGTGTGTCCCGACGTATCGGGCTTGTCCGAGTGCTATACTGATGCGCGTTCCAACAGGAAAGGCGCACAGTATGACGGCACAAGAGCTTCCCAACGGATTCACAGGCTTCTCGCAGCGCAAGCCCGAGGGCTTCGTCTCCGCGCGCGACGCGATGGGCGGGCCGCCGCTGACGGACGGTCCCGGCGCGTTCGGCGCGCGGCCGCGCGCGACGACGGCGGTTCCTAGCGCCTACGAGGCCGGGACGGCCGCGTTCGGCAGCGGGGCGCAGGGCGCGTTCCAGTACGCGCGCGACCATGCGCGGCCTGAGGGCGGTGCCGCGCAGTTCGATCCCGAGAAGTTGCGCATGATCTCGCCGGCCGACCGTCGCTGGGCCTGGACGGAGATCGACCTGAACGCCATCCGCCACAATGTGGCCTCCCTGCGCCAGCGCATAGAGGGGGGCGTGCGCCTCATGGCCGTGGTGAAGGCCGATGCGTACGGTCACGGTGCGGTGCGTGTTGCCAAGACCGTGCTCAACTCCGGTGTCGATTACCTGGGCGTCGCCACCGTCGACGAGGCGATACAGCTGCGCGAGGGCTTGGTGAACGCGCCCATCCTCGTGCTCTCGCAGCCTCCTGAGTCGGCCATACCCTTGCTTTTGGCCTACAAGGTGATGCCGAGCGTCTACACGCCCGACTTCGCCATCCAATACGCAGAGACGGCCGACGCGTTCGGGCTGCGCGCTCCATATCATCTGGCGGTGAACACGGGCATGAACCGCATTGGCGTGCGTCATGACGAGGTGGTGGAGTTCATGGGTCAGGTGAGCTTCCATCGAGCGCTCGACCTTGTGGGCACGTTCACGCACTTCGCCACGGCGGATAGCGCCGAGTCGCTGGACTTTCAGATCCAGACGAAGCGCTTCATCGAGGCGATCACGGCGCTGCGGACGGCCGGCTTCGATCCCGGCATCGTGCACGCGGCCAACACCGCTGCCGCCATCCGCTACCCGGATGTGCACTTCGACATGGTGCGCCTTGGCATCGGTATGTACGGTTTGCAGCCCTCTCCCGCGACGAGGCCGCTGGTCGATCTGCGGCCCGCCATGAGCGTGCATGCGCGCATCACCGATGTGCGAACCGTGCCCATGAGCGAGGGCGTGAGCTATGGCATGACCTACCGCAGCCCCGGCAGCGTGAAGATATGCACCGTGCCCGTGGGCTATGCCGATGGCCTGCGCCGCGGGCTGTCGGGCCGAACGGACGTCATCCTGCAGGGCCAACGGTGCCGGCAGGTGGGCAGCATCTGCATGGACCAATGCATGTTCGAGGTCGATCTGCGCGTGTACGGCATGCGTCGGCGGCTTGATCCGCAGATAGGCGATGAGGTGCTGCTCATCGGGCGCGACGGAGATGCCGCGATCACGCTCGACGACATGGCGAGCACATTGGGGACCATCAACTACGAGTTGGCCATCGGCTTCTCGCATCGGATGCCCCGGTTGTACGTGTAGGCTGTGCCGAGGAGGAGGACGGACATGCCGAAACCGCATATTCCCCTGGAGGAGATCCGCGCGCAGGTGGAGGGGTGCCGCAGGTGCCCGCTTGCTGACGGGCGCACGCAGACCGTGTTCGGGGTGGGCAACCCCGCAGCGCGCGTGCTGATTGTGGGCGAGGCGCCTGGCAAGAACGAGGACTTGCAGGGCGAGCCGTTCGTGGGGGCGGCGGGCAAATACCTCAACGAGCTTTTGTCCATCGCGGGGTTGCGTCGCGAGGACGTGTTCATCGCGAACGTGCTGAAGTGTCGGCCTCCGGGAAACCGCGATCCGCGTCCCGAGGAGATCGAGCTGTGCACGCCGTATCTGCGCGAGCAGACGCGCACCATCGATCCGGAGTTCATCGTGACGCTGGGGAACTTCTCCACGAAGTTCATCCTGAAGACCGAGGTCGGCATCACGCGACTGCACGGCACGTTGCAACGGGCGGGGCGTTTCAAGGTGTTTCCCATCTTCCATCCGGCGGCCGCGCTCTACGACAGCTCGAAGCGCGAGGCGCTGGAGAACGACTTCACGACGCTCGGCCAGCTTTTGCGTGAGAGCGACGCTGCGGCAGGCATGCACGAGGTCGATGCGGGCAACGCGCAGGGTTCGCCGGCGGCCTTGAGCACGCCTGCGGTCCCGACGGATTCGAACGCAGGGGAGGGGCAGGCGGAAACCCAGCCCGATCCCGCTTCGCATGTCGAGCAGCCCCATCTGCTATAGCATCCGGCACCTTTGTTGGCGCGTGCGGCTGCGTCGCAAAGCGGTTGGCCTGTCGGCTTGCTGTAGAGGAGTCAGCTTCGCAACTCCGTTCAGAGCCTGCATCGTATTCGTCGAATACCGTTCGAACTCCATTTAGTCCCGTATTGCGAATGCGGCGCCGATCTCGTCCTTTCTGTGCTTGGAGGGTCGGCTACAGCCAGTGCTTGCGCTTGAAGACCACCAGTTCGACGGCTACGATTCCCAGCGACACGCCGATGACGGCGGGGTAGCCGCCTTTCCAATCGAGCTCAGGCATGTTCGTGAAATTCATGCCGAACCAGCTGGTGAGCAGGGTAAGCGGAGCGAACAACGTGGTGATCACGGTGAAGAACCTCATCGTGTCGTTCTGTTTGATGTCGATGTGCGTTTGGTACAGCTCTCGCAGCTGCAAACTGTACTCCTTGAGCGTGAGCGAGCGTTTGAGCAGCCGCTCGGCTTGGCGTTCGAACAGGTGGAACAGATGGCTTTCCTCTTGCGTGAGAAGCTTGCTCTCGTTTTCGGCCAAGGTGCTTGCCATATCTACGAGCTGCTGATAGTACGTGTCGATGCGCAGAAGCTTGCGTCGAAACGCCAGCATCTGCTTGTTCGCGCCTTCTGCGCCGCGGTCGATGATCGACTCTTCCACGTCCTCCATGCGGTCCTCGAGGTTTGCGAGGAACGTTAAGTCGTCCTTTACGAGCAGCTTCATAAGTTCGAGCAGGCAGTGGGCGGCGGTGGGCTGCATAACGTGGTCTTGCTGGGCGATGTCGTCGAGCATTCGTGCGCAGGTGTCTCCTTCGTCGAGGAGCACGAGGCGCGACTTGTCCAGGTAGAACGCAAAGCAGAACGGCTCGTGCGAAAGATGTGCTTTGTCCGGTACGGCAAACGAGCCTACGAAGCATCGGGGTAGCGCGTCGAGATAAGTGTTTTCCGCAGTTGCCAGGAGATGCAAAGCCTCCTGCGTGTCCTTGTCCGCCAGGCCCAAGGAGGCAAGCTCGCGCGATGTGAGCGCTTCGACCACCGGTCGGTCGGGAGGAGCGGCCTCGTTTGCGGGGACGGGCTCGAAACGGTTCGTCAGCACGTAGGCATGAGACATGGCGCGGCTCTTTCGGACGAGATGGTTCGACGCTTCGTCCAGCTTAGCATGCGGCGCGTCGACATGCTCGCGGTTGTGGGAGGGTTGTTGGGCGCTTGCGGATCGTTCGTGGGAATTCCCCGGAATCCTCGCCGTCGAGCGCATGGAAACACGCTCGTAACAATCCCGGCCACCGGCGTTTGCTATACTTGCAGGAATCCCTACGAAACGGCACCGCACACGGTGCTGCTTTTGTATCTGAGACGAGAGGGGCGAAGGCGACGTGTATCCCATCGAACGAGTAGAGCCGCTCAATGCGGAAGTGACCCGAATGGTCGTGCGCGCGCCCGAGATAGCGCGCAAGATCAGGCCGGGCCAGTTCATCATGCTGCGCATCGACGAGTGCGGCGAGCGCATCCCGCTCACGATGAACGAATGCGACCCCAAGGCGGGCACCGTCACCATCGTGTTCCAAGCGGTGGGCGCCACCACGATGCGCCTCGCGCAGCTGAAGGCGGGCGACGCGCTGCTGGACTTCGCAGGGCCGCTCGGCAACCCCACCGAGCTCGAGGGCGCGCGCCGCGCGTGCGTCATCGGCGGCGGTCTGGGAACGGCCATCGCGTACCCGCAGGCCAAGTGGCTGTACGAGCACGGCTGCGAGGTGGACGTGATCACGGGTTTTCGCACCAAGGACCTCATCCTGCTCGAGGACGAGATAAACGCGTGCTCCACGCGCCAGATCGTCATGACCGACGACGGCTCGAACGGCAACAAGGGCCTTGTGACGCAGGCGCTGCAGCAGCGTATCGACGAGGGCGCGGATTACGACTTGGTGCTGGCCGTGGGCCCTGTCATCATGATGAAGTTCGTGGCCGCCACCACCAAGCCCTACGGCATCAAGACGCTCGTGAGCATGAACCCGCTCATGATCGACGGCACCGGCATGTGCGGCGGCTGCCGCGTGAAGGTGGGCGACGAGTACCTGCACGCCTGCGTGGACGGGCCGGACTTCGATGGACATTTGGTGGACTACGACGACGCCATGCGCCGTGGCGTGATGTACCGCAGCTTCGAGGGCGCGGCGCGCGAGGCGGCCGAGGGCCGCGACTGCAACGGCGGGACCGACGGCGAGCGGAAGGGGGCGTAGCATGGCGACCAGCTACGAGGTGAACCGGCAGAAGGAGAAGGTTCCCATGCCCGAGTTGGATCCCGCGGAGCGTGCGAAGACGTTCGACGAGGTGGCGAGAGGCTATTCCGAGGAGGATGCCATGGCCGAGGCGCGCCGGTGCATCCAATGCCCGAATGCCCCCTGCGTGGGCGGCTGCCCAGTGGGCGTGCCCATCCCGCAGTTCATCGCACAGGTGGCCGAGGGCGATTTCGCGCGCGCCTACGCCATCGTGAAGGGCGCGAACGCGTTGCCGGCCATCTGCGGGCGCGTGTGCCCGCAGGAGACGCAGTGCGAGGGCGTGTGCACGCGCGGCAGGAACGGCGAGCCGGTGGGCATCGGACGTTTGGAGCGCTTCGTGTCCGATTGGGCGCTCGCCCATCCGGAGGAGGCCGCGGTCGCGCTGGGGAAGATGCGCGATGAGCGTGCGGCGTGCGGCGTCGTCGAGGTGGAGCCGAAAGACCTTGCCGGCAAGCGCGTGGCCGTCATCGGGTCGGGCCCGGCGTCCCTCACATGCGCAGGCGAGTTGGCTAAGCTCGGTTGCGGCGTGACTGTGTTCGAGGCGTTGCACAAGGTGGGTGGCGTGCTGACCTACGGCATTCCCGAGTTCCGTCTGCCGAAGGCGCTTGTGGAGCGCGAGGTGGCGGAGCTTGGCGAGAGCGGCGTGTCCTTCGAAACGAACGCTTTGGTGGGGAAGCTCTACGATGTCGATGAGCTTTTGGGCGAGCGTGGATTCGATGCCGTGTTCGTGGGCACGGGCGCGGGGCTTCCGAGCTATGTGGGCATCGAGGGGGAAGGGCTCAATGGCGTAATGGTGGCCAACGAGCTGCTCACGCGCGTGAACCTCATGAAGGCGTACGAATTTCCCGAGTACGACACGCCGGTGTACGCCGGAAAGCGCTGCGTCGTGGTGGGCGGCGGCAACGTGGCCATGGACGCGGCGCGCACTGCGAGACGCCTTGGTGCCGACGTGCGCGTGGTGTACCGCCGCGGTCGCGAGGAGATGCCCGCTCGCGCGGAGGAGATCCATCACGCCGAGCAGGAGGGCGTCAAGTTCGAACTGCTCACGAATCCGGTGCGTGTTCTCGGCGACGACAAGGGCTGGGTGCGCGGGCTCGAATGCGTGCGCATGGAGCTGGGCGCGCCGGACGAGAGCGGCCGAAGGCGGCCGGAAGCCGTCGCCGGTAGCGAGTTCGTCATCGACGTCGACATGCTGGTGATCGCGGTGGGCTCGAAGACCAATCCGCTCATTGCGCAGTCCACGTCGGGGCTTGAGATGACCTCGCGCAACCTCATCGTTGCCGACGAGCGCACGTGCGCCACGTCGAAGCCGGGCGTGTTCGCCGGCGGTGATGCGGTCATCGGCGCGGCCACGGTCATCTTGGCTATGGGCGCTGGCAAGCGCGCCGCTGCGGGGATCGCGGAGTATCTGGCTTCGAAGGCCTGACGGCCTTCGAAGCTCGCCGACGCTGCGGCCGCTTGTGGTGCCCGATCTCGTGGCGATGCCGGAGCCCCGCCTCGACTTCGCCGATCGGCGCGCGTCCGCTCGGGCGCATAGCAAGGGATCGAACAGCCCGGTGGGGTGTTCGGCGCATGCCGAAGCACGCTTCGTCCCCGTCATCCCCACGATCTCAGGTGCCACGGGCGCCCTCGCTGGCTTGCTACGCCAATCCGGGCTTTTGCTCCCGCGTTCCGTGCGAGGCGCAGAACGTTTCGCTCCTGCGCGGTCGCGCTGAGCGCGAGCAGATGTTTTATGTGAAGCATCTGCGTTCAGCTCACGATGTCGTTTGGAGGTCTTTGTGTCGTTCGATCCGATAGCGTACATTAACGAGCCGCGTTGGCTTGAATCGCGGCTCGGCCTCGGCCGTATTGCCGAGCTGCTCGATCGATTGGGTCGGCCGCAGGACCGTCTCAAGTTCGTGCATGTGGCCGGCACGAACGGCAAAGGGTCGACCTGCGCCTACCTCGCGGCCATCCTGCAGGCGGCGGGCTTTCGCACGGGGCTGTTCACGAGTCCGTACCTCGTTGCATTCGAGGAGCGCATTCGCGTGGACGGCGCGAACATCTCGCTCGCGGACTTGACCGAGGCGACGCTGATCGTGAAAGAGCGCGCCGAGGCCATGGCCGACCATCCCACCGAGTTCGAGCTGATGACCGCCGTTTCCCTCGTACATTTCGCACGCCGGAATTGCGACGTCGTGGTGCTGGAGGTGGGATTGGGCGGAAGGCTGGATTCCACGAACGTCATCGATGCGCCCGAGGTGGCCGTCATCGCGCGTATCGGTCTCGATCATACGGCACTGCTCGGCTCGACGTTGGCTGCCATAGCGGGCGAGAAGGCTGGCATCGTGAAGCGGGGTTCGGCCGTGGTGTCGTGGCCGCAGGAACCCGAGGCGATGGCTGTGGTGGAGCGCGCGGCCGCCGAATGCGGCTGCGAAGTCGCGATCCCTGATTTTACGGCGCTCGAGGTGGGGAGCGTGTCGTGGGAAGAGTCTGAGGCGCATGGAACGGTCGCGTTGGGCGAGAATAAAGGAGCGGTCGGGGTTGCCAGAGCGTTGGATGCGCCTGGGGCGGATGCGCCGGTCGATATGCTTGAAGCGACCTGCACGTCCAATTCGACCGCTGCACCCGAAGTGCTTGCGCGATCGTTCACCTACCGTGGCGAGCGCTATACGACGCGGCTCCTGGGCAGCTACCAGCCGGCGAACGCGGCGCTTGCCATCGAGGTGGCGTGCGCGCTGCGGGATCGCGGCTGGCGGATCGGCGCGGCGGCGGTGCGGTCGGGCATCGCTTTTGCAGAATGGCCGGGACGCTTCGAAGTGCTCGCCGACCCCGCGCCCGACGCAGCGGGTCGGCGCTTCGTGGTCGATGGCGGTCACAACCCGCAGGGCGCGCGTGCGTTGGCGGACTCCCTCTCCGACGTGTTTCCCGGCGAGAGGCCCGTGTTCATCGTTGGCGTTTTGGAGGACAAGGATTACCCTGCCATGGTGCGAGCCGTGCTGCCGCTCGGTGCGGCGTTCGTGTGCGTGTCGCCCGAAAACCCCCGCGCCCTTCCAGCCGAGAAGCTGGCGAGTGCCATACGCAGGGAAGAGCAAGATGTGCCAGGTCGCTCTGCGCGTGCGAGGCTGCACGTGGCGAGCGATTTCAACGATGCGGTGTCGCGTGCTCGCGACTTGGCCGGTCCCGGAGGACTGGTATGCGCATTCGGCAGCTTGTACTCGGTCGCGGCGATCAAAGAAGGGCTAAGGGCCTGATCGCAGCCTCCGATGCGCCGCTATAACACTCCTGCCGTCTCAATAATGAGACGGCAGGTAATTTCTAATCCCCCCCCCCCTTTTTTTTCCCGTTGCACGATACAATGGCAAATTGCGCTTTTGGAGCGTGTGGGACGGATAATGCGATGGAACGTCGTTTTGCCCGCGGTCGGCGGCGACGGAGAAGAAAGGGACGCTTTCGTGAAGACTCGTGTACTCGAGTGGATTGGCAAGCCACAGACGAAGTACATCATCCTTGTGCTCGGCATGGTTTTCCTGGGCACTTCTCTGATATGGGATTTAGGCGCCAACGTCGATATCTACCATGTGCTTAATACCGGTCGCTTCATCTGGGAGAACGGTTTCACGAGAGAAGAGCCGTTCTCCATGCACGAGGGCCTCTCCTATCTTCCCCAGCAATGGCTTTCCGCGGCGATCTTCTATGCGGTGTGGAGCGTTTCAGGATATCTCGGCCTAGCCATTTTCCTCTATCTTATTCTCGCGGTAGCGGTGTGGGTGGCCGTTCTCGCCGGTTGCATGCAAAGCGGTTCGAAAGTCGGAACGGTTCATGTTGTTGTGGCGATACTGGTTTTCTTACCGCTATGCCTGACCGTCGGCTTTCGTCCGCGCGTGTTCGACGCGCTCGCGTTCTCGTGCACCATGTATTTGATTCAGAAGGCGCGCATACAGAAGGATGCGAGGTATCTCGTCCCCATTCCGTTCTTGTCGTGCGCTTTGATCAACCTTCATGCAAGCATGTGGCCGATAATCTTCATGGTGGGGGGCGGTTTCTTTTTGGCTGCGCTCGTGCGCAAGGAGTTCCGGTTTGCGGGGCGTTTGGCTTTGACGGGCGCGGCGTCCGCCGTGGTGCTTTTGTGCAATCCGTACGGCATTGATGCCGTGCTGTACATTTTCCGGTCGATGTCTCCTTTGATCACGCAGTACATAGGCGAATGCCAGCCTTTGATCGAGTTTTGGTTTTCGTTGGTGGGCGTCGGCCCCTATTTCGCTTTCGTGTCGATTGTGATTATTTTGATCGTTGTCGGACTGGCGCTGTCCATTGTTTTTGTGCGGCGTGGCGATATCTGGCTCCCTGTCCTCTGGGCGATATTCGCGGCTTTCGCGCTGTGGTCTTTCAGAAACTCCTTTTTCGTTCTGCTCGTCGTTCTGGCTTTGGCATCCCAGTGGGCGTCCGTTTTTTTCCGGGACGAGAAGAGCAGGTTCGACGGGAATGTGGTTCTGCCCGTGGGGCTCTCGCTCGTATTCCTTTTTTCGGGATTCTTCGCTTCGCCATTGGTAAAGGGAAGGAGCGCATACGAAATAGTGGAATCAAATTCGGGTGCGTTCATCGTCGAAGATGCCATGCCGCGCTTCGGGAAAGAGGTATCGGATCTGGACGTGTATGCTTACGATGGAAGCTACCTTGAGTTCGCGTATCGCATACCATGCTATTACGATGGGCGAGCCGAGGTGTTTTTGGAATCGTTGAACGGCCGCAGCGAGATTCGCGGGGAGATCGTGGGGCTCGGTCGCAGGGAGGATCAGGGACGGACGGTCTCTTTCGATGACGAGAGCCTCCGCAGCTTCATCGAGAAATATTGGTTCGATTACCTTGTTTTGTCCAATGGCGGGCTGGACGATGCGATAGATACGCATTTGATGCATGCCGCCGAAGGGCTCGGATACCAAACGGTGTACGAAGACGAGGGGAGAAAGGTCATGGCGCGTCCGGAATGACCTCGTTGCGGACGCGCCTTCGCCCCGCTCGCGCATGATGCCGATGCGGGCGGGGCGCGGCGCTATTTTCCGCCGAGGACGAGGTCGATGAGATCCTGCTTCGAGTGAACCCCCATCTTCGCATAGGCGTTCTTCGCGTGCGTGCGCACGGTGTTCTCCGAGAGGAACAACGTATCGGCGATGTAGGCTTTGCTGCGGCCTTGTGCGATGAGCAAGGCCACCTGCGTCTCTCGCTCGGAGAGGTCGAACGCGTCGCGCAGCCAACTGCCGTCCATGGTTGCGTCGGCCTGTGTCTTCGCCGAGCACCTCGTGCCGGAGCGCTCGCCCGGTGCCTTTTCCGCGTCGACGCGTCCGCCTCCCTCGGCATTCGCGGCTCCTGCCGAGGTCGTTTTTGCGTTCGAGCCCGCTCCCGCATCTTCGTGTGTTCGGCGTTCGTCTTGCTCGAACAGCGGCCGCAGTCGTGGAATTCCGTCCGAGAGCAGCAGCGCCATGCTTACGGCGAGCGCGAACACCACGATGCCGATGACCGCCGTCACCGCATACGAGGACAGCCCTGCCGTGCCGAGAGCCATGACGAGCACGCGTCCCGCGTCTCTCGACAGTATGCGCGATGCCCATGCGAACCCGTACACGGCGTACACGTCGGTGGTGGTATGGCGCGCCACGTCCTGCAACGTCACCCACAGCACGCCCAGCATGAGCGTGTCGGCGATATTGACCACGGCGATGGCCAGTCCGGTGAAGTGGCCCGGCAGCACTGACAGCACAAGCATCCCTGCCGCCACGAGCATGATCTCGATGCGCCACAGGAATGAGAAGCTCAGCCTCTTGCGCTTCACGATGAACCACCAGATGACGAACAGGCTGATGACCACGACGCCCATTTGGTGCACGATACGCTGCGTGGCGTCCATGGGCACCGGCTCGCCCGCTGGAAAGCCACGCGACACGCCCAGTGCCAGACCGAACACGGCCAGCCCTCCGAAGATGAACAGCATGGTGGTGCGCGGTTCGCGGTCGTACACCGGCTCGGGTGCGGGATGCGCTCCCACATCCGCCTTCATGGCGCGTTGATAGCATAGAAGTGCGATGGCGGGCATGAACATGCTGGTCGTGTAGCCGAGCGTTTCGGGCAGGAAGCTGAGAACAAGCCCTCCTACCGATCCCAGTGCAAGCGACAGAAACCCGTACAGCACCGATTGCCGCAGTCCCAAGCGCGCATAGGCCGCCGTCCACATGCCGCCGCCCAATGCACTGCCGATGCCGGCGGACACGCTTGCCGCAACGAGGATCGCGACGGCGTTCGCTTCCTTTCCTGCGAGGATGAGCACGGTGGAGAACGTCATGATCGCGAAGCCGAGCCATGCCACGGCTGTGCGGGCGCGTTTCGAGAAGGGCTTGTGCAGCGCCATGGCTCCGCCGACCACCATCGCGAGGCCGTAGAACAGCTGGTTGACAATCGTGAACATGCCGTCGTCGCTTTGCGTGTAGGAGGCGAAGAGGTTGCTTTGCAGCCATACGCGCGTGGCCGCCAGTCCCAGAAACGAGGGCAGAAACGGGCCGTCCGTCAGCACGGTCAGCGTGTTCGTTCGGGCGATTTGGTCCGTGTTGGACATTGATCCTCAATTCGCGCAGGGGAAGCGGTGCGCTGTCCAGTATATACGAGCGTCGCCAACCGCGCTGATTTCGCAACTTGCCTGATCGGTGCTTGCGGATTCGCTTGAGAGCGGGTTGCGTTCTTCATCTGCGACAAGCATCATCTTCGCGCAGGCGAAAGACGTTCGGGCATTCTGGTTCGCGGGGTCGCAAAACGCTCCTTGGACGGCGTGCTCACGAAGCTCCGTCGGAGCCGTCGTGCGGCCATTTTGCCATTTGGCGATGGTCCGCCAACTCGTTTTCCCGCGATTTGCCGCTTCCGCCCTCTTCTTCCGATGCTTTCGTATGGTCGAGGCCGATTCTGCCGTAAGGGCGGCGCGTGGATCGCGCTTCGCGTCCGCTTCCCGCTCCTCGGAGCCGAATTCGGTGCGATGCATGCGAGGGGCCTCGATCCTTTGCAAGCCGCCGTCGATCAGTCTTGCCCGCAAGACGAATCGGATGGCCGGCGGGCCTCAAGAACGGCGGATTGGCTCTTCCCCCGGCGTTCTTTCTTGCGCCCGTCATCGGGCAAGCCCGCACCGCTCGCCCTTCCAGGCTTCCCTTCTTCTCGACGCGTCGCAGCCCCGCCTCCTCGTGCATCTGCCTGGTGCTTCCGTCGCGGCAAGGGTCCCTTGCGGCATCGGAGACGCTCGGCTCACACCTTCCGGGTGAAACCGGTCGGCGCTGCGGGCGTTTCACCCGGAAGGTGGCTTCCGGCAAGCAGTCGTCGCGCGTAACGTGCGCAACGCGGCAAGCCGCATTGCTCATCAGTGCATCAGGGAGGAAAGGAACGATCATGAGGAGAGTGGAAGACGGGATGGGGTCGAGCAGCGCGGAGGGCTGCGGCGGTGAAGGTTCAGCTGCGCCGCTTCGCAGCAGGGGCGAAGGAGCCGCCCTGTCGTTATCGCGACGTCAGTTCGCTCGTGCGCTGACGGGCGGTTTGGCAGCGATGGCGGTGGGCGGCCTGGGCTTGCTCGGCTGCGCTCCGCACAAGGCCGTCGCCACCGAGGCGCGTGAGACGAGGGACTACGACGTGGTGGTGCTGGGCGGCGGCGGAGCCGGAGTGACCGCTGCGGGTTGGGCTGCCACGACTGGTGCGAAAACGGTGCTGTTGGAGAAGATGGCGTGGCTTGCCGGGTCCAGCTCGCTTGCGCTCGGCGGGTTCTACGGAGCGGGGACGAGCGTGCAGAAGGCGGCGGGCATCGAGGACGATCCGGCGGCGCTTTTGGAGTACTTCCTGTCGTGCGGCGGCGACAAGCTCGACTACGATATGCAGGAGTTCTGCGCCTACCATTTCGGCGAGACGATCGACTGGCTTGCGAACGATCTGCACGTCGATTTCCAAGAGGAAGTGCTGCTCAAAGGTAAGGACACCATCCCTCGTCAGGCGAAATGCCGTACGAGTGGCATGGATGCGCTCAATCCGGTGACGGCGTTCGCCCAGCAGGCGGGCGCGGAGTTCCATTTCGGCATGGCAGCGGAGAGGCTCGTGGTGGACGATGCCGGAGCGGTGACGGGAGTGATTGCGCGCAGCAGCGCAGGAGAGCTCGTCCAGTACAATGCGAAGAGCATCGTCGTCGCCACAGGCGGGTTTTGTCGCAATGCGGAGATGATCGATGCGTACTGCCCCGATTATTCTGGCGTGTACACCGAGGTGGGCGTGGGCTGCACGGGCGAGGGCTTGCAGATGGGCCTCGATATCGGTGCCGACTACGTGGGCCACGGCGGTACGAACGGCATCCTCGCCTGTCCGGTTGAGGCAGGGCAGTCAGAGCTCATCAGCAACAAGGCGCTGTGGATCGATTCCAAGGGCGAACGCTTCGCCAACGAGGCGGGCCAGACCCACGACATCTATTACAGCGTTGCGCATTTCGACGATCAGAAGTTCTTCGCGGTGTACGATCAGGCTATGGTGGATGCGCTCGACGACGATCTGCGCTCGAAGTTCGATCTTGGCCTTGACCGGGGGCTGTTCGCGCAGGGCCAAACTGTGGCCGAAGCTGCTGAAGCGCTGGGCATCGGCGGCGCGCGTGCCCAAGAGACGTTCGATGCGTACAGCAAGATGGTTGCCGCAGGCGAGGACACTCAATTCGGCAAGAAGGCCAAGAGCCTCGTCCCGCTTGTGCAGGCGCCGTATTATGTCCTGACGATGGGAGTGTGCACGCATGGCAGCTTCGGGGGCTATCGCGTGAACACGTCGTTTCAGGTGCTCGACACGGCGGGCGAGCCCATCCCGAACCTGTACTCCGCGGGCGAGGTGTGCTGCGGCACGTTCATCTACGACGATTATCCGGCGGGTGGTTGTGGTCTCAACTGGTCGTACACGTCGGGTCGCTGGGCCGGGACAAACGCTGCGGAGGCGGCGCTGGCGTAAAGTCTCACCCGAAGCCGGTGCGGTAGGGCGGCGCGGCTTCTGGCGGCCTGACTTCGAACGAGGATCGTTGCGCTTTGCGGCTTGGCGCGCTTGGCGCCGAAGCGCGCAGCGCGGCGATCCCTGTAGTCGGGGCTTTGCGGGATGCTGGCTCGTCTCGGCGGGCGGCGAGACGGCGGCCTATAGGGAATCGATGTACTTCACGAGGTCGCCTACGCTGGCAAGGCCCTCGGGTTCTCCGAAATCCACTTCGCAAGCTTCCTCGAGGTCGCAGATGAGCTCCACCATGTCGAGCGAGTCGATGCCGAGCGATTCGAACGTCGACGATTCGTCTACGGTGGTCGGGTCGATGTCGAGGTTCTTTTCGAGGACGGTTCTGATGGTGTCGATGGTCGCCATGTCGCCTCCTATCTTCGATAACGTTGCCATCCATGGTAGCAGATGTCGGAACTGCAAACTTGCGCCGCGCGCGCTATCCGAAGTTGCGGCAAGGTCGAACCGGCCTTTCTTTAAATATAATTAAAATGATCATGTATAGAAAAGCGACGTTTACTCCGGTTTTTCGACTCGGAAAGGTCTGCTGCCGACGCATCGCAACCTATGTTCGAGAAAAGTGCCTGATGGAGAACGAGCACGTTTTTATCTCTGAGCGAGAATAGAGAAGCCGTGCGTTTTTGTCCAGAATAAGAAGAAGGGGCCCGAAAGCCCCTTCGCGCGTTCTCGTTTGCCATGCGACCGAACTGGCCGAGCGCTTACCCTTCCGTCTGCTTAAGCAAGCCGTACCCGCCGTCGTCGCGACGGTACAGCACGTTCACCAATCCCGAGTCGCGGTCGGTGTAGGCGAAGAAGTCGTGTCCCAGAAGGTCGATCTTCACGAGCGCTTCCTCCTCGGTCAGCGGCTCGAACGCTATCTCCTTCACGCGCACGACCTCGTCGTCCGAGGCAAGCTCCTCCATGAGCCCCTCGACATCAAGCTCTCCTGCGGCGGTGGGTTCGATCGCGCGAGCCGACTCGTCTGTGGCGCGCAGCTTGCGGTCGATGACTTTCGTCTTGTACTTGCGCAGCTGGCGCACCACTTTGGCGGCGGCCACGTCGATGGCTGCGTACATGTCTTCCTCGCACTCCTCCACACGAATGATGTGGCCCTTCGTGCGCAAAGTCACCTCGCAGCAGGCGGGGCGGGGGTTGGCAGGGTTCTTTTCGACGAACAGGACGACCTCGGCGACGAGCGGGTCGATGTCCATGACTTTCATGGAGTTGCCGATCTTCTCTTCGGCGTACTGACGCAGTGCATCGGTTACGGGCATTTTGCGTCCGGTGACGGTAATGCTCATGGCGATCACCTCTTTACTCGAAGCGAATAAAAAACAGCCAACCGCAAGTAACGCCCCAGTTCATGCGGGCAGACACGATATGCCCCTCACGCATGTTCCAAGCCGACTCCTCACGCCTCAGCTGCCAGGTACAGGATAACGCAATTCATCGACTTTTGCCCGGGCATTTTGCCCTGTGTTATGAAATCGGTTTAAAAACGTGCGACAATTGAGCGGGCGCGCAGGCGTGATCGGAGATAATATGATGATCTCCTATGCGGAAGGCGAAGGCTGACATGGCGGACACGAACATCGATGGCACCCAGCGCATTTTCATCAGCGAGGTGCAGGGCCATCAGGCGCGTTACAGGAAACTCATCAAGTTCACCCATTCCTCCACGAAAGCGGCCGGCTTTATGCTGCTCGCCGCTGTGGTGGCGCTTGTCGTGGCTAACACGGGTGCGTACGAGGCGTTCTTGGAATTCTGGCACACGGAGGTCGGTCTGTTTTTCGGCAGATCGTTCGCCGGCATGTCGCTCGCGCACGTGATCAACGACATTTTCATGGCCGTGTTCTTCCTGCTCGTGGGATTGGAAGTGAAATACGAGCTGACGGTGGGCGAGTTGACGAACATCCGCCAGGCTCTTTTGCCCATCATGGCGGCTGTGGGCGGCGTGATCGCGCCCATCGTCATCTACCTGCTGTTCAACGCCGCAAATCCTGGCACGGCGCATGGATGGGGCGTGCCCACTGCCACCGACATCGCGTTCGCTCTCGGCATCTTGGCCCTTTTGGGCAATCGCGTGCCGAGCGGCGTGCGCGTGTTCCTGAGCACGCTCGCCGTGGCCGACGACATCATCGCCATTCTGGTGATCGCAATCTTCTACGGTCACAGTCCATCGCTGTTCTGGCTGGGCGCGGCCGCCTCGGTGCTGGTGGCGTTGGTGCTGATGAACCGTATCCACATCTATTCGCTTGTGCCGTATTTGCTGGTGGGTGGCGTGTTGTGGTACTGCGTGTTCATGTCGGGCGTGCACTCCACCATCGCTGGCGTGCTGCTGGCGTTCGTCATTCCGTCGGGTTCTCGCGTGAACCTCAAAAGCTTCACCGCCTGGTCGGGGGACAAAGTTCGCGAGGCGCACGATGCCTTCCAGCCTGAAACGCCCGTCATTGCGCAAGGCGAGTACATAGAGACGGTGTCGTCTCTGTCGCGCGTTGCTCGTCAGGTGGTTCCGCCCGCGACGCGCTTGGAACATCGGCTGTACCCGTGGGTGTACTTCGGCATCTTGCCTTTGTTCGCGCTCACGAACGCGGATGTGAGTTTCTCCGGCATGGACGTGGGCGCCATGTTGGCCGATCCCGTTCTGTACGGAGTCATGCTGGGCCTTCTTCTGGGCAAGCCGATAGGCATCATGCTCATGAGCTTCGCCATCGTGAAGAGCAAGCTGGCATCGCTGCCCGAGAACGTGAACTGGTTCCATATGCTGGGTGCATCCATCTTGGGCGGCGTCGGATTCACCATGGCCATCTTCGTGGCGAACCTCGCGTTTACCGATGAGGCTCACGTGGCTACGGCCAAGCTGGGCATTTTGGCTGCGTCGCTTTTGGCCGGCGTGCTGGGTTTCGTGTTTTTGCTGCTGCAGGCGAAAGCGGCGCAGAGGCGCGGCGTGGCCTACCTGTCGGCCAGCGGCGACGACGTGGCGCGTCAGACAGCGGGTGATGAGGCGACGCGCGATGCCGAGGAGCTGTTGCGCGACATCGAGAGCCCGGCTCTCCAAAGCGAGGTTGAGGCTGCGAAGAGGCGCGGCGGTGTGTTCGAGATCGTCGTCGATCTGGGCGAGAGTGGGCTTTTGGAAGACGGCTCGATCAACCAAGTGCGCGAGGCGTTGCGCGATGAGGCGGTGCGCGTGCTGAGCGAGGAGGGCGAGAACGATTCGGCGAAAGAGGTGCGGCGCGAGTTCGAGGAGCGCGAAGGCAAGTCGCCGCTCGTCGGAGTTGAGGAGACGTTGCGCCGGTCGGGAGACGAGGGTCGTTTGCGCGGCGTGTCCCGTGGGGGCGAGGGCGCGGAGGGCGTCTCTGGTGAAGCTGAGGAAGCCGATGGGGCTGGCGGATCCGGCGGGATCGAGTGGTCCGACGGCTCCGATGGGCGGAAATCCGATAAATAGGAAGGCTACGGAGCGAAGGAGCAACATGGAAGCAGCTGCTGTCGTGTTGGCTGCGGGCGCAGGAACCCGCATGAAGTCGAAGACGCCGAAGGTCGCGCACGAGATCTTGGGCAAGCCTCTTGTCCGTTGGGTGGTGGATGCGGCGCGCGAGGCCGGCATCGAGCGCGTGATGTCTGTGGTAGGGCATGCGCGCGAGCAGGTGATCCCGCTTGTGGAAGCAGACACGGACGTGGTGGTGCAGGAGGAGCAGAACGGCACGGCGGGCGCGGTGGCTGTCTGCGCCGATGCTTTGGCGGACTACGACGGATCGCTTGTGGTGCTCTCCGGGGACTGTCCGCTCATCGCGTCTGAGACGATCGCCGAGCTGGTGCGCGTCCGTGAGCGGGCGGGCGCTGCTGCGGTGGTGCTCACGATGGAGCTGAACGACCCCTTCGGCTACGGACGCATCGTGCGTGACGCCGACGGAGCCGTGGCGCGCATCGTGGAGCAGAAGGACGCGACGCCAGAGGAGGAGGCCATCCGCGAATGCAACTCCGGTTTCTACTGCTTCGATGCTCGCGCGCTGTTCTCGGCTTTGCGGCAGGTGGGCAACGATAACGCCCAAGGCGAGTTCTATCTCACCGACGTGTTGGAGATATGCCGCAACGCAGGTCGTCCTGTGCTGGCGCTTCCCTGCGGGGATCCCGCCGAGTGCTTGGGCGTGAACTCGCGCATCCAGCTGGCCGAGGCGACGAAGCACTTGCAGCGTCGTATCAACCTTGCGCATATGGCGGCCGGTGTGACCATGACCGATCCCGACCAGGTGTGGATCGGTCCCGATGTGCGCATCGAACGCGACGTGGAGCTGTTGCCGCAGACGTTCCTTTTGGGTTCCACGACTGTGGGCGAGGACAGCGTGATCGGCCCGAACTCGCGCCTCACCGACACGGTGGTGGGACGGAGCTGCATCGTGGACGAGACGGTGGCCGTCGAGGCGCGCATCGACGACGGCGCTACGTGCGGACCGCGCGCCTACCTGCGCCCGGCAGCGCATCTGTGCGAGGGCGCGAAGGCCGGCACGCACGTGGAGATCAAGAAGTCCACGATTGGCAGGGGCTCGAAGGTGCCGCACCTATCCTACATCGGCGATGCGACCATCGGCGAGGGCGTGAACATCGGAGCCGGGTCGATCACCTGCAATTACGACGGCAGGAAAAAGCACGCCACCACGATAGGCGACGGCGCGTTCATCGGCAGCGACACCATGATGGTGGCGCCGGTCGACATCGGCGCGGGCGCCATCGTGGGCGCGGGCTCGTGCATCACGAAGGACGTTGCGGCCGATGCGCTTGCCCTCACGCGTCCCGAGCAGCATGAGATTCCCGGTTGGGCCGCCAAGAAGCGCGCTCGGCAGATCGAGGGGTAAGGAGCTCGGCTCCTTCCTCTTTGAAAACGAGCTCTCGAGTCACGGAAATCGTCGCTTTGAAGCCCTTAGTCGCGTCCGGACAGCTTCCGGACGCGACTTTTCGTAGGACGAAGCGCGTTTTCCCAGGTAGGAGAAAGCGCGCCTTCTTCCTCATGCGCCCATGAGCTTCAAATCGTCAAAAACTGTGCATCCGCCTCCCGCCCCCCCCCTTTTTTTTTCGAACGCCGAAGTGGCTTTCCTCGTTTTCAGCACGGCGAAAAAGCCACATCCGCAACGTCTACGCCAAGGCGGGCGTGCACTCCAAGCAGGAGCTGCAAAGCCTCATCGAGGACGTGCGCTGATCCCGGATTCCGAGGCGGGCCGGAAGGACGTGCCCTCTGTCCTCCGAAGCGCAAGGTTCCTACGTTTTGCCCACTTGCATCGCGAGAATCGCCGAAAACGCGAGGTTCCTTCGTTTTGCGCGCTCCGGAACGACTTCTAAGGGCGGTGCGGGTCCCGTGCCGTTCTGGGCTGAGGCGCGCAACACCAAGGTCGAGAGCTGCCGCGCGACACTGGCGGATGCGCCGTGCTTTGTCTCGGTTTGCTGCGTCGCTTGCAGCAGCGCGAGCGCGTCATGGGACGTGAGCGCAGCTACGGGGGCATGTTTTACGAGCAGCTCGTCATCGGCGATCAAATGCATTGCGCTCAACCGCTGCGCGGCGGCGATCAGGTTGTCCTCAAGGTCGTTGCGGAGATTGCGGAAGCCGCATGCCGTCCATGGCCCGATTCGTCTGCTTCTGCGGCTGTGGCCTGTTCTCGCATGCTGCTTGCGCATTCCCAGGCCGTTTCGGTCGCCGTCGCCGTGTCGCGTTCGGAGCGCGCCTCTCTCGTTGCGCATGTCTCGTTTAAAGGCATTCGCGGTCGGGTGGAGCTCGTCTTTGGCGACGCCGGGTGCGGCAGCAGAGAGCCGTGCTCATGCGCGCACAGCATGAGGGACGTTGCTAGGCCATGTCATGGACGGTTGGCGAAAAATAGTTGAGTCGGATGTTCGCGTCGATCGAAAGGGGAATTTGCCGGTTAGGCATCGAGAAGCCGTTCCCGAAGGCGCTCGAGCGGGGCGTTGTCGCGCACCTCTTCGCACGATGCGTTCGTTGCTCAATTCGAAGGTTTGATCCCGTACTGTTCGTACGGATAGGCGACGATGTTCGCCCCCCCCCTGGGTGCAATCTCCCGTCCCCGCTCTCTCTTCCTCGGCTTCGGGTTTGCCCGCTTCATCTTCGGTGTCGAACAGGCTTTGTGCGGCATGCGGGTTGTGCGCGTTGCGCGCGGCGTTGTCCCGCAGTTTGCGAATCGCCTGCGACGGCGTGTAACCGACGCGCTCCTTGAGCGAGCGGCTGATACGCGTGTTCTTCTGCACGGAGTCCGTTGCCGTAGCGCATCTCCTGCACGTGATCTGCTATACGTATGGTATAACTCTGTTCCGGACAGCTTGGGAAAGGAGAGCCCTTCGCCCACCAGGTGTCAGGTATGCCGACGACAGCATCGTGCTCGAGGGAGGTGGCAGCTATGGAAAACAAATCCGTTCGCAGGCATCGTTGGAAGCATGCGGCCATCGCTTTGGGCATCGTTGTAGTGCTGGCGCTGCTCGTGGTTCCCTTTGCGCTGGCTGTGGCCATCTACGAGGGCAACTTCGGCTCGCGCATGCAAACGCCGGCGTTCATGGAGCGCACCCTCGATGAGTTTCCGGCCCTGAGTGAGAGTGCGTCCACGTTTGTTTCGGACAAGGGCCAGCGGCTCGCGGGCTACCTCTACACGTCGACCGATGCGGGCGTGGCCGAGGACGGCACGGGTGCGAAGGGCGTCGTCGTGATCGCGCACGGCCTGGGCGGCGGGTGCAATACGTACATGGACGTGGCGAACCGCTTCGCGGCCAGCGGCTATGCGGTGTTCGCCTACGACGCCACGGGCAACGACCGCAGCGAGGGCGACGCCGTCGGCGGGCTGCCGCAGGGCGTTATCGACCTCGATCGCGCCCTCGATGCCGTGGCGCAGGACGACCGCCTGCGCGACCTTCCCGTCATGTTGTTCGGCCATAGCTGGGGCGGCTACGCGGTGGGCAGCGCACTCGCCGACCATCCCGAGGTGAAGGCAGTCGTGTCCGTTGCGGGTTTCGACACCTCTTCGGCAATGCTCGAAAGCCAGGGCCGGCAGATGGCGGGCGGCGCCATCGCGCTGCTGATGCCGTACCTGTCGCTGTACGAGCATTTCAAGTTCGGCTCCTACGCCGACGCGTCCTCCCTCGAGGGGTTCGCGTCGTCGCAGGCCCAGGTGCTCGTGCTGCACAGCGCCGACGACGCCACTGTGCCGCCCGAGACGGGCATCGACCGGTATCGCGAGGAATTCGGCGACGATCCGCGCTTCACGTTCGTCGAGTTCGAGGATCGTGGTCACAGCTTCCTGTACTATTCAGATGAAGCGCGCGACAACATCGCCGCGTTCAACGAGGGCTACTACGCGTATCGGGAGGCCAACGACGGTGCGAACGACGCCGACCTGATGAACGCATGGCGCGCCGAGCATTTCGACAAGAGGACCTGCCTCATGCTCGACGAAGACCTCATGAGCAACATCGTGTCCTTCTACGACGAGCAGGTGCGTTAAGCGCCTATTACCCCAGGTCGTTCGTTTCGCTCATCCATTATTGGTGGCGTTTTCGCCCCCTCGGTCACCCATAAATATCCGCCCGTCCGCCGCGTTTTCACGAACAACGGACGTTTCCCCTGCGCCCGTCGCCCCGTAAGGTGAAGCCGCTCGATACCGATGACGAACGAGCGGAAACGGAGGGGAACCATGGATCGGGAAACGTCGAACGCCGCAGCACCGGACGCCGTCGAGGCCGTCGTCAAGCGACTCAACGCCAACCATGCCAACACGCTCGCGCTGTGCGCCGTGCTGTCCGTGTGCGAGGCGCGCATGCCGTACCGCGAGGCCGAGGCGCTCATCGACGCGCGTCCCGAGCTGCGCCTCAGCACGCAGAACGCCCACGCGCTCGTGCGCATCATGATCGACTGCGGCGGTGTGGAAGCCGTCGAGGTGTCCGAGCCCGACTGTGCGCCGGACGCGCAGCCCGAGGACATGCCCGTCGGCTACACCGTGGAAACCACCGCGGCCGGCCGCGCCGCGCTCGAACGCTTCGAGCCCACGCGGCGCTTCGCGGAAACGCTGCGCGACGAGCCCGCGGGCTACGCGCACGTGTACGCCGCCGTGCTTGCCCTCTGCGCCGAAAACGGCGGCGCCACGAAGACCGCCATCGAGCGCGCGCTTTCGGGCGATGAGGCGCTCAGCGCGCCGAAGCAGGTGTACCCCAGCCACTTCATCTCCAAGCTGGAGACCGTAGGAGGTCTTGCATGGGACGGCTCGTGGAAAACCACGGAGCCCGGCCGGCAGATGCTGGCCATGGTCGGGTAAAGCGCTGCCCGGCCTCATCGGCGCCGAGAGCGCGAGCGCCCCATTCGGGATAGAGAACCGCAGAACACCCAGAACCATCAGCGAAGACGAGACGAAGGAGGAGGGAATATGACACAGCCTACCATCAGCAGGCGCAGTTTCGTGAAGTCGGCGGCGGCGCTCGGCGCCGCGTGCGGCCTGGGCGTCGCCGTGAGCGACGACCTCGTGCACGTCGATGCGGCGCACGCCGATACGGGCGGCGACGTGAAGATCGTGAAGACGGCCTGCCGCGCCTGCATCGCAAGCTGCGCCGTGCTGGCCCATGTGAAGAACGGGCGCGTCATCAAGATCGAGGGCAATCCCGAAAGCCCCATGAGCCGAGGAGGCCTGTGCGCGAAGGGCATGGCCGGCATCCAGGCGCTCTACCATCCCAACCGCAACAAGTACCCTATGCGGCGCGTGGGCGAGCGCGGCCAGAACCAGTGGGAGCGCATCACCTGGGACGAGGCCATCACCGAGATCGCGACGAAGCTCATCGAGATCGACGAGAAGTACGGCTCCGAATGCGTGGCCGTGTCCACCGGCGGTGGCGGCAACCCGCACTTCAGCAACGTGAAGCGCTTCGGCGAGGCCATCAACACGCCCAACGTGTGGGAGCCCGGCTGCGCGCAGTGCTACCTGCCGCGCATGGGCGCCTCGCAGCTGTCGAACGGCATGGGCAAGCCCAACAACCTGTCCTTTGCCGACTCGAACGGCTGGGACTACTACTTCACCGATTCGCCGGTCGACTCCATCGTGCTGTGGGGCACCGACCCGTCGAACAGCTCGGTGGCCACGGGCGGTCGCGCGCTGGCCGAGCTGCGTGCCCGCGAGAAGGGCCTCAAGACGGTGGTCATCGACCCGCGCATGACGATGGACGCCGCCAAGGCCGACGTGTGGCTGCCCATCCGCCCCGGCACCGACGCGGCGCTGCTCATGGCGTGGACGAAGTGGATCATCGACAACGAGAAGTACGACAAGGACTTCTGCACCACCTGGACGAACATGCCCTACCTCGTGAACCCCGAGACGCGCCTCACGCTCAAGCCCACCGAGTGCGGCCTCGAGGGCACCGAGAAAGACTACGTCGTCTGGGATCCCGTCGAGAACAAGCCCGTTGTGCTCGAGTACCCCATGAACGAGGGCATCGAGCCGCCTCTGTTCGGCAGCTACGAGATCGACGGCAAACAGTATCCCACGGGCGGCCAGCTGCTCAAGGAGAGCGTCGAGGAGTTCACGCTGGCGAAGGCGGCCGAGATCTGCTGGCTCGACGAGGGCCAGATCGAGAAGGCGCTGGAAATCTACACGACGGGCCAGTCCGGCATCATGCAAGGTGTTGCCATCGACCAGTACGAGCAGTCGCAGCAGTGCGCCCTCGGCGCCCTCAACCTCGAGTACCTCATGGGAAACGTGCAGAGGCCCGGCTCCATGCTGCAAAGTTTCAAGCTTTGCCCGGCGCGCGATCAGATCCCCAACACCCCTCGCTTCATGAAGAAGGAGAAGATCCTCAAGCGTTTGGGCGTGCAGGAGCACAAAGGCCTGCTCAGTTGGGATATGGCGTTCATCCCCGCGGTGTTCAAAGCCATGAAGGACGGTGATCCCTACCAGATCCACGCATGGATCGAGCGCTCGGGCAACAAGCATGTAATGCTGGGCAACGCCACCTGCCTCGACGAGATCGTTCCCAACCTCGATTTCATCTGCCATGTGTTCATGTACCCAACAGCATTCAGCGTGCTGTGCGCCGACATGCTGCTGCCCTCCGCGGAGTGGCTTGAGACCAACCTGGTCATCCCGCAGCTCAACGCCGTCGTCATCCGCCAGGCGGTCACCCACCTGTTCGAGACGGTGGAGGAGGGCCTCATCTGGACGCAGATCGTGCAGAAGATGGCCGAGATGGGCAACGTGCACGCGCAGGAGGCCTTCACAGCCGAGGGCACGAACGGCATCCCCATGTACAAAAACGAGTACGAGAAGCAGAAGCTTCATCTGGACAAGTTGGATATGACATGGGAGGAAGCGGCCGAGAAGGGCGTGTTCGAGTGGTGCACCGAAGAGGAGTACCGCACGTACTACGTGTACGAGAGCATCGACGAGGCCACCGGCAAGCCCAAGGGCTTCGGCACCCCGTCCAAGAAGTGCGAGGTGTACTGCGAGTCGAACACCATCCTGGGCCGCACGGGCTTCCCCTGGTCGCAGTGCTTCGAGGAGAAGGCCCTGGTCCTGGAGCCGGCGTCGAAGGACTACGAGCCCTTGTGCTACTACAAGGAGCCGGCGGAAAGCCCGCTCACGGATGACGAGTACCCCCTCGTGCTGACCGAAGGCCGCCTGCCGATGTACCACCACGGGACGCTGCGCAACATCCCGTACCTGCGCGAGATCTACCCCGTGCCCGAGATGTGGATCCATCCGGACGACGCGGAGAAATACGGCGTGGAAGACGGCCAGTGGTGCACCATCGCCAGCCGTCGCGGCGAGACGCACGGGAAGGCGCGCGTGACCACGGCCATCGCCAAGGGCGTCATCTACCAGGAGCGTTTCTGGGCGCCCGAGCTCTTGGACAGCGATCCCGAGCGCGCGTACAAGGTGATGAACATCAACGTGCTGACCAAGAACGACGAGCCGTACAACCCCGAGTACGGCACCTATACCCTGCGCGGCTTCCAGGTGAAGGTCACGCCTGACGCGGCCGCTCCGGAAGGCGTGTGGACCGAGCCCGAGCAGTTCGAGCCCTGGATGCCGCAGCCGAGCGATCCCACCGAGGAGGTGTTCGAATATGGCGCATAACTGCATCGTCGTGAACCTCGACCGTTGCACGGGCTGCTATTCCTGCGAGATCACGTGCAAGATGGAAAACGACGTCGCCTTGGGCGAGTATTGGAACAAGATGCTGCAGCGAGGGCCCTTCGGCGAGTACCCGAACATGGTTCGCTATCCGCTGCCCACCATGTGCCAGCAGTGCGCCGATGCGCCGTGCGTGCACGTGTGCCCGACGGGCGCGAGCTACCGCGACGGCAACAACGTGGTGCTTATCGACCGCGAGAAGTGCATCGGCTGCAAGTACTGCATGATGGCCTGCCCCTACGGCGTGCGCGACTGGAACAAGGCGTCTCAGACGGTGGAGAAGTGCACGTTGTGCGGCCATCTGACCGCGAACGGCGAGCTTCCCGCCTGCGTGAAAAGCTGCAGCGCCGGCGCCCGCTTCTACGGCGACCTCGACGATCCGAACTCGGATGTGTCCCAGGAGCTTGCGAAGTACGACGAGGCGGACATCCACGAGCTTCCGAACGTGGGCAACAACCCCTGCACGAAGTACATCATGACCAGCATGCACGGCGAGTGGATGGAAGGGGTTGAGTAGCATGGAGATCCAATGGTCCCTCGTTCTGTTCACGGCTGTCGCCGGCTGCGGAACCTGGGCGTCGGTGGGTGTTGCGGTGGACGAGCTGCGTGGCCTGACCGAGCGCACGAATCGTTTGGCATCGGCGGTGGCTTTGGTGCTGGCCGTGGTTGGCGGCATCGCGTCGGTGACGCACTTGTCGCATCCCGACCGCATCATGGCGGTGCTCGGACATCCCACTCCGGGTATCTTCCTTGAAGCACTCCTCATCGGCTTGTTCATTTTGGCAGAGGTCGTGTATCTGATCCTGCTCGCCCGCGGCGTTTCGGCGGGCGTGCGCAAGGCCGTGGCGGTGGCGGCCGCCGTCATCGGCGTCGTGTTCAGCTTCGCGAGCGGTTACTCCTACATGATGGAGGCTCGTCCCACGTGGAACACCATCGCGTTGCCGTTTGGCTACCTGGGATTCGCTGCGGCGAGCGGTTTGGCGCTGTACCTGCTGCTGGCCGCTCTGAAGAAAGAGCGCGACGAGGCCCTTAAGCTGGCCGGCATCGAAACGGTTGTCGGCGGCGTGCTTGCAATCGCATCGGGTTTGGCCTTCGGGTTCGCGTCTGGCGCGGCTATGGGCGATTCCGCAGCCGTGTTCTGGGTTTCGCTTGCATGCGGCGGTGTGGTGCCTGCGGTGTGCGGGTGGCTTGCTTGCAGCAAGCCGGCATCGACGCTCGCGCTTGGGGTTGTTGCGTTTGCGGGCGGCATCGCCGGCTCGGTCGCTTTCCGCGCCGTCATGTGGATGGTGGGCACGGCGGTGGCCAACTATTTCGGAATCGCGCTGTAGCGACGCTTGCAAGGTGGGGGCTGTGCGCTACGTGGGCGGCAGCCTCCACCTGCCGTGGTTGGTCGCGCGGCCAGGCCGCAAGCGCCTTTCTCTCCAGGCGCAGGGCTTAGCCGAACGATCGAGGCAAGGGCAAGCAGGATCACGACGAATCTAAGAGGTTGAGAGGCTGAGAGGACGAGAGGCGAGGAGGACGGCATGGGGCTGCACGAGCGCGAAGAGCTGGTCGCGATGAACACCGCTCGCAAGGGCTTTTACGAGTTTTTGGCAAGCGTGTACAAAGTGGAGTTGACCGAAGAGCAGATCGAGTCGTTGGCGAAGTGCGATCTTCCTGCGGACGACGAATTCGTGGGTGCGGGGTACTCTGCAGTGAAGGAATACCTGCGTCATCGCGATTCCGGCACACGTCAGGAGCTTGCGGTGGATTACGCGCGCGTGTTTTTGGGCGCGGGCATGTACGAGCAGATTACCGCGCCGCCGTACGAGTCGGTGTACACAAGCCCCGAGCATTTGCTCATGCAGGAAGCGCGCGACGAGGTGGTGGCCTGCTACCTGAGCGAAGGGCTGGGTTTGCCGGCCGAGAACACCATGCCCGAGGACCATCTGTCCTTCGAGCTTCAGTTCATGGCCAAGCTTATCGAGCGTGCTCAGGCGGCGCTCGAGGCCGGAGACGATGCGCGCTACGCCGCGCTGTGCGAGAAACAGCGCCTGTTCTTTGACGAGCATCTGGCCGGATGGGTGCCGCGCTTGTGCGCCGATGTCCGCGCGTATGCGCGCACGGCGTTTTATCGCGGCATCGCCGATATCACCGAAGGATTCCTCGCATTGGAGGATCAGGTGATCGAGCCGGTCGGCAAAGCGGCATAAGCGGCGAACGGAGGAAGCCGTGGTCGAGTACACGCGTCGCGCGTTCATGGGGTTCTGCGGTGCCGCTGCGGCGTTCGCGGGATTCGGCGGGGTGGTAAAAGCCTTTGACGGCGCGTCTGAAACCGATCTTCTGCGCCCGCCGGGAGCGCAGGACGAGCTGCGCCTTCTGGCGTCGTGCGTGAAGTGCGACCGTTGTCGCAGCGTGTGCCATACGGGCGTTATCGGGGTGGCCGAGGTGGGAGATGGCGTGGTGCGCGCCCGTACGCCCAAGCTGAACTTTCATCGGGGGAGCTGCGACTTCTGCGGAGACTGCCTGCGCGTGTGCCCGACGGGGGCGATCGGGAATTTCGATCCGGATGTGGACAAAGTGGGCGTGGCGGTGGTGCAGAAGGATCGCTGCCTTGCTTACTATCAGGGCTGCGTCGAGTGCGAGCGAGCGTGCCCCTTCGAGGCCGTCGAACTGGACGATGCCGGCCATCCGGTGGTGAATGCCGAGCGCTGCAACGGGTGCGGCGTCTGCGAGGAGATATGCCCCGCGCTCGTATACCGCAGCTTTGCCGGTGGTGCGCGACGCGGAATCGTGGTGGTCAGCCCGAGCCGGTTCGCGGCGCTCGGCACGACCGTCGTCGAGAACGAGAGCGAGATGAATGCCTCATGAAGCGCGACGCGAAGCTGCTGCGCACGCTGTCCGCTTTGGCGGTGGTGGCGCTTGTGTGTTTGGGCTTGGCCTTCCATGCCGGAACGGGCACTCCTTCGGCCTGGGGCATCTACGACATCGCGGCGATCTGCCCGATCGGTGCGGTGGAGGTGGCTCTTGCCGCTAAAACCGTGGTGCCGCCGATGCTCATTGCGTTTGCCATCGGCGTGGTGCTTGTGCTGGTGTTTGGGCGCGCGTTCTGTGCCTGGGGGTGCCCAGTGCCGCTTCTGCGGCGCATCTTCGGATCCGGTTCGCCTCGGGAAGCGGCCAAAGACGGTGCGGGCAAGCGCAAGAGGCTTTTCCGATCTTCCAAACTCGATGCGCTCGACATCCCCAACTCCAAGCGAGGCGGGGCGGGAGATTCGCGCAATTGGGTGCTGGGAGGCGCGCTTTTGTCCACAGCCGTGTTCGGGTTCCCGGTGTTTTGCCTGATATGTCCGGTGGGTTTGACGTTTGCCACCATCGTGGCGTTGTGGCGCCTCTTCCAGTTCAACGAAGTGGCTCTTTCGCTGGTGGTGTTTCCGGCCGTTCTTGTGTTAGAGTTGGCGGTGCTGCGAAAATGGTGCAGCCAGTTTTGCCCGCTCGGTGCGCTGCTGTCGCTGCTGTCGCGGCTGAACCGGACGTTTCGTCCGGCAACCGACGAAGGAGCGTGCCTGCGCTCGTCGAAGGGCGAGCCGTGCCATCGGTGCGCCGAGGCGTGTCCCGAGGGCATCGATCTTCACGATCCGGCCGCATCGGCACCGCTCAACGAGTGCACGAAGTGCCGCGCATGCGCCGACGCCTGCCCGATGCACGCCATCACCTTTCCCTTCTTGCCGAAGTCGACAAAGGAGAAGGGAGCTTCGCCGGAGGCGAAAGAGAAGGATCGGATGCTACAATAAATCGACGCGAAACGGGGTGCGCGCTGCGGTCGGGTTTTGCGAAGGGGGAAGAACGCTGTGGGGGCAGACAAGGCGAGCGGAAGGCGGGACGGTCGTGCGCGCTTCTCGGCGACGCGCTTGTGGGAAGATTTGGACGAGCAGTGGCCGAGCCTCAAATTTCTGGGTTTCGGTGCCTATTATGCCTGGATATTTCTTTGTTATAACAGCGATGTGCTGTTTGGCTGGGCGGGTAGCGCGGTGGGAAGCAATGCCATGCTCGCCATGTATCTGGCTTCCACGGCGGCGCTCGGCGTCGTGCTTATTGCGGCCGGTGTCTTCCACAACGTGGCTACCCGCATCGTGGAATCGCGGTCGGCGGTGCTTTCGATGGCGGGCGTTGCCGCTGTCGCTACGCTGACGGCCGCTTGGTCGTCGCCTTCCGGTTCGCAGGATGCGCTGTTTATGGTCAGTTGTGCGCTGACGGGCGTTGGCACGGCGTTCGTTGCTTTGCGTTTGGGATCGGTGTACAGCACGGTAGGTGCGCGTCAGGCGCTCATGTACACCGCTGGCTCGTTCATCTTCGCAGGCATGCTGTTTTTCGTATGCATCGGGCTCCCTCATCCGGTGGGGTTGTTGGCGACTGCGATGCTTCCTCTTGTTGCGACCGCGTTCACCATGGCGGCGACTCGCGGGCCGGTTGCGCCCTCCGAGGACATTGTCCCCATGTGCGAATTGCCCCGCGGTTATTTCGTTCGGCTTGCGGTTTCGGTGGCGGTGTTCTCGGTCATCGCGGGCGTCACCAAGGGGTTCATGGCGCTGCAGCAGCCGCTTTCGACGGTTACTGATCAAGGCGTCATTATCGTGTTCGCCACGGCTTGCACCGCGGTGCTGTTGTTTGTGCTGGTGGGATTGTTGGTGCGAGAGTTCGACACGAGCCAGCTGTACTACCCTATCATCATCCTCGCATGCTTGGGCAACCTTGCAGTGCCGCTGTTCGGAGGGTTCGGCGTTATCCAGGGAGAGCTGGCGAGCATCGCATACAATCTGTTCATCTTGATGGTGTGGTGCCTGCTTGCCAATGTGGCGAACCGCACCGACCTTGCGTATGCAAGCGTGTTCGGCTGGGGCCGTGGAGCATCTGCGGCGGGCACCACCATCGGCTGGTTCGCAGGTTCGTCGCTTGCCCCCTTGTTGCTCGAGAATCCCAGCAACATGGTGGCGTTCGCCATGGGCATGGTGTTTGTGCTGCTGGTGGTGTCGATGGTGGTGCTCAACGAGCGCACCATCGGCCAAGCGCTGAAAAAGACGCGCAACTCCCAAGCCAACCAGGCCGCTTGCGATCCCTCTTCGGGTGAACGGAGCGACGGCGGGGCGGGCGGTTTTCCCCGCGAAGGCGCTTGGACGAAGAGTTGCAATGCGCTAGCCGAGCAAGCGGGCCTGTCTTTGCGCGAACGCGACGTGCTGTTCTTGCTGGCAAAGGGCTACACGATCGAGCACATTGCCGGCGAGCTGGGCATCTCCTTCAACACCGCGAAGAGTCATATTCGCAATGTCTATGCGAAAGCGGGCGTGCATTCCAAGCAGGAGCTGCAAAGCCTCATCGAACAACGCAAAGGCGCACTGCAAGCGGGGGCCTTTCGTTAGCGCGCATTCATGCGCTCAATCTGCGAAGATGCGGAGATTGGCCCTGTGCGTGCGGGACCGCTGCGGATACAATAGGGGCAGGAGAGCGGGGCGACGGCTGCGGGGTGCGGCGGCCCCGGGGTGACGTAAGGAGCGCGCGCATGACGGAAGTGCAGAAGAGCATGGCCCTGTTCTCGGGGTCGGTCAATCCCGAGCTTGCCGACGAGATCGCCAAGGAGCTGGGCGTTTCTCTGGGCAACGTGAAACTGGAGAAGTTCGCGAACGGCGAGATATACGCGCGCTACCAGGAGAGCGTGCGCGGTGCCGACGTGTTCCTCATCCAGTCGGTGTGCGCGGGCGAAGGCTACGACGTGAACGACGCGCTCATGGAGCTGCTCATCATGGCCGACGCGGCGAAGCGCGCCTCGGCACGCTCCGTGTCCGCCGTGGTCGCCCATTACGGCTACGCGCGCCAGGACCGCAAGGCGGCTCCGCGCGAGCCGATCACTGCGAAGCTCGTGGCCGATCTTCTGGCCGCGGCGGGCGTGGACAACGTCATCACCATCGATCTGCACCAGGATGCCATCCAGGGCTTCTTCGATCAGCCGGTGAACCACATGACGGCCATGCCCATCTTCGTGGACTACTTCAAGAGCAAGGGGCTCGACCACGACCGCCTGTGCGTGGTGTCGCCCGACGTGGGCCGCGCGAAAGCCGCGAAGAAGTTCTCCACGATGCTGGACTGCGACATCGCGATCATGCACAAGGATCGCCCGAAGCACAACCAAGCCGAGATCACCGCGCTCATCGGCGACGTGACCGACAAGATCTGCATCCTCAACGACGACATGATCGACACCGCGGGCTCGCTCGTGGCCGCCGCCGCCACGCTCAAGGCGAAGGGCGCGGCGCAGGTGTACGCGTGCGCCACGCACGGCCTGTTCAGCGGCCCGGCGTACGATCGCATCGAGAACTCGTGCATCGAGGAGGTCGTGGTGACGAATGCCGTGCCCGTGCCGCTTGCACGCCAGACCGGCAAGGTGAAGGTGCTCTCCGTGGCACCGCTGTTCGCGAAGACCATCAGCAACGTGTACAACAACGGCTCCGTTGCGTCGCTGTTCGAGTAGCTCCGTCGCTTTGCCGACCGCCATGACGAGGCCGACGCTGCGGCCCACCTCGGCATCCGGGCTTGCCGCGATCTCAAAGGCTCGCGCGTCGAAGCGCGTTTCGCCTTCGCGATTCCGCCAATGTCGGGTATCGCGGTCGGTTCCGCTGGCTTACTGCGTCGAGGGAGGCGCTTGTTTCGCGTCGGGGGCGCGAGGGGCGTCTTGAAGGGCTCTTCGGCCAAGCTTGGGCGGATGCTGTGCACCCCTCGGATGCATTCGGGTGACTTTATCGAGTCGTACGAGTATTTGAAAGAAGCACGCCAATGTACCTGATCGTAGGCTTGGGAAATCCAGGCGAAGAATATGCGCACACGCGGCACAACGCCGGGTTCGACGCGGTGGACGCCATCGCGGGCGAGGTGGGCGCGCGTTATTGGAAGACGGAGTGCGGCTCGTTCACGGCCAAAGCCGTCTACCGCGACCACGACCTGGTGCTCGCCAAGCCCCAGAGCTATATGAACACTTCGGGCGGCCCGGTGAAGCAGCTCATGAGCGCCTACGGCGTGGACGCGGAGCACCTGATCGTCGTGCATGACGAGCTGGACATCGATCCCGGCACCGTGCGCGTGAAGTTCGGCGGTGGGCATGCGGGGCACAACGGGTTGCGCTCCATCTGCGACAAGCTGGGTACGCGCGACTGGTTTCGCGTGCGCGTGGGCATCGGCCGTCCGCCGGGGCGTATGAACGTGGCCGACTATGTGCTGTCGCTTCCGAAGAAGGACGCTGCTGAAGATTTCGCGTATGCGGTGGATCGCGGCGCCCAGGCGGCGCTCTCGCTGGTGCAGGTGGGCCTCGAGAAGACGCAGCAGGCGTTCAACTAGGCGTGCTTCTGCGATCCTGATGCGGAAAGCGCATGCGGACGAGGCGCTTCGTCGTCGGGGAGGAAGGGGCGAGCCTTTTCCCGTCTCGATGCGTTCGCGGGAACGCTCTCGGGCGCAAGGGGGACGGCGGGGGAGGGGCTTCGGACGGATCGGGCGGGCGCATGGAGCGCTGACTCGGACGGAGCAGGCGCGGAAAAGGGTGGCAGAAGGCTGGAAGAGAGCTTGAGAGGGGGCCGGTCTGGCGAGCTTCGGCGGCGATCTTGCGGTTTTCTCGGAGCGCATGAAGAGGATCGGCTCATTGACGCATGGCGCAGTCGGTCGGCAAGCGTGTGTCGTGCGCGTGGCGTTCGTGAAAGGGCTCGTCAGGAGCTGGATCCCTTCGTCTCGCGGGTGTGGTCGTCCCTCGTCGCGTCGTCGGGAAGCCCCGCCTTCGGCATGTCGAGCGTGCCCGCCTTCTCGCGGCGATGCAGATCCCACAACATGAAGGCCGCCACCACGATGAAGGCGCTGCCGCCGACGATGCCGGTGGACAGCGGCCCCACGAAGGGGTTGCCGCCGGTTGCGGAGAACAGTACGGCGGCGCTGACGAACCCGTTGAGGGCTCCGTGGCCGATGGCGGCAGCCAGGCAGCTGCCCGTGCGCACGGTGACGTAGGTGAGGAAGATCCCCATCACGATGCAGAATCCGCACATGGCGAGGATCCCCGTGACGGGCCAACCGAGGTAGTCCGTGCCGTAGTTGTGCCCGATGGCGGTGAGCGGTGCATGCCATAGGCCCCAAATCACACCGGTGACGAGCAGCGTTGGCACGATGCGCAGCTTGGTTGACATCTTCGGCACTAGGTATCCGCGCCAGCCCCATTCCTCGCCGAACGTCGTGAGGATGTTGAGCGCGGGCGCCAGGAAGATGGCGAAGGGCAGCTGTGCGAGCAGCATCGAGCGCAGCATGTCCGCAGGCACCTGCACCCCTCCGGCGGCTTCCGCCTGCTGCTGAACGGCGGTCAGCATGAGCGACATCGAGGGGTCGAAGTCGTGCGGGAACGCGAGGAAGTACACGGCTGCGCCCGCGCAAACCAGGGCAGGGGGTCCGAACCATGCTACAAGGAACCACGGCAGCGGTTTCTTGAACCCGCGCGGTTTGATGGCGCTGTTCTTGAATCCCTCTCCCGTGACGAGGCGCGTGACCAGCACGCCGATGGCGGGGAAGAACATGGCCGCTCCGGTGATGAACTGCGTGGCGACCGGCGGGATGCCGGTGAGCGCCCCCGACGACGCCGGATACACCACCCCGAACTCGTACGCCCACGTCAGGGCAAAGGTGACTGCCAGAAAAATCGCTATGCGCTTCATGGTCGTGCTCCTTCCCTCCTCGATCGTCGGCTCGCATCCTGCTCATTCCCGATGTTTTACTTGAAACATCGGTTCGCGCAAACAAATGTTTCACATGAAACATCCGGCCTGCGAGCGCCTTCTCTTCGTGCAGTCGATCGCACATACACCCCTTGCGTTCTTGTTCCATCTGTTATAGCATAAATATAACAAACAAGCAAGGAAAGGAAGCGACATGGCATCTCCGGTATTGTCAGTCAACCATGTGGTGAAGACGTTCGGCGCGAAGCGCGCGGTGGACGACGTGACCCTTGACGTCATGCCGGGAGACATCTTCGGCTTCGTTGGGCACAACGGTGCGGGCAAGACCACGCTCATCCGCGCCATCGTGGGCGTAGGCAGCTTCGACGAGGGCGACATCCGCATCGCCGGGCAATCGGTGCGCACCGATGCGCTGGCCTGCAAGCGCGTCTGTGCCTACGTGCCCGACAATCCCGACGTCTACGAGTTCCTCACGGGCATCCAGTACTTGAACTACCTCTCCGACATCTTCGAGGTGCCAGTCGAGGTGCGCGAGGACCGCATTCGTCAGTATGCCGACCGCCTGGGGCTCACCTCGGCGCTCGGCGACCTCATCTCGTCGTACTCGCACGGCATGCGGCAGAAACTCGTGCTTATCGGCGCGCTCGTGCACGAGCCGGCGCTGCTCGTGCTGGACGAGCCGTTCGTGGGCCTCGATCCCGAGGCGTCGTTCCACGTGAAGGAGATGCTGCGCGAGCTGGCCGACCGCGGATCGGCCGTGTTCTTCTCGAGCCATGTTCTGGAAGTGGTGGAGAAGCTGTGCGACAAAGTTGCCATCATCAAGCAGGGGCGGCTGCGCGCATGCGGTCCCGTTGCCGATATTGTGGGCGACGAAAGTCTCGAGGACGTGTTCCTCGACATGATCGAGCGCGATGCGGGCGCTGGCGCCAGCGGCGTGCGGTAAGGAGGTGGTGAATATGCGCTCGCTCATTCTTCTTTCGAAAATCCAGCTGTTGGGGCTGTTCGGCATCAACAGGGCGTTGCATGCCGATCCGGCGAAGGCGAGGCGCATATTGGCGCTTGCGGCCTTGGGCGCAGGGGTTGTCGTGCTGGTGGTCTCGGCGTATTCGTCGGGCATCGCGCGATCGTTCGTGCAGATTGGGCTGACTGAGGTCGTGCCCCTCGTCGCTGTGCTCGTGGGCTCCGTCGCCGGTGCGGTGGCGGCGTTCCTCAAGACGAACGGCGTGCTGTTCGGCTTCAAGGACTACGACCTCGTGATGTCGTTGCCTGTGCCCGTCTCGTCGGTGGTGCTCTCGCGCATCGCGTCGCTGTACGCTATGAGCTTGGCGTTCGGTCTGTTGACGATGGTTCCCGCGTTCGTCGTGTATGCGGCGAGCGCGGGCGTGAGTGCAGTGGGTGTCGCATGCATGGCGCTTTCGGTGGTGTTGGCTCCGCTGCTGCCGCTGGCGGCGGCCATCGTGTTGGCAGTGCTCGTCGCCGCAGTGTCGGCACGTTTCAGGCATGCGAATATTGCGGTGATCGCGCTCACGCTTGCGGCCACGTTGGCGCTCGTGTTCGGTTCGCTGGCGTTGTCGTCGCAGGCTGGCGACGAGGCGGCCATGACGGCGCTTGGCACCCAGCTCGCGTCCCAGCTTGCGACCGTGTTTCCCCCGGCGGCATGGGCGACGGCCGGCATCGTAAGGGGCGATCTCGCGGCGTTCCTGGCGTTTTCTGCCGTGAACGTTGTGGTGGCGGGCGCGGTGCTCGCGCTTGTCGTGCGCCTGTTCGTGCCGGTGAACTCGCTGCTCATGTCGTCGCGCCCGCGCGGGACGTTCTCCTTCGACGGCAAGGGCGCTGCGGCGGCGAAGGCGGGATCCCCGCTGCGCGCGCTCATGGCGAAGGAGGCGCGCCTTCTCGTGGCCACGCCCATCTACTTCATGAACGCCTGCATCGGGTACGTGCTCGTGCTGGTGGCGGCTATCGCCGTGGCGGCGGGGACGCTCACGGGCGCGCTGTCGCTCGACCTGCTGCCGCCCGAGCTGGTTTCCGCCATCGGGCTCGTGCTTCCGTGGGGGCTGGCGTTTTTCTGCAGCATCTCGTCCACCACGGCCGCGTCGGTATCGCTCGAGGGCTCTTCGCGTTGGCTCATGCTGACGGCGCCCGTGCCCGCTTCGACCGTCCTGTGGTCGAAAGCGGCGGTGAACCTGGCCATCGGCCTGCCGTTCCTGCTGGTGTCTGCCGTGTTCGTGGCGGTGTCGCTGCCGCTCGACGCGCTGTCCGTCGCAGCGCTGTTCGCGGTGCCGTCGGCGTCGTGCTTGCTGGCCACGAGCTTGGGGCTGGCGCTCGACGCGCGCCGTCCGCGCTACGACTGGACGACCGTGTACGAGCCGGTGAAGCGCGGCATGCCGGTGCTCGTGGTGGTCTTCGTCGGCATGGGTTTTGTGGCGGCGGGCATGGTGGCGACGTTGCGTTTTGGGCACGCGGTCTCTTTGCTGGCGGTTTTGGCGGCGGTTGCGGCTTCGGTTGCGCTTTACCGCAGCGCCACGAATCGGGGGCTTTCCGCGTGAGCGGGCGCGGGACGCAAAAGCGTCATCGGAAGACGAGCGAAAGGCGGTATCATGGGAACGAAAGAAAACAGGGGGCGCAACCGGGTTGCCGCGCTCGAAGGGCGCGCCGGACTGGTGGCGGCTGGTGTCCTGGGCGTGGTTGCGGCAGCGTTGGCCGTAGCTCAGTGGATGCTGCTGCCCGACCAAGTGGTGACGCATTTCGGCGTTACGGGCGAAGCGAACGGCTGGTCGCCGAAATGGCTATCCATCTTGATCCCGACGGGATTGGGGTTGTTCGGCTCGATATGGCTGGGTGTCTCCCGCGATAGGCGGGCGTTGCTGGTGGCCGCCATCGGCGTGCTGATCGGGATCGTCAACATTGCGACGAACGGGTTCACGGTGTAGCGAAGAGAGGGGCCGTATGATCGTCCGCATAGACCAGATGTCGGAAGAGCCGTTGTATCTGCAGATCCGCAGCCAGATCATCGCGGCCATCGCGCGCGGCGAGCTGGTTCCCGGAACCGCGCTGCCCTCCGTGCGGTCGCTCGCCAGCGATTTGGGGATCAACCTGCACACGGTGAACAAGGCGTACGCCGTGCTGCGCGACGAGGGCTATGTGCTCATGCGCGGTCGCAGCGGCGCCTATATCGCCGACCCGTGCGAGGACGACCGCGCCGACCGCGCCCAGATCGAGCTGGCGAAGATGGAGGACGAGCTGTTCGAGCTGGCCTTGGCGCATCGCGCCCGCGGCGGCAGCTGGGGCGAGTTCTTGGAGTGCGCGCAGCGCCAGGCCGCGCGTGCGTACGGGGCAGGCGAGCGCGCCGATGCGCACGCCGCTCCCGCCTCAGCGCGTGCCAAGGGCGAAGGCGATGGGCGTGCGGCTTCGTGCGAACGGGTGATCGAGGGAGGTGCGTGGTAGTGAAAGGCTTCGACACGAGCGTCATCATGGCGGTGACGTCGCTGCTCGTGCCGATCATCGGCGCGTTCATGGCCATCACGCCCTACCTCATGCGCCGCGGCGAGGTGTTCGCCGTCACTGTGCCCACGTCCGAGCAGGGCGACCCGTTCGTGAGGGGTCTCAAGCGCCGCTACGCGCTCATCGTCGGTGCGGCGACGGCTGTGCTCACCCTTGCCGGGTTCGCCTGCGCGGCCGCGGGGAACGAGGGCGGCGTGATGGGCGTGCTGATCGTCGGGTCGCTGGCGCTGACTGCGGGCGGCTATGCGCTGATGTTGGTGTTTCGCTCGAAGATGGTCGCGTACAAGGATGCTCGCGGGTGGGTGGCCGACGTGCAGGAATCCGTGGCCGTGGTGGGCGAGCAGCCCGTGCCACACGCCATCTCGCTCAAGTGGAACCTGCTGTACCTGCCCGTCATGGCCGTCACGTTCGCGGTGGGCGCGATCGGCTACGCGCACATGCCCGACATGATCCCCATGCACATGGGTCTCGACGGCACGGTGAACGAGTGGACCGAGAAGACCCCGCTCATTTTGTGGATGCCCATGCTCATCCAGGGGTTCTTGGCTCTGTGCTTCACGTTCTCTCACTGGAGCATCGCCCGTTCGAAGAAATGGGCCGAACCCGGCGCGCCGGCAACGTCGGCTCTTGCGTATGGCCTGTTCGCTCGCGCGCAGAGCATCTACCTGGTGGCGAGCGGGCTTGTGTTGGCGGTGGTGATGATCGCCATGCCGCTTTCGTTCGCGAACGCCATCAGCATGGGGCAGGCGGCCGTGTTCGTGATGGTGGCAGTGTTTGTGCTGTGCGTCGGCGGCATGGCGGTGAGCCTTGTGTACGGCCAGGCGGGGTCCCGTGTGTTCAAACGCATGCAGACTTCGGACAGGCTGTTCGTGGACGACGACCGGTACTGGAAGTTTGGCGTGTTCTACTGCAATCCCGACGATGCGAGTCTGTTTTTGCCCGAGCGATTCGGCGTTGGCTGGACGCCCAACTGGGCGCGCCCTGCCGTGTGGGTCATCGTGGTTGGCGGCGCGGTAGCGACGGCCGCGTTCGTGTTCGCACTGTCGATCGTGACGTAGGGAGGGGCGGGGCTTTGGCTGGCGGGGCAAGGATCCGCGAGTGCTGCTTTTGCAGGGATGCGTGGGCGGTCGAAACGCTTGAAACGGTTTGGCGCGAGGCTTCCCGCGCTGGACTCAGGCGAAGGCGGGCGGTCGTGGTGCGCGCAGGTCGGGATGCTTGTTCTGAGGGGTTCGCGCTTGGATTCGGGCAGGAGCCCCCTCTTGTCGATGCGCGCGGCATGGCTGCGGGGAAGGACGGGGCCCGGCTTGGATGAGCTCGTTGCGGGCGGGTGCTTGCTTTAGCGGCGATCCGCGATCTTTTTTTTTGGGGGGGGGGTCGGTTTCACCGGAGCGGTTCGCGTGATCTTCCCGATGAGACGCTTATGTCGTTCGTTAAGGCGCTCGAGGGTGCCGATGGGCTTTTTCGAGCTCGTCTGGCCGCGAGTGCTTGCTGCTGCCGCGCGTTCGACGACGCCGCCGCGTGAGCTCGGTGAGGGGTCTGCAACGCGTCGGCAGTGCCCGCCCCGATGGCGGTTCGTGCTCTGCGCGCTTTGCTCTCTCGGCCTTAGGGAGTCGGCGAGAGCGTTCGGAGCGTCCGCGCTTCCTCGTCGCGTCCGGGAGAGGCGCAGGCGGCGGCGAACGGCTCGTTTTCGGGATCGAGGCATTGCGCGCGCGGCACGCTGATCGGGTGGAACAGCACCTCGACTGCTTGGTCCCGTCGTGCGGCGAGCGCGCGGAACGACTCGACGAGGGCGTCGTCGGCGCGCTCCATGCGTCCCGAAAGCACGACGCCGCAGAACAGCGATGTGGCGCACGCGTCGGGAAGCTTGTCCCGGTTGGCTCTCCACAGCATTGAGAGCAGGGCGTCCTTCGCGATGTTCGCGGGCGGCGCGGCCGTTCTTCGCGCAAGGTGCGGTCCGAGAGGCTCGACGGGCGTGCGGAGGTGCGCGAGCGCGCAGCCCCGGCTGCGGACGGCGGCGAGCAGCGCGTCGAGGACCGCGGGGATGGCGTGCGTGTGCTGGTGGCTGTCGAGGCGCAGGTTTCGCTCCTGTTCGGGGAACGACTTCAGGTAGCGTTCGATCTGGGCTGCGCATTCCCGCTCGATCTGCGCGCGGGCCTCTTCGCGCTGCGGACCGTTGGCCAGGCGTGCAAGTCCGAGGAAGTCGTGGCGGAACATCCCGCGCTCGTTCACGAGCAGGGGTACGTCGGAGGCGTCGGAGCACGGGGCGCCCTCCACGAGGTTGAGGTGCAGTCCCATGAGCAGCGCCCCGCCCTTCACATACGGCGCGGCCAACGCAGCGGCGTCGGAGAAGGCGGGGCTGTTCGCGAATGCGCTCGTGCTTCCGAGAACACCGCGCCCGCCGCATGCGTCGGACAACGCGAGGATGGCGCGCGCCTGGTCGAGCGTGATGCCGTAATCGTCCGCATGGAACAGCACGCTGCCCGCTGCCGGGCGCGCGCGTTCGGCGCTCTTGGGAGCGGAGTCGCCGGCAGGGCGGTGTATGAGGGGCGGGCGCAGCTTCTCCATCGGTACCTCACCTAGTGGGAGCCGTCCATACTCTGTTGGGAGTATCTTCGTAGGCATTTTGTTCGAGTGCTGATCATGCTTTCCCTCAATGATAGACTACTTTCCTAATCGAGGGAACTGAGGTTTTCGCCATGGATTTTTCGCTGATCGTGCCTTGCTACAACGAGGCCCAGAACATCCGCACGTTTTTCGCGACGGCCACGGAGTGCTTGGATGCCGCTGGTTTGTCTTACGAACTGGTGTTTGTGGACGATGGGAGCTCGGACGGCACGATGGCTGTGGTTCGCGCCGAGATCGATGCGTATCGGCGCGCGCGCCCCGGCGGCCGCGGTTCGTTCACGGCGGTGCGCCTGTCTCGAAACTTCGGCAAGGAGTCCGCGCTGTACGCCGGCTTGGAGCGGGCGGGCGGTGCGTATGTGGGCTTCATCGATGCCGACATGCAGCAGGACCCCGCCGTCGCGCTTAAGATGATGCGCTTTTTGCGCGATCACGATGAGTTCGACTGCGTGGCCGCCGTTCAGGACCGTCGGCACGAGAGTATGCCGATGAGGCTGTTCAAGGGCATGTTCTACCGTTTGTTCAACAGCATGAGCGAGCTGCGCATCGTGGCGAACGCAAGCGATTTCCGGGTGTTCCGCAGGCCGGTGGCCGATGCGCTGCTGTCGATGCGCGAGCAGTTCAGGTTCTCGAAAGGGCTGTTCTCTTGGGTGGGGTTCGACACGTACGTCATGCCCTACGAGGTGCATGACCGGCTTGCGGGCACGAGCCGTTGGACCGTGCGCAAGCTGTTCTCGTACGCTTGGAACGGCGTGCTGGCGTTCTCCACGTGGCCGCTGAAGGCGATCATGTGGATAGGCATGATCTTGGCGCTCGTGTCCCTTGTGCTTCTGGGCATGGACGTGTACCAGAACACTGTCTCGTCCGACCCTTTGTCCATGAGCCAGACGCTGTTGGAGGTCGTGCTGCTGTTGGGCGGCGTGCAGATGTTCGTCTTGGGCGTGATCGGAGAGTACGTGGCGCGCGCCTACGTTGAGACGAAGAGGCGCCCGGTGTACATCGCGCGCGAGGAGTTCGTTTCGCGCGCGACGCCGGTTGCGGGGGAGCTGGGTAGCGGTTCGGCTGTGATCGAGGATGCCGGCGCTGTCGCATGCCCGAGAGATGGCGCAGGGCGCGCTGCCGACGCAGTCGATGTCGAAGAGGCGGTGCGGCAAGCCGTGCTGCGCGTGCTCGAGGCCCAGGCGCATCGAGGGGACGGAGCTCGCGCATGAGCGCATCCGGGGTCGCGCGAAGGCGTGGGTGCGCTACGGTCGAAGGCGGGCTTTCAGGAAGCCGACGGTTGTCGGAGGCCCGGGAAGCCGAAGCGCCCTCGGCCATCCGATCGCGCGCGTTTCACGCGGCCGTGCTGCTGGCGGGCACGGCGTTTCTGCTGACGGACGCCTTTCACGGCAACGTATGGTTCGACGAGAGCTATTCGGTGGCCATCGCGAACCACTCCTTTGCCGACATCTGGCGCATCGGGGCGGGCGATGTCCATCCGGTGCTGTTCTATTGGGCGCTCCACGTGCTCAATCTGGTGTTCGGGCAGAACGTGCTGGTGTATCGTCTGTTCACGGTGGCGGGGGCGGTCGCGCTCGCCTGCTTGGGCTATACGCATCTGAGGCGCGATTTCGGCGCGCGCACGGGCGTTCTGTTCTCGTTCTTCGCGTTGTTCACGCCTTATGTGGCGACGATGGCCGTCGAGGTGCGCATGTACTCGTGGGCCACATTCGCCGTCACGCTGTGCTGCGTGTACGCCTATCGCATCGCGAGCGTCCTGCGTCGGCGCGGCCCGATCGGCATCTGCGCGAGCGCGCAGGGCCTGCGGCTTTGGGAGGGCGTGCCGCGGCGTTGGTGGATCGTACTGTTCGCGTCCGGCTTGGCGAGCGCCTACCTCCACTATTTTGGTGCGATCACCGCATTTGTGGCGAACGCCCTCCTTCTGTGCTTCCTCCTGGGGCGCGTCGTGCGGCTGCGGCGGGTCGGAGGCGGCGGGGGCGGGGCTCTCGCTGTGTTTCTCGCAGGCTCGGTCGTGCAGGTGGCGTTGTATACGCCGTGGCTTCTCGTGCTGTTGCAGCAGGCGGGCGTGGTGTCCGATTCGTACTGGGCGAACATCGTCTTTCCCACGACGTACATCGAATTGGCCACCTATCCCGTGTTGACGAGCCAGGTTTCCTTCGCGTTGCGCGGGGCGTACGGGGAGGGATGGAAGATCGCGCTCGACGTGCTGGCGGTTGCGGCGGCGGCGGTTGCGGCGGCGTTCGCGCTGCGCGCCGCGCGGACGGCTGCGGGTGCTTGCCGCGTGCGACGCGATGCCTTGGCGCGCGATGACGCGGACGCAGCGAGCCAGGATGCGTCGTCGGCGCGTCCTGGCAAAGACGCGCGTCGCATGCGCTGCGCGCCGTCCGAGGTTGCGGCGCGTTGGATGCGCCGTGCGGCTTCGTGGGCCGTGTCGGATGCCGTGCTGCCTGTGCTGCTGGCGCTCGGGGTGTACGTGGGCGTCTACGGCATCGCCTGGGCGGCCTCTTTCGCCTTGGACTCCCTCATCTTGTACTATCGCTACCTGTTCGTGGCCATCGGACCTCTGCTGTTCGCGTGCGCGGGTGCGCTCGCGAGGGTGCGAAGCCGCGCGCTTGTTGGGGCGGCGTGTGCCGTTTTGCTGGGAGTGTCCGTCGTCCACCAAGCGCTTTCGGTGATGGACAGCTACGACGAACGCAACGGCGAGCCCCTTTCTTGCTTGGAGGAGCAGGTTGAAGAGCTTGTCGAAGAGCAAGGGTCCGCGCCTTTGGTCGCTTCCTCGGACATCGGCTTTCAGGGCGTGGCCGCGGTCGCACTTCCCTCGATCTCCCAAACTTATCTGGATTGGCAGAAGGGGAACTGGGGATTGGCGTACGAGGCGTACGCCCCCGTGCTGACGAGCAAGAAATCGTGGGAGCTCATCTTCGAGGATTTCCACGGTCGTTTCATCGCGCTTGGCCAGGCGCAGGGGGAAGGCTTGCCGCGCGATGTGGCCGACTTGGCCCAGAAGGACGGATTCTCCCTGATCGAATCGCAGACGTTCTATCGCCCTTATGAGCGCACTTGGTTCACCGTGGCCGTGATGGACAAGGCGTGAGGTCGAGGCCGCAGGGCGCCGGTGGGCGGGGAGCGTCTGCGGCGTGCTCGTCGCGGGGGCGACGGGGCTGTGGGAGCGCGCGGGGGCGACGGGGCTGCGGCGGCGGTGCGGTTCTCTCATGGACGCGTGCGGGGCGGTGGCGAGGCGCCGCCCCGCGCTAGTTGGGACTTGCGCGCTCTCCGAACGGTTCGGTCGGCGGAGCTTTGGCGGCTCGGCGGGCGGGATGCCGCCCGCCGAGCCGTGCGTGCGCTATAATCGCCTGCGGACGATGACGGCGAAGAACGGAGCGGCATGGCGTTTCTTCTGGGATGCGAGAAAGTGCGGGTTGAGTTCCCCACGAAGACGGTGTTCGAGAGCGTGTCGCTCGGCGTAGACGAAGGCGACCGTATCGGCATCGTGGGACGCAACGGCGATGGCAAGTCCACCTTGCTCAATCTTCTGGCAGGCAGACTCGAGCCTGACGAGGGACGTGTTCTGAGAAATGGCGCCGTGCGTGTTGGCGTGTTGGGGCAATTCGACGATCTGAACGACGATGCCACGGTTGGCGAGGCCGTCGTGGGTGATCGGCTCGAGTACGAGTGGGCGGGCGACGCGCGTATCCGCGACATCATCGCCGGGCTGGCTTCCGACATTCCCTGGGATGCGCGGGTGGGAGCGTTGTCGGGCGGTCAGCGGCGGCGCGTGGATCTCGTGCGGCTGCTCATCGACGATTGGGATATGCTTGCGCTCGACGAGCCGACGAATCATCTCGACGTGCGCGCCATTGCGTGGCTGGCGGAGCATCTGAAGGGTCGTTGGAGGCAGGGGGCGGGGGCGCTCCTCGTGGTCACGCACGACCGCTGGTTCCTCGACGAGGTGTGTTTGCGCATGTGGGAGGTGCACGACCGCGCGGTCGAGCCGTTCGAAGGAGGCTTCTCGGCCTACATCATGCAGCGCGTGGAGCGCGACCGCTTGGCGGCTCTCGCCGAGCAGAAGCGTCAAAACGAGCTGCGCCGCGAGCTGGCCTGGCTCTCGCGCGGAGCGCGGGCGCGCGCGACGAAGCCGAAGTTCCACGTGGCCGCCGCCCAGGCGCTCATCGCCGACGTGCCGCCCTTGCGCGACGAGCTGGCCCTCAAGCGCATGGCCATGGCGCGTCTTGGCAAGCAGGTGGTGGACCTCGAGCACGTCACGGTGCGGTTCGAGGGCGAGGACGGCTCGGTGCGCACGGTGCTTGACGACGTGGACTGGATCGTCGGCCCGGGCGACCGCTTCGGCATCGTCGGCGGCAACGGCGCGGGGAAGACCACGCTTCTGCGCGTGATCCAAGGCTTGCAGAAGCCGAGCGCGGGGCGCGTGAAGATCGGCCAGACCGTGCGCTTCGCCGTGCTGTCGCAGCATCTCGACGGCCTGTCCGATGTGGGCGGCGACCGCGTGCGGCAGGTGATCGGACGCTACAGCCGCCGCACGATGCTCGACGGCAAGGAGATGACGCCCGCGCAGCTGCTCGAGAAGCTGGGGTTCTCGCGCGCCGACCTCAACGAGCCGGTGCGCGATTTGTCGGGCGGGCAGAGGCGCCGGTTGGCGCTCATGCTCATCTTGCTGGACGAGCCGAACGTGCTCGTCCTCGATGAGCCGGGAAACGATCTGGACACCGACATGCTGGCCGTGGTGGAGGACCTGCTGGATGGTTGGCCCGGCACGCTGCTTTTGGTCACGCATGACCGCTACCTCATGGAGCGCGTCACCGACCATCAATTCGCCCTCATCGACGGCAAGCTGCGCCATCTTCCGGGCGGGGTCGAGGAGTATTTGGAGCTGAGTTCCCGTCCCTTCGCCACTGCGGCGGGCGGTCCTGTCGGCCAGCGCGTTGCGCGCCCCGGGGCCTCGAATCCCTCTGGAGCGGGAACGCCGGCCGAAACCGCCCGGGCCGCCAAACTCTCCGGCGGCGAGCAGCGCGCGCTGCGCAAGCTCATGCAGTCAAACGAGCGAAAGACGGGCACGCTGCGCGGCAAGATCAACGACGTTCGCGCACAGATGGCTGATGCCGATCCCACCGACTTCACCGTTCTCGGCGACCTTCAATCCCAGGTGGACGATTTGCAGCGTCAGATCGACGCGTTGGAGGAGGAGTGGCTCGAGGCTGCCGAGAAGCTGGGAGAGTGAGCGGCGGGCGGCCGGATGCCGAAGGGCGGGCATGCGGTTTGCGCATTCCGGTTGGGAGACATCGCGCTTCGAGAAACTGCTTGCGAGGTTCTTGTTGAGGGCGCCCTTCCATTGCGCCCGCTGAAAGGCTTGCATGCGCGTAGGTAGTTTTGCGGGCGCAATGGAAGGGCCGCCGGGAAGGGCCGCCGGGAAGGGCCGCCGGGAAGGGCCGCCGGGAAGGGCCGCCGGGAAGGGCCGCCGCTGCCAATTCCTGGCTCAATGGTTCTGCCCAGCGTTTTGGCACGAATTTCGACCTGTGGCAATAGATCGGATGATTGAAAAAAGCTGACCTGCGGTTTTGAAAAGAGGTAGCTGGAAATCGACTCAAAAACCCTCCGAATCGTTGCCACAGGTTCAATTTTGTGCCAAAATGCACGTTCTCCGTCGCAATACCGCCATTGGCATAGGCTGGGCTGGCTCGCCGCGCAAGGCTCCGCCGACGTTTCGAAGGACTCCATTTGTTGGGCAGGGAGGGAGTCCGAAACACCCGATAGGAGGAGGTTCGGCTTGGGGCTAGGCGAACGCATATTCATGCCAACGGTGATTTAGCAGAGGGGTGCTTTCTTTTCCGCTAAGCCGCCGTTGGCGTGAGCCGATCCAACCTGCCGCATGCAGCTTCGACGGCACGGCATGGGTTTCATCCGCCGGAAGGCTTCCGCAACACCCGGCCGCAGAGCTTGGGCTCAATACCCAGCGGACGCGAACTCGTGTCGGTCATGGCTTGGCAGAGGCATGCTTCCCATCCAAACGAAGCGGGCAGGGATTTTAGGTGCTTTTTGCTTCTGTGTGCCGGAGGGAGCTGTGGAAAGAGCTTCCATTGCGGTCGTCGGGGGCATCCGTGCTGGCAGGTTTTCTGCGGGAGCAAGGGGGTTCCGAGGCTGCCGAGGAAAGGTGTCGGAACTCGCTGTTTTTCGAACGCGAGGCGGTCACTGGGGTTCCCCGCCCTGCGGGTGCCGGAGTCAGGAAGAGGCGACGGGCGAATGTCTCGAAGGACTGGGCTGTCGAAGCTCGCCGTCATGAGGACGCAAGGGGGCTGCAGGGAGCTCGCTGTCCTGAGGATGCGGGAAGAGTCCGCCAGGACGTCCCTTTCCTGCGGATACGGGGAGGGGGCTGCCGGAGCTCGCCGTTCCGCGAACGCGAGGGGGTCGCCGGGGCTTTCCGCCCTGCGGGTGCCGGGAGCCCTCACGACGCTCGGGGTCAACGCCGTGGGTGCGTCGGTCGCCGGGGCTTTCCGCCCTGCGGGTGTCGGGATGCCCTTGATCGGCTCGCCCTCCTCGTTCAGGCATTGGGTCGCCGGGGCTTTCCGCCTTGTGAAGGTCGGGATGCCCGCTGTCGCGCAGGGGGCGGCGCGAAAAGGCGCACTCGGCTGATTTTCCGTGTGGGAACCTGCTATGATATGATTTCGCTATGATCGAAGGGGAGAAAAGGGGAGGCGGCGCTTGCGTGCCCGCTGTTGACCGGTATCTTCATACCGGTTCGCTCGCGGCGTTCAAGGCGACGTTCCTCTCTGGTTTGAGCCTCGCCTTCTTCGGGATCGGGCTCTACCGTCTCTGGTACCAGTTCAACTTCTACAACCTGCACTTTTCCGCGGATATGGGCATGGTGACGGTGGGCGCGAACATCGCCCGCGTGGCCGTGATGGCGCTGCTCGTGTTGCTCGCGCATCGGAACGGCTTCTCGCGGGCGACGCGGGGCGTGTTCGCGTGGTCGGGTTTTGTGCTGATGACGGCTTCGAGCGTGCTGTACCTGATCGATCTTTTCTTCAACACGGCTGATTTCGAGGCGCTGCGCGTGGTGGTAGGCGGCGTGGGGCTTGTCGGAGGCGAGGTCATCTGGGTGTTTTTCCTCGAACGGCTCAGGCCCGGCGAGGCGTTTTTCTATGCGGCGGGCGGGCTGGCGCTCTCGTGCGCGCTGTCGCTTGCGATGGGGTATCTGGATCCCGCCGTCTCGGGCATGGTCAACCTGTTCGTGCCGGCTCTGTCGGTGTTCGCCTACTGGCAGGCCATGGCGCGGCTCGACGAGCGAGGGAGCGCCGGGGAGGGAGCGGGCAAGGCTCCGGGCGCGGATACGCTGTACGAGCAGGATCCGCTGCGGCGCGGCGTGGCGCAGACGCTGGCCGCGTTCTTCCTGTACGCGTTTTTGCTGGGCATGGCGCTGGGGTATCCCGACGGGCGCGAGCGCGAGTTGTCGCAGGCTGTGCGCTCGATTCACCAGGTGCTGGTCGTGGCACTGGTTGCGCTTGTCGTGTGGCTCGTGCTGGTGCGGGGGCGTTCGTTTCGGCTCTCGGGGTACTGGCTGTTCCAGAACGCGCTCATGATGGCGAGCATCTGCTTTCTCATGAGCGGACAGGCCGGCTCGGAGGAAGCGAGCGCGTTTCTGCTCACCAACGCGGTGACCTGCTTCTATATTCCCCTCGTGTTCTTCTCTTATTGCATCGGACGCCACGTGCTCCAGCCCACGACGATCGTGTACGCGGTGGCGTACGGCGGCTCGCTTCTGTGCATGGCCGCGGGGCGCATCGTGGTGTATGCGGTGGGGCCTGCGCTCGACCACGGCCTGTGGCTGCTCATCGCGATGGCTATCGTGGCTTTGGTGGAGGCGACGCTCGTCATGCGCCCGCGTTTCATGGGGGATTGGCCGGTCGGGTTCGAGCTGTGCCGCGGCGCGTCTGAAACTGCGAGGGACGATGCCTTCGAAGGGGAGGGGGAGGCCGAGGGCGCAGATGCGCGTGCGACCGGAAGCGGGCGCACCGTCGAAAGCGCGGGTGCAGCCGCTTGCGGGCGAGGCCCTGCGAGTCCGGTTGAGGCCTTCGCACAGCGGTTCGGCCTGAGCGAAACCGAGGAGGCCATCGTGTCGCTCATCGCGCAGGGACGCAGCCGCGCCTTCATCGCTCGGGCGCTCAGCTATTCGGAGAACACCATCAGGAACTACACGAGGACGGTGTACCGCAAGGCGCAGGTCCACTCCAAGCAGGAGCTGCTCGACAAAGTGGCCGAGGCCCACGGCGAAGGCGCGGGCCTCGGCAGGGAAGGCTCTGCGGGCGCGAAGCCTGACGGCTCGAGCTAGGCATGCTCGGGCCAGAGTTTGCTCGGGTCAGGCGAGGCTCGGATTAGAAGCTGCTCGGGCCAAGCGTGCTCGGGCTAAGCCCCGGCGTTTCGAGCCGCCTGCGCGCCGGCGTTGCGACCGAAAGTGATGCAGTCGGCGATGGCGTTGCCGCCGAGGCGGTTGCTGCCATGGATGCCGCCGGTGCATTCGCCGCATGCGTAGAGGCCGGGGATGGCCTGCCCGTTCGCATCGAGGGCCTGCGACGAGACGTTGACGCGGATGCCTCCCATGGTGTGGTGGACCGTCGGCACCTTGCGGCATGCGTACCAGGGGCCTTCGGTCATCTGCTCGTCGGCCGTGTTGTTGGCCGTGAATCCGAAGGGGTCTTCGATCTCGCCTGCGACCACCTGGTTGTAGCCGTCGATGGAGGCTTGCAGCTTCGCGGCGTCCATCTCGGTTTGCTGCGCGAGATCCTCGATGGTCTCGCCCTTCACGATATGGCCGAGCGCCAGCATGTTCTCGATGGTGGCGCCGTTGGAGTCGGGTTCGGTCTCAGAGGGGTAGCGCACTTTGTTGACGACGATCCAGTACGTGGAGTCGGGCTGTGCGAAGATGGCCTTGCACAGCGTGTCGCGCTCGGCGCCCTCGTTGACGAAGCGCTCGCCGTCCTTGTTCACGAACACGCGATTGCGGCCCGAGGTGCGGATGTCCTCCATAAGACCGGTGCCGGGAGTGCCGCATGGATGCAATTGGATGTCTGACAGGCCGATGAGCTGGGCTCCCGCTTTCTCGGCGAGCTTGAGGCCCTCGCCTTGCGCGCAGGGTTTGATGTTCGTGCAGCCGATGGAGTCGTCTAGCTTCACGTCGGCCCACACCCCGTCGTTGACCTGCTGACGGTACTCGACGTTGGCGCCGAACCCGCCCGTGGCGATGACGACCGACTTCGCGTTCACGGCCACGTTCTGGCTGCCGCGGTGCACGGCCTTCACGCCGGTCACCGTGCCGCTGTCGAGGGCGAGTTCCGTGGCCCGCGTCTCGTGCAGGACGGTGATCTGGTCGGGATGCTCCTCGATGAACGCCTCGAAGGAGCGGATGTAGGTGTTGCCCGACGGCGTGGCGGGGTAGTGGCTGCGCTCGCCGAGCGATCCGGTGGCCGACCCCACCTCCTCTTTGAACTCCACGCCGAGCGATTCGAGCCAGTGAACCGAGTCGAGGGCGTTGTCGGTGAGGTAGTGGATGAGCTCGGGCGTGCCCTGCTCGTGACCGCCTTCGTACGTGGTCTGGTAGAACTGCTCGATGGAGTCCTCGATGCCCTGCTTCTGCTGGCGCTCGGGGTCGACCGCGTTGAGCGCTCCTTCCGAGACGTTCGTCGAGCCGCCCGTGATGCCGCATTTCTCCACCACGACCACCTGGGCGCCTGCTTGGGCGGCGGCGATGGCCGCCGTGAGCCCCGCGCCGCCGGCCCCGATGACGCACACGTCGGCATCGTAGGACGCCTCTACGCTGTCGTCGGGTCCGGGGGCGGCCTCGAGCGCGTCTGCGGCGCCCGCCTGCTCGGCGCAGTCCTTCACGCCCTGTTGCAGGCACATGCTGGACAGCGTGGCGCCGGTGACCGAGTCGATGTCGAGCGTTTGGTACTCGATGATCTGGTTCGAAAGCGTCTCAAGCGCCGAGGCACCCACACCGAGCGATTCCTGGCTCGTGGCGGTGTCGATGGCGGTGACGGCGCTTTCCGAGAACGTCACGTCGATGGTGAACGGGGCGTTGTGGCCGGTGACGTTGGCGGTGTACGTGCCCGCCTTCCAACCCTGCGCTGTGCCGTTCGCGCCCGATCCCGCGCTCGGCGACGCGCATCCTGCGAGGCCGAAGCCCATAGCGGAGCCGCAGACGCCGATGAATGCCGCGCCCTCCAAGAACGTCCGTCGGGTGACGCCGCCTCGCTGGAACAGCGCCGCGCCGCTTGCGGCACCGTGCTTCGCGACCGCCTCGAGTGCGTCGCTGTGGTGAGAATCCCTCATGTGCGATCCCTCCTTCGCCCGCTGCGCTGCGCGCTGTGCGGGCACTCGGTGTTTCCTACGGCTCGGAATCGTAGGGCTGGGGAGGGTGCGGGGACTAGACGCAAAGGGTACTCACCGGTGTCCAAAAGGTACTTTTTCGCAGACGGGGCCGATGGGATGCGTTCGGGCTGTCTCGTAACGTCATCGGCCCGAAAAAAGGGGGCGGGGTTTTCTGTCGGGCCGGCGGCGGTTGGCGGAGAGTTTGCCTTCTCCCTGCCAACCGCCGCCGGCCCGGGTCCGCGCTCGCCGGATCTCTGGTTCGGGCCCTGCTCGGGCGCCTGGGAAGTCCCCGTCTCGCTCGACGGGCGAGGGTCTTTCGAGGTGCCGGCGGAGTCGCGGGTGGCAAGCCAGCTTGGCTTCTGTCACTCCCTGCTTAACGGCGGAGACGCTCTCTTCGACGCAAAAATCGCCAGATTGCTGCTAGGTTCTGGTGGAAGCGGGACTTATGCCTTCCTCCGGTTTCGCCTCCTTGCGATCCGACAAGCGAAGGTGCGAATCGTGAAAACGCGCTGGATGCTTTATCGGGGCTCTCGAATTTGCCGAAACCGGTGATAATCTGGCGGATTTTGCGCTGAAGCGTTGTAAAGGAGTTTGGCCATGCATGGTGGATCGCGCGATGCTGGTTTGACGGAAGGTTCCGCCGTTCAATCATTCGCCGCATGGGGCATCTGCGGTGCCTGCGGCGGGAGGGGTCGCCGCGGGCTACAGAAGTGCGACGGCGGCTTACAGTTGCCGTCGCGGACAGGGAGGGCGCAGACGGTTTTCAGCTGCCGTCGCGGGTGGAGAGGCCCTAGCCTTGCTCGGCGATGAATTTGCCGGTGAGGTAGCCGTACGTCATAGCCATGGAGTGGCTGGCACCAGCGATGGTCGTGGGGTAATCGCCTAGGAAGCGCCCGCCCTGCGTGTTGCCGACGGCGTAAAGACCGGGCAGCACATGAAGGTTTTCATCGAGGACTTGCGCATGTTTGTTGGTGGATAGGCCGCTCATTGTGACGAGGCAGCGCAGTGCGTTCGAGTTCTCGGTGCTCGGACCGCCGTCCACTTCGTAGCGGATAGCGTAGAACGGAGGCGTGTTCAGCGCGAACATCCTTTCAGGCGTTTTCCCGAAATCTTCGTCCAAGCCTTTCTCGCACAGCTCGTTGTACCGTTCGATCTCGGTTTTCATCGTTGCGGCCACCGCTGCGTCCACGTCGAGATTCTCAATGAGCTCGTCGATAGTGCTGCCTTGGGCCGAAGTCCATTCGTCTACCGTTGCCGCTATTTCGGGAGAGACGCTCGTGACGGCTCCCAAACTCGATTGCATATGCTTGACCTGCTCGGGGAAATTCGCATCGAATATCTGGTATATGGTGGCGTCGGGTTGGCGTACGATGGCCGAGCCGAAATGATCGTTCGTGAGATCCTCGTTTATGTATCGCTCTCCCAGCGCGTTCAGTTGCAAGAACGCATCGACGCCCAGCTTGCCAAGATCTCCATGAGCCATGGCGCAGTGCGGGCCCTCTTCGATATGGCCGCCTGCCCAGTGCCCCATGAGCATGCCGTCTCCTTGGTCAGTGAAGTCTCCATTGACATCCATGTGCGCATAGGTGAACGCGTACCTGTCCTTCATGTTGTAAATCCACGGGATGTAGTATGCAAGCAGCTCATCGTTGCGCACGTACCCGCCGGTTGCCAGAACGACACCTTTCTTGGCGTTCACTTGCATGTGCTCGCCGGTGGTGACATCCTCGAAGATCACGCCCGCCACGCGCTCGCCGTCCTTCACCAGCTGGCGGGCTCGGGCGTTGAAGCGAGCGTCCACGTTGCCGGTGGCCTGCGCCTTCTCGAAGTTGGCAAGCATGACGGGCTTGTGCCCGCCGCGTTCCGGGGCGCTGAACGACATCGTGCCCGAGAACACGCGCTCATGGTCGACGCCGAACCGATACGGCTCGAACACGTTGCTCGCCCTGATGAACACCTGCGAATCGGCGTCGTATTTCTCTCCGTCCGGCATCTGCCACAAGAGCCCGTCGTATGCGCCGGTGTACCAATCGAATGCCTCGCCGCAGTTGTCTGCCCATGTCTTGAGGATGCGGAAGTCGGCTCGATGCCCGGTCTGGACCATCATCTCGTTGACCAGCTCGGCGGTGTCCAGATCTTCGATGCCCATCTGGCGAGCGCGGTCTGAGTTGAAGACGGCGAATTGGCCGGATCGGGCGGACGGCTCCGGGCATCGTTCCAAGGCGACCACCTTCAGGCCCGCCTCGGCGGCGGCACGGGTCGCGCACACGCCCGCCAAGCCGAGTCCCACCACGACCACGTCGCCCTCGAGCGTTTCCTTGACATCGGTGATGGGTTCGGGCGCGGCGAGGAATGCCGGGCCGTCGGTGGTTGACGCCGTGGTCGCCTGCGAACTCGCGCCTTTGCTGCCGGCTGCCTGCGGCGCGCATCCTGCCATGGACACGGCGAGTCCGGCGCCCAGCACTCCTGCTCCCACGAGAAAAGACCTGCGAGACAATTCTTGCTTCATGATGCTCCCTCCTTGGAACGGATATCCCCGGGATCGCTGCTCCCGCCTGAATGTCGCCAGTATGGTGTCTTCTCCGTGGGAGCCACAGTGGAGGCGAAGGGGGATCAAGGGGGGATTTTCGTCCACCCTGCATGTTGCGTGGGATGAATACGGCCTTTTTTGCTTTACTATAGGAAAGGGGTGCTGAATGGACGATTCTCAGGTTCAAGGCAAAGCGCGGTTCGAGTTCAGCGGGTGGTGTCTCGGCCTGTTCTTGGTCGTGTCGTTTTCGACGATCGTCGGCATGCGGCTGGCTGGAGCCGTGTCTGATGCGGGGCCGTTTCCTCTCGGCTGGGTTTCCCAGTTGGTGCGGCCGGCCGTGTTCGTGGCGCTTGCCTTGCTGGCAAGGCGCTTGAGCACTGTGCTCGAGCGCACTGCGTTGGTGGCGGGAGCGGCGGCGATGATGACCGCAGGCGCCGCCGGCCTGGCCGCGGCTCCGCTGGCGCTTTCGGGAGTGCCGCTGTGGACGGCGGCGGCCTTGCTCTCGATCCTGTTGAACGCAGGGCTCGCAGTACTCTATCTGACGTGGTTGGAGCTCTATTCCCAGATGGGGCTCATGCACGTGCTCGTGTACTTCACGCTGACGCATTTCGCGTCGGCCCTGACGACCTTCTTCGTCGAATCGATCGCCTCTCAGGTCGCCGTCACGGTCATCGCCGCGTTCATGCCCCTCGGATCGCTGGCGATGCTGCTGAAGGCGAACGCCCGAACGCGCAACGCGGCGTACCGTCAAGGCGAGCGGCAGAAAACGGGGTGGACCATCTCGGTGCGACCGCTGTTGCTGCTGGGAGCCTTCGGGTTCTCGAACGCCACCATCCATGGATTCATCGGAACCGAGGATCAGGTGACCGTTTTGCTGGGAGTGTGCGTTGCGGCGCTCGGGGTTCTCGTGGCGGTGTTTTGGCGCATCGACCGATTCGAGGTGAAATCGCTGTACCAGGTTTCGGTGCCTGTTCTGGTGGCCGGTTTTCTGTTCGTGCTCATGAGCTTCGGATGGAGCGGAGTGGCCGCCGCATTATGCTCGAACGCGGCCTACGCGCTGTTCTCGATCTTCGTCACGGCGGTGTTCTGCGGCATCTCGTACCGGTACGGCGTCAATGCGGTGTGGATCTTCGGCATCACGCAAGCGAGCCGCTCGATAGGCTCGTTCGTCGGCAATCTGGCTTCGACGTTCGGAAAGCCGCTCTACGCCGATCCCGCGATGCTCGTGGTGGTCATCTCGGGGCTCGTCGTGTTGATGGTGGCGTTGTCGATGACGCTTGTGTCCGACCGCGATTTCGCAACGACTTGGGGCGTCGCGAGTCGCAGCCAGGGGACTGAGCTGCTCACGGTGCTCGACGAGGAGGAGCGCACGACGCAGACGTGCGCGCGGGTGGCTCGGCGCTATGGGCTGACGCGCCGCGAGGAGGAGGTGCTCGTGCTCATGATGCGCGGTTATACGCTTGCGCGTATAGGTGCGGAGTTGTATGTGGCTGATTCGACGATGAAGACCCATTCGCGGCATATCTACCGGAAAGTGGGCGTGAAGAATCGCCAAGAACTCCAGGAGTTCGTTGCGGCGCTGCGAGGGTAGGTGGCTGTGCGGATCGGGAGGGATGCTGCTGATCGGGGCGCGACGTGAAGGTGCTGCGGGAATGGAGCGGGAGGGGTTCTGCTATTGCTCGTCGGGTTCAGGTTGCGCTCGGCACCGCGGCCGCAGCTGGGTTGGGACGGCGAAGCCGCTTGTCGGCGCGCACGCGCCGGGCGTCTGCGCGCCGTTTCCGCGGCGACGGGCGCACAGGCAGCGCGATGGCGGACGCTCGGTAAAAGTTCGTCTAGGCCCGACTATCGCGAGAAAGCCTCGCTCCGTCTGCATTCCTGCCAGAGCCAGAAGAATCCCGCAGAATGAAAACGCCCCTGCCGCAGGGAGCGCAAGCGCGTATTTATGGCGAAGGGGTTTTCGCGAGGTGACGAGCAAAAAGAGGCGCGCGGCTGCTGTGGGGAGAAAGGGCCGGGCCTCTTCGGCCGTGTCGGTGGCGGGCATAGCCGGCGCGGGCAATGCGAAAACGAGGGAAATCCAAGCTCGGCACAGGTCGAATCCAAGGAAGTCCCAGTCGAGCGTGCGAATGAGGGAAGCCGTTTGCCCTTTGGGGCAAGTTGCGCATAGATGTTCATCCCTTTGATGTGGAGGGGGCGTTGCCTGGTTCTGTCGGCATTGACGATGCGGGTGGTCTTCCCCATTCTGCATGTTCGTGATGGGCGGTGCGCGGCAGATTGCCCGTGCTTATGCATTCAGAATGCGGGGCCCTCTGCGTTTGCGACGGCAGGATTTCGCGGTGTCCACCTTGTGGCGCTACAGCGTGAACGCCGCGTAAACGCTCCTGCGCCATGCGGTGCCCTCGTCCAGCGGGACGGTTCGGTCGGCGTGCGCTTTGGGCAGAGGAAGCTGGCTTTCGATCCGCCGGGCGACGAGATCCTTCCGACGTCCGGCGGATTGGCATGCAAGCTTCGCGCAAGCCGTCTGCAGAGCTGGGTGCGCATTCCTCTCGCTTTCGATCGGCCAGCGGCCATGTGGTATCTGATCGCGACCTTGCTTGCCTCAAACACTCTACTGAGGATCTTTGCCTGCAGAGAAGACGGCGTGATTGCGATGGTGCAAACTTATCGCGTCCGTTCGCACGACGTGGCGCCCCTCCCTTCGACGCCGCATGGCCGCCGATCTTGCGGAACGTCGTCTTGAGTGCGTTTCGGGCGGGCGTTCTCTTTGAACGCTGCGTCTGCCCAGCAGCCTTCCGTTTTGAGTGCTGCGTTGCCGACCATCCACACGATGCCGCATGCAACGATGCCCGCCACAAGCGAGATCCAGCTGACGGCGAAGCCTCCCCGACCCTCGCGAACGACATCCCGCAGCGTGTCTTCGAGAGCCTTGCCGCTCACGCTGCCTCCTGCGCCGATCTGGTCGAGCAACGGTGCGAAGCCCCATATGAGAAACACGATGGTGGCCAGCAACATGATGGCGCCGCAGGCCGCCCACATAATGCGTTTGGCGCGCACGCGACCGAAGCTTTTGTCCGCAACGGTGGCCGGCGATACCGTTCTGGCATCTTGGCCGTGCGCTATGTGGGTGAGTTCGGAAAGGTCGTACTTCGATTTTTGCATGGTGGCCCAGACGAGAAGCCCCGCGGCCACGGCGAGCGTGAACACGAAAATGGGAGTGGAAAGGCTTTCGAGCGCGTTTTCGCTTGGGCTTGCGCTTCCGTAAGGTGCAAATCCGATCATCGCGATGATGCCTATGAGGGCGAGCGCGACTCCTGCTGCAACGAACACGGGATAGCGACGGCCGAACCGGTCGAGCGTCTTGTCGGCGTAGTGGGGCTCAATGTCCGGGTTGCGGCGTTTGAACTCTCGATGGCCAAGGCTTGCGACGATGAGAATGGACGCTGCGACGACCAGACACGACAGCATCGCCGTCACCTGCAGGTTGCCCGGCAGCCCAACCGCCGCCAACAGCAGCTGCAGGCCTGCGCCTGCGATGATGCACGAAACGCCGATGGCGATGGATGCGCTGCGGAGGTTCATGTGACGGTCATAGCGTTCCGTGTCGCTCTCCTTGACGATGCGAACGTTGCCGCGCATTAAATCGTCCATGCCCACATGGAACAGATCGCACAGCGCGATTAGTTTGTCCATCTCGGGGTGATTCGCTCCCGCCTCCCATTTGCTCACGGTCTGGCGCGACACGCCCAGCTGCTCTGCAAGATTCTCCTGCGTGATGCCATGGAGCTGGCGCAGGCAGACAAGGTTTTCGGCGAAACTCATACGAGGCTCCTTCTTCATGGTTGCTTACATGATATCCGAAACGCCTTCGGTCAAGTGGCGCTTCGCAGGGCCCATTATGCCGATGTCCTCTCGTCCACTCCACCAACTTGAGCGCGCGTTTCGCGGTTTTTTGCGCACCTTCAGGTTGCGGAAGCGTGAGCTGGGGGTTTGTTCGAGCGGGCCGCGGGGCGCGTAAGGTCGGTTGCTTCTTGCGCGGGCCGCCGTCGTCATTTCGATCCGCTCGTTCGAGTTCGCTCCTTGGCGCCATGATTCGCTGCGCGCGGATCGCCGTTGCTCCCGTCTTTCCATCGACGCAAAATGCGTCGGATTGCTATCGGGCTCCATCAAAGTCGCATCTTTGTTGCGTCGTGCCCCGGATTCGCTGCCCTGCGGTCTGTAAGAAGAACATGCGATCTGGGAAAACGCACCTGATGTTTTGATGGAGGCTCTCGATTTTGCCGAGGTCGATGGCGATCTGGCGAATAGCGTGCCTCGCAAGGGCCGTCTGTCGATAAGCCGCCGTTGGCAGAGATAGGGTCGGTTCGTTGCGCAAGGCCCTGCCAGCGCTTCGGGAGGCCCCGCTCGTCGGGCGGGGGAGCCTGAAACGCTCAATCGGAGGGCTCGGCTCGATATCCGCGAACGCGTGTCCGTGTCAACGGCCGTTTGGCGGCGGATGGGGCCGATACGCCGCCAAACCAAGATCGGCAGAGGCCAGCCTGCCCGCAACGCAGATCTCTCCGGCGTGGGGCTCCTTGTCCGACGGAGCGGCTTTTCGCTTCGTCCCGTCGCAGGGGCGCGATCCGGGATCCTGCGAGCGTCGGTCCGTTCCGCTCTTGCCTTTTGGTGGGGTCGGCCTCAAGCTGCTCTGCGGACGAATTCGAAAAAAAGGGGGGGGGTTCGCGGATGCGTTTTGCGCGAGCGGGGTCGGTGGGTCGCAGCCAATGTGCTGATTCCTCGGAGCTTGGCAGGACCCCGGGCCGATCATCCTTTGAATCGCCGGTGCGGCGGGGTGCGGGGTCGGTGGCGAACGTCAAGCGGCTGCGGGCGCGCGACCGGATCGGAGCGCGGTCGGCGCAGAAGTTGGGTTCCCCGTTTTGTAACCGCTGGATCAAATCCTCGCAAAGCTTTCGTTTGCGGTCGCGTCGGTCGCGCCTCGTGGCTTACCATGAAGATGCCGACCATGCTGGAAGGCGCAAAGGGTGCAAAGGCAGGAGGAAGCGATGGCGGTCAAGCTTGTGGCCAGCGATATGGACGGAACGTTCCTCGACGAGCGCGAACGCGTGCCCGAAGGCGCGCTCGACCTCGTGCGGAGGCTGCGCGATGCGGGCATCCGGTTCGTCGCGTCGTCGGGACGGCGCTATGACACGCTGTGCGAGCTGTTCGAACCGGTTGCGGACTGCATGGACTTCGTGGCGTCGAACGGCGCGCAGGTGTACGTGGAGGGCGAGCTGGCCGATCTCGAGGTGTTCTCGCATGCGGCCGTGCGGCGGCTCGCGCGCATCGTGGACGAGTTCGGTGCCATGCATTTGGCGCTGTTCGACGAGACGCGCAGCTACCTGCTCGACGACGAGGCGCGCTTCGAGCGCGAGAAGGACAAGAACCTGCCGAGCCCCGTGCGCATCCACTCGGTGCCCGCACCCCAGGTTCACATTTTGAAGGCGTCCGTGTACTGCGACGACGACCCAATGGATCTCGCCTACATCCTCTCGCGCGAACTGGGCGACGACTTCGTGTTCGCGCCCTCGGGCCGCCGGTGGATCGACGTCATGCAGCGCGGCGTGACGAAAGCCACCGGCGTTCGCCAGGTGCTGGCCGTCCACGGGATTGCCGCCGACGAGATGATGGCCTTCGGCGATTCCATGAACGACTACGAGATCCTGCGCATGGCCGGCGCAAGCGTGGCTATGGGCAACGCGCGTCCCGCCATCAAGCAGATCGCCTCTCGCGTGATCGGGACGAACGCCGAGCACGCGGTGCAGCGCGAACTGGAGCGCCTGCTGGGAGCGCGGTGAGGGCTTCGCTTTCGCATGCCGTCCCGCCTTGCCCTTGCGGTTCTCGGCAACATGGAGGGCGATCAGAGCCATTGGGACGATTATTCGGCAATCAACTCATTCGATAAAATGAAGGATAGATTCTCGACAAAACAAAGAGTTGAATATTGGCAAAACAAAGAGGAAAGTATCTCCAAAATGCAGGGTAAACCGATGGATCGGGGGATACACCCTTATGTACGGGCAACTCAAAAACGAACGATAACTTCCGCGTCTCCTCGACAAGCGCATTGCGGAGGATTTGGAGGTGTTCGGTGCCGTATGCATCCAAGGGCCCAAATATTGCGGAAAAACGTGGACCGGGCGCAGTTTTTCGAACAGCGAGATAAGTTTGCTCGATCCGTCGGGCAGCTTCCAAAACCGGGAAATGGCAGAGCTTGCGCCGTCATTTGCTCTGCAGGGCGACCCGCCCCGCCTCATTGACGAGTGGCAGGAGGTGCCATCGCTTTGGGACGCGGTGCGAAACGAGGTTGACCGAACTGGCAAGTCCTCCACGTTCGTTCTGACTGGGTCGGCGGTTCCCCGTGAAAGCAAGCCGAGGCACAGTGGCGTTGGCCGTATCGAAAAGCTGAAGATGCGTCCCATGACCCTTCAGGAGTCGGGGGATTCAACTGCCGAAGTCTCTCTCCATGGCTTGTTCGAAGGCGATGTCCTTTTGCGCAAGGCTCCTGAGACGACGCTCGAGGTGCTTATCCATCTGGTGGTTCGAGGTGGATGGCCGGGATCGCTTCAATCTGCCGAATCCTCGGCCCAGCGTATGCCGCGCAACTATGTGGACACGCTCTCCTCGGACGACCTGTCTCGCGTTGACGGAATAAGGCGCGATCCGGAGAAGGTTTCCCGACTCCTGCATTCGCTGGCGCGCACCATGGAGCAGGCGACAACCGACAAGACGCTCATACGCGACATGACTGCCGACGCGTCGAGCGCCCCTCTTTCGGCCGAAACCGTTGCCGACTACCTCCGGGCATTGGAGAAGGTATTCGTCATTGAGGAGATTCCCTCGTGGGCTCCCAACCTCCGGTCGTCTTTGCGTGTCAACAAGAAGCCGAAATACCATTTCGTCGACCCTTCCCTTCCTGCCGCCATCCTCGGAGCGTCGAGCGCGAAGCTGCTTGGCGACCTCAACACATTCGGGTTCCTGTTCGAATCCCTTTGCATGAGGGATTTGCTCGTTTACGCGGAGGCCATGCGAAGGTGTTCTTCTATCGTGACAAAGAAGGACTCGAAGTCGATGCCATCATCGAAGCGTCCGACGGGGCTTGGGCGGGTATCGAGGTGAAGCTAGGGCACAATCAAGCGGATGCGGCTGCGGCGAACCTGCTCAAGCTCAAACGGAAGATCGTGTCCGCAGGGGGTCGCGAGCCTTCGTTCCTCGCTGTTGTCGAGGGGATTGGTTCCCTTGCCTTTCGACGCGATGACGGAGTGCTCGTGGTTCCTGCACGGGCCCTTGGGGCGTGAGGCTTGCGGACCAAGGGCCCGCCGCCGACGAGATGATGGCCTTCGGCGATTCCATGAACGACTACGAGATCCTGCGCATGGCCGGCGCAAGCGTGTCTATGGGCAACGTGCGTCCCGCCATCAGGCAGATCGCCTCTCGCGCGATCGGGACGAACGCCGAGCGCGCGGTGCAGACCGAGCTGCGCGCCCTTTTGAGGGGATCGCGCAGCTCGACAGCGTCTCTCATGCCGGGGGGGTCCTAAGCGAAGACGGGCACGGCTCCCATCACCACGACATAGCGGAACGCGAAGCCGCCCACCAAGATGAGCGCCCACTCCGCAAGGGGAAGCCAGCTCGCCGCGTTCTCGCGTCGCAGACGGACGGCGGCCAGTGCGAGAGGAGCTACAATGCCGACGAGCACGACGCCTCCCCAGAACGGTGCTGCGTACGATCCTGAAACCAAGTTCGACACAGAAGCGTTTGCGGCCGCTGCTCCGCTGCCCTGCGTGCCTGCCGCCACCATGAGCAGGGCTGCGATCGCGATGGCCAGCAGCATCGGAAGCGCGATGCCCGCGGCGCGCACCCATGCGGGCAGGTCGTGGCTCTCGCCTCCGGCGAAGCGGTCGATAAGCCCATACGCTGCGTACCCGCTGTACGCAGCCGATACGAGGAAGGCTATAGGCAAGACGGCGAGGTTCCACAGCGGAAATGCCGGAGAGGTTCCCAGCAAAACGCCCGTGTACAGCGAAACGCCCAGGCCAAGTGCAACGCAGGCAAGCTCAAGCGCTCGCGGGACGACCCGGCAGCGCGCCAGCGAAACGATGCATGCGAGCGCTCCGACAAGGAACAGGCTGATGAGCACGACGCCCCACATCATCACGGAGCCGAAGTTCCCCAGCAGGTTGAAGTAGCGAAGCGGATGCAAAAGCCCGCCTTTCGCGTCGACTGCCAAGATGAGCGCGCCTAAGGCCACGGATGCCGCGGCTACGACGAACCCAGCCAGCCTCACGGTGCGCGCTTTTTCGGCGCGCGGGCATGCGAGCGCGGTGAAGATGAACGTCCATGCGCCCATTCCCGCGCAGAAAAGGTCGCATGCGACGATGCCGTCCCAAACCATTACTGCCTCCCCTCGTAGGGCGTCTTCACGTTGCCGCCCTGGTGGATGGCGGAGACGCGCGTCATGCCCATTGTGTCGTCAAGTCCCACGTAGCGCACCGAGGGGGCCATGCCCATGTCCTCCAGCAGCACTTCGGTTCCCGGCGCTTCGACAAGGCGGCGGGACAGATCGCTGTCGGGGTCGTTCGGATCGCCGAACATGCGGGCTCCGGTCACGCAGTTGCCCACGCATGCTGGCAGCAGTCCGTTGCTTACGCGATGCTCGCAAAACGTGCACTTATGGACATCGCCCGATTCGTCGTTGAACCAGCGCACGCCGTAGGGGCAGGCGGCCATGCAGTACTTGCAGCCAATGCATTTGTCAACGTCGATTTGAACCGTGCCGTCGTCGGCGACGTGGCTTGCGGCCGTGGGACATACGTGGACGCAAGCGGGATTCTCGCAGTGGTTGCACAGCTTGGGCAGGTTTGCCCGGCGGATGAATCCGGCGCCGTCCTCCACATCCCAGCTCTCGATCCAGGTGTTGAATTTGGTCAGCGGGACCTCGTTTTCCATCTTGCATGCTATAACGCAGGCGTTGCAGCCGATGCAGCGCGAGAGGTCGACCAACATCTCATACTTTCGATCAGCCATGATCGCTCAGACCCTCCTTTACGCTTTCTCGATCTTGTACATGCCGCCCGAACGTCCCGGCGTTCCGGAGTCGTTGTCGTTGAGCGGGTAGACGACGTCGTCGCCCAACGTGGGATCGAGCATCGTGTCGAGGTGCACGCCGGCGCCGATGGCGGGATCGCCTTTGGTGAGCTTGCCATCGATCTCGACGTCTTGGGCTCCGTAGGCGCGATGTCCGTATCCGTAAGCCACGGCGAACGTGCGCCTCGCAACGCCGCCGCGCACCCATGCCTCGCCTTCCATGACGTCGCCCGTGGGATTGGTCACGCGCACCGTGTCGCCGTCCTTGATGCCCAGCTCATCAGCATCGTTCTCGTTGATCTCGATGTAGTTGTGCTCGCAGAGGTCGCGCATGAGCGGGCTGTTCGCCAGCATCGAGATCGAGCGGAAGCGCGGCTTGTAGTTCGTGGAGACGAACGGGAACTCCTCTTCGGAGTAGACATCGGTGAACAGACGCTTGTCGGCGAACGCCTGGGGCGTGTAGGACAGGGTGCCCGACGAATAGCTGCCATCGTAGTCGTTTTTGCGCGTGGCGCGCACCTCGCTGTAAAAGAGGGCCTCGAAAGGAGCGGTGCTGTCTCGCTTGATGTAGGCGTTACGTCCGCTTTCGGGGTCGAGGGCGTCCTCAACGGGATGAAACCGACCGCCACGGGAGATCACGTTCAGGACTTTCGGCCACTCTTCCTCGGTGACGGCTTGTCTCCACTCTTCGGGAAGGTCGTCGAGCGCTTGCAAACGAACATCCTCTTCGGAGATATCGGCTACGGGCTCGCCGTCGAAGGCGAGGTTCGCGAAGGCTTTCATGAAGTAGTCGCAGGCGTCGTTGATGGGCCACCAGGCGCCCTCGGCGTCCTGCACGGCCTTGTCGCCGAAGCCGGGCACGTCGCAGGCTTTGGCGACGTCCACGAGGAACGTCTCGATGCTGGCGTAGCGACCGTCGTCGAGTTTCATGGAGCCGGGCTCTTTGACGCGCCAGCGCAGGGCGTCTCCGTAGCCGACCCAGCCTTCCATGTTGAGCGTTCCGAAGCTTTCGTAGGGGTTCGTGTCGGGAACCACGTAGTCGGCGTACTGCGTGTCCTCGCCGATGACGACGTCGCAGGAGATGAACAGCGGAACCACTTCGGGATCCTTCAGCTTGTCGATGACCTCGGAGCGCATGGCGCCGGGAATGCATTCGAGCGAGGTGCGCATCCAGTTGAGGATGATCTTCGCCTGATAAGGGTATTGGTTCACGATGGAGGCGAGGGCCTGGCTGTCGGCAGAGCTTTCCACGGGGAACCATGGCAGCATCGGCTTGGGATCCTTCTCTCCGGCGGCCACGCGGTTTTTGTACTCGTCGGTTTTCTCCCACGCCTTGCCGTTGCGGGCGATGCATTGGGCTTTCGAGATGTCGGGCTTGCCCTCGACGGTGCCCAGCTTGTAGCGCTTGCCGTCGGCTGTGGTGCTAGCGCCCATGTTCGAAGGCCCGCATCCGCCGATCATCTCGTCCGAGCCGATGAGCGCGTTGAGCATTCGGTAGGCCAACGTTGTGTCCACGCCGGTCACGCATGCCGAGCCGCCCATGAGGCGTGCCGACGATTTGGTGCCGTGCGAGGTGAACTCCTTGGCGATGCGCTCGATCTCGGATGTCGGCACGCCGCATTCCTCCGAGTACTCCTCGATGGATCGCTCGTGCACCGACTCGTCGAACAGGGAGAAGGCGGTGCGCACCTTCACTCCGTTGACCTCGCCTTCGAAGCGCAACTCGGCCTTCTCGCACTGGGTGTTCACCGTCGGCTGCCCCGTGGCGGCGTCGATCACCACCTTGTACGTTGGTTTGTCGGCCGCCTTCCCTTCGAAAGCGGGCTCTTCAAGGCCGGCATCGGCCGGTCGCATGAGCCTGCGATGGTTCGGGTGGCTTTCGTCCACGATGACCAGATGGGTCGCGTTGCTGAACGAGGCGTAACCGGCCTCCCAGGCGGGTTCGATCCACGGTGCCGTCAAGTAGTCCTCGGCGTACGCTTCGTTGTCGATGATCCACTGCGATGCCGCGCAGGCGAAGGCGGCGTTCGTGGTGGTTTTGATGGGGATCCAGTTGATGCCCTTCATGGTGGGGGTCACATTGCCGTTGCCCAGAACCGGGTCGAGGACGTCCATCGTGCACTCGCCTGCCGCAAGGCGCGTCGCCGAACGCTTGGCCATGCCCTGGAAGCTGTTGCCGGTGGCTCCGGGAAACGATCCGCACCACAGCAGGTACTCGCAGAAGTCCACATCGGAGATGGCTCCCTTTCCGCCGATCTTCGACATGTTCTTGGCCACTTGCGCTCCGCCGCAGCTGGCCGAATGGCCGAATACATTGGTGGTGCCGTAGGCCCCTCCGAAGCGCTGCCAGATAGCCTGGCGACCGTCGGCTCGACCGCCCATGAGCAGCACCTGGTTGGATACGGCTCCCAGGTCGGGCTGCTGGGGGTCGATGGGGGTCTCGTTGTCGTGGAGCGCTTTCAGACCTTCGATGTGCCGATCCTCGCCGATTTCGGCGAAGAGCTTGCCGCCCTCGGTCACTTCTTGGATGAGCTGCTCCCAGCTGATGGGCTTCCACTTGCCCTCGCCTCGCGCGCCGGCGCGCTTGAGCGGCGTGGTAATGCGGTCTGGCTGGTTGTAGGCGTCCCATGTTCCCATGCCGCGCGCGCACATGGTTCCGGGCATGGCCTGTCCCTTGGCGCTCGAATAGCTCATAGAGCGGTATGCCTCTTCAAGGGGCTCCTCGAAGTGCAGCACCGGATACGAGCAGTTCGGATGGTACGGATTGCCGGCCACGGAAAGGACGCGTCCGGTTTCTCGGTCCATTTTCACGCGGTTGCCGCAATCGCAGTAGCATCCTAGGCAGGTGCTGTAGCGGATGATGACGTCGTCGTTGACGGTCACCTCGCCGGTTTTGGGGTCGACCGTCGCTTCGACAGGCTGTCCTTGCTTTGGCGCGGGGAAGTCGGCCTCGCTCGCAAGGGCGGCGGTGCTTTGATGATCGAGTCCTACTCCCATAACCGAAAGGGCTCCCGCTGCGGCGGTCGCTTTCACGAAGCTCCTTCGGCTCAGGTTCACCGATTCCATGCTCCCTCCTTCTCGTCTCGTGGGTTGAAAGCCAGCCTATTGTGGTGCGTGGGTCGGCGGCGCGCATGGGCAGGTCGTGACCATTTTGTTGGTCGTGGGGCGTAAAAGCGAGGCGGCGCATGGTGAGAACGGGGTGAGAAGCACGAGGGGAGGGCATCCCCATGATGTGACCAGATCGGTTGGAACACGATCTGCGAACAGGTGTTATGATATACTTGATTCATTTGGTGTCAATTAGGGAAGCAGTGCGGGGGCGCGTGGCGTCTTGCGTAAGAGGAAGGCTCATGGCGGAAGGCTTTGCGGGAAGCATTCGGACGTACGTGACGCGTAACATAGGATTCGCGTTCTTTCTGGCGTGGAACTACATCGCGCTGTTCGGATGCGGCATGGCCGTAGGGACGTTCGTTCCTTACAATCTTGAATTCATTTGGATAGCGTCGGCGGTGTCGGAGTTGGTGTGCGCATTGGCGGGCTTGGGCCTTGCGCGTTGCGGGGTGTCCCTCGACCACCCTTCTTGGGGTGTGGCGGGGGCGGCGTGCGCGGTTGCCGGCAACATCGCTTTATGGTTGAGCTACATCGTCATAGAGTGGTATTGGACGACGTTCGCCATCGCAGGCCTCCTTCTGGGCGTGGGCGTTGCCGTCATGACGGCCGTGTGGGGCGGACGCTTTTCGCTGAGCTCCCATTCGGCGATCGAGTTCGACACGATGGCGAGTTTCGTGATCGCGTTCGCGCTGTACTGCGTCACGCTTCCCATCAAACTGTACGGCGTGGTCGACTTGATCGTGGCGTCCGCCCTTCCGGCGGCGTCCATGTATCTGGCGTTTCGGTCGAAGGGTCGGACGGACGGGGTTGAAGCCGGTCTTGCCGAGGCGGTCGAGACGCCGACCGCAACGGCTGTCGCGGCTGCGGGGGAGGGTGCCGAGGAGGCCGGGTCGCGCCGCTTCAGGGACGGGGCTTCGCCCGGGCTCCGTGAGCTCGAAGGGGCGCCGGCTTCGCAAGGGGCGTTTTGCCGCGAAATGCGGCGCTCGCTTTCGACGTTCGCCATGATCTCGGCGCTGTGGTTTCTTGTTTCCTTCATGCGCGTCGTGGCTGCTCCGGTGGGCGCTTACGACCGCTACCTTCATTACCTGATTCCGTTTTTGTGCGCCATCGTGGTGGCGGTGGCCCTGTTCGCGTTGCTTCTGCGCTACGCGCGCTATATCAGCATCACGCTGTCGTACCGCTGGGAGATACCGTTCGCCCTTCTTGTTTTGAGCGTGCTCTGGCTCGGGCATGAGAACCTGTATGCGCGCATAGTGGCCTACTCGATGAATTTCATGGGGATGTTCGGCATTCAGCTGAGCTGCTGGATGGCCGCCGCAAAGCATTTGAGGAGACGCCGCGAATTGGCGACGGCGGTGTTTCTGGGGATCGCCGCCGGGCAAGGGCTCGGCATCGTGCTGGGGTGCTCTGCGGGGCTTGCGGCGGTGAACCTGCTGCCGATGGACGTACGGCTTGGGGCCGCCCTTGCGGCGGTGGCGATAGCCGTGTTCGCGACGATGCTCACGGGGTTCAACCCCCATTGGCGCTTGGACGCCCGATCGCAAAGGCTGGGCGGGCAGGATGCGAGGGGTACAAGGGACTTGGCCGTAGAGACGACGTGCGAAGGGGGCTTTGAGACTGAACGGAACGCACGCGAAAGCCGCGGCCTCTCGGCTGGCGCTCTCATTGCGGATGGCGCCTCGGATGCCGATGGGGACGAGCCGGAGCGCGAGGAGGTGCGCCTTGAGCGCCTGCTTCAGCTCAAGGCGCGGTCTTTGCAGCAACGCTATGGGCTGACCAGGCGCGAGACGGAGATATTGGAGCTGTTGCTCGCAGGACGCACTCGCCCCTACATTCGCGACGAGTTGACGATCTCCCTGAACACGGTGCACTCGCACGTCAGCAATATCTTCCAGAAATGCGACGTTCATTCCCAGCAGGAGCTGATCGATCTGGCGTACTGCCGGGATTGATGTCGGCGATGAGGGTGGCTACCTCTTACTGCCGCTTTCTTAGGAAGGCTTGCGGAGGGCTTCGTCGAGAACGGCATGAACCGCTTGGGCGGCCAAAGTGCATACGCGGGCGTAGAAGTCCCGATACGTGCGTTCGAGGCATGCGGCGGCTGCAGGGATCCAGGTGCAAGCGTGGTCTCGGGCGAACGTTTGCGCAAGCTCGATCCAACGCGCGGCTTCGTCGCGCTGCCCCGCTTCGTTCGCCTTGGCGCAACGCTGCACGCAGAATGCGAGAAATGCCAGTTCTGAGGCGATTGAGTCGGGTTTGAGCGTCGAGATGGCCAGCGGATAGCCCACGAGGGCCCGATGGTCGAAGCCAACTGCACGGTAGCATCGAAGGACGTGGTCGGCGCGGCCGCTCTCGATTCCCGCGTAGCGCATGGCCCCGTTTTGGTCGACGCCTCCTCCCACGATGCTTCCTTCTCTGAGCGGCACGTACAGAGGGCTTGAAGTTACGAACATCCGGTCGTAGTAACGTTGTTTGAGGCCGTCGTCGGCTTCTATGTCGTCGAATCCGGGTGCGCCGAGCACGTTCGCCACGCGGCGCATGTCGGATACGACCTGCGAGGTCGGTTCGTTCAGGAACGCTTCGGCGCATGCGTCGAGCACTACGCCCAACCCGCGAACGAGCGGCGCGCTGTCGTTGCTATCGGTCATGGTAATCCTTTCTTCCAGCGCCTTTACGATACCTTGCTGGAGCTGGTTTCGCATGGGCACGATATGACCATTTTGCCGCGTATGCGGCTTGGCGGACGGCCGAACGAGGCTTCGCGCGGCATTCGCCAGCAGCGGATGGGGACGGCCTGTCGGCATGGAGCCGGGCCGTCTCGCACGTGAGCGGCGCGGGGTCGAGAGCATCGTCCGAATCGGGCGAGTTGGGCTGTCGGAGGTGCGAAGCGGCTTTTGCGGATGCGGCCCCGAGTGTCGTTGAGCGACCCCTTTGGCGCAGCCTGCCGCCTGCGGTTGACGTGAAGGAGCGCCGGAGGTATGCTTCTAGTCGCTATGTTCACCTCTCGGGAGGATTTCATGAAGCTCTGCAGGGCAGCTGCTCTGTGCGCGTTCGCCGATGAAGCGCCGCACGGAGCGGGAACGGGTATGATCGTCGGCATCGGGAGGCGCGTCGCGTAGGCGCGCTGCGTTGTCGATGCCGGAATGCCGGTGATTCCAAGCGCTGCGGATGGCTTCGTCCGCGGCGCTTTTTTGTACCGACGGCCCCATTGCCGACGGCGCGCCTTGCCGCCGAGAATCCATGCGGCGTCCGGTTCGATTCGGGCCTCCTCTCGTCCTTTGTGTCGACTGCGTTTTCATTACGTCTGCCTGCGGATTCGGTTTCGAGCGCGACATTGCGGGCGTGCTGAGGGGGTCGTGGACTTTCCGGTGCGGGCGTGCGTCCTCTGCTTTTGCCGCTTTGCGGCGTGGCAGGGGCCTGCGTCGGGGGCGATGGCGGTGAGGTTGTCCTTCGCATTCCAAGACCATCGAGGTGGATCATGGCGAACTTCAATTCCGACAGCTTGTTTTCCGAAGGGCCGCTGCTTCGGCGGCTCGTCGCGTTTGCGCTGCCGCTCATGGCGCTCAATCTGCTGCAATACGTGTACCAAACCGTGGACATGGTGGTGGTTGGCCACGTGGTGGGCGAAGCGGGACTCGTGGCCATCTCGAACGCGACGAACGCGGCGTATCTGGTGAGCGCGTTCGTGATGGGGCTTGCCACCGGGGGAGGCGTGGCGGTGGCGCGAGCGGTGGGCGCAGACGACGTGCCCGGTCAGCGGAGCGCGTACGCGGCCACGCTGTTGTCGGCGGTGGGCACGGCGGGGCTGCTCGCGCTGGCGGGCGCAGTGCTCGCGCGACCGGCGTTCGCGGCGAACGCGGTGCCGCCCGTGGCGTTCGATGCGGCGGTGGCGTACACCCAGGTGGTGTGCACGGGCTGCGCAGGGTCGTTTTTGCTGAACGCCGCCGTGGCGTTTCTGAAAGCGCATGGCGACGCGCGCACGCCGCTTCTGCTGGTGGGCATGTCGGCGCTCGTGAACGTGGCGCTCGACCTTGCGCTCGTGGGGCCGGCAGGGCTCGGCGTTGAGGGTGCGGCCTACGCCACGGTGATCGCGCAGGGCGTGGCGGCTGCGGGTGCGCTCGTGGTCGCGTGGCGGCGCTATCCGGGCGCTCGGGTGCTCGCGGGACGGGGTCGTGCGGCGGGCGCGTTCGGCGGGTTGGGCGACGGGCTGCGCCTCGGAGCGAGCGTGGCTGCCGTGCTGCGCGTGGGCATGCCTGCAGCCGCGCAGATGGCCGTGGTGAACCTGTCGTACGCGCTGGTCACGGGTTTGCTCAATCGTTACGGCACCGACGTGGCCGCCGCGGCGGGCGTCGGCCTGCAGATCAGCACCGTCGCGGGGCTGCCATGCTGGGCTGTCGGCCAAGCCATCACCACGGCTGCTGCGCAGAACATGGGTGCTGCGTTGCCCCTTCGCGCCTGCGAGGTCGTACGCCTCGGCGCACGGCTCAACGTGGGCGTGACCACGGGCGTCCAAGTTCTCGTCCAGCTGCTTGCACCCGCGGTGGTGGCCGCCTACGGTTGTGCGCCTGGCAGCGCGGCGCACGACCTTGCCGTGCTGTACCTGCGTATCACCTGCAGTGTGAACGGCCTGTTCTATGCCGCCATGTTCAGCTTCGACTCGTTTGCGCTTGCAGCCGGCTCGCCGCGGCTCGTTTTGGCGAACTCGCTTGTTGATGCGTTCGCCGTGCGTTTCGGCCTCGCGTTTTTGCTGAGCGGCGTGCTCGGCTGCGGATTCGTTGGCATCTTCGTGGCGCAGGCGGCCTCGCCGGTCGTTCCTGCTCTTATCGGGCGCGCGTACGTGCGCCGATGGTCGCGTTTGCATCTGGGCGGCGATGGGCCGCACGGCGCATGCGTTGGACGACCCCGCTGGCTGAAGTGAGCGAGCGGCGCTGACGAGTTGAACGAGCGGCGCCGTGCGGCTTCGGCGTCTGGCGCGCGGAGGGCGGGGCTTGATGGCGGAAAACGACGGAAATCCGCGATCACGAAGCGTCGTTTTCTTGGCGAGTGAGAATGAATGACATGTTGATCAGGCTATATGTGGGGACGTCGAATGGAAGGTAGCGATGTCGGACGCCTTCGCCATCCTCTGATAGCGGTTTTCCGTCATTTTCCGCCATGAAAGGGGCCTCCTTTCGTCAAACGGGGGTCGATACAGGTGGGGTCGACCCGGCGGGCAAGGCCCCGTCGAGGCCGCGGGAGGCCTCGCGCGCTGGACGGGCCTCCCGCACCGCCCGGTCTGGTGAGGCTCGGTTCGTGGCTCGGCGAACATGAGCCCGGATCGATCCTGGCTTGGCAAAGGCCTGCGCTTCCCTGCGCGTGATCGTTCGAGAGTTGTGATGCGCGACACGGACGACCTGCGGCGCGACAATCGCCAGATTGCTACCGGGCTTGGGGGGGCGGGGCGCGTCCGACGAGGCAATTCCCTCATTTTCCTAGGTTGCGTCTTTGTCCGTTGGGTCGAGAATCCGAAAATCCGGGAAAAGTGCGAGCAACAGGCTCGATCTCTATCGGTTTCGACGGCAATCTGGTGATTTATGCGCCAAGGAAAGATGCTTGCGTGCAAGAAAGGGCGAGCCGAGCTGCGCTGGCTGTTGGGTGGCAAAAGGATGGGGCGCCACCATGTCCGAGGGCCGCAATTGCGCGTGGAAAAAAGAGGGGGTCAATCCTTCCAAAGCCACCATTTCAGCTTTGCCGGATCGGGCTGCTTCGCTTCCGCGAAGTACACGGCCTCGCGGTATGCGTACAGGCAGCATCGGTCGGCCTCTCCGTGAACGAGGACGTCGCGCGCGTACAGCTCTTCGGGATCTTGGCCGCGCAGATCCTCGACGCATTCGATGCCGATGTCGCGTAGGCGTTGAGCCAGCCGCGGCCCGATCGTGGGAATGGTCGTCACATCTGCCATGCTTGCTCCTTTGCGCAGTGGCGTTGAACGTCATTGGGGCCATTGTACCAGGTTGGGGTATGTGTGAGAGATCAAGAAGCGGGGGCGGGCGACCGACTTAAGGCTCTGAAGCGATAGGGAGCGTATGTGCGAATGGGGGCTTCGCGCACGCGTGCAAGGGGGCATGGAGGCGCGCCTGTTCGATTCGGCAACTGCGAGGGGCTCTGCGCGCGCCTGCGAGGGGAATATCGACATGTTCCCTGTGCGCGCCGGCAATGAGGCGCTCCGCGCATGCGTGTGAAGAGGGGCCGAATGCCAGAAACGTGCGATGGGAAAGTCCCAAAGCGTTTCGCACGCGAGGAGGGGCGCTATCGACAATCGAAGGTGCGCACGTTCGCCCAGCTCTCCGTGCATGTGCGAGAAAGAGTTGGGCCGATGTTTGAGCAAGCGAAGGAAGTGCCATGTGGCCAGCGTTTATACAGGAGAGAATGGATGGAAGGAGCGCGAACGAGTGTTTCATGTGAAACATCGGCTCGCGTTTCACGTCCATGCACGAGATGAGGGGCCGGAGGGCGAGAGGCCAAGGGGCTGGGGCGAGGGATGCCGGGGGTCAGGATCGGGG
>NZ_NFJP01000050.1 GCF_002159915.1 Gordonibacter sp. An230
CCCCCCACGAGCGCCCGCAGGCGACATCCCCAGCCAATGCCCCCGGCAGGAACCCTACAGCCAGCCTCCTCCCCAACCAGCGCACTCCCAGCCAGCGCCCCTCCCACGCGGACCCCTGCCGATGCGCTCCGACGCAGCAGCAAGGACGCTTACTCGCCCTCCTCGCGGACGACGGCGCTTCATCGCCGATTGCGGTATCATTTCAGAGGCCATGCTTCGAAGGGGGCGAAGACAATGGGAGGGAAACGCAAACGACCAAGCGGCTGGACCTCGTTCGGGTTCGTCGTGCTCGTGCTCGTGTACCAGCGGGCGTACAGCTTCTACACCACCATTCCTATGGACTACCAGGCGGCGCTCGGATTCTCGTCGGCGGCGGCGTGGATCGTCCTCGTCGTCCTCGCCCGGCTCGGACGCAAGCGCGTCGAACTCGCCTTCGCCTGCTCGCTCGCGCTGCTGCTGGCGGCATTCGGCACGCAGGAAGCCTACGTGGTCCTATTCGTCCGGGGAATCGAGAGCAGCGCCTTGCTCCTCACGTCCTCGACGCTCTTCTCCTTCGGCTTCGCGCTGTACTGCCTGCTGTGGCTGCTCGTCTTCCAGAAGAAGCCCCTGCGGACCACGCTTATCTGCCTGTCGGGATCCTCCGCCCTCTCCTCGGCGATCGCCTGCCTGCCGCCGCTCGCCCTCGGGCTCTCGTCCTCGGGAAGCGCGGCCGCGTTCGCCATCCGCATCGCCGCAGTGGCCGCGTCGTTTTGGTGCCTCCGCCAGGAGCTGCGCCTCGATCCCGCCGCGCACGAGCCGCACGGCGAGCAACCGGCGCCCGCCCGCGAGGTGTGGAACGCCATCAAGCTGGTCGCCGTCGCCGCGTTCGCCGCGCGATTCGTGCAAGGGCTGCTCGTCATAAACGAAGCCGGCTACCGCGAGTACGGCGCCTACGCCCTCCTCGTCGCCTCGCCGCTCGTGTCCGCGGCGGTCATCGTGCTCGCGCGCAGGCTCGGTTCGCGCTCCGGCCTGGTCGCGTCATTCTATTGGATGCTCGCCACCTGCTCCATCGTCGTGCTGCTCGTGGTGGCCGCCGTGTCAGACAGCTCGATCAGCTTCCTTTGGGTGCTCTTGTTCGCCGTGTACGCGCAGGTCGACGTGGCGTTCATGGGCATCCTCGCCTCCATCCGCCCGGTTTTCGGAGCCCAGCACCTCCCCCTCGTATGCCTTCTGTTTTGCGCAAAGGACCTCCTGTTCGCGCTCGGGCGCGTGCTGCGCGACTTCGTCGACGCCCCCGCAGGGTGCCTGATATGCGTGATCGTGCTGCTGGGCACAGCCGTTTTCGAGTTCGTGGTGTACCTGCTGCAAACCCTCAAGAACTCGCCCGAAAGCGACGAGCCCTCGTCCATCCCCGCGGCGCTCTGCTCTTCCATCGTCTCGCGCTACGACCTCACCCCGCGCGAAGGCGAGGTGCTCTACGCGCTTCTGCAAGGCCGCAGCTACACCAACATCGGGCACCGCCTGTTCATCTCGAAGTCCACCGTGAAGACGCACGCGAACCACATCTACGCCAAGATGGGCGTGGGCACCCGCGACGAGCTCATCGACCTCCTCGATCCTGCGGAGCGAGATCGGACGGCATAGCAACGCCCCCTTCCCGAACAGGGAAAAGGGAAAGCTCAACCCTTTGAGCGATGCGGTGCGCGCGAAATCGAACCTTTGGGCAATGGCCCGCCCCCCTCCCCTGCCCTACGATGAACCCGGATGCGCGGCGCAGCGCGTCGGCGCGCAGGCCGAACGCAGCGAACGGCTGGTCGCCCCGCGATGGCCAAAGACGCGCGGGCGTCCACATGCGGGCCGAACGCTGCGAACGGCTGGTGGCCCTCTGACGGCCCCGGATGCGCGAACATCGGCGCGCAGGCTGTGCGTGGCGAACAGCCGGTTGTCCTGCGACAGCCCCGGATGCGCGGCGCGTCCGCACTCGCAAGGAGAACGACAAGGAAGGGAGAGCAACGTGAGCGCACCAAGAACATCAAGAACACCAAGAACATCAAGCACCTCGAGCACCTCGAGCGCGCCAGGCGCGGGACTGACGCGGAGGGGCTTCCTCGCCGGCGCCGTCGCTGCCGCCGCGAGCGGGCTTTTGGCGGGAGGGGCGCTTTCCGGTTGCGCCCCGCAGCAGAAAAGCGCCTCCGAGCAAGGGGGCTCGAGCGCCGCGAGCGCGGCGGACGAGGCGACCGAGGTGCGGCAAGCGCCGTCGAAGCTCAACCCCCAGGACGAGGGCTTCCGGGAAAACACCACCGACCTCGCCACCCTGTTCTCACCCGTCAAGATCGGCTCGCTGGAGCTCTCCAATCGCATGGTGAAGTCGGCGGCCGGCTCCGACACGCAGGACAACGACGACGAGATCGTCGCCTACTACCGCAGCTTCGCCCAAGGGGGCATCGACCTCGTGTGGATGGAGGACTGCGCCGACAAGTACGAGCATTTCCCCAACGCCCGCTCCCGCGCCATCGACGAGATGCCCTTCAAGCGCATCGTCGACGCCATCCACGAGGAGGGCGCGTACGCGGGCTATCAGATCTCGTGCATGGGCATCGCGTTCAGCGGCACCCAGAAGGACTCGTCGGGGCAGTTCGCCTCGGCCGTGGCGGGCGACCTGACGCGCGAGGAGATAAGCCTCGTCATAGCCGACACGGTGGCCGCCGCCAAACGCTTCAAGGACGCGGGCTTCGACGCCGTCGAGCTCAACGCCGCGGGCAACAACCTCGGGCAGTCGTTCTTCTCGCGCATGCGCAACCACCGCGACGACGAGTACGGCCCGCAGTCGTTCGAGAACCGCTCGCGCCTCGTCTGCGAGATGATCGAGGGCATCAAGCGCGAGTGCGGCGACGACTTCGTCGTGCAGGTGCTCATCAACGGCATCGAGGAGAACGACCAAACGCTCGGCGACAGCTCGCTCATGACCACGGTCGAGGAGAACCTTGAGATAGCGAAGATGCTGGAGGCGGCCGGCGCCGACTCCCTGCACGTGCGCCTGGGGCCCCTGGGCATGCACGTGTGCCAGTTCGCGTCCGACCTGTACTTCACGGGCTACGGCATCGACGGCACCACCGCCTACGGCACGCAGTTCGACTTCTCGCGCCACTGGGAGGGCAAGCTGATCAGCGAGCATTCCGGCTGTGGGATGATGCTCGACGTGGCGCGCGAGTTCAAGGAGGCCGTCTCGATCCCCGTGGGCACCGTCACCTACATGGATCCCGCGCACGCGCCCGACTACTTCGAGGCCGCGCTCAGCGAGGGCAAAGTCGACTTCCTGCTGATGAACCGCCCGCTTACGGTGGATCCGCAGTACCCGACCAAGCTCAAGGAGGGCCGGATCGACGAGATCGCCCCCTGCACGCGCTGCCTGCACTGCCACTTCGATTACGACGAGGACGGCAACACCTACGAGCACTGCCGCGTCAACGCCTGCACGCAGCGCGCTTATCGCGATGCCATGCCCGAAGGGTTCGACCTTCTGCCCGCAAGCAGCCCGAGAAACGTCATGGTGGTCGGCGGCGGCCCCGCCGGCATGGAGGCCGCCCGCATCGCGGCCCTGCGCGGACACGCGGTCACGTTGTACGAGAAGGGCGGCACGGTGGGCGGACTGCTCGATTTCGCCCACGCCGTGAAAGGGCCGCACGAGAACCTGGACGACCTGCGCTCCTACCTTGCGCGCCAGCTCGAAGTCGCCGGTGTGGAGGTGGTCACCGGAAAAGAAGTGGACGCGGCCTTCGTGGCCGAGCAGAAGCCCGACGCGGTGGTCGTGGCCACGGGAGGCTTGCGCGACAAGCTCGGCCTGGCCGAAACGGCCGGCACCAAGGTGGTCGCGCTGCCCGACTTCCTCACCGCCGACATCGGCGACAACGTGACGATCGCCGGATCGAACGCCCAGGCGGTGGATGCCGCGCTTTACCTCATGGCCCAGGGGAAGCACGTGACCATGATCACGCCCGACCCGATGGAACGATTCGACAAGGGGCAGTCGAACTGGGTCAAAACCTTCGTCAAGCCCATGCTCCTCGCTCGAGGCATGCGCGTGTGGCCCAACGCCTCGATCACCTCAGTGGGCGACGGCGAGATCACGTTCACCGGCGAGACGGGCGCGGACATCTCCATCGCGTGCGACACCGTCATCGAGGCGATGGACATGCTGCCGAACACCTCGCTTGCCGACAGCCTTTTCGGAATCGAGGCGCACGTCATCGGCGACGCCGCCAAACCGTGGAACATCGCCGAAGCAATTGCAGCTGGCAATCTGACGGCGCGAGCGCTCTAACGCCGTGACGCGGCCCGCGGCCTGCGCGCCGGCGGCGGCAGGCTGCGGGCCGCGGGTGCGCAAGCGGGCGGCCGCAAGCCGCGGGTGCGCAGGCGGCAGGCGGAGGATCGCGAGCGCGCAGGCGGGCGGCCGCGGGCCGCAGGCGTGCAGGCGGGCGGCCGCGGGCCGCGGGTGCGCAGGCGGGCAGAGGGTGGAGGATCGCGGGCCGCGGGTGCGCAGGGCGCACCGGCGAGGACGGGACGGCGGACGGAGAGCGAGGCGGCAGGCCGCGGGCCGCAGGTGCGCAGGCGGACGGAGGACGCGCAGGCGGCTGGTCGCGGGCCGCAGGTGCGCGGGCAGAGGGCGGAGGATCGCGAGCCGCGGGCGCGCAGGCGGGCGGCCGCGAACCGCAGGCGCGCAGGGCGCACCGGTGAGGACGGGACGGCGGGCGGAGAGCGAGGCAGCTGGCCGCGAGCCGCGGGCGCACAGGAAAGGCGAGGCAGCAAGGGGCTGCGCGCTCCGCCCGGAGCGACGCTGCCGACACGCGCCGGCGGGAGGCAGCGCGCTCTGCCCCGGGACAACGATCCCCGCCTGGAGAAGAGCCTCAGACGCGCCGACAGGGGCAGGACGGCAGGCGGCGGGTCGTGCGCGCGATGAGGGCAGGCAGCGGGCCGCAGTCGCGACGGGGGCAGGAGGCTGCGCGCTCCGCCCGGGGCACCGGACCAACGGGGTCCCTGCACTAGATCGTGGTCAATTTGCACAGAAATCGCCGATCTGAAGCCCCAACGAGGTCAGGGAGGCCCCCTTCCAGCGAACCGAGGCCGATAGTCGACGCATTTGCCCAGGTCGCGAAAATTTGCGCGCGCCCTTGCGGGTCCCGAGGGCTTCAGATCGGCGATTTCTGTGCATTCGGACGCCCGATTTCCGGAGGAAGCGCCTCCCTCGCGCGCCTTTGAAGCGGCCCGCTCATCCCGAAGCTCCGCGCCGCACCCTCCCCCAGCGCCGAGCCCCCGACACCGCACGCCCCCGGCACGGGACGCGCGGTCGAGATCGCGCGCCTCCCGGCGCGCCCGCCCCCTTCGACGCTTCGCGCTCGCTGCCGGAACCGCCCCGCCGAAGCGGCCCCTCTCCGACGAGATCGAGCGCGCCGCCGGGACGTCCCTCAGGAATCGACCGCACCGGGGCAGCCCTTCTCGGGATCGCACGCGCCAAGGGCGGCGCTGTCGGCGTCGCACCCCCCCGATCTGCACGAACTCCATAGGAACGATCCCCTGAGCCGCACGCCCCCTCGACGCGCTCGTCTCGGAAAGCGAAAGGGGCCGCCATCGGCGACCCCTTCGACATGCTGCCCTCTCGCACAGCCCGCGCCAAGCGGCGCCGTACGCCCGCGCACGCGACACGCCAGTCCATCGCACGTCGTGGCACGGCACGCACTCGCAGCTCCCGCGGCGCGCGGCACGCCTGCGCACGCTGCACGCGCCCGCAGCGCCTGCGGCACGCAGCACGGGAGCGGCACGTCCCATGCCGAAGCGCGACACGCGCCCGCACCCGCCGCACGTCGCGGCGCGGCATGCACCCGCGCCCGCAGCACGCCCACGCAAACGGCACGCCGCGCACCTGCGGCCCGCCGCACGTCGCGGCACAGCCCGCGCCAAGCGGCGCCGTACGCCCGCGCACGCGACACGCCAGTCCATCGCACGTCGTGGCACGGCACGCACTCGCAGCTCCCGCGGCGCGCGGCACGCCTGCGCACGCTGCACGCGCCCGCAGCGCCTGCGGCACGCAGCACGGGAGCGGCACGTCCCATGCCGAAGCGCGACACGCGCCCGCAGCCCGCGCGACACGGCATGCACCCGCAGCACCCGCGCGCCCACGCACACGGCACGCTGGCCCGCCACACGCCCGCCGCACGTCGCAACCCGTCGCGGCACGGCACGCGCCCGCAGCGCCCACGCGGCACGCGCCCGCAGCCGCCGCACGCCCACGCACACGGCACGCCGGGCGCCCGCGGCCCGCCGCACGTCGCCGCGCGGCACGCGCCCGCAGCTCCCACGGCACGCAGCACGCCGAGCGCCTGCGGCACGCAGCACGGGAGCGGCACGTCCCATGCCGAAGCGCGACACGCGCCCGCAGCACACTCGCAGCCCTTGCGCGACGGCCCACGTCGCAGCGCCCGCGCGGCACGCCGCGCACCTGCGGCCCGCCGCACGTCGCAACTCGTCACAACACGACACGCACCCACAGCCCGCGGCCACCGCACGCCCACGCACACGGCACGCCGGGTGCCCGCAGCCTGCAGCACCCACGCGACACGCGCCCGCGGCCAGCCGCACGTCGCCGCGCGGCACGCGCCCGCAGCTCCCACGGCACGCAGCACGCCGAGCGCCTGCGGCACGCAGCACGGGAGCGGCACGTCCCATGCCGAAACGCGACACACGCCCGCACCCGCCGCACGTCGCGGCGCGGCATGCACCCGCGCCCGCAGCACGCCCACGCAAACGGCACGCCGCGCACCAGCAGCCCGCCGCACGTCGCGGCCCCCGCAGCGCCCGCAGCACGCGCACGGCACGCGCCCGCGGCCTGCGGCGCAACCCTCCTGCAACCTACGCCATGTCGCGGCACAGCTCGCCTGCGGCCGGATCGACGATGACCACGGCGTCGGGGTGGAACTGCAGGATGGAAGCGGGCACCTCGGGAGTCACCGGACCGAAGAACGCCTTCTTCACGATCTCGGCCTTGTGAGCGCCCTCCACCACCACAAGCACGCTGCGCGCGGCCATGATGGTGCCGATGCCCATGGTGTAGGCCTGGCGCGGCACGTCGTCGATGCTGTCGAACAGGCGGCTGTTGGCCTGGATGGTGCTCTCGGTGAGGTCCACGCAATGGGTGGCCTTGGGGAACGTCTCCTCAGGCTCGTTGAAGCCGATATGACCGTTCGGCCCGAGGCCGAGCAGCTGCAAGTCGATGCCGCCCGCAGCCTCGATGGCCTGCTCGTACGCCGCGCACACGGCGTCGGCATCGGGATTGAACCCCTCGGGCACGTGCGTGCGCTCCTGGTCGATGTCGATGTGGTCGAACAGATGCTTCTTCATGAAGTAGCGGTAGCTCTGGTCGTGCTCGGGCGCGAGACCGCGATACTCGTCCAAATTGAACGTCGTGACGTCGGCGAAGCTGATCTTGCCAGCCTTGCAGTCGGCCACGAGGTCGGCGTACAGGCCGATGGGAGTCGTACCCGTGGCCAGGCCCAACACGCACGATGGATCGGCCTCCACGAACGAGGCGATACGGTCGGCGGCACGGCGGCTCATGTCCTCCGCGCTCTCTGCGATGATGAATTCCATGCTCATCCTTTCGTTTCAAGCCATCGCGCCCACAGGGCGCCCTCAACAACGCAGCCCGGTCAGGTCCAGAACTGCGCGGTTTCCACGATATCCTGGTACGCCCACGAGTAGATGTCGGAGTACCAGCCCGTCTCCGGCACAAAGCAGAGAAGCACGCTGTACAGCACCGATGCCGCGACGAGCACGAGCAGCACCTTCATCAACAGCGTCTGCGCCGCAGAGCCTGAAGAGAGGTTCTCGTTCACGATGAACGCGAGCAGCACCACGGCCGCCAGGAACATGAAGCTGAAGTCGGCGAAGTACCGCTGCAGGATGCCGGCCATCTCCGCATCGGCCAGCGCGACGATCACGCCGCCCAAGATGAGCACGATGATGACGCCCGCGATAGTGCGCGTGGAGCGCTGGCTGATACGCAGCTTCAGGATGCGCCGCGCGAACGGCAGTATCCACAGCACGGGCAGGCACGCGAAGACGCCTCCGAACGTGACCTCCTTGATGGTCTGCCCCATGTAGGTGGTGTCGAACGGCGCCGCCTGCAGAAACGGGAACACCCCCGTCACGCACGGAGGCTGCAAAAAGTACGCGAACAGCGCAGGGGCCAAGCGGCCGACGTTCCACCCGCGCTTCGTCATGTCGTTCACCGTGAGGTTGTAGTTCGCGCCGAAATCAGTGAACGACCCGAAACGCGCGTAGTTGTACCACATGATGAAGGCCGCCACCACGAGGTACGGTGCGACAAGGCAGGCGAATTCTCGCGCGCCGCGCGCCGAGAGCAGCCGCCGCTCGGTGATGTAGGGCCGCCAGAACAGCGGGAAGGCCAGAAGCGACAGCACGAGCAGCTGCGGCCGGCACCCCGCCACAAGCGCCATGCACAGCGATCCTGCCAGATACCACCGTCCCGGCGCCGGCGACGTCCTCCCCTTCATCCAGAAGTACAGCCCCCACACCGAGAACGCGAGCCCCAGCGCGATGGGCAGCGAGTAGAACGTGGGGAATTTGAGCAGGTAGAGCACGCCGCAGCACATGACGAGCGGTATCTGCAAGAGCAGGTACAGCCCCAGGCTCACGCGCTTGAAGTGGTATCGGGCGAAGCGGTCGAGCAACGCCGAGCAGCCCAGCACGAACGCGAGGACGGCCACGAGCACCCCGATGGCCGTCGGGAAGTTCGCCCCGGTCAAAAGATAGAACGGCAGGTAGAACAGCAGCACCGGCACCACGCCAAAGTACACGTAGTAGTGGCCGTCGTGATAGGCCACGTCGAAAAGGTACTCCTCGCCCGTTTCCTTCTGCGCTTCGTCCCGGGCCCCTTTGTCGTAGGGATCGCTCATGTCCTGCAGCCATTGAGGAGGCTCCTCCTCAAGGTAGAGCTGCCCGTGCGCCATCGCCTTCGCCAGCTCGGCGTATTGCTGAGCGTTCTCGCCGCCCACCTCGAACACGTTCACGAGGCTCACACCGTCCCACGAGCCGCTGTTGTAATCCTTCGTCGCCACGCCCACGAGGTTCGATCCCAAGAACAGATACGAGCTGAGCAGGCCCATCTCAAGGGCAACGGCCACGACGATGGCCGCCTTCGAGCGGCGCGGCGCGTCTACGATGCCGATGCGGTAGATGGCAGAGCCTGGCCGAAACGCGAAAGCGAGCGTCAGCAGGCCCAACGCGACGGCAAAGCGCGTCGTGTTGAAGTCGAAGGGATGGTGGGCGTTGAGGCTCAGGCCTACGAGCTTGATGGGGTAGCTCACCTCGTCGCCGACGATGTCGATGCGCAGGTTCTGCACCAACCCGGTCGTGTTGAGGTTGATGTACTCGCTTTGGCTCGACAGCGTGGACACCTCAACATCGGGCACGCCCATCGTGTACTCGGTGGAATCGAAGTAAGTGAGGTGCGCTTCGTCGGTGAAGTGTATCTTCACCGTCAGCTCCTGAGCCGGCTGCTCGTGATCGAAGTCGATGCGGATGTTGTGAACCTCGGTGTTGAGGTCCGAGAACTCGAGCGTGTGGTTAACCGCCGTCAGCTTGTACAACCCGTCCTCGTCCTGCTGCAGCGCGAGCTTGTCGTCGAGGCTGATGGTGTTGTAGCCGGCCGACAGGAAGAAGTTTACATTGAAGAGAAACGCCTCCAGCACAAGCGCGATACCGACCAGCGCAAGCGCGCTCTTCACGAAATGGCGCACCGCGTGGCGATGCGCGCCCATGAAACGCGCGCAGGCGTAGGAGACGTTGTCGCGAACGGTCGGCATTTCTAGCCCCGTCGCCGCGCGGCCGATGCTGCGACGCGCCACCGAGGGGCCGCGATGCGCCCGAACGCCCCTTTCGTGCGCGCCCCTTCGCATGCATCATGCGCTCGGTTGCGCGACCAGACGGCCTTAGGCACCTCGAAGCCCCTCGCTCGCATTGGCGAACCTGTGCGATTACAGGCCGAGGGCCTGCTTGACGTCCTCGTACACCACGTTCGGGTCGCGATCGCCATCGATGGAGACGAGCAGGTCGCAACCGCGGTAGTAGTCGATGAGCGGCGCTGTGGACTTCTCGTACACGTCGAGGCGGTTGCGCACCGTGGCCTCGTTGTCGTCGTCGCGCTGGTACATCTCGCCGCCGCACTTCGGACACGTCGCATCGGAGGCGGATCCGATGTAGTTGCAGTCGCGGCACATGCGGCGCGAGGTGAGGCGCTTGACGATGACCTCGGGGTCCACGTCCACGAGCAGCGCCGCGTCCAGCGGACGGCCCAGCTTGGAGAGCTCGGCATCGAGCGCGACGGCCTGAGCCGACGTGCGCGGGAAGCCGTCGAGGATGAAGCCCTTCTCGGTGTCAGCGTCCTGCAGGCGCTCGGTGACGAGGCCGATGATGACGTCGTCGGGCACGAGGTCGCCGGCATCCATGTAGGACTTGGCTTTCTTGCCCAGTTCGGTTCCCGCCTTCACGGCAGCTCGCAGCATGTCCCCCGTCGAGATGTGCGGCGTGCCGAACTCCTCCACCAGCTTGGCCGCCTGCGTGCCCTTGCCGGCGCCCGGCGCCCCCAACAACACGATGTTCATGAGTGGTTTCCTTTCGACTTACCATCGATGCGCCCTATTGTAGCAAAGCCCATCGCGGCGCATGCGCTTTTCCGGAAAACCCCGTCAAAAGCTCAGCGGTCAGCGAAACCGAAGGGTACGCAGGCGCGGAGACGCGGAAGGAGCGCAGTAAGGCAAACGGCGCAAAGCGCGTTCGCAAGCACAGCGGAAGACCGAGGGGCGCGGCGCTACAGGCCGCTTTCGAGGGACGGAGCTCGCCGAAAACCCGAAGCTGCAGGCGAAGCGCCCTGCCGGCTCGCAGCGGCAGCCCCGTCGGGAAGGGCCACCGGAGCCGCTTTCCCGGCACCCCCGCACGCGCGCGTCCCCGGCACCTCCGTTTCCAGGCGGCGCCGGGGACGTATCGCGCGCGGGCGAGACCCCCTGCCGACCCTAGCGCGCCTTCTTGCGCACCGCGACCACGAGCGCGGCAAGACCCAGCGAAGCCGCAGCGGCCACGGCGGCGAAGGGAACGCCGTCGCCCGTCTTGGCGAGGGCGGGCTCAGAGGGGTCGGGAGCCGGAACCGGCTCCGGGGCCGGGAGGGGCTCCCAGCCCGCGTACAGGACGAGGTCGCCGGTCACCGGGGAGGCGAAGTCGTAGGCGGCCGTGCACGCCTCGTCGGAGAACCAGCCGAGGAACGCGAAGCCCTCGCGCCGCGGGTCCTCGGGGCGGGCGACGGCCCCGCCGTCCTCCACCGAGGCCGTCGCCACCGTCTCGCCCTGCGACACGAACGTCACCGTGCGGGCGACCGGCTCCGGGGCCGGGAGGGGCTCCCAGCCCGCGTACAGGACGAGGTCGCCGGTCACCGGGGAGGCGAAGTCGTAGGCGGCCGTGCACGCCTCGTCGGAGAACCAGCCGAGGAACGCGAAGCCCTCGCGCCGCGGGTCCTCGGGGCGGGCGACGGCCCCGCCGTCCTCCACCGAGGCCGTCGCCACCGTCTCGCCCTGGGACACGAACGTCACCGCGTGGGCGACGGGCCCGGGGACGTCGCCCAGGTCCTCGCCGAAGTAGTAGCGGTTCCCGTCGCTCGCGGCGATGTCCACCCCTTCCCTCCCTGCGGGGATCGTCAGGATGCCGGTTTCCGGATCGTAGAGGGCGGAGTTCTCGGTGATTTGGTCGATAAGGGTTTGCGATATCACCTCGTGCAAATCGACGGTGCGCGACCCGTCGGGCTGCGGATCGCAGAGGCCATCGAGATCGATGGTGATGTTGCCCGTATGCGACGAAACGACATCGCATCCGATGTAGTCCGTCATGCCCGCGCTGATGTACACCCTCTCGCCCTCAACGGCATGGTAGGCTACCTTGAGCTTCTTGTTCTGCCGCAAGTCGAGCACCTTGAGGTCGTTGTCGTTGAACCTCAGTTCTTCAAGATTTTCGCAGTCCCCCACGTCGAGGGACGCGAGGGAGTTGTAGCTGCAGCGCAGCGTCCGGAGGCTGGGGAGGCCGGACGCGTCGAGGGACGCGAGGGAGTTGCTGTCGCAGTACAGCGTCTCGAGGGCGGAGAGGCCGGACAGGCCGAGGGACGCGAGGGAGTTGCCGCTGCAGTACAGCGTCCGGAGGCTGGGGAGGCCGGACGCGTCGAGGGACGCGAGGGAGTTGTTGCTGCACTGCAGATACTCGAGGGCGGAGAGGCCGGACACGTCGAGGGACGCGAGGGAGTTGTGGTTGCAGCGCAGCGTCCGGAGGCTGGGGAGGCCGGACAGGCCGAGGGACGCGAGGGAGTTGTAGCTGCACTGCAGCTTCTGGAGGTTGGAGAACTTCTCAATGCCCTCAAGAGACGCGATCCCCATGTTCCGCACGTCGATGGTCGTCACGCCCAGGCGCTCGTCATCCGAGAGGAACCCGTCTTCGTCCTCGTCGAGCTGCTCCGACACATACGAGCGGAAGGCGCCGTCGGGAAACGTCGCTTCGTCGATGGGGACGCCGGAGGCGGCGGGGACGGCCTCGGGCAACGGGGCGGCCGGCTCCTGCCGCCCGGGAGCCGTCTGCGCTTCGGATCCCTCCGGCGCGGCTCCGTCCTCGGAGGCGGCTTCGGAGCCAGCCCCGGTCCCGACATCGGGCGCGCCAGCCCCGGGGGCTCCGTCCGGCGCGTCCGGAGCGGTTTGCGCGTCTGACGCCCCGGGAACGCGGCCCGCCCCGGCCCCAGCGGCCCCGGCCCCCGCCGCCTCCGCACCCGCCCCGGCAACCTCGGCGGCCTGCGGCAGGAGCACGTCGCTCACCGGCAGCTCGGGCAGCGGCCCTGCGCCCCCGCCCGTCGCCCATGCGACGGCCACGCCGCCAGGCGCTGCGAGCGCCGCCGTCAGCAGCGCCGCCAAGCCCGCAGACAGCGCCCGCGACGCCCTTCCCCCGTTCCTCTTCAGCATAGCTCCTCCTTGCCTTCCATTTCTCTTCGCCGGTCCCGACTTGCCATCCGGGCTGCCTGCCGCATCGAAACGCCCGCCCGCATCCGCCGAAACCCATTCTCTGAAGCTAAACGGCATCATTTTACACACAAATGCCCCCTTGCGGACAAAATCCTACCC